>NZ_NISX01000014.1 GCF_002591895.1 Lacimicrobium alkaliphilum
ACACAGATATTTTTACAGTCTCTTTATTTAGCGTATTCAGGTCATTAAATAGTGCGGGTATACCTTTCCCACCCCTATTAGGGAATACCTTGTCGTTTAGGAACGGCCAAAGTTGATGAGCCTGATTTGCCGGCCCCGTGATCCTATGAGGTGTATCGAGTAAGTAAACCCAGAATCCAAAGCTAAGTCTTGCGATAACATCATTATGATTTGCTCCTCTCCCTCGAACTTCCCTACTTGCTTTTTGTTTAGCCTTGGCAACCTGCCTAGTAGAGTCCTGTGTGACAGGAACAGAGTTATACCATCTGTTTATTTGATTCGTAGTGGCGCCTCTATTATGAAGAAGATCCCGAATACCGCCATTGATGTTGTTTCTCAACGTAACCTCTACTAATTGAAGAGGTAAGTAAAATTTTTCTTGAAGACTTTGAAGTACCATATACGCCGCAATCAGCTCCTTATCCGTTTGACAACCAAGGTAGCTTTGGTAACTGTTTAATTTATACGGCGATAGACTTCGCTTTAATTCGTTGTAATTCATAATATTCTCTTATCTGCCGTTTACTACAATTACACTCTATTGCTATTGACAGTGTTTTTTGTTATCTTTACGTCCAAGGGCTGAAAGGACATGTCCACGGTTCCTTATTAAGTATGAAAGCACCGGATGTTGACTGTCTTTAGATAAAAACGCCGGATTGCGGATTTAAGAGAGCCAGCATCAAGCTGGCTTTCGTCTTTCTAATCACCGCTTCTTTCCTCCGTCGATCCCTTTTAACTTAGGCTTTACTCTGCTTTTCCTTGCTTTTTTAGCTTCTTGTGCAGCAGCTTTTTCCTCTAGTTTTTCTTGAGCAAACGGTTCTGTAGCCTCTATCAAACCCGAAAAGTCATATACATTGGTATCATTACCTTTGAGTTCATGAGGTCTATACTCACGCTTAACAAAACCCATTTGCTCTAAAGAGGCAATACGCTTTTGAATTGTTCTAGGTGTTACACCCAACGCCTGCGCAATGGTTTTCTTGGATGGGTATGGCTTTCTTTCCGCTTCCCACCAATGAGTTGATAGGTAGAGGATGATGTTTACATCCATAGCAGTAAGCCCCAAGGCATGCTGCTTCTCTAGGATAATGCTCGGAAAAGCTGTCCAACCAGCATCCATAAGTAGCTTGCCCCACTTTCTTTCATTAGCCTTTATATCTTGCTCTGCCGTTTTTTTAACCTTCGCCGTCATGGTTCACTCATTGATTGAACGATTCATAACTCATACTATGTTGGAAAATAAAAGGTATCAACGATCTTATGGAGTAATATATGACTCCAGGGTGGGGACTAAATTATCTACACCTGTGAGGACTCAAAGGCCTCTACCATGACGGCGTAAATGACCTCCGAATTAAGACGTATTTAACCATACCAACTTGGAATCAAACCAACACAACGATACCAACCTAAATAATAGAGGGGGAGTCATATTTTTCTCTAGGCTATCAACCTTGAAGCTTTTATCAGAGTGAAATATATGAAAAAAAGAACTAGTAGTAGAATCCCAGAGGATATTTCTCTGCTTACTACAAATAAACGGTTGCTATATTGACAGTGAAAAGAACGATAACGCTATTGTCGTAAAAAAAGAAAAAAGTGACTTCCGTTCTTTGCACTTTGCCGGCTCTCGTCGCTGCGGTAGGTTGGTGTCAGGCGCTATTTTGACACCGTGCAATATCCTTCGCTGCATCCTGTGACCCAGGCTCCCGCAGTGATGCTCCCTTTACCCGGTGAGGTGAGCAGCGACTTGACCTTATTATTATGCTTTTTTCTCTTCGGCCTTTTTAACGCGTATTTTACTGTTGCCGACAGACTTATTGTTGAGGTTTTTGATGGCGGCCTTTGCTTCACCTGCCTTCGGCATCTCAATGAAACCAAACCCCTTCGATAAACCGCTTGCCTGATCGATGACCAAATTGCATGATTGAACGGCGCCAAATTCCTCAAACATGCGCTTCAGTTCATCTTCAGTCGTGGCTCGATCTAGGTTACGCACTATTAATTTCATATATTTTCCGATTAGTCGTTGTTGTTGAGTCAATAACGCTGGCATATCTGCGTCATGCCTGATCTTTGCGCTGGCCATTTATGCAGGCAGCCAATATATCGCAAAGTGAAGGTGTTTATCACACTGATAAAAAAGCCCTCCGTATAGAGAGGGCTTTAACTGCGCTTTATCGCGGGCTACGCCACTTACGAAGCGTACGAAAAAGATAATCTCACCACAGAGACACAGAGGGCACAGAGAAGTGAAGGGCATTAAATCGTTAATATCTCTGCGCCTATGCATGCCGGCTAACAGCAGCTTGCGCTTCGTGGTCCAAAGGCCTTCAACCACGAAGGACGCGAAGAGCACGAAGATGGCAACAGAAGAACACCGTAAAACCTCTGCGTCTCAGCGCCGCTGCGAGAGATTATTCTATGTTCGTGAGTTTAGTGGTTGAAAAGCTTTTGGCCACGAAAGGCACGAATAACACCAAAGGAGTCAAAGCATTTAGCCATTCGAATCTCTGTGTTCTCTGTGCCTCTGTGGTTAATATCGGGTTCAACAGAACTGTAGCCTGTAAGGAGCGAAGCGGATTACGGGAATTGTGTATCGAGCTCCCGGATTCCGCTGCGCTTTATCGCGGGCTACGCCACTGGCACATATGTCGGAATAAATTCCGACCTACNATTGTGTATCGAGCTCCCGGATTCCGCTGCGCTTTATCGCGGGCTACGCCACTGGCACATATGTCGGAATAAATTCCGACCTACACAGTCCTCACTCCTTACTCATCGACCTGTGCGTTGTGATAGATATCCTGCACATCATCACAGTCGTTCAGCATATCCATAAACTTTTCAAACAGCGGAATATCGTCGCCGGTAATGGTGGTGGTGGTCTGAGGCACAAAGGTGATCTCTTCGGTGTCAAACTCAATACCCTCAAAGGTCTCGGTCAGTGCTGTTTTGACTTTATAAAATTCGGTATGGGGCGCAAATACGGTGACCATGCCATCTTCCACTTCTATATCAGTAACGTCGGCATCGGCCATAATAAGAGCCTCGAGCACGGGCTCATCGTCGTCACCGGCGAAGGCAAAAATAGCCTGATGATCAAACATATGCATGACCGCACCGGGTGCACCAATTTTGGCATTGGTCTTGGTAAAACAATTGCGTACTTCGGTAATGGTGCGATTGTTGTTATCGGTCAGGCAATCCACAATCACCATACAGCCGCCGGGGCCATAGCCTTCGTATCTGGCGGTGGAATAGTCTTCACCACCTGCACCACTGGCTTTATCTATGGCCTTTTCCACCACATGGGCGGGTACCTGATCCTTCTTGGCTTTTTCAATCAGACGACGCAAAGAGAGGTTGGTATCCGGATCAGGGCCACCGTTTTTGGCGGTCACATAAATCTCTTTACCGTACTTTGAGTAAACCTTGCTCTTTGCTGCCTGGGTTTTGGCCATCGCAACCTTGCGAACTTCAAATGCTCTGCCCATAAAATGCTCTCTTTACTGATTAGAATTTGCCGATCGTGGAATACACCACCGAATCCGTTAAGGGGGCGAATTTTAGCCTTAACAGCAGGTGTTTGACCAGTTTTATACCCATTGGAAGCGACAATTGCTTACCTGCGGGTTGTTGCTTCTTAATAATATGCCACTGTCTGCGGGGGCCGCTTCGTTCTGCGGCCTAGCTCCTTGCTTTGCGAGATCACATGCCCGGGCGCACTGTACTAGGTTGTTTTGCTTTTGCGGCCATTGAAGTAATGGGCTGCTATTAATCCTGCAACAAAGCCAAATAAATGATATTCCCATGAAATAAAAGACCGCCCGGGTAATACGCCAAAAATCATCGAGCCATAAACCAAGCCGACACCCACAGAGATAAGGATCTTCAGGAACTGGCGGTGATAAAAGCCCGCCAGTACTAAAAAGCCAAACTGACCGTAGATTAAGCCACTGGCTCCGATATGCAGGGCATAGCGCCCGAGCAGCCAGACCAATATACCGGATACAAGGATGATCCATAGATTAACGAACAACGCGCGGCGCAGGCCATATTCCAGCATCAGTAAGCTGAAGATGCCCAGTGGGATGATATTGGATAAAAAATGGGCCAGGTTGCCATGTAAAAATGGTGCCAACAGAATACCTGGCAGCGCCTCAACTTCCCGCGGCAGCAAACCGAACTGATTAAGGCTGCGGCCAGTGAACAGATTGATAATCTCCACTACCAGGAACAGCCCCAGCAACCAGAGTGTTATCTTTAACTGATTTTTAAGCATTTATGAATTCCTCACCCCTCTCTCCTCACACTTCACTCATTACTCTCTTCACAAAATCACATGGGGCAGATAGCGCGACATATCCTGGGTAATGGGACCGCTGTCTTCGCGGACAGAGATTCCGGCAGCCTTGTCATTTACCAGCCAGGAGCCAATCAAAGTATGATTATCACCAAAGCGGGGCAGGGGATACCATGCCTGATAAACAAAGCCTTCTTCACCATAAGGCCCGTCACTTTCTAACAGCGTCTGGCCGTCTTCCACCAGACTGATATTAGCCCCTTCGCGGGAGAAGATGGGTTTTTTAATCAATTTATGCTGATAACTTGCGGGCAGGTCCTGTTCAAACCAGGAGGGCAGAAGATTCGGATGATTGGGAAACAGCTTCCACAGCATAGGTAACAGGGCTTTGTTTGAGAGCACCGACTTCCACAAAGGCTCCAGCCAGTTTACTTCGGCGCTTTTAATATGCTCGCCAAACGCCTCCTGTTGCATAAATTCCCAGGGGTAAAGTTTAAACAAACTGTTTATTACCCGGTCTTTCAGATCGGTAAAATGCCCTGACTCACCCAGACCAATATCTTCGATATACACGAAGTCATCTGTTAAGCCTGCCTCCCGTGCACAGTCCTGCAGATATTGTACTGTGCCGCGGTCTTCTTCGGTGTCTTTGCAGCAGGCGAAGTGCATCTGATTAATTTGATAGTGATGAGCAATCTCACTAAGGCGGTGAACCAACTTTTCCTGCAATGAATTGAACTGGTCAGCGCCTTTGCTGATTAGCCCGCGATTCACCTGTTCTTCAAGCCACAACCACTGCCAGAATCCAGATTCATATAGGCTGGTGGGAGTATCGGCGTTATTTTCATATAACTTGGCCGGGCCCTTCCCCTGATACGCCAGATCCAGCCGTGAGTACAGGCTCGGATCGCGATGGTGCCAGGAATCAGACACCTGTTGCCAGAACGTTTCGGGTATGCAGAAGGCCCGCAACCATTGTTCGTCTCTGACCACCTTATCCACTACCTCCAGGCACATCTGATGCAACTCTTCGGTAGGGGCTTCGAGATCTTCTTCGATTTGCTTTAAGGAAAACTGGTAATACGCACTTTCATCCCAGTAGGGTTCGCCATACAGGGTGTGAAAATGAAAGCCAAACTCGGCCGCTTTCTGCTTCCAGTTTGCTCGGGGGGTAATAGGTAGTCTCAGCATTGCCTTCTTAATTTATTTTTAACCACAGAGGCACGGAGAACACAGAGAATCGATTAACGGTTAATAACTTAGTACAGAGCCGCCGTGAAACGCATAGATATAATATGCATTTTCTCCACTATTCAGACTCTGTGCTCTCTGTGGCTCTGTGGTGAATACGCTATCCGCCCCAGCTTCTGGAGCTGCTGCCCCAACTGGATTTGGCCCTGACCGTAGAGCCGAAGCCGCCCCGTTTAATGGTGCGGGTCACGGCAGGCTTTTTCTTAAAGGCATCCTGACCGACGCGCAGATTCCGGTTGCGCAGGTTGCCGTAATCATAACCATCAGAGGTGATCCAGCGATTGCGATAAGAAGAGTGGCGCGAATAGGAGGTAAACAGCGGCTGTGAATAATAGCCTCTGGGTGACATCAGGTTACTCAGCATATAGCCGGCCATGAAAGGCATAAAGAATGACCCGCTGGAGGTCTGCACCTGGCGGCATTGTTGCTGGCCGAAATCGTATTCGCAATCCTGCGCATTGTTGTATTTAGGCGCGGTGCGTGCGGCTTCTTCTACCGCCTGTTTATAGGCGGTGCGACACTGTTCGGCATAATCCGGGTTGTCGCTGATGCAATCATCAGGCGATGTGTAAACCTTGGCTTCCTGCTTGTTGCCGCAGGCGCTGAGCAGAACGGTGGCTACACCCAGGGCCAGAGGCTTTACCGCAAACCCTTTACGCATACGGTTCAGGTTGATGCCTGAAGAGCGCTTCTGGCGGGGTTCCTGTGACTGTTGTTGCTGATAATCTGGCAATTTATCTTGCATGGTCTCCTCCTATCAATATGTCATGCAGGCGGCGTTGAGCAGGCCGATGGCAATAGACATGGCGGCCAGCATTACACCGGCGGAGATTTCGTCACTGTTGATGCGTTCGACAATTTTGGGCATAAAAGTAAAACGCAGCAGGGCAAAAGCCAGCAGTTGGGCAATCAGTGCGACCAGCCCCCAGATGGCAAAGTCGACCAGTGACACGGCATTGCTGGCAGCACCCGCAAGGGCAATACTGAAGCCAACAACTGAGCCACCAAAGCCCACTGCAGCGGCGATGCTTTTATCTTCTTTGACCAGCTTCCATTCATCATGGGGCGTGACCAAAGCATAAAGCACTTTGAATACAAACAGCAGAATAATGGAAACGATAAAATACAGGGCGAAATTGCCCAGCCCGGAAAGCGATAACATCACAGCGTCCATAAGGTGTTCCTCGTTTTATTGTTAAGATAATTCAGATTGTTTATTTCCCCAGCATACGCGAAACCGGCTGAGGGTAAAGGCGCAATCGTTTTTGCGTAGGTCGGAATTAATTCCGACAGATCTCACATGTATCGCTGATTGTCGGGCTAAAGCCCGACCTACAGACCGCGTAAGCAATTTTTAGCTTATTCGGTTCAGCGGAAAACGTCATCCTGATGAAAATCAGGACCTCTTACTGATAACTGACTCACCCAACTCTTTATTTTTGATCTTGCAGAGACACTAAGGCGCTGAGGTGCAAGAGCTATCCGCTAATCTGTTCCCGTAGCCCGTATGGAGTGCAACGGAATACGGGGATTCTGCCAGGCCGCTGAGAAATAAATCTTTCTTACTTTTACATTCCCTTCGCCTTAGCGCCAATTATGTATTTCTCCGCGCCTTTGCGTCTCTGCGAGATCGGATTCACCTGACAACTCCAGCTTAGCTGCACAAGTCCAATAAATTGGACCGTACATAGTATTGCTTCCTCGGCGTTCTCTGCGACTCTGTGTTGAAATTTCCTAAGATAATGTTCAAATCAATTATCCGTTGATTTTAATATCTGCGGGTTGCAGATTCAGCCCCGTGCTTATCACCAGGCAGCGATCTGCCCTGTCATCGATAATTTTTTCTTCCCCGCTTACCATCACAAACTCGGCATCGTCGTTCTCAAGCGGTCGCTCGTACAACATCACGAACTGGTCGGTTTCACTGATATCACCGTCCTGTTCATAGGTTTTTTCTGTCATGGCCACTGGCGGAGACGCATCACCGACGGCATCCCAGACCCGGGTAAAGGTAACCTGTTCCAGTTCATATTCCGGTTGAGAAATACCACTGTCGATCAAAGCCTGCCACTGGCTGTCAGAGCCTACGGTTTTAGTGTCATAAAAATACCAGAGTTTGACATCGGTAATATGCTGCTCTGTGTCACCGCCATCCAGTACTACCTGCAAGAACGCATCATCATCGGTATAAAAACGCAGTAACTTGCCACCACTGTCGAGCTCGACTTCTCCCACTGCCTGAATTAGATGGGTACTGGCGGCACCATCGATCAGCAATTGTGGTTGCAATAAACGTAACTTCAGCTCATCGAGCTGAAATGAACCGCCCAGGTACAGCCCCATGACTTCGGGAGCTTTGGGTGCGGTAGATTCTTGTTTTTTTCCAAACCACTTACTCAGCATACATGGCCTCCCAGTCAACTCTGGTGATGCGATTCTCAGCAATATAGTAGATCTTACTTCCGGCCTTGATTTGCTGATTTGCGGTGGGATTAAGCATGATCTTTTTGCTTTCATCAGACAAGGCAATAAGGGTCGCATCGTAATGTTTTTTCAGCCCGCTAAACAGCTGACCCACAGTGAGAGGCTTACTAAGCTCTGGTATTGCCACAGAATACTGGGCCTGCCCTTCCTGCACACTGAGAAGGTCATGGTGCAGGGCGCTGGAACCCGGATCAAAAGCTGATTTGGCCAGCATTTCTACTGCCACGCTGGGCGTACATTCCACATTCGGGCAGTGCTGGCGTAATAACCCAACCAGGCTTTCATCTTTAAAGTAGGCGATGATATGGCTCCCGGGGTTGCGCTTACTGGCGTAAAGCGCGGCGGTCATGGTCATATCATCAAAATCATTATCGATAATGATCACACTGGCGTCGCCAATGCAGGCCCTGTCCATATCCAGATCCTGATTAAAGGATTCGACCCTGACAAATTCGACTTTGTCGGGCATCGGATTCTCCACATCAGCCCTCACACACAGTGCAATGTCGGGAGTATTCGGGGCGTGTTCTTTTTCCCGCAGCAACAAATTGAGTAACTGAATGGTACGCTGACCATTCCAGCCGATAACGAGGATATGATTATCCAAATGCAAATCTTTCATCCCTTTTGCTCCTTTAAACCATTGGCTGGATACCCAGGCTGCAGCTCTACCCAGAATCAGCGCAAATAAGCTTAATCCCACCGGAATAATCACCAGTGATACCGCATATTTACCGGCCTCAGTTGTGGGCGAGAGGTCTCCGTAACCTACCGTTGAGCTGGTCACCACCAACCAATAAAGATAATCAGGCCATTGATACAGTGCGGTTTCCCCGGCCCATACCAACAACAGCCAGCTCAGCAGCGCATAAACGAAAAACGCTGATACGATAACGTACCAGCGCATGTCTTGCAGATAACGACTGAGCAGTTTGCGCAGTTTGAAAAATATCAACGCCGGGCTCCGTTATTTACCCAGAATACGGCTGAGCTCATCATCGGCGGAAGACTTACCACCCTGGATACCGGCTGCCGCCAGTCTGGAGCTCAGATCATCATTATCTTCGTTGCTGGCCAGTTCCTCGGCCGCTTCAAGCTCTGCACTGCGGGTTGTCTGGCGCTGTTGAATGCGATCCAGAGACTCGGTAGCCGTTTTCATCTTGCTGTTGGCACCGAGGTGACGAGAAGACACCGCAACCTGGGCCTTTTGCACTGATTCGGTGGCCTTGACCATATCCACTTGCTGTTCCAGTCTGCGCAGATTTGCTTTAGCCTGAGAAATATTGGCAGCCAGTTTTTTCTCTGATTGTTTAAACTGATCTAACATCTGTTGCTCGGCATCCTGCTCTGAACGCAGTTCTGAGACTTTTTGGGCACAATCCAGTGCCAGCTGCCGGTCTTTGTCAGCCGCCTGACGGGCATGGTTTTCATACTCGCCGATTGAGCCGGCCAGACTGTCCACCTTTTGCTGCGCCAGTTTACACTTGGCCAGAATCTGGGTGCGGGCATGATCCGATTTGCGCAGCTCTTCTTTGGCGTCGCGGATTTCCTGCTCCAGAATACGAATGGCCTGACTATCGGCAACAGACTCTGCCGCCTCGGTAACACCGCCTTTAACAGCAGTGATTAATTTTCTCCAAACAGACATAACGCCTCCTCGTTTACTTCAAATGATCCTGATAGGCATCCAGGAAAGACGCCACATTCTGGAACAGGGTTTCTACTTCAATCACAATGCTCTCACCTTTGGACTGAGAACTCAGTGATCCAAAAGCGGTGTAATATTCTTCATCCGCTACTACAGAAATTCCCACAGTAGTGAGTGGAAACAACATATGTGTTTTCAGTATTTCTTCGTTCAGGGCAGCCTTGTCTTTAACTTCGGCAACCGAAAATAACAGGGTTTCGACAATAATCTGCTCGCCGCTGATTGCCAGCCAGGCATCGATACCGTCTTCGTTAGCAATTAACAGACAATCCTGCTGGCGGGTTACCACTAAGTCTTTATTGTCACTGAATAATGCTTCTAACTGAGCAAGCTCCCAGGTCATGTTTTACTCCTTTAACAGGCACACAGCGTTTCATAATGGAAGTTATCATAGACAGACAACTTCTTCTCCGTCAAATATTATTTTATTTATTTTTGAATAAAATAAGGTCTTAGTGTAAATTATAAGTCACAAATAGATTGTTTGGAGAGAGTCATGCAAGGACCCAACGCAAACTGGCGCCAATTGGTACAGCGCCTGATTAAAGCGCAGATGTCCCGGCGCGGCGCAAAATATCAGGATCTTAGCGAGCGCCTTACACAAATCGGTATTAATCAAAGCGCAGACAACCTGAGAAATAAAGTCAATAAGGGTATTCTGGGTGCCGATCTATTGTTACAAATTATGTTTGTGCTCAATGCCCGGCCCATTGAGAGGGAGGAAATCCTGGATATCTTTAAAGAGATGGGGGTAACACTGCCCGACTAGAGCCGCTTTGCTATAAAAGCCATATTCACCACAGAGTCACAGAGAACACAGAGGTACTAACCGGTTTAGTTCCTTAACCTCTCTGTGTCCTCTGTGACTCTGTGGTGAAATTCATTTGTGCATTAGCCGGGCGATAATGCTCGCCATCCGGTCTTTTACCTCCAGCAGCGTACGGTTGTCCTGTTCACAGGAGTTGGCATGTTCGCCGTTTACACGGGCAATCTCTGACAACTCTGTCAGGTTAGCCATAATCTGCTCACTGACGCCACTTTGTTGTCTGGCAGAATCGGCGATGCTTCGATTGAGGTCAGCGATTTGCTCGATCGCACCGTTGATTTTCTGCAAGTGCTCGTCGGCGGCATGCACTTTGCTGACACTTTCACTGGTCTGCAGCTGGCCTTGCTCAATCGCGCGAACGGCATTACTGGCACCGAGCTGTACGTTTTGGATCATTTGCTGAATTTCTTCCGTGGATTTCTGGGTGCGGGCGGCCAGTGTTCTGACTTCGTCAGCCACCACAGCGAAGCCCCGGCCCTGCTCACCGGCTCGGGCTGCTTCTATTGCGGCATTCAGGGCAAGCAGGTTCGTTTGCTCAGCGATGCCTTTGATCACATCCAGTACGGTGCCGATTTTGCGTGCGTCTTCATCCAGGGCACCAATTACTGCGGCAGTGGCCTGAATTTGCTCTGACGTCTGACCGATGGTGCTGATGCTCTGTTTCATCACTTCTATGCTGTTGCCTGCCGCGTCTTTTGCGTCATTGGCAGCGCTGCTGGCATCACTGGCGTAGTGGCTGACTTCATTAGCATTGTCACTCATCTGCTGAACTGAGCTGTGCATAACGTCGGTGCCACGATTTTGTTCGGTAACACCACTGCTGATGGCTCCGGCACTGTCCACCAGACTGGTGCATACGTGATCCAGGTCTTTCTGTGTTGTGTCCAGACCACTGCAGATATCTAACAGACTCTGTCTGAGACTTTCAATACCGCGAGACATACGCCCGATTTCATCTTTACTATGAATAATGACCTGTTGTTGAAACTGGCCTTTGCTGACATTACGTAAATGATCGATCAAAGTAGTGAGCGGGCGCACAACTTTGGTATTCATAAACAGGGCGCTGACGGTAATACTGATCACAATGGCGAGGACTATGGCCAGTATGCTCAGGCTGATTGCGCTTTGTGCCTGCTGTGCGTTGTGCTCGCTTTGCTGCAATATGATGCTGTGCAACTGCCCGCTTAATTCTTCCAGTTGTTTAGTGGGGGCTCTGTCGATACCGGCCACCGCTTTGTCTCCGGCCTTATGATCAAAACCACTGTTAACGAAGGCCTGATAACCTTGTTGATAGTCAGCCAGAATGCGCTGATGGGTGGATCTAAAGTCAGACATTTGTTGCCTGAGATCGCCAGCTATCTGCAGGCGCAGGAATTTGTCACTGTCATTCTGAATCCGCTGGTGCAATGCCATAAAGCTGCTCCAGTATTTTTTCTGGCGCTGAGCGTCATGGCCGCGAAGCAGCACGTTTTTCCATTCCTGGACCTGGCGTTTGAAATTAAGATTGATATGATCGGCCAGGCTTGCGGCAGACACTTCCTGTTGTATCAGCTTTTCATAGTGTGCGATCTGCGACGCCAGTAACCAGATCCCAATGGCGGCAATCAAACCTACCGAGAGAATACCCGCACCGAGCAGGCCGAGAATTTTGGGACGGAGTCTTTGAAAGCGTTCGGGCAACATAAAAAACCTCGTAAAAATACAGCGGGAAAGACGGTTCTGCATCCCAGTCGCCGGCATTCTAATATAATCCGGCGAAGAGGTTATGATAGTTTTATGACAACGACTTCAGTCATCATCCCATCACACAATTGCTCATGCGGGAGCCACAGATTAGAATAGCGGCCCGTTTGATTTCACTGCAACAACAGGCTGATAGGGTGTCCCCAATGAAAGTATCCGATTTTCACTTTGATTTACCGGATGAGCTGATCGCCCGCTATCCTGCACATCAGCGCAGCTCCAGTCGCTTGCTGCATTTAAAGGGCCAGGATGGTGCAGTGCGTCATTTGCAGTTTACCGACGTTATCGATTTGCTCGAACCAGGTGATTTACTGGTATTTAATGACACCAGAGTGATTCCCGCGCGCCTGCTCGGCAAAAAACGAAGCGGTGGTCAGGTTGAGGTATTGGTCGAGCGCATACTGGACTCTCACAGAGTACTGGCTCACGTGCGCGCAAGCAAAGCGCCAAAACCCGGCAGTCGGTTATTATTGGAAGGACAACTGGACGCTGAGATGGTTAAACGTCACGACGCGCTGTTCGAGTTGCGGTTTCATCATCATCAGCCGGTACTGGAATTGCTCGAACAATATGGTCATATGCCTTTACCCCCTTATATTGACAGACCCGATGAGCAGACAGATAAAGAACGCTACCAGACCGTTTATAACGATAAACCCGGTGCAGTCGCCGCTCCCACTGCGGGATTGCATTTCGATCAGGAAATTCTGCACAGACTGAAGCAAAAAGGTATCAATACTGCATTTGTGACATTGCATGTGGGCGCGGGCACTTTTCAGCCGGTGCGGGTGGAAAACATTGCAGAGCATCAGATGCACTCAGAGTATGCCGAAGTGTCACAGCAGGTTGTGGATGCGGTGCTTAGTACCAAAGCTGCCGGTAAGCGGGTGGTGGCAGTGGGTACGACATCGGTCAGATCGCTGGAATCGGCTGCGCAGGCCGCACTGAAGGAACAAAAGGCGCTGCAGCCGTTCTTCAGTGATACCAATATCTTTATTTACCCGGGCTATGAGTTTGCCGTAGTGGATGCCATGATTACCAATTTCCATCTGCCTGAATCAACACTGATCATGTTGGTCAGTGCCTTTGCCGGCAAAGAAAACATCATGCATGCCTATCATCAGGCCATTGAACACAGATATCGCTTTTTCAGCTATGGCGACGCCATGTTTATTGAGAAAGCGAAGACAGGTTAAATCTGAAGGTTTACGTTGTGCAGGATAATAAAGGGTGTCTTTGTAGAGGGGGAATCCTTTATAATCATGCGTCATTTTTTTCCGCGCCCATAAGGCAGGAACTCAGCTTCAGCCTTGGACTGTTTTTTCGATGTGCTGATAAGGAATTACATGAAATTTAATTTATTGGCCACTGACGGCAAAGCCCGTCGCGGGCGCCTTGAGTTTGAGCGGGGTACAGTGGAGACCCCGGCGTTTATGCCAGTAGGCACGTACGGCACGGTTAAGGGGATGACGCCGGAAGAACTGGATAATACCGGGGCAGAGATTTGCCTGGGTAATACCTTTCATCTGATGCTGCGCCCCGGAACTGAAATCATGAAGATGCACGGTGACCTGCATGACTTTATGCATTGGGACAAGCCGATTCTGACCGATTCAGGTGGCTTCCAGGTATTCAGCCTCGGAGATCTGCGCAAAATCAGCGAAGAGGGCGTTACCTTCCGCTCACCCATTAACGGTGAGAAAATCATGCTGACCCCCGAAACATCTATGCAGGTACAGCGTGATTTAGGCGCTGATGTTGTGATGATTTTCGATGAATGTACACCGTACCCGGCAACATACGAAGAAGCCCGTACTTCAATGGAATTATCATTGCGCTGGGCGGCACGCAGTAAATCTGCCCATGGCGATAACCCCTCTGCACTCTTTGGTATAGTGCAGGGCGGTATGTACGAAGCGTTACGTCAGTTGTCGCTGGAAGGCCTTGAGAAGATTGGTTTCGACGGTTATGCCATCGGCGGTTTGTCGGTGGGAGAACCCAAAGAAGACATGATTCGTATTCTGGATCACACGGCCCATCGTATACCGGCGGACAAGCCCCGTTACCTGATGGGAGTAGGGAAGCCAGAGGATATTGTTGAAGCCGTGCGGCGCGGTATTGATATGTTTGATTGTGTGATGCCGACCCGTAATGCGAGAAACGGTCATCTGTTTGTGACCGAGGGGGTGGTCAAAATTCGTAACGCCAGACATAAGACCGATACGGCATCGCTTGACGAAAAATGTGACTGTTACACTTGTAAAAATTATTCACGGTCATATCTACACCACTTGGACAAGTGCAATGAGATTCTTGGCGCCAGGCTCAATACCATTCATAACCTGCGGTATTATCAGCGGGTGATGGAGGGGCTGCGCAGTGCTATCACCAGCAATACGCTGGACGATTTTGTGGCTGACTTTTATGCCGCTAAAGACATGGATGTGCCTGCGCTGAGTGACACGAGTGCGTAAACTTTCTGCCACTAACCGGCAGGTCAGACAAAATACCACCGGCCATTGGGACGGTGATAAAATGAAAACAACAAAACCAGGGGAATATTATGAGCTTTTTTATTTCTAACGCCTATGCACAGGCGGCACCTGCAGGCAGCCAGGGCGGCGGCTTTGAAATGCTGATCATGCTGGGGATTTTTGGTCTGATTTTTTATTTCATGCTGTATCGTCCGCAGGCGAAGCGGGCAAAAGAGCACAAAAATCTGATTGCTTCGCTGAGCAAGGGAGATGAAGTGCTGACGCAGGGCGGTATGGTTGGAAAAATCGCAAAAGTCAGTGACGAGAAAGATTTTATCGAACTGGCGCTGAATGACAGCACCAACGTCGTGGTGCAGAAGTCTTCTGTGGCAGCAGTATTGCCCAAAGGCACCATAAAAAGTATCTGAAGCAGTAAAGCGAGAGAAGGCGGCATGGCCGCCTTCTTTATGTACAGGATGTACAGTATGCCGCGCTCGCATGGACGCGAAAAAAAAGTGGCGATGCACAGAATGTACGGTATGACCGGGTTGTCGGGAACAGAATTCCTGGCCGATCTTTTACCCGCCGTGCAGAAGCTGTCCCGGAATGCCCAGGCGTTTCCGGTGTTTTGATCAAAAGGATAAGTCAGTGTTAAACAAATATCCCTTATGGAAGTACATGATGGTGATCCTGGTGATTGCCGTCTGTGCGTTATACGCGTCTCCCAACCTCTATGGTGAGGACCACGCAGTGCAAATTTCTGCCGGGCGTAATGCAGTGGTGGATTTAGACCTGATGGACAGAGTCAGCAACCATCTGGATGACACTAAGATTGGTGTGAAGTCAGTCCAGATGGAGGATGACCAGCTGTTGATCCGGGTTGCAGATGGCGATGATCAGCTCAGTGCCAGAGACTCGCTGGCCGCACTGCTGGGCAGTGATTATGTGGTCGCGCTGAACCTGGCGCCTGCAGCACCAGAATGGTTGCAGAATATTGGTGGAACACCTATGAAGCTGGGTCTGGACTTACGTGGTGGTGTGCACTTTCTGATGGAAGTGGATATGAATGCCGCTATTGTCCGCGCTCAGGAACAGATGGTAGATGATTTTCGTAACAGCCTGCGTGAAGAGCGCTTGCGCTATCGTCGTGTGGAGCAACAGGGTGATAAAGTGGAAGTTCAGTTCCGTGATCAGGAAACCCTGGACCAGGCTATACGCTTTTTGAGCACCAATAACCCTGACCTTGAAATCGAGGATATTGGTGCACAGACGCTGGCCGCAAACTTGTCTGAGCAGCGCCGTAAAGAAATACAGGAATATGCGCTCAAGCAGAACATCACGATTATGCGCAACCGGGTTAATCAGCTCGGTGTTGCCGAGCCGGTGATTCAGCGCCAGGGTTCCGATCGCATTGTTGTACAGTTGCCTGGTATTCAGGATACCGCCCGCGCCAAGGAAATTCTTAACGCCACCGCCACCCTGCAATTCCGTCTGGTGGATTTGGATCATGATGTGCGCGATGCCGTGGAAGGAAGAGTTCCGCCAGGTTCACAGTTATTAATGGACCGCAACGGCCAGCCCCAATTGCTGCAAAAACAAGTGATGCTGACCGGAGATCATATTATTGATGCCAATAGCAGCTTTGATGAATATGGTCGTCCGCAGGTGAATATTGATCTGGACTCTGAAGGCGGCAGTAAGATGTCGCGCAGTACCAAGGACAACATCGGTAAGCCAATGGCGACGGTGTTTATCGAATACAAACCCAGTGGTAAAACCGACCAGCAGGGTAAGATTATCTTCGATAAGCACGAAGAAGTGATCAATGTGGCGACCATCCAGGCACGGCTGGGTAACAGCTTCCGTATCACCGGTATTGACTCGCCGGCCGAAGCTCAGAATTTGTCCTTGTTGCTGCGTGCCGGTGCGCTGGTAGCTCCCATCCAGATCGTTGAAGAACGCACTGTAGGGCCAAGCCTGGGACAAGAAAATATCGACCTGGGGATGCAGGCGATTGTCTGGGGCCTGGTGCTGATTCTGGTGTTTATGGTGGCCTACTATAAAAAGTTTGGTCTGGTAGCCAATGCCGCTCTGGTGATTAACCTGGTGATGATTGTAGGCGTGATGTCGATGATCCCGGGTGCCACGCTGACCTTACCCGGTATGGCAGGTATCGTACTTACCGTGGGCATGGCGGTGGATGCCAATGTGCTGATTTTTGAGCGGATACGCGAAGAAATCCGCGATGGGCGCAGCCCACAACAGGCCATTCACCATGGGTATGACAGCGCATTGTCGACCATTGCTGATGCCAATATCACCACATTAATCGCCGCGGTTATTCTGTTTGCTGTAGGTACCGGGCCGGTGAAAGGCTTCTCCATTACATTGGCAATAGGTATTCTGACCTCTATGTTTACAGCAATAGTTGGTACCCGCGCTATCGTTAATGCAGTTTGGGGCGGTAAGCGCCTTAACAAACTCTCAATCTAGGGGAATTGTTCTATGCGATTATTTAAATTTGATCAGGAAATTCCCTTTATGTCGCTGCGCATGCCGGCGATGATTTTGTCGGCATTGTTGGTGATTGGGTCCATTGCTTCGCTGGCTGTTAATCAGCTGAACTGGGGCCTGGACTTTACCGGTGGTACGGTTATTGAAGTGGGGTATGAAGGTGCGGCTGATTTATCTCAGGTTCGCGATCAATTGCAACAGGCCGACTTCGGCGATGCGGTAGTACAGACGTTTGGCAGCAGCTCGGATGTACTCATTCGCCTTGCACCCCGTAAGGGTGTAAAAGCCGCTACTATGGGTGACCAGGTCATGGTGGCCCTGCGCTCCGATGGCCAGCAAGTGGAGATGCGTCGGATCGAGTTTGTCGGGCCTCAGGTGGGTCAGGAACTGACTGAACAGGGCGGGCTGGCGATGCTGGTGGCGCTGCTCTGTATTCTGATGTACGTGGCCATGCGCTTCGAGTGGCGTTTTGGTGTTGGTGCCGTTGCGGCACTGGCCCATGACGTGATTCTCACTCTGGGGCTGTTCTCTATCCTGCAACTGGAGTTTGACCTGACTGTACTGGCCGCCTTGCTGGCAGTAATAGGTTACTCACTCAACGATACTATCGTGGTAATGGACAGGATCCGTGAGAATTTTCGTAAACTTCGCAAAGGTGGGCCTGAAGAAGTGATCAACTGGTCGCTGACGCAAACCTTTAACCGTACGGTGATCACATCATTAACCACTATTCTGGTATTGCTTGCGTTGTTCTTTAAAGGCGGTGCGTTGATCCATGGGTTTGCTACGGCATTGCTGATGGGCGTGATTATCGGTACATACTCGTCTATCTACGTTGCCAGTTCAATCTCGCTGGCTATGGGGATCAGTAAAGAAGATCTGATGCCTCCGGAAGTGGAGAAAGAGGGAGCCGATCAGGACCCACTGGTCTGATATAAGGCTCACGGGCCACAGGGAAGGGAAATTTCACCACAGGGCCAAGGAGGGCACAGAGATTGTAAGGTGAAAATTGGTGGGGTTAATTTACCGCATGTTATGAAAAAGGCGATGTCAGCACCAGCGGACATCGCCTTTTTATTTCCTCTGCGGCCTGGCACTCTGCGCGAAATTGATCTCAAAGTCTATTGCTTACAGCGGGGTGTAGCCTGCAAGGAGCGCAGCGGACGCGCCTCGTTGGATTTGAGGCTAAAGGTTGTGAGTCCGGAGTAAAAGCACGAATAAAAAGCGATTTCACCACTGTGGCGCAGAGAACACAGAGGTGTAAAACAGTCTTATCATCTCTGTGCCCTCCGTGACTCTGTGGTTATTTTTGTCTTTGATTTATTGCTTAAAGGTTTTTAACAGCGCAGGTACCAGTTTGGTGCTGCCACATACGAGGCTGCCGGTTTTCATTGGCTCATGGCCGCCTTTAAAGTCTGTTACCAGTCCGCCAGCTTCCTGAATCAACAGCGCGCCGGCAGCCATATCCCAGGGCTTTAAGCCTTTCTCCCAATATCCATCGAGTCGTCCTGCGGCGACATATGCCATATCCAGTGCGGCTGAGCCGCTGCGGCGGATATCACCACACTGAGGATAGACTTTACTGAACAATTGCAGAGATTCAGCCAGTTCCTGTTCTTTATTTTTAAACGGAAAGGCTGTGGCCAGCAGACTGCCTCTGAGTTCTTTGGCATTGGAACAACGGATACGGTAGCCATTGAGCTGGGCACTGGCACCACGACTGGCGGTGAATAATTCATTGCGGATGGGATCAAAGACAACGCCCTGGTCGAGACGGCCCTTATGCATTAAGGCAATAGATACGGCAAAGTGAGGAACGCCGCGAACAAAGTTGGTGGTACCATCCAGCGGGTCGATGATCCATTTGAAGTCGTCATCGCCTTCAATCACACCCCCTTCTTCTCCCACAAAACTGTGATCGGGGTAGGATTGCTGGATTTTATTGATGATGGCTTGCTCCGCTTCTTTATCAACGCGGGTTACATAATCATTTTCACTTTTAGATTCGGTCATCAGATCGTCACGGTGTTCAAAACCCTGAGCGATGATATTTCCAGCCACGCGCGCAGCGCGCACGGCAATATTCAGCATTGCATGCATAACAAGTCACCATCAATTGTAAAAGAACATCTGTATTGTTCCCGCTGCCGATAAAACATATAGCCGGGAAACCGCCGCGCATTCTAGCAGAGCGTCAGAATATTGCAATGGGCCAGTGCCTGCTGTGCCTAAGACTATGTTATTATCGGCGCCACTTTTTGGTTACTGAACGTATCACTGGCAATGCATAATATTCGCGTAGTACTGGTAAATACC
Source organism: Lacimicrobium alkaliphilum (assembly GCF_002591895.1). Classification (GTDB taxonomy): domain Bacteria; phylum Pseudomonadota; class Gammaproteobacteria; order Enterobacterales; family Alteromonadaceae; genus Lacimicrobium; species Lacimicrobium alkaliphilum. The sequence continues at coordinate 19,668 of NZ_NISX01000014.1, forward strand.
TCTCATACGGGCAATATCGGCTCGGCGGCCCGGGCAATGAAAACCATGGGGCTGTCCGAGCTGTATTTAGTCGACCCGGTTAAAGCACCTGATGGTCAGGCAAGCGCCCTGGCAGCCGGTGCCGGAGATATTCTGGCCAATTGTAAAACGGTACCGAATCTGGAGCAGGCGGTAGCAGATTGTGGACTGGTGGTGGGCACCAGCGCCCGCTCCAGAACCTTGTCCTGGCCAATGCTGGATGCGCGGGAGTGTGGTTTGAAGCTGGTTGCCGAAGCAACAGAGCATCCGGTTGCGTTAGTATTTGGCCGCGAAAACAATGGTCTGAGTAACGAAGAGCTGCAGCAATGTCATTTTCATGTGTGTATTCCGGCCAATCCGGATTACAGTTCTCTGAATCTCGCCGCGGCGGTGCAGACCTTGTGCTATGAGGTTCGTATGGCACATCTGGCGGGTCAGCAGCATGCTGAATCTGAACCAACCGCGCAGCCTGAGTATCCTTTGACGCAGGAACTGGAAGGTTTTTATAGTCATTTGGAACAAACCCTAAGTAAAACGAATTTTATTGTTGCCAGGCATCCGGGTATGGTAATGACGAAACTACGTCGTTTGTTTAACCGGGCCAGACCAGAAGCGCAGGAACTCAATATCCTGCGAGGCATCCTGGCCTCGGTGGACAAGCGTATCGACAGCCAGGACTAGAGCCCTAAAAGACCATGTTTGAGCGCATTAAAGAAGATATTCAGAGTGTTTTTCACCGCGACCCGGCGGCCCGTACCACGTTTGAGGTTTTAACTGCCTATCCGGGGTTACATGCAATCTGGATACACCGGCTCAGCCATAAGTTATGGCGGGCGAACTGGAAATGGCTGGCCAGAGTGGTGTCAAACTTCGCGCGCTGGATCACAGGTATTGAAATTCATCCGGGAGCGACGCTTGGTCGCCGTTTTTTCATCGACCACGGCATGGGCATTGTCATCGGGGAAACCGCTGAGATCGGAGATGACGTCACCCTTTATCATGGCGTAACCCTGGGAGGCACCAGTTGGAATGCCGGTAAGAGACATCCCACGCTGATGAATAATGTGGTGGTCGGAGCCGGGGCCAAGGTGCTTGGGCCCATCACTATAGGAAAAGGCGCCAAAGTGGGGTCAAATTCTGTGGTGGTTAAAGACGTTCCCGATGATGCGACAGTGGTGGGCATTCCCGGTCGTATCGTTGCTCAGGCGAAAGATTTAGAAAAAGCCAATGACAGAGACAAGATTGCCCGAAAATATGGTTTCGACGCCTATGCAGTATCACCGGATAATCCGGACCCGGTGGCAAACGCCATTGGCCGTATGCTGGATCACGTACACCTGATCGACACGAAGGTAGAAGATATGTGCAAAGCCATCAATAAGATGGGCGGCGATGTGTGCGCCGACTCTTTGCCGAGTATTGATCTGGATGATTTTGAGGGGCTGGAAACCGACGATCAGAAAAAAGACCCGAAAGAGGCCTTCGACCCCAAGATCTAGGTGATGTTTCTGGCCCTCAGCCAGAAGCGGATGCAGATACCTGAACCGAGCCGACTGTTTGTAGTCGGTACTGGTTCGGGGTAAGGCCGGTAAACTGCTTAAATGCCCGGTTAAAGGGGCCGACAGAGGCAAACCCGCTCTCCATACCCACCACCAGAACTGGCCAGTGCTGGTACTGTGGTTGCGCCAGGATGTGCCGGGCATGTTCTATTCTCAGCCTATTCACATAATGGTTAAAGTTGCGTGCCTGCAGGTGTTCCTTCATTACCCGGCTAATCCGATACTCAGATACATCTAATGCGCGGGCAAGATCCGCCACTTTGAGGTTGGGCTGCACAGGAAGACAGTCTTTATCAGGTATCTGTGTCGACGAAAGCCGATACTAATACCTGAGTGTTTTACTGGGACTTATACTTTACTAAATTAGTCGGGTATGGCATGCTCTTCAGCATGAAAAAGTACAGGCTAAAGGCATGAAACTAACATCTAAAGGTCGGTATGCAGTGACTGCCATGCTGGACGTGGCGCTGCACTCGCAGCGAGGCCCTGTTCCTTTGGCTGACATCTCTGAACGTCAGGAAATATCCCTTTCTTATCTTGAACAGCTATTTTCACGTCTGCGTCGCGAAGAGCTGGTATCCAGTGTGCGCGGACCCGGTGGTGGCTATAAGCTTGGCCGCCATGCTACAGAAATTTCTGTTGGTGAAGTGATTCATGCTGTAGATGAGTCGGTTGATGCCACCCGTTGCAGCGGCAAGTCAGATTGCCAGGGAGGCGAACGCTGTCTTACCCATAGTTTGTGGAGCGATCTCAGTGATCGTATAGCTGAATTTCTTAACGGTATCAGTCTCGGTGAGTTGATGGCCAAACAAGACATTAAACTGGTGGCGAAGCGCCAGGACAGTAGCAAGCATCAGGCCGATGCCGGAATGAAAATTACCTTACAAGTCTGAGTATGAAAAAGCCCATTTATCTTGATTACGCCGCCACCACACCGGTTGATGCTGCTGTTGCCGATAAAATGATGCAATATCTGACCATGGACGGCGTATTTGGAAATCCAGCTTCACGCTCCCATCGCTATGGCTGGCAGGCTGAAGAAGCTGTCGATATTGCCCGCAATCAGATTGGTGAACTGGTGAACGCTGATCCCCGTGAAATCATTTTTACCTCAGGAGCTACTGAATCTGACAACCTCGCTATTAAAGGTGCCGCACGGTTCTATGCAGATAAAGGGCGGCATATTGTTACCCTGAAAACTGAGCACAAAGCAGTATTGGATGCCTGCTCGGCGCTTGAAGAAGAGGGTTTTGAGGTCACTTATCTGGCCCCTGAAGCCGATGGATTGTTAAACCTGGATAAACTTAAAGCCGCCCTTCGCGCCGATACGGTGCTGGTTTCGGTGATGCAGGTTAATAATGAGATCGGCGTGATTCAGGATATTGCTGCTATCGGCGAGATATGCCGTCAGCATCAGGTATTGTTTCATGTGGATGCAGCGCAAAGCACCGGAAAGGTTGGCATCGACTTGCAGCAGTTGCCGGTTGATCTGATGTCTTTCTCAGCTCATAAAAGCTACGGTCCTAAGGGCATAGGGGCGCTGTATGTGCGACGTCAACCGCGTATTCATCTTAATGCGCAGATCCATGGTGGCGGACATGAGCGGGGCATGCGTTCCGGTACGTTGCCGACACATCAGATCGTTGGCATGGGCGAGGCGTTTGCCCTTGCCGGCAAGCTGATGGCGTCGGAGAATCAACGGATTCTGGCACTGCGTCAGCGTCTCTGGCGTGGGATTAGCGATATTGAAGGCATTGGTTTAAATGGCAGTGAGTCGGCAAGAGTTGCCGGCAATCTCAATATTCATTTCGCGGATGTTGATGGAGAGGCGCTGCTGATGGCGCTAAAAGATCTGGCAGTTTCCAGTGGTTCTGCCTGTGCCTCGGCCAGTATAGAGCCCTCTTATGTGCTCAAGGCACTGGGGCTGAGCGATCAACTGGCTCACAGCTCTGTTCGCCTGTCGATTGGCCGCTTTACCACAGAACAGGATATCGATTTCGCCATTGAGCATATCCACGCTGCCATCAGCGATCTGAAGAGAATGGCACTGGACTGGTAGGGGAGTTATCAGTGTAGCCCGTAAGAAGCGCAGCGGATTGCGGGGTTTTTTCACCACGAAAAGCACGAAAAGAGATTTCACCACAGAGGCACGAAGGGCACAGAGAAGTAAAAGGGCTAAACCGTTGATACCTCTGTGCTCTCTGTGGTTATTTCATTCTTTCTCAAAGGTCACTGGACTTGTCCAGCAACTTTGATGACTCAATGCCGAGATGGCATCAAAGGCTGCTGGATGCCCGATAACGACACTCGGGCATGACCGAATGTCGTTCCCGCGGCAGTTGGCGGGAATCCAGCGTCTTTCCTCTACCGCGAGCCGCACAAAAAATCGCCTGGAGCGATTTTTAACGCCAGTAGTTTAATGGCGGCCACAGGCGCAGGACAGGGATAGTCCGGAGTACAAAGCACGAAAAGAGATTTCACCACAGAGGCACGAAGGGCACAGAGAAGTAAAAGGGCTAAACCGTTGATACCTCTGTGCTCTCTGTGTTTATTTCATTCTTTCTCAAAGGTCACTGGACTTGTCCAGCAACTTTGATGACTCAATGCCGAGATGGCATCAAAGGCTGCTGGATGCCCGATAACGACACTCGGGCATGACCGAATGTCGTTCCCGCGGCAGTTGGCGGGAATCCAGCGTCTTTCCTCTACCGCGAGCCGCACAAAAAATCGCCTGGAGCGATTTTTAACGCCAGTAGTTTAATGGCGGCCACAGGCGCAGGACAGGGATAGTCCGGAGTACAAAGCACGAAAAGAGATTTCACCACAGAGGCACGAAGGGCACAGAGAAGTAAAAGGGCTAAACCGTTGATACCTCTGTGCTCTCTGTGTCTCTGTGGTTATTTTTGTTTCCCCCTTACTTTTTAGCCTTCGCAATGGCCCGGATCCTGGCGACGATGGCACGCAGGCCGTTGCCACGGGTCGGGGTGATATGACGCTCCAGATCAAGTTGTTTAAAGTAGTCGTCGATATCAAAATCCAGGATCTGCGCCGGGGTTCTGTCATTGTAAGCAGCCATCACCAGTGCCAGGAGCCCGTTAACAATCACAGCGTCACTGTCTACCTGAAACTGTAACGTACCATTTTGGTCATGACTCACCAGCCATACGCTGCTCTGACAGCCCCTGACCAGCCGATCGTCGGTTTTCAGGTTTTCATCCATGGGTGGGATACTCTTGCCCAGATCAATGATGTACTGATAGCGCTGTTCCCAGTCATCAAAAAACGCCAGATCTTCAACAATTTCTTCGCTGTTGGGTAATTTCATTATGGATCTCAGGTTGTTCAGAAGAACACACCAGCTTCAAGCTGGGCTTCTTCGCTCATCATTTCACGGGACCAGGGCGGATCGAATACCAGCTCCACCTCAACCTTATTGACATTGGGTACCATCCCCACCCGATATTCTACATCACCAACTAATACCGGGCCCATACCACAGCCGGGGGCAGTCAGCGTCATATCGATATGTACGGTCCGGGTGTCCTGATTGACAGCGACCTTATAAATTAATCCCAGCGAAACCAGGTTGATGGGAATTTCCGGGTCATAGACAGTTTCCAGCGCCTGCATCACCTGATCTTCATGAATGCGTCCGTCTTCAGGAGCAGGAAAGTCCATTTTTTGGGGTTTACGGCCTATGGCATCGCCATCGGTTCCATCGATACGCAGCATATTGCCACGCCAGGTCACCGTATAATTGCCACCAAGATCCTGAGTGATATTGACGAACTCGCCTTCCGGAATAACCTGTGCCTCGCCGGTTGGCACTCGCCTGGCTTTGCATTCCCGCTCGGTCACGACCATTTTTTGCTGCATTTACCGAACCTCTTCGGGCATCATTCCCGGCCTCATTGATTGCTCAGGTGACATTAAAGCTTTCACCACAGCCACATTCGTTGACCACATTGGGGTTATTAAATTTAACTACGCCGTTGATACCTTCTTTGACGTAGTCAATTTCGGTGCCTGTTATCAGATCCAGCGCCTTGGCACTGATCGCCAGGGTAAGCGTGTCGCTGGCTTTAATCAGAGTATCATCGTCTTCTGCCTGCTCAGCAACATCCAGCACATAGGCATAACCCGTACAGCCGCTGACTTTTGTCGACAAGCGCACCATATGGCCGGGCTGATTGTTCAGTTTTGCCTCAAAATGTTTTATTGCAGATTCGGTAAGACTTACTGCATCACCACTATTCATTGTGGGGGTAAATGTCTCAACACTCATATCATTCTCCTTAACCTGTCAGGCCAGCATGCTCTGGGCTTTCTTCAGGGCAACAAACAGCGCGTCCACTTCTTCTAAGGTGTTGTACACAGAAAAAGACGCTCTGGCAGTGCCCGGTACGTCTAAACGTCGCATCAGTGGCTGCGCACAATGATCGCCGGTGCGTATCGCAATGCCCTGGCGATCCAGGATAAAGCCCACATCGGCGGGATGGCTGCCCTGCAAATTAAAACTCAGCACCCCTATCTTATTGGGTGCATTGCCTATGATTTTCAAACCTTCAAAGGCTTCGGCCTGTTCCAGGGCACTGGCCATCAGGGCCTGCTCATGAGCCTGTACGGCACTCAGATCAAGGCTCATAAACCAGTCAATGGCGGCACCCAGACCGATGGCACCGGCAATATTTGGCGTGCCGGCTTCAAGGCGATTGGGTAACTCACCCCAGGTGGAGCACTCATAAGTGACTTTGGCGATCATCTCGCCACCGGTCTGCCACACGGGCCAGTCCTGCAGGACCTTTTCTTTGCCCCACAGCACACCAATGCCGGTGGGCCCAAAGAGCTTGTGACCGGAAAACGCATAGAAATCACAACCGATGTCGGTCACATTCACATTTCCGTGTGCCACTCCCTGAGCACCATCAATCAGTACTAATGCACCTTTTTCCCTGGCTAATGCGGTTAGCTCTTTAACCGGATTAATGGTGCCCAGGGCATTGGAAATATGCGGCAGGGCAACGAATTTTGTGTTCTGTGACAACAGTGACGCAAAAGCTTCTGTGTTCAGTGCACCGTTATCATGTATCGGCGCTATTTTCAGTATTGCACCACTGCGGACACAGGCCTGCTGCCAGGTAACCAGATTGGCGTGATGCTCCATTTCTGTCACCAGTACTTCATCGCCACTTTGCAGGCGCTGCGCCATACCGCTGGCCACAATATTAATGCCTTCAGTGGTGCCACTGGTCCAGATCACTTCCTTGCGGCTGCCGGCATGAATAAAGTCGGCTACCGTGTCCCGGGCTTTTTCAAAACGGCGGGTGGCCTCATCGGAAAGATGATGTGCGCCGCGATGGACATTGGCATTGCACTGGGTGTAAAAGTCCGTAATTGCCTGGATAACGGCCTCAGGTTTTTGTGTTGTGGCAGCATTATCCAGATACACCAGAGGTTTCCCCTCGATCTGCTGATGCAAAATAGGGAACTGGGCACGTATCTGTTCGCTATTCAGGATACCTGAAGGGGAGGTCATTTTACTTCCATCTCCGCAAAGCGTGCCTGCAACTTCGGCTGCAGCCAGTGGGCCAGCGCCTGATTCGGCATCTGGTTTACCAGCTCCTGTATAAAGCCAAAGTTCAGCATCACCAGGGCCTGCGAACGGGATATGCCGCGCGAGCGAAGGTAATACAGGGCTTCTTCCTCGATCTCGGCGACGGTGGCACCGTGGGCACACTGTACGTCGTCGGCGTAGATTTCCAGCTCTGGCTTGGTATTGATCTGACCACGACGGGACAACAACAGGTTACGGTTATTCAGCTCTGCCAGGGTTTTCTGCGCATCGCGGTGAATATGAATACGGCCATTAAATACGGCTTTGGCTTTGTCGCCGACAATGCCCCGGGCATTCTCTTCCGTGGTGCCATTAGGCACGGCGTGCTCAATGGTACTGTGTAGATCAAAATGCTCTGATTCACCAAGCAGGTAAATGGCGTTAAATTTGGCTTTGGCATGTTCACCATTGTGGATGATATCGACATCCACACGTGACAACTGGCTGCCATAACCAACCAGCGTACTGTTAAGTCTTGCCTGTTCCTGCAGACTAAAGTGACAGCCACCGATATGAATGGCTTTATGGGTATGCATGGCCATTCTGTAGTGTTCAAGCTGTGCATGTTCGCCAATGTCATATTCGGCAAAACCGGTACTCAGACTGGCCTGCTCACCCTGTCCCTGCTCAATGACGGTAACACTGGAACGATTTCCCAGACGCACCAGTACACGGTGATGTGATTCCTGCCCCTGGGTGCTCAGATTAGTGATACGCACGGGCCGTTCAATATGGCTGTCGGCATCGATATCGATAATCACGCCATCTTCAGCCAGCACATCGTTTACCAGACCGAACAAATGACGCTGCGGTTTGATCTGACTGAACAGTGCCTTAGCGGTTGTTTTTTGCTCATCGGCTGCATCACGCAAGCTACTGATATGCAGCCCTTCTGGCAGGGTCATTGCAGTAATATCGGATTGTAACTCACCGTCCACAAATATCAGATCCAGGCTGTTAAGGCCTTCGATATCGGCAATGTCGGTGGAGGTTTTTGTGCTATCGCTACTCAGTGTCAGCTGTTCCAGTGGTACCAGTGACGTATATTTCCAGGCTTCCACGCGGCGATTTGGCCAGTTTGTCTGGCGCAGAGACTCCAGAGCTTGCTCCCGCACGGGGCTGAGCCAGTCATCAATGGCCTGGCCACGATCTATGACCTGCTGCAACCATTGACTCATGCGCCGGCCTCCTCGGCGTTATCCTGTCCCAGAAAGGCATAACCTTCTTTTTCCACTTCTTTGGCAAGAGAGGCATCGCCGCTTTTCACCACTTTACCGTTAGCCAGAATATGCACATGATCCGGCTCAATGTAATCAAGAAGACGCTGATAATGGGTGATGACAATAAAGCTGCGTTTACCGTCACGTTGACTGTTAACGCCGTTGGCCACTACCTGCAGGGCGTCGATATCCAGGCCTGAATCCGACTCATCGAGAATACATAACGTCGGCTCAAGCAAAATCATCTGCATCAGCTCATTACGTTTTTTTTCGCCGCCTGAGAAGCCTTCATTAACGCCACGTTTGAGGAAATCCAGTGGCAGTTGTACCTGCTTGCAGGCTTCTTTGGCTTTTTTCAGGAACTCAGCGGCAGATAAAGGCTCTTCGCCACGCTGTTCGCGCATCGCGTTGACCGACTCTTTCATAAATTCCATATTACTCACACCCGGGATTTCTACCGGGTACTGAAAGGCCAGAAACAGCCCCTTGCGGGCACGATCTTCTATCTCCATTTCGAGCAGGTCTTCGCCCTGAAAATCGACACTGCCCTCAGACACCTCGTAACCTTCGCGGCCGGACAGAATATACCCCAGGGTGCTTTTACCGGCGCCGTTGGGGCCCATAATGGCATGCACTTCACCGGGTTTGATGTCCAGGTTCAGACCTTTGAGTATGTGTTTTTGCTCCACACTGGCGTGCAGGTTTTGAATCTTAAGCATTAAATTTCCCCGCTTATCCTACTGAGCCTTCGAGACTGATCTCGAGCAGTTTGCCCGCTTCCACGGCGAACTCCATCGGCAATTCTCTGAATACTTCTTTACAGAAACCGTTAACGATCATGGATACGGCTTTTTCTGCATCCAGCCCACGTTGTTTACATAAAAATAACTGGTCATCGCTGACCTTCGAGGTGGTCGCCTCATGCTCGACTATGGCTGAAGGGTTACGGCTCTCAATATAAGGAAAGGTATGAGCCCCGCAGCGATCACCTATCAGCAGTGAATCACATTCGGTAAAATTACGTGCGCCATCGGCTTTAGGGCCCATCTGCACCAGGCCGCGATAGGCATTATTGCTGTTGCCGGCACTGATCCCCTTGGAAATAATGGTGGATTTGGTGTTCTTACCCAGATGGATCATCTTGGTGCCGGTATCGGCCTGCTGTCTGCCACGGGTCAGTGCCACAGAATAAAACTCGCCGACACTGTTATCCCCTTTGAGTATGCAACTGGGGTACTTCCAGGTCACTGCTGAGCCGGTTTCCACCTGAGTCCAGGAAATCTTGGCGTTGGTGTGACAAATGCCCCGCTTGGTGACGAAGTTGTAGATACCGCCTTTACCGTTTTCATCACCGGGATACCAGTTTTGTACGGTGGAGTATTTGATCTGGGCATCGTCCATCGCCACCAGCTCTACTACTGCTGCGTGCAGCTGATTTTCATCCCGCTGCGGTGCGGTACAGCCTTCGAGGTAACTCACATAGCTGCCTTCGTCCGCGACGATCAGGGTACGCTCAAACTGACCGGTATTCTGCTCGTTAATGCGGAAATAAGTAGACAGCTCCATAGGGCAGCGCACACCTTTGGGAATATACACAAAGGAGCCATCGGTAAACACGGCGCTGTTAAGAGCGGCAAAGTAATTGTCAGAACGGGGCACCACAGTACCCAGGTACTTTTTCACCAGTTCCGGATACTTATGCACGGCCTCAGAAATCGGGCAGAAAATCACCCCGGCCTCTTCCAGTTTTGACCGGAAGGTGGTCACCACTGACACAGAGTCGAATACTGCATCCACTGCTACACCGGCCAGCATTTCCTGTTCATGCAGTGGAATGCCCAGCTTTTCGTAGGTACGCAGCAGCTCAGGGTCTACTTCATCCAGTGACTTGGGCTTGTCCTTCATACTCTTAGGCGCAGAGTAATAGGAGATGGCCTGATAATCGATCTTGGGGTAGTGCACATGGGCCCATTCCGGTTCTTCCATGGTCAGCCAACTGCGATAGGCACGCAGACGCCACTCCAGCATCCACTCTGGCTCACCTTTCATGGCCGAAATGCGTTGTATCACATCTTCATCCAGGCCAATGGGAAAGGTTTCAGATTCGATGTCAGAGACAAATCCGGCATCGTATTTGCGGGATAACGCCTGATCGATTTGTTCACTCATACTCTGGTTTCACCCTGATGCGGTTGCCCTGATGCCATTACATATATTCTCTGGCATTAGCTGCCTGAGTCATTGCATGTCAAAACTCAAGAAGGGAGCGGACAACGGTTTTAGATTTGCTTCGATTCTATATTACCTGAGCGTTTTACTCAAGTATTGACTGGGGCAAAATGCACGTCGGCAACGCGTTACCGGCAGAATAAACTGTTGTGATTGGCCCGTTGTACAACACAGCCCGGCCACAAAGCTTGATTGTCAGATATCCGGCCAACAATATTGTTGGCTCAGAATGTTGAAAATCGTCAATAAAATACCAGCACACAGGCTTTCATCCTTTTGTCACAGTGTGCATGGTAGTTTTACCACGTCGCTGCAGGGGGATTGGATTCGCCTGTAACCCAGCCCTGCTAACAGTTAATATTTTGTTGTGGAGTATGGATAGCAAAGCGATGTATTTTTGCATATAATCCGCGCTCAAATTTTCAACTCTACCTAATTCGGAGACTTACATGGCTCTTGAGCGTACTTTTTCTATCATCAAGCCAGATGCCGTTGCGAAAAACGTGATCGGTGCAATATATAACCGTTTTGAAACTGCCGGACTGCGCATTGTTGCTTCGAAAATGTTGCACATGAGCAAGGAACAGGCTGAAGGATTCTATGGCGAACACAAAGAGCGCCCCTTCTTTGCCGCTCTGGTTGAATTTATGACCTCTGGCCCTGTCATGGTGCAGGTACTTGAAGGCGAGAATGCGGTAAAGAAAAACCGTGAAATCATGGGTGCTACTAACCCGTCTGAAGCACTGGCTGGTACACTGCGTGCAGATTACGCCGTATCCATCGACGAAAATGCAGTACACGGTTCTGATGCACCTGAATCTGCTGCAAGAGAGATCGCTTACTTTTTCTCTGACGAAGAGGTTTGCCCCCGCACCCGTTAAGTAGCGACGGCACATTATTAAAAGGGAGCTGCGGCTCCCTTTTTAGTTGAAATGCTTCGCTTGGTTGTGCATAGCAGTATGATTGGTAACTGCGCTTAAAAAATGTACAATACGCACCCGTTAAATCCTTTGTTGTTCAGGTAATACACTATGACCGCCGGTAAAAAAAATCTGCTTGATCTTAATCGTCAGGGATTAAGGGACTTTCTCTCCAGTATTGGTGAAAAGCCTTTTCGTGCTGACCAGATCATGAAATGGATCTATCAGCACGGTGTTGACGACTTTGAGCAGATGAGCAACCTGAACAAAGTACTGCGGGCGAAACTCTTTGAACAGGCAGAGATCAAGGCTCCGGAGATCGCTTATCTGCAGAATGCGACCGACGGTACGATCAAGTTTGCCCTGGCATTGTCCGGTGGTCAGGAAGTGGAAGCTGTCTGGATCCCGGAATCTGATCGCGCCACGCTGTGCGTATCGTCACAGGTTGGCTGTGCGCTGGAATGTACGTTCTGCTCTACTGCACAGCAGGGATTTAACCGCAACCTTTCGGTGTCCGAGATCATCGGCCAGGTCTGGCGGGTAGCAAAAACCATTGGCTTGTCCAGTGATACCTCAAGGCGTCCCATTACCAACGTGGTGATGATGGGGATGGGTGAGCCGTTGCTGAATCTTAAAAACGTGGTGCCGGCCATGGATATTATGCTTGACGACTTTGGTTTTGGTCTGTCTAAACGACGGGTTACGCTGAGTACGTCCGGCGTGGTTCCTGCGCTGGATATGCTTGGCGATCAGATTGATGTTGCCCTTGCTGTGTCACTGCATGCTCCTAATGATGAGTTGCGTAATGAAATTGTGCCGGTTAACAAAAAGTATCCGATTGCGCAGTTGCTGGATGGTATACACCGTTATCTGGGCAAGTCCAATGCGAATCAGGGGCGGGTAACCATTGAGTATGTGATGCTCAATGGCGTTAACGACAGTACCGATCAGGCGCACGAACTGGGGCGGTTGTTGAAAAATACCCCGAGTAAAATCAACCTGATCCCCTTTAATCCTTATCCGGGTTCACCTTACACCTGTTCCAGTAATTCACGTATCGATCGTTTCTCAAAGGTGTTGATGGAATACGGTTATACAGTGGTGGTACGTAAGACCCGGGGCGAAGATATCGACGCTGCCTGTGGTCAGCTGGTGGGCGATGTGGTGGACAGAACCCGACGGATGATGAAAAAACAGGTGAAGGGTGAACAAATTTCAGTAAGAATGGCCTGATAGATTGTTGTTTTCAATTCGGGACCTTATGCCTAAGTTTCTTCTGATATCACTATGCTTGTTTCTTTCTGCCTGTGCGAGCCAGTCTGTGCACGACAGAATGAACAATTTCGATGCCGCAGAAGCGGCAAAAACCCGCATCTCATTGGGTCTGACATATCTGAAAAACGGTAACTTCAGTCAGGCGAAGCGCAATCTCGATAAAGCGCTGGAATTTGCGCCAGAAATGGCTGACGTGCATTTTGGTCTGGCCTATTACTATCAGCGCGTGGAAGAATTCGAACAGGCAGAAAAGTCCTACCGTCAGGCCATGCAGCTGGACCGCAACAATGCGGATATTCTCAACAGCTACGGTGCATTTTTATGCCAGCTTGGTCGTTATGACCAGGCTCAGGGCTACTTTATGCAAGCGGTGAACAGTCAGAGCTACAATCGGGTAGCCGAAACCTATGAAAATATGGCACTGTGCAGCCGCAGTCAGGGGCAGCTTGATGACGCGATGGATTATCTTGAGAGAGCCCTGAACCATCAGCCAGGACGTGGGCAAAGCATGTTGCTACTGGCCGAAACATTGATTGAAGATCAACAATGGCAGCGAGCAAAGGACGTTCTGAGACAATATGAACGTCAGGGCAGGGTGACGCCGCGTACACTTTATATGGCTTATCAGGCAGAATCAGGCTTACAGAACCTGCAAGGGGCGCGTGGATACGCTACTATGCTGATGCAATTGTATCCTGAACACCAGCTAACCGCCCGTGTGCAACAAAAGATGGCAGTGCAGGAGCGGGTGAAGCCCGCTGAACCATTACCTGAGACCGCACCGGAGCCAGAGGCCGCATCAAAGCCAGAAGATCGGCAAGTGGTGGATAGTTCGGATACAGCTCAGTACCATGAGGTACAGCCCGGCGAAAATCTTTACCGGATTTCATTGAAGTACAATATCAGAATGAACAAGCTGATCGAGTGGAATAACCTGACCGATGCGCAGGACATTAAAATTGGCAGCAGATTACGGGTATCGCAACCTTAAACCCGCAATAGGCTGTTGAGAATCAAACCAGCATAGAGTTTACGCAGTATTATGACAGACGAACAGTCAGCCGAAGAACAAGTTGCAGGGCCCGGCACCCTTCTTAAGAATGCCCGGGTCGAAAAGGGTCTGAGCCAGGAAGAGGTTGCCAGCCGGCTGAATCTGCGCCTTGCTAATGTTCAGGATCTGGAAACGGAACAATTTGATAAAGCTATTTCCGTCACCTTTATCCGTGGTTATCTGAAGGCCTATGCCAAGTTGTTGGACGTGCCTGTGGATGAGGTGCTTGAAGCCTACGAACGGCTCAATACAGAGACCCCGGAGCCGGCAAAATTACAGAGTTTTTCCAGGAAAATGTCGCTCCAGGCCAATGATGACAGGTTGATGCTGGTGTCCTATTTGATTTTGGGTATTATTCTGGCGTTGGTGGTGGTCTGGTGGTTTCAGCAAAGCGACAGCGATATTCTGCCGGCCATTGAAACTGTTACCGAAACCACAGGGCCGGAAAGTAAAGCGGTATCCGACTTTACGGTGCAGGAAAATGACCAACGAACGCCGGTGGAAGACAACGATAGTGCCGGTGAAACTTCTGAACTGCAGCCAGCAGCCAATCCGGAGCCGTCTTTGAATACAGAGGCAGAGGCCGCTGATGACTCTGTTGATAACCAGGCCGATGCTGAAACACCTCAGGTTCAGAGCAGCGTGCCCGAGCAACAGCAGCAGCCACCGGCTAATCAGATGATAGAAGCGGTTGAACTGGTCTTTGAGTTCAGCGGTGAATGCTGGGTGAATATTGTCGATGCCACTGGTGAAGCTATTGCCTATGGTGTCAAAGCTGAGGGGCGCAGGATGCCGATCTCCGGGATCCCCCCCTTTGATGTTACCCTTGGTGCGCCCGGTGTAGTGGCGATTACCTATGCCGGTGACTCAGTGGATATGTCAGGTTTCGATAAGGACAGAACGGCTAGCTTTACCCTGCCGCTGGCTGAATAACACAGGTTCATACAGATTATCAGGATAAGAGAAGGTTATGTTTGGTGAATCACCGATAAAACGTCGTAAATCCACCCGGATTAATGTCGGCAGTGTCCCCATTGGAGATGGTGCGCCTATTGCGGTGCAGTCGATGACCAATACGCTGACCACAGATGTTGAGGCCACGGTTGCGCAGATCAGGCGAATTCAGGCTGTGGGTGGTGAGATCGTGCGGGTATCAGTGCCGACCATGGATGCGGCTGAAGCCTTTAAGACGATCCGCCAGCAAGTCAACATTCCGCTGATAGCGGATATTCATTTTGATTATCGTATTGCCCTGAAAGTGGCAGAGTACGGTGCCGATTGCCTGCGTATTAATCCCGGTAATATCGGTAATGAAGAACGTATCCGCGCAGTAGTAGACTGTGCCAGAGATAAGAACATTCCGATCCGCATTGGTGTTAATGGTGGCTCGCTGGAAAAAGATTTACAGGAAAAGTATGGTGAGCCCACGCCACAGGCCCTGCTTGAGTCGGCTATGCGCCATGTGGATATTCTGGATCGTCTGAACTTTGATCAGTTTAAGGTCAGTGTCAAAGCCTCTGATGTGTTTCTGGCCGTGGGGGCTTACCGGTTGCTGGCAGAACAGATCGACCAGCCATTGCATCTGGGTATTACTGAGGCCGGAGGCTTGCGGGCCGGGGCGGTAAAAAGTTCTGTTGGGCTGGGTATGCTTCTGGCAGAAGGCATTGGTGATACGATTCGCATCTCGCTGGCTGCAGATCCGGTAGAAGAAATAAAAGTGGGTTTCGATATCCTTAAATCGTTACGTATCCGTTCCCGTGGCATTAATTTTATTGCCTGTCCGAGTTGCTCTCGTCAGGAGTTTGATGTGATTGGTACGGTGAATGCGTTAGAGCAGCGCCTGGAAGACCTGTTGACGCCAATGGATGTCTCCATTATCGGTTGCGTAGTTAATGGTCCCGGTGAAGCAGAGGTGTCGGATCTGGGGTTGACCGGCGCCCGTAATAAAAGTGGCTTCTATCTCGATGGCCAGCGTCAGAAAGAGCGACTGGACAACGAAGACCTGGTGGATCAACTCGAAAAGCGTATCCGGGCCAAAGCAGCAATGTTGGATCAGAACCAGCGTATTGAAGTGAAAAACGCCTGATTAAGGTACTACTTTGGCGATAAAGTCCCTATAATCGCCGCTTTTGCAATGGTGTTGCCGGTGATAGCAACACCCCCGATTCAAATATAAGAGACAGGTTAAAGTTGGCAAAACAAATTCAGGCTATTCGCGGAATGAATGATTGCCTGCCCGAACAATCAGGGGCATGGCAGTGGGTAGAACAGAGCATTCGTGATCTGGTGGCAGGTTATGCCTATCAGGAGATCCGCACTCCTATCGTGGAAAGCACCGATCTGTTTAAACGATCTATCGGTGAAGTCACGGACATTGTCGAGAAAGAGATGTACACCTTTGAGGATCGCAATGGTGACAGTCTTACATTGCGTCCCGAAGGTACCGCCAGTTGTGTGAGGGCCGGCAATGAACATGGTCTGCTTTATAACCAACAGCAGCGCCTGTGGTATATGGGGCCGATGTTCCGTCACGAGCGTCCGCAAAAAGGCCGCTACCGCCAGTTTCATCAGTTCGGTGTCGAAGCCTTCGGGCTACAGGGGCCTGACATCGATGTTGAAGTGATCATGATGAGTGCGCGGCTCTGGCAGCGTTTTGGGATTGCCGGCGAGGTTACTCTGGAAATTAACTCTCTGGGATCTGTCGAGGCAAGAGCCCGCTATAAAGAGGCTCTGGTGGCCTTTTTGCAGCAACACGAAGCCAGCCTGGATGAAGAAAGTAAGAAACGTATGCACAGTAACCCGCTTCGGGTGCTGGATAGCAAGAATCCGGCAGTGCAGACCTTACTGGTCGATGCGCCTGACTTATTGGATTATCTGGATGAAGCGTCTGAACAACATTTTCAGCAGTTGTGTGAACGATTAGATCAGTTGGGTATCCAATACCGGGTTAATTCGCGTCTGGTGCGGGGCCTGGATTATTATAACCGTACTGTTTTTGAGTGGGTTACCGATGCACTCGGTGCGCAGGGCACAGTCTGTGCCGGTGGACGCTATGATGGCCTGGTTGAGCAGCTTGGCGGTAAGAGCACACCGGCAGTGGGTTTTGCCATGGGCCTGGAACGTCTGGTTTTGCTGCTAGAAGCACTGGGCAAAAGTGGCGCGCCACAGGAAGTTGAGGCATACCTGTGCATCATGGGAGAAGCCGCCGAAAGCTATGCTGTTAAACTGGCTGAAGCCTTGCGTGACAATCTGCCGATGCTGAGATTGCAGACCCATTGCGGTGGTGGAAATTTCAAAAAACAACTTAAACGGGCTGACAAAAGCGGCGCCACTCTTGCGTTAATCGTGGGAGAGGAAGAGGCGCAGCAACAGCAGGTATCGATAAAATACTTGCGAGAAGATCGGCCACAAGAGCATGTTGGTGACACTGAGCTGGCGCCAATGCTGAAACAGATATTTAACCATAAGTAGGGGAATGTGGTGGAAGAATACAGCACAGAAGAACAACAAGTCGAAGCCATCAAAAAATTCTGGAAAGATAATGGCACTGCAATCATCTTCGGCGCCGTAATCGGCCTGGGAGGGCTGTGGGGTTGGCGCTATTACAATGATCAGCGTATTGCCAGTCAGGAGCAGGCTTCACTGCAATATGAACAGGCAATGGCACAGCTAGAGAAGAATGAATATGACAAAGCAAAAAGCTTTGTGTCTGAAAATCCGGATAACCATTATGCGGCGCTGGCGTCTTTCCAGCTGGCAAAACAGGCTGCTGAACAGGGCAATCTTGACGAGGCGGCCGCACAACTGAAGCTGGCCGCTGACAAGGCCGGTGTTGATGCGCTGGCCAGTGTGGCTAAAGTGCGACTGGCCAGAGTGCAAATTCAGCAGCAGGCTTATGAAGAGGCATTGGCGACGCTGTCTTCTGTAGAGGCACAGAGCTTTAAATCTCTGGTGCTGGAACTTCAGGGAGATGTGTACGTCGCTCAGGATAAGCCCGACCAGGCTCGTTCAGCCTACAGCGAGGCACTGCAGCTGAATGCCGGCAATAACCTGTTAAAAATGAAACTGGACAATCTGCAGGTATTGGCAAGTCTATGAATGATTTTAAACTGATTAAACCAATGAGAGCACTGAGTTTGCTGGCAGTCCTGGGTCTGTCGGGCTGCTCCATTATGCCGCAGTGGATGGACGCGACAACATGGTTTACCGACGAGGAAGAGCTGAAGATCCAGCAACTGGAGCCTATTCAGGCCGAGTTTTCTCCCCAATTAGTGTGGGAGAAAGAGATGGAAGGTGGCGTTGGTGATCATTTTTCCCGTCTGCAGCCCACATTGGCTTACGATAAGCTTTTTGCAGCCAGCCGTCATGGTGAAGTTAAAGCCTTAGACCCTGAAACAGGTAACGTCATCTGGCAACAAGATTTTGCCAGATACAATAATGAAGGTTTTTTCTCAGGCATCGCCAGACTCTGGGAGTCAGGAGAGTCTGCCAGAATCGGTGGTGGCCTCAGTGCCAGTTATGAAAAGCTCTATTTTGGTACCGAAAACGGCGAGGTTTATGCGTTAGACGTGAATACCGGTGATACGGTGTGGCAGGTCGATGTAGACGGTGAAGTACTGGCTAAGCCTGCCGTTGAAGAAGGTATGGTGGTGATTAACACTGGCTCTGGCCTGATGTTAGGGCTGGATGCGGAAAACGGCGAAGAGCAATGGCGCTATGAATCCGATGTGCCGCCACTGTCATTGCGCGGCATTGCTTCCCCGACGATTAGCAGCGGCGGTGCCATGGTAGGAACCGCGTCAGGCAAAATGGCCATTGTTATTATGAATAATGGCCAGGTGGCATGGGAGCAGACCGTAGCGTCACCCTCAGGTGCCACGGAGTTGGACAGGATTGTTGATATTGATGTAGAACCGCTGGTACTCGGTGGCGTCATTTATATTGTTTCCTTTGATGGCACCCTGGCAGCACTGGAATTACGCAGTGGGCGTATTATCTGGAAGCGGGAGTATCGTTCCTATCGCAGAATTACCCTGGATGGCAACAACCTGTATGTAGTGGACGCCAACAGCGTCGTTTATGCTCTGGACAGACGTAACGGCGTTGAGCTGTGGAGTCAGAATACCCTTCGGGACAGAGTACTGACAGCGGCTGCACCGGTTTCTGACTATATTGTAGTGGGAGATAAGTACGGCTTTTTGCACTGGTTAAATCAAAGTGACGGAAAATTAGTCGCACGCATTGCTGTGGGTGATGACGACACCGATGAAGGGGTGTATGTTGAGCCGGTAGTACAAGGGCAGCGGCTTTTTGCAGTTACCCGGGATGGTCAGCTTAAAGCTATAGATACACCTTAGGAAAAATTATTATGTTACCCGTCGTAGCTTTGGTCGGTCGTCCCAATGTGGGCAAGTCCACGCTTTTTAACCGTCTGACCCGCACCCGTGATGCGCTGGTGGCGGATTTTCCCGGTCTGACCCGGGATCGTAAATATGGTCAGGCCAACTACGAGGGAATGCAGTTCATTGTCGTCGATACTGGCGGTATCAGTGGTGATGAGCAGGGTATTGATGCCGAAATGGCACAGCAGTCTCTGTTAGCCGTGGAAGAAGCTGATCTGGTACTGTTTCTGCTCGATGCCCGCACCGGTATTACGGCTTCTGATCAGGCGATTGCCCGACATCTGAGGTTGCAAAATAAGCCGGTGCACATTGTTGCTAACAAAGTCGACGGTATTGACGGAGACAGCGAGAGTGCTGAATTCTACGCCCTGGCTCTGGGTGAGGTACATCAGATTGCCGCCGCCCACGGCCGTGGTATAAGCCAGTTGTTGCAGAACTTACTCCATCCTCTGGCAGAGAGTTTTCCGGATATGCTGGTATCCGATGAACCGGTTAACCATGAAGAGGAAGATGCCGAGCAGCAACTCAAACGGTTACAGGACTTGCCGATTAAACTGGCCATTGTGGGCAAGCCGAATGTCGGTAAATCAACCCTGACCAATCGTATTCTCGGCGAAGAGCGGGTGGTGGTTTACGATCAGCCTGGAACGACCCGCGACAGCGTGTTTATTCCGATGAGCCGGGATGACCGCGAGTATATTCTCATTGATACCGCTGGTGTGCGTAAGCGCAAAAAAGTCTCAGATGTGGTGGAAAAGTTTTCCATCGTCAAGACCCTGCAGGCTATCGAAGAGGCCAATGTGGTATTGCTGGTGGTGGATGCCCGTGAAGGCATTACCGACCAGGATCTCAGCCTGCTCAGTTTTGTGCTTAACTCAGGCCGCTCTCTGGTACTGGCGGTGAATAAGTGGGACGGACTGGATACCGATGTTAAAGACGAGATAAAAAGGGAATTGGATCGCCGCCTTGGTTTTATTGATTTTGCCCGTCTGCACTTTATCTCTGCACTGCACGGATCCGGTGTCGGCAATCTGTTTGAATCGGTGCAGGAAGCTTATGGCTCCGCAACACGGCGTATTAATACTGCCATTCTGACACGGATTATGGAGATGGCGCAGGACGATCATCAACCGCCACTGGTACGTGGCCGTCGGGTGAAAATGAAGTATGCCCATGCCGGAGGGTATAACCCGCCGGTGATCGTGGTGCATGGTAATCAGGTAGAGGATCTGCCCGATGCCTATAAGCGCTATCTGATGAATTATTACCGTAAATCTCTCAAAGTGATGGGTACGCCTATCCGGATTGAATTTAAAGAAGGAGCCAATCCTTTCGAAGGTAAAAAGAATCAGCTTACGCTGTCACAGCAGCGTAAACGCAGAAGACTGATGGCGTTTCACAAGAAAAAATAACCATGAAGATTTTACTGGCTCTGTTGTTGTTGGTATCTCAGCCGCTTTGGGCGGCTGAGTACGATCTGTACCTGTTGCGCCATGCACAGAAACAGGATGATGGCAGTAAAAATCCGCTGCTCACCGATAACGGACGCCAACAAGCGCAGCGTCTGGCCAGATTGCTGCAGCATGCCGATATACACAGGATCTACAGTACTGATTACCGCCGCACGCGGGAAACCGTATCGGCATTATCGCAGCGGATTGATGTTAAGGTAGTGCACTATGATCCATCCCGCCTGGATGAATTTGCTGTAAACCTGAAACAGCGTGGTGAGACTGCAGTTATCGTAGGGCACAGCAATACCACGCCACAACTGATTGAGATTTTGGGCGGTCAGGCCGACGCCATGGATGAGTCTGATTATGGTGATCTTTACCAGTTACAGATGCATCAGAATAACGTCAGAACAGTGCGTTTTTCGTTATAAACGCCACTGCCTTTAACGTTGGGCGGTACGCTCAGAATCACTGAAGTTATTACCCTATTCCCCTCTGTACTAAGTTTAAGCGACTGGCACTGAAACCGGAATCCGGCTAATCTGGTGTTCATTATGTCTGTATCGCATCTTTTAACCCTAATACTCCTGTTATGCTGGCTGCTGATGCCGGTCAGCGCCTTTGCGTGCGATTCAAAGGACAGCATTCTGATTTATATCCGTGACGATGTTTACGAGGATTACACCCGGGTTACGGCTAATCGCCCTGTCACTGAAATTAACGACTTTTCTGTAAAAGGCATGCGTCGGGATGTCGTTGACATGATTATCGCGCAGCAGGCATTGGCTGAAGGTGGTTTTGACAAGTCTTTTTGCTATGCCGCCGGAAAGGTCAACTTTCGCAATACCCGGTTACTGCAGCAGGGAAAACTGCTGATGAGCTTCGACAGCTACTGGTATAAAGATGCCCTGGAAATTGAAGACAGTGTCTACATCAGCAGTCCTGTCATAAGAAACGGAGAGTACGTTGCCGCCATTTATACCCGGCCGGATAATCAGGCAGTGTTGTCAATTCAGACTGCCAGCGACTTAGCCTCACTGAGTGCGGTTTCAACCCCCCTATGGCAAACGGACTGGAAGACCTTTCAAACACTTGGGCTAAAAGAACTGGTCAGGGAAGATGATTGGGTTAGTCAGGTGCAAATGGTCTATCGGGGCTGGGTTGATTTTATGTTGATGCCTTACCTGCCAGAGCAGAATCCTTATGTGCTTGAGCACCTCTCGCTACAGCCGGTTAAAGACACTGCCGTAATTCTCTGGGGAAGCCGGCATTTTGTGATTAGCCGTAAACACCCTGATGGCGAAAAGGCGTATAAGGCTATCGAAAAAGGCCTGAACGTCTTGCGTTCGCAACAGAGAATTAAACGAGCCTACACCCAGGCTGGCTTTTTTAAAGCATCGGAGAAAGTGAATATACTGAATCCGGTTGAAAACTAGTACCCGTTATCTATGCGGATTGGTCTAAGGCTGTACTTTGCTTTTCACTTCGCCATCGGCAAAACGTGTAGTGAGTTCATCGCCGGGTTTTAATGCCTTTGCTGTTTTAACCACCTGATCATCTTTAAGGCTGATACTGTAGCCCCGACTCAATGTCGCCAGGGGGCTGACGGTGTTGAGTAAATGACTGTTATTGGCAAGGGCCTGGTGTTTATCGCGTATATTCTTGCGCAGGTGGCTATTCAGACTCTGCCACTGGTATTGCAGCTGTTGTTGCATTGCCTGCAGCTTTTGTTGTGGCGATTGCTGCTGTAACCGGGTCTGCAATCCGGTCACGTTTTCCCGTGCATGGCCAAGCTGACGCGCCAGCGCGTGATTCAGATCGCTATGCAGTCTGTCCAGATGCTGGTTCTGTTGTTGTAGTCTGGCCTTGGGATGGGCGCGTTGCAATTGCTCCAACGCCAGGTTCTGGCGGCCTTGTAATTGCTTTATCTGAGTGTTCATGGCCTGATGCAGACGCCGGATTGTTTGTGCCAGCCGGTTTTCCAGCTCTTGTTTATCCTGGCTGACCAGTTCGGCTGCGGCGGAGGGAGTGGGTGCTCGCAGATCGGCGACAAAATCGGCAATACTGACATCCACTTCATGGCCTACAGCGCTGATTACTGGCAGGCCGGAAGAGAAAATAGCCCGCGCCAGATGTTCATCATTGAAGCACCAGAGATCTTCCAGCGAGCCGCCGCCACGGCCCAGAATCAATACATCCACCTCGTTTCGCTGATTGGCCAGTTGTAAGGCGTTTATCAGCTGCGCCGGGGCACTGTCACCCTGAACCTGACTGGGATAAATTATCACTTCAATCGCCGGGTTACGCCGTTTCAGCACGGTAAGAATGTCATGCAGGGCAGCGCCGGTGGCAGAGGTGATGATACCGACTTTTACAATGGGGTGTGGAATAGGGTGCTTGTGTTGCTGATCAAACAAACCTTCTGCAGCCAGACGTTGTTTTAACTGTTCAAACTGCTGTTTCAGCAGCCCTTCACCCTCAGGCTCCATGTGTTCGGCAATCAGCTGATAATCACCTCTGGGTTCGTACAAGCTCAATGTTGCTCTGACCAGCACCCGGTCGCCTTCTTTAGGGCGCAGCGTCACGCGGCGATTAGCATTGCGGAACATGGCCGTACGCACCTGCGCCCGGTCATCTTTGAGGGTGAAATACCAGTGACCCGAGCCGGCTGCCACAAAGTTTGAGATTTCCGCCCGTACCCACACCTGACCGATTTCGCTCTCCAGCACCATCCGGGCCTGGCGATTCAGTCGGCTGACGGTATAAATGGTGTCACGGGAAGCTTGCATAATACGGCGTTCGCTGGTCAGAGAGAGTCAGTTGCAGAGCATAATGCCTGTGCAGCTTAAAGCCAAGTCGCAAGGGTCAGATTGAGCGCTGTAAATGCTGCTTACACTTTTCTGAAAAATAAACATTCAGCCCATTGGTTTTAATGATGATGGGCGGATACACTGCCCGGTGTTGTAATTTATCTTTATGCTTATACGGAGAAAAATAAATAATGAAGAGCATACTGAAGCTGTGTTTGTCACTGTTACTGATAGCACCAGTAACTCAAGCCACTGAGGCCGACGACATACAGCAATTTACCCTGAAAAATGGCATGCAGATCCTGGTGCTTGAAGATGACTCTATTCCTAATGCCAATATGTATTTGTTCTGGAAAGTGGGCTCACGGAATGAATACCCCGGCATTACCGGTCTGTCGCATTTTTTTGAGCACATGATGTTTAACGGTTCAGAAAAATACGGCCCTAAAATGTTCGACCGCACAATGGAAGCCGCAGGTGGTGCCAACAATGCCTACACCACCGAAAACCTCACCGTATATACCGATTGGTTTCCGGCTGATGCGCTGGAGCTTATGTTCGATCTCGAAGCCGACCGGATTGCTAATCTGGATATTGACCCACAAGTGGTGGAAAGTGAACGAGGCGTGGTGATGTCTGAGCGCAGTACCGGCCTGGAAAATTCCAACTTCCGCACTCTGCATGAAGAGGTCAAAGGCGTGGCCTTTCGTGCGCACCCTTACAGCTGGTCAGTAATTGGACATGATTCTGACATTGCCAACTGGACTCTCGAAGATTTGCGTCAGTACCATAAAACCTATTATGCACCGAATAATGCCGTGGTGGTGATCGTTGGTGCGGTACAATTTGATGAGGTGAAAAAACTGGCTGAGGCCTATTTCGAACCCATTCCGGCTCAGCCCGAACCGCGTAAGATTCATACGGTGGAGCCTGAGCAGAAAGGCGAGCGGCGCACCTATGTAATGAAAGAGTCGGTTACCAGCCCCAATCTGCTGATGGCGTTTCATATTCCGCCCACCGGCCACAAAGATAACTACGCTCTGCAAATGCTGGGTGACATTCTCGCCAATGGCAACAGCTCCAGATTAAAGCAGTCTCTGGTGTTTGAGCAAAAACTGGCCACCAATGTGATGACCTATATTCCTGACTCGTTTGATGCCAACCTGTTTTACCTCTACGCCATCGCCACACCGGATACTTCTGCAGAAGACCTTGAAAAGGGGCTGGTCGCGCAAATCAGTGAGGTTATTGAACAGGGGGTCAGTGACAATGAGCTGCAGAAAGTTAAAAACAGCCGCTTGGTGAGTTTTTACCGCCAGATGCAGACCATCAACGGTAAGGCCGATACTATCGGCACCTATCAGGTCTATTTTGACGATTACAAGCAACTGTTTGAGCTCCCCGCGCAATTAGATAAAGTCAGCGCCGCTGATATTCAGCGAGTCGCGAAAACCTACCTGAAAAAAGCCAATGGTACTGTCGGTATTCTGAATAATAAGGAAGATTCCTATGCACAAGATCGTTAATCGTCTGCTGACAATTCTGACGTTCAGCGTATTCAGCGTGTCGGCGGCAGAATTTAAACTGCCTGTTTACGAAAAGCTGGTGCTGGAAAATGGCCTCACCCTGTATCTTATGGAGCAGCACGAAGTTCCGTTGATTGACGCAGTGGTAACCGTTAAAGCTGGTGCTGTGCAGGACAACAAGTCTGGTCAGGCTGAAATGACCGCTAACGCGTTGTTACTGGGAAGTGGTGGCTTAACGCGCGCCGAATTTGAACAGCAACTGGATTTTATCGGTGCCAATATCAATGCCGGTGGTGGTTTGGAAGCCAGCCAGGTGGCCGCATCATTTGCCAGCAAAGACGAAGATAAAGTACTGAAGATGCTGGCAGATGCATTGTTGCGTGCAGACTTTGCAGAACAGGAAGTGGCGGCCTACCAGCAACGGCATCTGGCAGCGTTGCAACAGGCTCAGGAAAGCCCTAAGGCAGTCATCGGTGATTATTTTAATGCGCTATTGTTTGCCGGGCACCCCTATGCGAAACAGCGAAGTGGAAATATCGCCAGCGTCAGAACTATGCAGGTATCTGATCTAAAAGATTTTTATACCAAATGGTATCGACCCGACAATGCGGCCATCAGCATAGTGGGAGACTTCGACAGCGACAAAATAATCAGTAAAATCAAAGCCCTGTTCGGCAACTGGCAGGGTAACAGCGAGAACTTTTCAGTGCCACCAGCCAAAGTGAAGCCTGCTAAAGCCAAAGTGCTGCTGGTTGATAAGCCTGATGCACGGGAAAGCACCTATATTATTGGTGGCAAGGGAATCGCCCGCAGCAACCCGGACTATGTAGCATTGCAGGTGGTTAATACCATACTGGGCGGGCGTTTTACTTCCTGGCTGAATGATGAGTTAAGAGTCAACACAGGGCTGACTTATGGTGCCAGAAGCAGCTTTAGTGCTTATCAGCAGGGGGGAAGTTTCAGTATTTATACTTTTACCCAGACCGATAAAACCAAAGAAGCCATCGACCTGACCCTGAAAACCTACGCAAGACTCTGGCAACAGGGTATTGATAAAGCGACACTGGATTCTGCCAAAGCCTATGTAAAAGGACAGTTTCCACCCAAATATGAAACGTCCGGTGAGCTGGCTGAATTGCTCAGTGGTATGTTTGTATACGGCTATGACGAGACCTTTATCAATAACTTCAGTGACAATGTTAATGCACTGGATCTGGATAAAACCAAGTCGTTGATCAAGCAGTACTTCCCAAAAGAGCATCTGCAAATGGTGGTAATTGGCAACGCCGACGCGCTCAGGCCAGTAGTGAGTGAATACGGTGAGCTGATTGAAACGAAGATCGATACACAGCAGATTAGTCTTTAACCGCCGTGAAAGAAGGATTTCACCACAGAGCCACAGAGGGCACAGAGAAGTAAAAGGGGCTTAGCGGTTAATCCCTCTGGACTTCGCGCCTTGGCGAGATCAATAAGAAATTCTGAAGATCACACAGAGACGCAAAGATCGCACAGTGGTAGAGGATATTAAACCCTTAGTACCTCTGTGTTCTCCGTGTCTCTGTGGTTATTTTTGTCTTTATTGAAGTCGCTGGATACCGGTAACGACACGCGGGTATGACCGTCTGTCATTCCCGCGTGTCTTTGGCGGGAATCCAGTGCCCTTGCGGCTCTGCGAGATCAATAAGAAATTCTGAAGATCACGCTGAGGCGCAAAGATCACAGAGTGGTTGAGGACATTAAACCCTTAGTACCTCTGTGTTCTCTGTGTCTCTGTGGTTATTCTTGTCTTTATTAAAGGTTCCTTAATACGCCGGCATCAGAAACACCTCACGTACACAGTTGCGCGGGTTGGCATTGATGGCATACAGCACGGCATCGGCCACATCCTGCGGATCCAGTTTGTCGGGCTTGGGTTCGTCAAAAAATGGTGTATTCACCATGCCCGGTGCGATGGTGGTCAGGCGGCCCTGCCATTCCTTCATCTCTTCAGCCAGATTACTGGCAAAACCATGCACAAACCATTTTGTGGCGCCGTAGACTGAGCCTTTAAGGGTGATACGCCCGGCGGCGGAGCCGGTCATAATAAAATGCCCGGTGGTTTCGCGTAAGTGCGGCAGAGTCAGTTTGGCGGTGTAGAGCAGGGCATTGATATTCAGGCTGATCATCTTATCCCATTCCTTTGGATCTCCCTGCTCTGTGCCGGGCACTGAAGCGCCCGTACCGGCATTGGCAAAAACCACATCCAGACGGCCGAATTTCTCTACGCCGGTTTTCACCACATTTTCCAGTGCCGCAAAATCGGTCACATCGGCGGCGATGCCCACCGCATGGGATTCACCAAATTCTGCCACCAGTTTTTCCAGTAACTCACCCCGGCGGGCGGTGAGGATCAGCTTGTGCCCTTCAGCGGCCGCCTTGCGGGCTGTGGCTTCACCGATACCGCTGGAGGCACCGGTAATCAACATTACTTTAGACATATTTGGCTCCTGTTATTTTTCCGAGTTTTGAGCGGACGTCGCTGAATAATGATGGCATAAATCGTTGGTGTTTAAGTACTGATTAATTGCGCTTATATGAATGGCTTCATAATAATTCTTATGGATAAAAAAGCCCGGAATAATCCGGGCACAGGGAGAATATCAACGTTTGATATTAAAAGAATGAATATTTCAGGCTGATACCGAAGGTGCGCGGATTATTCCAGTTAGCCTGAACGGAATTGATGGGCAGTCCATCTACAATCTGAGAATGTACAACAGCCCTGGTCAATACAGCCTCGTCAGTGAGATTATTAGCAAAGACGTCCAACTGAATATTATCGTTTATCTCCCAGCTTATTCTGGCGTTTGCCATGATGTGGGCATCAACTTTTGCCTCTGGAATGTTGGTGTCAAAGGCATAGTAGTCATCTACAAAAGTCAGTTGCAGATAAGGTGTCAAAAGGCCCTCATCCAGTTCAATCTCATAGCGACCACTGAGCCCGAATGTGTAACCTGGTGACATGGCCGGAGACCAGCCCTTAAAGCTGAATTGACTGTTTGGGTCATTGATATCCTGACGACCCTGGAAGTTCCCCAGTCCCAGCAAAGGCCGTAAATCACTATTACCCACGGCGTAGTCATTGGAAAATTCTGAATCTAACAATGACAGGGTGGAGTTAATGGTCAGGGCATGGGTAGGACGCCATTGTAAATCAGCTTCAAGTCCATAGGTGGATACGTCACCGCCGTTTTCATAGTATTCAAAGGTAGTGCTAACGCCTTGGTTGACACATTGCACTACTGAAAGACCCGCATTGATATCGTTACAGGATACGGCAAAAAGTTGTGCTTTTACGTCAGAGTATTCATTTGCAAATACAGACAGATTCAGACGCACCGCGTTATCGAACAGGTAGCTTTTCATGCCCAATTCATAGGAGATCACGTCTTCGTTGTCATATAAAGGATCGGCCCCACGGGCTACCACCCGGGTATCGTTCGCACCACCGGTCCGATAGCCGGTGGCTGCACTGGCGTATAACATGATGTCTTCTGCAAGATTGTGTTCCACGGCGAGTTTCCACAACACGGCAGAATCGTCCCAATCGGGAATACTGTCGCCTGTAAAGGTCTTTTCATCTTTGTTATAACGCAGTCCGGCCAATACGCCGGTGGTATCTGTTAGTTGATAGCGTGCCTGGCCAAATAACGCGAGTGAGTCTACTTTATGCGGATCATGGTCGGGGTTGCCCCAGGAAGGCACAACGAGATCATCTGCTATGCCATCACCGGTAGTGTCTTCCCGCCACAGCCATTCCCAGTCCGCCTCCTGTGAAAACAGGTAAGCCCCGGCGATCCATGAAAAAGGCCCGTTATTTTCTACCGATGAAAGCTGTAGCTCAGTAGATATGGCTTGCTGATCATCCTGGCGACCAAACCCACCAACAATATCCAGGCCGCCGTCACTGTAATCACTGTCGTAGAACTGCTGACCACTTAATTCTGAATAATTAGTGGTCCATTTTACATTTGCGATATCCAGTGCCCATTCCAGTGTGGCTGTTGCTGACCAGCTTTCTTGCTTATCCAGAGACATGGCATTGCGGTAAACATCATAAGGCCCCTTATCATCTCGTTGGGCATCGCCCGGTTGATAAATATGGCCCGGCGTGACTGTGGCTTGTTCATCGAATATACCTGA
Source organism: Lacimicrobium alkaliphilum (assembly GCF_002591895.1). Taxonomy (GTDB): domain Bacteria; phylum Pseudomonadota; class Gammaproteobacteria; order Enterobacterales; family Alteromonadaceae; genus Lacimicrobium; species Lacimicrobium alkaliphilum. The sequence goes on from NZ_NISX01000014.1 coordinate 48,928, forward strand.
GCCTGGTGAGGTTTCTGTAATCTGATAGCCAGCAATTTGTTGATAGCCCCAAATCGCCTCGGAATTAGAGTCTTTCTTGCTGTAATCAATACGCAACATGGCTTTAAAATCGTCAGTATCGTATTTGGTAATATTGCGTGCATAAAACTGGTTTTTTTCACGTAAATCATCGGATGGGCCCGGAACCACATGGTTCTCGATCATGCCGTCGTGACGGTCTGCAGATACCACAAAGCGGGTTGCGACCTCGTCACTTACAGGCAGGTTTAATACTGTCTCGTAGGCAGAACGGTTGTAAGAGCCGTGAGTTGCTTTTATCGAGCCAGAGGTGTATTCCAGTTCGGGCTCTTTAGAAATAACATTAATACTACCGGCAAAGGTATTACGTCCGTACAAGGTTCCCTGAGGGCCACGCAACACTTCTATTCTCTGAACATCTGAATAGGCGCCCAGGCCAGCGGTGGTGGTGGGTACGTAAACGCCATCCTGAAATATTCCTACCACCTGTTCAGCGATACCGGTTCCTGCGACGCCTACTTCGTTGGTGCGGGCACCGCGCATGGCAGGCCTGACTTCACCGCCGGAGCTTCCGATGCGCAGGCCCGGTGTGAGATTCTCCAGGCCAGTAATATCAATAATACCGGCCCGCTCTATATCGCTGGCGCTAAGCGCAGTTAGGGAAGAGGACACTTCCTGCAGATCCTGAGGCTGCTTGTTGGCGGTAACTTCAATGCGCTCAATGCCAGCTTGTTGCTCTGCTTGTTCTTCCTGCGCCTTAGCCGTAGTGACAAAAGCCAGTGTCAACGAGCAGTGCACTGCTGCGGATATGGCTTTACGACGAAAATTTAATTGTGTTTTGTTCATAGTGTTTGCCCTGCCTGTCTACATTATATAAGTGTCCTATTCGTTCAATTCTGATAACTGACCGACGACACCACTGAGAATGGTTGATGATTTATTGTCCTCATTTAAAATATAATCAAAACGACTTCGAAGTCAATATAAATGTTAAAAAGTTGCTAATGAAATTAAATCTCGTTTCTTGTTTTTTTATTAAACCATTTAAAATCAGTGTGTTGATGCTAGGTTTTTTTGTTCTGTTGGGCTTTATGTTGCCTTTTGTGTGTGATTTCGAAGTATTGTTGTGCTGATAAGGTTGTTTCACAAGTGGCGGCAAAACAACCCGCGTGCCTGAAACCGAAGGAGTCAGGCTCATAGATCCCGCTATATTGAAGTGGTTCGGGCCAGAACATCTAAACCTTGCTGTTTGAGCCAATAAGGAATGTCCATAAATACCCAGTTCTCTGCCAGCTTATTGCCTTGGCGGGAGTACACATCCACAACGCGCATATCTGCACGAATATTCGAAGCAGGAAGTCCCAGAAACCCTCCGCCAGCGGTGTTAGACAAGTTCGGCCAGCCGAAGAAACAGGCAAACTCTCCCTCTGCAAAACGGCATACATGCCCGTTAAAGACCTTGTCTTTGAGGCCCTGCCGAAAAGGATACTGATGCTGTTGTTGATAGCGTTCAATGGTATAAGAGGCGCCAATACCAGCAGGACCATACCAAAGCATATCTGGTGACCAGCACTTGGCTAACAACTCTGGTGGGCACTGATCATTACCAGATTTATTAAGCTGATCTAAGTCCGCCACCATTTGATTCACCAGAGCAAGGGTTCTATCAGACTCGCCGGGATCCTGCTGATTAAACAGTAAGCCGTTATGGTGCATGGGGCCGGGATAAACAAAACTGTTGCCGGTCTCCGCTGGTAGCGGGTTCAGGCCGGCCTGTTTCATCAGAGCTATCCAGTCCATAAAGACGGCATGAGCCGTTATTTTGTTATCTTCTACTTTGAAAAATTCAGCATATCGCAGCATGGTCAGCTTGCCAGTTGGAGGGATTTTTAGAAAAGCTTTATCAAACAAGCCCATATAATGCCCCATGCTCATTACCCAGCAACTTCCGTCAGCTTCATTGATGCCTGCCATAAACACGTCCTGCCTTCTATGCAAAGCCGTAAAATTGTTTTTTAGTGGCTGCCACAAAGACGTGGTTAAAGCAGCAGGTGACTGTTCCTGATCAAAGGGGTAACAGGCGTATATTTTTGCATCCGAAGTAAAGTGCAGCTCTGTAACGGCCTGGATTGAGTCGGCTTCAGCCTTATCAAATTCTTCTATATATTGCCTGACCAGATTCTTCTCATGACTGAAATCCATGCTTATCTCCTTAAAGTGGGGTTGGATAAAAATTCTCTAAAGAACTGATGACTTCGAAGTCATTATGTAATAGATTAGTTAATATTGTAAACAATCAGACTCAATGACAAGCAAAAAGAGTTCATATCATGACTGAGAGTTTTGGAGCTTTAAACTGGTCCATCCTGGGCATTTATATTGTCGCTAACCTGTTGTTAGGTTTTATAATCGGCAGGAAAATAAACACATCAGACGATTTCTATCTGGGTCAGAAGCAGACCCCATGGTGGGCTATTGGCATTTCTGTCATTGCCACCTATGTCAGTGCTATGACCTTTCTCGGAGCTCCCGCCTGGGCATATTCAGATGGGCTTTCCGTGATAGCTCTGCACCTGAATTACCCTTTAGTGATTATGGCAGTTATCATCATATTTTTTCCGTTTTTCTATAACTCGGGCGTCGCATCCATCTACGAGTATCAGGAAAAGCGTTTTGGAAAAAGGGCGAGGGGACTGGTTTCCGGGATCTGGATTATCAGCCAGATTATGAGCTCTGCGGCTATCCTCTATGGCACGTCTTTGGTGCTGTCGTTTATTACTGGTGTACCGGTAACCTGGGCAATCATTATCGTCACGCTGATAGCGCTGATTTACACCATGATGGGCGGCATCACTGCGGTAATCTGGACCGATGTCATTCAGTCGGTGATCCTTTTTGCCGGCGCAGGAATTATTATGTACGCCCTGATCAGCACAGGGGATACGTCCATCGGTGAGTCATTGTCGACGCTCAAATCGCAGGGCAAACTGGATCCGCTGAATTGGGACTTTGACATCACCGAGGAAACGACAATCTGGAGTGGCATTGTGGCCATGACGCTGTATCACATCACTGTCTATGGCACTAACCAGATGATGGTGCAACGTACTTTGGCGGCTAAAAACATTGGCGATGCAAAAAAGTCATACCTGCTGATGGGCTTTTGTGCCTTCTTTATTTACCTGTTCTTTATTGTATTAGGGGTACTCTTTTACGATTTTTACCAGGGTCGGGAATTTGAAAACAGTAACACTATTATTTTGCAGTTTGCCGCCGACTACGGCATGCCGGGACTGATGGGGATCATTGCCGCCGCTGTAATGGCCGCATCGATGTCCAGTCTGGATTCGTCATTTAACTCTCTTTCTACGGTAGCAACAGTAGATTTTTATCGTAAATATTTAAAAACTGATGCTACAGAGAACCATTATCTGAAGGTTTCGCGACTGTTCACTGTTATTTTTGCCGTCATTATCGTATTCCCGGCTATTGGTTATCATCTGTTCAGTGAGGGATCCATTCTGGAAGTTCTCAGTAAGGTGGGCTCCTATTTTGTCGGTGCGCAGATGGGGATGTTCTTCCTCGGGTTTTTCTCAAAACATACCAGTGAGAACGGGTTGATAGTCGGAACAGTATCCGGATTTATTATTGTTGCACTGGTGGCATTGAATTCTGATGTTGCCTGGCCCTGGTATTGTCTTATCGGCGCCACTGCAAATATTGTTATTTCCACTGTCGCCAGCTTACTGATAGACGGGCCCAGTAAGCGTTACTCTGAATATACAGTTATTGGCCAGCAACGGTATTTCAAAGCCAATAATCTGGCTGAAAAGGAGGGCGGCTGGTATAAGGTTCCGGGAAGAGTCGACAGGGTAAATTACCTTCTGTTTGGCTTCTTCCTGGTCACATTAGCCTTCTTATTTTCCATTCAGTTTTTAGTCTCATAAAGCTGAACTGATTCTCGTCCGGCCTTAAGGAGGACCCATTTTATGACTCAGCCTACTACATCTGAGGTGTTGCACTGGCAGACTATTAACGGTCTGCTGCATCCGACCCGTCCAAAGAATCAAGCTCTGGTTGGATTTGATCATGAATTTGTGGATATCGCCGATTTTATCCTGCGAATTACCCACAGAATCTGGGAGCAGAAAAACATCGGCTTGTGCTACGACTACTATGAAGATCACTGCCCGGTGCATACACTGGGGGCATACTGTGACTCAGTGGAAACTGTGGTACAAAACACGCTCAGAACCATTGCTTCATTCCCGGATCGTTCACTTATCGGCGAGAACGTTATCTGGAGTGAAGAGCCTGATGAGGTATATTACTCCTCTCACCGCATTACCAGTATTATGACTAATCAGGGCCCGTCTGAGTTTGGCCCGCCTACCTATAAGACCGGTCGGGTTACTACTATTGCCGATTGTCTGTGCAAGGACAACAAGATTTACTACGAATGGCTGATGCGCGACAACAGCTTTCTGGTAAAACAGTTGGGCATTGACCCTGTAGATGCGGCCATGTTTCAGGCGCAGCAACAACCGGGGCAAATCTTTAATCACTGGCTGAAAAGTGAATATCAGCGTACCCGTGACGGCCAGGCAATGGCCTGCGATACAAGGAACACAGACACACAGTGGGCGGAGTTCGCTGACGGGTGGGCAGAGCAGATTTTTAATCACAAGTGTTTAAACCGGCTCAGTGATTTCTATCATCCCTGTGCGCAAGTGCAGTGGCCAGGCGGAAGACAGGCGACGGGACTTGCAGCCATCTCCGGATTACTGACCCAATGGTTAGCGACTTGTCCTGATGCTCGTATGGTTATTGATCATATTGCGGTCGTGCCCTTTGACGAAAATCGCTCTCATGTGGCCCTGCGCTGGGGGGTTTCCGGCAGTTATCAGGCCCGGGATAGCAGGCTCAAGGCTTGCAACGGTCACCCATACTATGTTCTGGGCGCGACCCATTTTGAACTGAGCGACGGGCAGATCCTGCAGGAATGGACAGTGTTCGATGAAGTGGCCGCCATCGCTAACCTGTTGCGCCATCAGTCGAAAAGAAGTGAGGATTGAATATGTATCAAGTTATCTCCCGATTTTTTACCCAGGCAGACGTAAAGTCTTTACAGCAGGCGTTGCTGCACAGTACTTGTTGGAGCCAGGGGCAGAGGCATGTTTATGGGCAGACCCAGCAAAAGCAGCTGTGGGCAAAATGGTTAGCTCATGTTGGTTTGGTTAAACAAGCCGAACCAGTGGTTATTGATACCGGAGCACAGCAACGCTTTGTGCTGTATCAGCTTAGCAATGGCGAGCGCTCATTGTCCGTTGGGGCCTGGCTATATCATAATCATAGTCATATCAAATCGCTTGAAATTGTCCTCGATACTGAGGAGCTGGCCGAGTTTTCGAATCAGAACCTAGAGCAACTTAAGGACTGGTGGCCATCACCGGATCCACTGGTTTTAAGTGATTTTGATCAGCAGTGTCACCCGCACACCCGCCACGCCGTACCAGCAGATTTACTGACTATCAAAGGTCAGCCTGTGGCTCAACTGGAGCAGTGGTGGAGCATTTGGCAGCGCTTCAACCTAGCCGCTGTCTCCCATTTATATGCTGCCGATTGTGACTGGCAGTACCCGTCGCAACAGGTCCGGAAGCCAGCCGATTTAATCACACTGGTCGCGATGATGAATACACGCTTAACCCGCAGTTATGCACAACTTGAGAAAATCCTGATAGACGCCAGCACCCAGAAAAAAGTTGCCATTGGATGGCGTATTGAGGGTGATATGTTAGACAACAATGGCAACCCTATCAGGGTACGCCTGCCGATAACCAGCTATCTTGAGTTGTCTTCACAGGGCATCACAAAAGAACGACTGTTATTTGACGAGGCAGCATTCCAGAAAGCTTTTGCGGTTGCCTCTGTGTTCAGCGGCAATGGTAAGGTTTAGTCGCAGATAGAATAGCCGCTCAGAGTTGGCAACCTCTGAGCGCATGGCGAAGGCCACTCAGCCTATCGTTTTTTGATCAAACTGTTTTCTCAGTGCCGTTGCCCCGGATAACATAAAACTATGATCAGAGCTGAGCAGAAACAGGCTCACGCCTAATTTTCGCCAGTGGGGAATTTCATCCAGATCGGCGACAAAAATGCCGGTTGAACGGCCGTGACGCCGGGCCGACTTTAGGATAACTTCAACCGCGTCTACTACTCTTGCGGCTTTGGCATCGGTTTCCCCCAGAGCCACTGTTAAATCCATACGCCCGATAAATAAGCAATCACAGCCTTCCACCCCGGCTATATCGTCGATACTTTCAAGGGCATCAATATCTTCAATCTGAGCAATAACGACCGCCTCTTTACTCGCTTCGAGATTATCCGGTAAGGTGTGGGTGGTATAACCGGCAAACCGGGTAGAGCCTGCGTAACCTCTGCCCTGATCACCATAAAAACACGCTTTGATGATTCGCTCCAGTTGCCCGGCACTTTTTACATGAGGAACCACAACGCCGTCAGCGCCAATATCCAGGGCGTTTAGTAATGTGGCATTCTCAGCATCCGCAACCCGAATCAGGACGGGTTTCTGGTTTGCATGACAAGCCAGTACGTTGGCATCCAAATCGCTGCGGTTATAAGGGGCATGCTCCGCATCCAGACACAGCACGTCCAGGGGAGTGCGACTCATCACCTCTGCCACATGGTAATGGGGGGTTTTTAGAAAAGTCCCCAGAACCGGCTCACCAGATTGAAGACGTTGTTTTAATCTTTGCATACTTGCTGCTCTCTTAGCCATTGGCTTAGTGATTCGGTTACGGCTTCGGGTTGATCCAGGCTGACAAAGTGGCCTGCTTCGGCCAGCAGTATCTGTTTCACTTGCTTTGCCCTGGCCGCCATACGCTGTTGCCCGGCTGGCGGGCACAGTGGATCTTTTTCACCACTAATAAGAAGAAAAGGTACCGATGCCACTGCGATGGTCTGATAGGAGTCCGGGCGTTCAGCAAGTACCCGCAACTGCGCTTTGTAGCCTTCAAGACCGACCTGTTGAGCCATCTCAACGATCAATTCCTGGCTTTGCGGTGTTGGGCGCGCCTGATATTTGGGTAAATAATACTGGCGCAACATATGTTCGAGCCCATCTTCTGCCGCTACTGCAAGATGTTCCCTGCGAACCATTTCCCCACCGGGTTTATCTTTATGGGCGTTGCTGGATATCAGTATTACGCCCTTTACCGTTTCGGGATGTTGGCGGAGCAACTCAAATGCCACCATCCCCCCCATGGAGAAAGCAGCCAGATAACAAGGCTGTTTTTGAGTGGCATTTAGTACGGCTGCGGCCATGTCAGTGAGGCAGTTCGCGTGACCAAAATGAACATCGATGCATTGATGCCCGTCTGCTTGCAGAGCGTTTATTGTGTGAGAAAAATGCGCATTGTTACACAGGGTGCCGGGCAAAAAAGCTATCTTACTCATCTTCACTCCTTGCTGTGGCAACCGAGTTACCTTCAATCAGGGTGCCCGGCCAGTAGCGGCTTTCCGGAGGATTGTGTGGATTTTCGATCAGGTTAACCAGTGTGTCTACAGCAGCCTTAGTCATGTAACTGGTAGGCTGGCTGACAGTCGTCAGACGGTAACTGTACCAGGCTGATGCGCTGATGCCGTCAAAGCCGACCACAGACAAATCCTCGGGAACCCGCAATTGCTGCTTCTCCCGTGCTTCATCGATAACGCCTATGGCCATGGCATCATTGGCACAGATAACAGCGGTAGGCGCCATTGCATTTTGCAGATGGCTATGCAGCGCCTGTTGGCCCGACTCATAGGAATAGTCTCCGCGTACCACCGGTACGTTATCAATGCCGTGCTGCAGCAATGCCTTTTGTGCCCCGGTTAAACGTGCTGTGGCGACGTCGGAGTCTTGGGGGCCGGCTACTATCAGATATCGGCGATGGTGGTGTCTGACCAACAAGTCCACCAGCATTTTCAGCCCCTGATCATGATTGCAGCATACGGAACTGACAGAATGATCCGGCACCTCCCTGTTATAAAGAACCACCGGAATATTATGCTGTGCGAACTGTTTTACACTCTCGACCTCGAAGTGAGCGGTCAGCGCTACCACACCATCAACCTGGTAGGTCAGAATTTGCTCGATGACCCCGTCAAGTTGCTCTGCTTCATCGAGTGTGAACAACAATACCCGTTTATTGTGTAACGCAATTTGCTTGTTCAGCAGGCTTAATACGTCAGGGAAGTTGAGGTTAGCCCGTGAAGATACGATCACCGCTATCATCCCGGAACTTTGGTTGATCAACATTCTGGCAATCGCATTAGGCCTGTAACCCAGCCTGTCGGCAGTTTTAAGCACCTTCTCCCGGGTTTTTTCAGAAACACTGACCCCGGGACGAAATACCCGGGAGACAGCCGATTGCGACACCCCGGCTTCCCGGGCCACATCATAAGAGGTCACGCGTTTATTTTTACTCAATTAGCTTTTCCTATAGCGTCTTATTCGAATATCGGCCTGTTCCTTATGCCCGGCAAAGCCTTCAATAGCGCATAAACGCGAGCAATACTCGCCTACTGCCACTGATGCTTCTTCAGTTATGTGCTGGAAGGTGCAGGTCTTGAGGAACTTACCCACCCACAGACCACCAGTATATCGGCCCGCTCCCTTGGTGGGTAGCGTATGATTTGTGCCGATACATTTGTCACCATAAGCTACATTGGTCTCAGGCCCAAGGAAAAGTGCTCCGAAGTTACGCATACCTTCGCGGAAACTGTCTGCATTGCGAAGCATAATCTGCACATGTTCAAATGCCAGGTTGTTGGCTACCTCTAACATTTCTTCATGGGTATCACAGACTATCACCTCTCCGTAGTCACGCCATGCTGCGCCTGCTACTTCGCCGGTCGACAGAATCTGTAGCTGGCGCTCAACTTCACGCATCGTATCCTCAGCCAGTTGTTGGCAATTGGTCAGCAATACTGCTGGTGAATTCGGCCCGTGTTCCGCCTGTCCGAGCAGATCGGCGGCACAAAGCTCTCCATCAACACTGTCATCAGCGATCACGAGCGTCTCGGTAGGGCCGGCAAAAAGATCGATACCAACACGTCCGAACAGTTGCCGTTTAGCTTCTGCCACAAAGGCGTTGCCTGGGCCAACAATCATAGACACCGGCTCGATGTTTTCGGTGCCGACTGCCATTGCTGCGATGGCCTGTACGCCACCGAAGGTGTAAATTTCATCAGCGCCGGCCATATCCATAGCCACAATAACTGCAGGTGAGGGCTTGCCGTTGAATGGCGGTGTTGCAGCAATGACACGTTTGACGCCAGCCACTTTGGCCGTTATTACACTCATATGTGCTGAGGCGACCAGCGGATATTTACCCCCGGGAATATAACAACCGACACTGTCTACGGGAATATGACGATGCCCCAGAGTGACGCCTGGTAATGTTTCAACTTCCACATCTTTCATCGACGCCCGCTGTATGTCTGCAAAGTTTCTTACCTGCTGCTGAGCCCATTTAATATCATTAATAACATCCTCACTAAGCTCTGCATAACAGGCATCGATCTCTTCTCGTGAAAGCCTGAAAGACTCCGGAGTCCACTTGTCAAACTTGTTTGAGTATCGCTGTACCGCAGATTCTCCTTCATTTTCTATTTCTTTTATAATTCCCTCGACAATTTCTTTAACATTCTGATTATCAATGTTTTTATCGTCTTTATTTTTTCCGGATTTTAAGTATTTGATCATCTCTTACCTCTGGCAGGATTGGTTTGTATTTACAATAAATTCATACTATTTTAGCTTGAATTTGACATAAAAGTACATAATAATGACTTCGAATGCAATGTTAAATTTAAAGGTGTCTTTATGGGATTTTCTCCATCACTGTTAGACGGCAAAAAAATACTGATTACGGGTGCCGGAAAGGGTATCGGCCGTGCCTGTGCCCTGATGGCATCAGAATGTGGTGCTCAGGTGATCGCAGTAGCGAGAACTGAATCTGACTTAAAAGGCATGCAGGAGTGCTGCACAGGCTCTGTTGAGTACTGGGTAGGCGATGTTACCCGCGATGAACTTTGTAACAGGATTCACAATCTTGACTCGCTGGATGGTCTGATTAATAACGCCGGGCTTAACCGGGTTGCTCCGATGATTGAACAAACCGATGAAAACATCGATGCCGTTATTCAACTGAATATCCGCTCTGCCTACAAAATCGCCCAGGCGGCTATCAGTCCTATGCTGCGGGCGCAGTCCGGGAGCATCGTAAATATGTCATCTCAGATGGGTTTTGTTGGCTCGCCAGGACGAACCCTTTACTGCATGAGCAAGCATGCTATTGAGGGGCTAACCAAAGCGATGGCGGTCGAGCTGGGAGTGAGTAACATCCGGGTCAATACGGTTGCACCGACTTTTATCAAAACCCCAATGACCGAGCCCATGCTCGATGATCCTGAGTTCAGAAAAATGGTGATGTCTAACATCCCCCTTAATCATCTCGGAACAGTGGATGATGTGGCTAATGCCTGCATCTTTTTGCTGAGCTCTCTTTCCAACACAACCACCGGCAGTTGCGTCAAAGTTGACGGTGGCTGGACCGCACACTAATCAGGAGTACAACATGAAATCTGTGCAACAGCGCCTGGTGCGCTATAGCGATTTGATTCCCTGCAAAAATGCTTTCATTGATACCCGCTCGCCGGGCAGTGACAAAAAAGAGAACTTTACCATTATCGGTCCCGGAGTCTCGGAGAATCCGGACCAACACATTCATATTACTGTAGCGCACGGATTCAATATAGGAGGTGCCCGCCAGCCACCAGGCTGCCTGAACTCTCAGCACAGTCATCTGACTGAAGAATTTTTTGTCGTTGAAAGAGGCCAGTGGGCGTTTACCAGCGGTGTGAACGCCGATGATGGTCGGGTGGTTTTGAATGAAGGTGATGTGATATCCATTCCCATGGATATTTTTCGTGGGTTTGAAAATGTGGGCAATGATCTCGGCTATCTTTACGCGGTGTTGGGAGGAGATGACCCCGGACGGGTATTATGGGTGCCGAGTGTATTTGAGATGGCACGGGTATATGGGTTGATTCTGCTCGAAAATGGAGCGCTGGTGGATACCAGGGCCGGGCAGAAGGTACCTGAGGGTGTAAGGCCTATGCCCGTCACAAGTGAAGAGCAGGTGAAGGCGCATCGCATCGTAACCGATGACGACCTGGAAAAGGTTGTACTGCGCTATAACGCTTTTGATTGGCACGCTGACTCCGCTCTGGTCAGGAATTCAGATGCGCAGGAAGCCCCATTGGTTGGGCCTGCTTCAGAGGCAGAGCAACTCGGGGAGTCGAATCTTAACTGGGAGCATGGTTTTGCAGTTCGCGCGCTGAAACTGCCCGCCGGTGCGGCTATTGCCGCTCATACCCGAGCCGAAGAGGAAGTGCTCATGGTGCACCAGGGCGAACTCAGTGTAAGCACAGGCGGTGAGACTATTATCCTGCGCAAAAGCGATAATTTTACTACCCCTATAGGTGCGGTGCGCCAGTTTGAAAATACCGGCGATCAACCCTGTGTAGTCTATATCACTCGTCGCGGTAATCAGCCTCAGGCACCGATATTCTGTTAATTCCTCAAGAGGGCTACTATGATCACTAACAATCAACATTTTAAATCCCTGATGGCGCCCTACACGGAGGCCATGTACAACTTTTCTCTCGATACGCTGGTGCGTATTAGCCAGGATCTGTTTCACCCGGCCGCAAGCATCAATTTTTGCGTGCCATTTGACTCGATGACCGGAGCCAGCACCTTACTGGAAAACGTCTACGAACCCTTGTCTAAAGCTGTTCCCGATCTGGAGCGGCGCGATACCATCGCTGTTGCTGGTGAAGATGGGCAGGGGCAGCAATGGGTTGGTTATTGCGGCTATTACACGGGGCTGTTTAATGCACCCTGGTTAGGTATTCCTGCGACCGGCCAGCAAATGCATATGCGCTTCCATGAGTTCTACCGGTTTGAAGACAATAAAGTGGTTGAGGTACAGGCTATCTGGGACCTGCCGGAGCTGATGATGCAGGCTAACGCCTGGCCCATGTCCCCAAGTTTGGGGCGTGAATGGCACGTTCCGGCCCCGAAAACGCAGGATGGCATACAGGAAAGAGAAGAGGATCCCGCGTTAACACAACAAAGCCATCAGCTGGTGGAGGCTATGTTAAAAAGCCTGGGCAAATATGCCGAGGGAGGTGTGGACGCCATGCAACTGGAACAATACTGGCACCCGAAAGCCAGTTGGTACGGGCCCTCTGGCATTGGCACCGGGCGTGGTATCCGGGGCTTTCGTCAGGTTCATCAGAGGGCTTTTTTACAAGGTATGCCAGATCGCAACGGCGATCCTGACAACGGTCATTTATTTTCCCAGAACAATTATGTGGCTTTTACCGGCTGGCCGGGTATGCATATGACCATCTCTGAGGATGGCTGGCTGGGTATTCCTCCGGTCAACAAAAGAATCACCATGCGCAGTCTGGATTTCTGGCGCAACGAGAAGGGTATGATACGTGAAAACTGGGTGCTGATTGATCTGCTTCACGTCTATCGGCAAATCGGGGTGGATGTGCTTGCCCGATTACGCCAACTGGTAGATAACAAACGTTGCTGACATGGCCGCTGAGGTCAGGATAGGGCTGGCCTTAAAAGTGCGTCTATTATCCCCCGGAGGTAATGCCTTTGCTCTTCCCTCGCATGTATTCCACGCTGGAGGAAGCTTTCGCCCTGTTGCTGGCCGCCATGCTGCTCTCGCTGGGAGTAACCTTCTTTGAGGCCAGCAGTGCTATCAGCGGTGGCCTGACAGGCCTGACCATGCTGTTGGTTGATTATGTGCCGGTAAGTTTTGGTACTCTGCTGGTGATATTGAACCTGCCCTTTTATCTGCTGGCTTATTTCAGGATCGGCAAAGTCGTTGCCTTTAAAAGCGTGTTCTGTTCCTCGCTGGTGTCTTTGTGTGTGGATCACATGTGGAGTGTGTTGGATATTGCTTATATTCATCCTCTTTATGCGGCCGTTGCCGGCGGGATGTTATTCGGATGCGGCCTGCTGATACTGCTGCGCCACAACGGCTCTCTGGGTGGTTTCACCATCCTCGCGATGTATATGGAAAGGCGCTGGAGCATTCATATTGGCCGGACGCAGCTTATAATTGACATCCTGATAATAAGTCTTAGTTATATTCACGCTTCGCTGATGGGGCTGATATTGTCCTGCCTTGCGGTTAGTTTGCTTAATCTGGTGATTATACTTAATCACAAACCCCGCGGTTACCGGGGGATTGGCTAGGGAAGATCTATGGTATCCGCTCGATTTCAGCGAAATAGAGCCGTTCACTTTGTTGCTGCAACTCATCAATATGCTGGCGGGTAGCCAGTTCATTGGCAACTTTGTCAAATTGAGAGAACAGATGCTGGCAAGGGGAACGTTCAGAAAAGCTAAAGTGTACGGTGTTGGCACCCAATGAAAAGGGCGAGACAGTCAGTTGATCCTGAATACCCATCCTGGCCAGGTGGGCCTGGCCGTCATGTAAAGCCGATACAGCAAAATCAAATTTTCCCTGCAGCACTGCACCCAGCATGGCAAAATTATCTTTAAATTCCTGAGTCGTGGCCAGGCGTCGTATCTTTCGATCCAGTCTGTCACCGTAGCTGGCTCCGGCGGGAACAACGCCCTTTAATCCTTCTATATCTGCCAGCCTGGTAATAATGCCTTGATACTTTACCGGATAAAAAATTCGAATATCGTTAGTAAACAGTGCCTTTGACATCAACCAGTTTTGTTCCCGATACTGATTTGAATAGTGACCGATGATTAAATCGACTTTACCCATTTCCAGCCACAACTGTGCTCGTTTCCAGGGTAGTGGCCGGACGAAACTCAGTTCTACCGATAACTCCCTGGCGGTCTGCAGAAGCAATTCTACAGCGATGCCACTGATTCTGGAGGTATCTGAAGGGACGGCAAATGAGACCGGAAACCAGTTCTCACTGACGACCGCTTTTAACTGTTCACAAGTCTGCCGTGCCTGAACCTCCGGCTGGATGGCACAGAGGCCCAATGATGCCAGGGTGAATGTCAGAAAACACTTAAGCTGCTTTGCCATCTTTTGCACTTGTTTTAGCCAATATGCCTTAGCATAGATTACCTGAGTATAAAAAGGGGGCACTTTCTAAACCTTCTTGCGGGCTGTGGCTTCGCCGATACCGCTTGAGGCACCGGTAATCAATATCACTTTAGACATACTTGGCTCCTGTAAATAAATTCCTTTAAAGGGTGGCATAAGTCTGAAGGAGGGAAGGACACCAGGTCGGGGTAAATGAGAAGAGCGCAAAGAATACCCGAGGTGCAGTGCCGGTAAGATCGTACCTGACCGCACTGCGTCTTCGGGATTAACCTTACAGTAAGCTGAATATCTCCTTCAGTACTATTTTGGCGTCGCCTCTTGGCAGACAGGCCCGCATTGCGTCTTTTACGAACAGCAGTCGCTCAGTCTCAACATTGTCGGTGATAATTTCTTTGTCACCGCGCAGGATGCGGGTGCTGCAGTTGATACTATCAGAGCCGTTTTCTGTGTAATGTACTTCAACTTTATCCGTGATCCTGACCAGCATCTGATAGGGATAATCCTGCTCCGTCAGAAAGGTATTCTGATTGACTTCCTGTGCCAGAGTTATGGGTGTATGGGAAGTCAGTAGTAGTAACAAAATGACATAATATGCACTTTTCATAGAAACATCCTTTGGTTATGAGGCGTTTCAAATGTAGAGTGGTAGGTGAAATCAGTAAAACTAAAAGCATTTATTTGTACATTAAGAAAATCTTAATGGTTAAATTTTAAGATGTTCCAGGGTGTCCCTGATACAGCCTTGCGATTCATTTTCAGACTCTGACGGTTCTGCTTTCATATCCCGGGGATCCAGTACCTGTAAAATAAAATCTTTCAATGCCAGTGTTACCTCGCTGGCCGATGAATTCAGCATCAGGCTGGTTTGTGCGTTGCCAATTTCAGGTAAACGATTTGTATGTCCGAGCTTTTTCAATGGTGGCTTAACCAGGCTTTCGGGCACAGCCGCAACAGCCAGATCGGCCATCACTGCAGCCAGCTGGCCGGTACAGTTTTCGCTGGAGTAGGCGATGCGATAATCGATACCCGCCTCGTCCAGCGCCTCAAGGGCTAATGTGCGCCAGGGGCAGCCATGCTCCGCCAACGCCAGCGGCAGAGATGACTGATGTATAACGTTGCTGTTCTTATTGACGGCCCACACCAGTTTCTCCAGGCGCACAGTTTTGAGTATCGTATCGGGTGTGACATGCAGATTATGAGATACCAGAGCGAGGTCGATTTCACCATTTTCAAAGCGTTGTTTAATCTCAATACTTTTGCCTAACACCACATCCACCTGTACCGATGGATGTGATTTGGCAAATTGCGAGAGGATAGCGGGCAGTTCATGGGTGCCATACTGCTCTGGCATACCTAAGGTCACTTTGCCGTTCAATCTGGGGCACAGAAACTGACTCACGAGCTCTTCATTGAGTTTAAGCAGTTGCCTGCTGTATCTGAGCAATAGTTCGCCGTCAGGGGTCAGTGCAATGGAACGCGACATTCGCTCCAGCAGTTTGCGCTGTAAAACTTCTTCTAACTTTTTTACCTGCATGCTGATGGCAGCCGGGGTGCGAAATACGATTCTTGCGGCTTTGGTCATACTGCCGGTTTCCGCAATTGCCACAAAGCTTCTGAGCATATCAGGATCCAGGGTGGGCAATACGGCGCTGCGGCAAGTTTGTGTTGAGGGCGTTGTGGTGCTCATGATATTGGCCTGTTGTGAACAGATAAACAGGGCCTGTTCGCAACAGGCCCTGTTTACTTTAACATTAAGAAATTCTTAACTCTATAGTTCGCTTTATCAGATTAACTTAATCAATTACGAACAGTCTGGGCTGTTATCTCTGTTCAGTACTGACTTTTAAAACCTCTCAACCTTAACGCATTGGTCAGCACAAACACACTGGACAAGGCCATGGCCCCTGCCGCCAGCATGGGTGAAAGCAGGATACCAAACCACGGATACAACAGGCCCGCAGCCACCGGAATTAAAGCGGCGTTGTAGGCAAAGGCCCAGAACAGATTCTGGCGTATATTGCGTAATGTGGCACGACTGATGGCAAAGGCATTAACTACACCACGCAGATCATCGCGCATCAGCACCACATCGGCTGACTCAATGGCTACATCGGTACCTGTGCCAACGGCAATCCCCACATCAGCCTCGGCCAGGGCCGGGGCATCATTAATGCCATCGCCCACAAACGCGAGCTGGCCATATCTCTGGCGCAGTTGTTTAACTGCTTCGACTTTACCGTCCGGCATTACCTCGGCCATCACATCATCAATACCCAGCTTTTTGGCAATAGCCTCGGCAGTACGGCGGTTATCACCAGTTACCATGGCCACTTTCAGCCCAAGCTGATGAAATGCTTTTACTGCTTCAACGGAGCCTTCGCGCAGGGTATCTGCCACTGCGATAACGGCAACAGTTTTGCCATCAACAGCGACATACAGCGGTGTTTTACCCTCACCGGCGAGTTTGTCGGCGGTGTCTTTAAATGCACCAAGTTCATAACCCAGTTTTTGCAGGTAGCGATCTGCGCCGATCTCCAGACGATGACCTTCAGTTTGTGCCTGCACGCCCATGCCGGCGTGGGTGTTAAAATCGCTGATTGGTGGCAATGACAGTTCCCGCTCTTTTGCGGCTCTGACAATGGCCTCGGCGATAGGATGCTCAGAGTTATCTTCAATCGCGGCCACCATCGCCAGTAACGCGTTTTCGTCCGTATCTTCGGCCACCTCGAAATCGGTCATTTCCGGTTTGCCTTTGGTCAGGGTGCCGGTTTTATCCAGCGCGATAACCGAGGCGCTGCGCAGCGTTTGCAGGGCCTCGCCTTTGCGGAACAGTACGCCATTTTCAGCTGCACGCCCGGTTCCCACCATAATCGAAACCGGCGTGGCCAGGCCCATGGCACAGGGGCAGGCAATAATCAGTACCGCGACGGCATTGACCAGCGCAAAGGTCAGCGCCGGGGATGGCCCCAGCCATAACCAGAGGGCAAAGGTCAGCAGGGCCATACATATCACCACAGGCACAAAAACCGAAGTCACTTTATCAACCAGCGCCTGAACCGGTAACCGCGTGCCCTGAGCCTGTTCCACCATACGGATGATCTGTGCCAGTACGCTGTCGGCGCCCACTTTGGTGGCGGTAACAGTCAGGGCACCATTTTTATTGACGGTACCGCCAACCACCTGATCACCAGTGTGTTTTTCCACTGGCACCGGCTCACCGGTGAGCATAGACTCATCCACCCAGGAACTGCCCTCGGTCACATCGCCATCCACCGGAATACGCTCACCGGGCCTGACGATCACCTGATCATCTTTGACCAGTTCTTCAAGGGCAATATCCTTAATCTCGCCGCTGCGTTTAACCCGTGCGGTTTTTGCCTGCATACCGACTAAGCGCCTTATAGCGTCGCCAGTGCGCCCTTTAGCGCGCGCCTCAAGAAATCGGCCAAGCAGGATCAGGGTGACGATCACCGCCGCCGCCTCAAAATACACATTCCGGGTTCCTGCGGGTAACCATTGAGGTAGAAACAGCGCCACCGATGAAAACAACCAGGCGGCTGAGGTACCCAGCGCCACCAGTGAGTTCATATCCGGTGAGCCTTTAATAAGAGCAGGAAAACCGATACGGAAAAAACGGCGGCCGGGCAGGGCAAGCACCGCGGTGGTTAAGATAAACTGAATTGTCCAGTTGGTGCTCTGGCCAAGGTTATTCATCAGCCAGTGATGAAAGGGCGCAATAAGATGGCTGCCCATCTCCATAATAAATACCGGCAGAGTAAGTATTGCCGCGAGCCACAGTGAGCGCTTCAGGCTTTGCTGCTCCTGCTGTTTATGATCTGTTCTGGTGGTCGCATCGCTGCCATGAACCCTGGAGTCGTAACCCGCTTCGCGCACCGCACTGATCAGTTGCTGCGCTGTTGTCTCACCTTCGAGTATTTCAATGCGGGCCTGTTCGGAAGCGAGATTAACGCGGGCATTGATAACACCACCGAGCTGTTGCAGTGCTTTTTCCACCTTGGCTACACAGGAAGCGCAATTCATGCCAAACAGATCCAGCGTTATCATTTCTGTGCGGGCCGGGTAACCGGCCTTTTGTAAGGCTTGCAGTACCACCGACAGCCCGGTATCGGCATCGGTTGTGACACTGGCACTTTCACTGGCCAGGTTGACGGTGGCGCTGTGCACCCCCGGCGTGTCTGTCAGTGCTTTTTCGGCCCGCTTTACGCATGAGGCGCAGCTTAAGCCGCTGAGTTGCAGGTGTAGCTCTTTGTTTGTCTGTTGACTGGCGGTCATGAGGTTTCCCCTGGTTCAATACCCGAAGCTCAGTATCGTCCTTACCATAGTGTCAGGGTCAAGGGCTATTCTATGGGATTTTCCAGCTTGCTGAGAATGGCACAGGCTGGATCATCATTGCCCTTACAGGCCTTAATCATCGACTCTAATGTTGTTTTCATCGACTTCAGTTCACGCAGCTTCTGATCGACCTCAGCCAGATGCGCCTCGGCCATTTCCTTGACGTCACGGCTTGAGCGCTGCGGGTTTTGCCACAGCTGCAATAACCCGGCAATCTGGGCAATGGAAAAGTCCAGCCGCCGCGCCTGGCGAATAAAACACAACACCTGAATATTCTGTTCACTGTATAAGCGGTATCCGGCTTCACTGCGCCCCGCCGGTGTAAATAACCCCTGTGCTTCATAGTGGCGGATCATTTTATTGCTAAGCCCGGTACGCTGCGCCGCTTCACCAATATTCATCAGATACCTTATCAGACAATGTTCAGTTTCAATCTGTGAAGGCAATAGTAGATGAAATCCATTTCTAACTCTAAATAACAATGTCTGGTGTTGTGATGCCGCTGCTCTGACTGCTTCAGTGAACCAGAGGCAGGGTCAGTGACTGAACTTAAAGCCAGGCCTGGGCATCAGGGTTCTGATTAACCAGTACAGCATAACTAAAATCACCAGTGGCGCCGGAATCCCTAACACTCCCGATTCGCGCAGAAAGTCTGGGAAGGCTTGAGCCCCGGGCCCTTCGAACAACGAACCCACAGCGATGAAATAAGATACCGACATGCGCCAGATATGCCGGGCAATGCGCTGCTTACCGGCAACATTGCCGCGCAGCAGTAAGCTGATATCCATCAGGGCCGCAAAAGCGGCGATGCCGCCAATGATAAAATAGGCATCATAGGTATAACCGTGGTAGGCACCTTCGGCACTGTTCATGGCCTCAACACCTATGCCAAGGCAGATGCTGGCGATAGTGAGAATAAACACACAGCTGATTATTTCAAAGGGGCCACGGCCCAGCTGTTTTTTATTTGCCGCGTGCCAGGCAGTGATAACCAGGTAGGCGGTCAGGCCCGCCGCAAACACATTGATTGCCTGAGGTAACATCAGCGCTGCTGCGCCCCCGGCTGATGCCATTATCAGCATGGTTATAAGGTAAATTTTACCGGCGCGGATATGCCAGGTTTTGCCTTTCTTAGCTGTAAGTGCAATAAAGCCTGCTAAAACGGCGGCAGTGCCGAAGATAACGTGAACCCACATAATGACCGACATATTATGTTCTTCCTTTGATTTGTGTTGAGGTGCCGGTGTAATCTGCATGAATCCGCGAGGGTTGTCGTCCTGGCGTGACGGCGAAGACAGGTATTGACTGTCTCTGTGAGCAGGCGGACAGGTATCTAGCGCTGTCGTGGATGGGTTTTGGCTATACGATGAGTATGCAAAATGGGTAATGACTAAACATGGAAAATACAGCAAGCAACCTGGTGTTCGACATCACCCTGGCAACCGCAGGACAGATTTTACTGGCGGTGACGCTGATTTTTTCACGCTCCTCATCGCCGGTATCGCATAAGTTTCTTGCGGCCGTACTGCTGACGTTACTGGTGTTAATAGCCCGCCCCGTTGTCGATGTTTATGCTCCGGCTGGCCGGGTGCTGTCATTGTTGCTGATGTTACCGGCCCTGCTTAGCTTAGGGCCATTACTGTGGTTTTATATCGCCTCACTGACCAGCGAAAAGCCCTGGCAGTGGCAGAACAAAAATTTCAGGCATTTTGCGCTGGCGATAATCGGCGCAGTTTGTGCGCTGCTTACCGGCTTGCTGCCCGATGAAATCAAAATCCCTCTGCTGACAAACGGCACAGGCGACATGAGCGGATATGTTGGTGCGCTGATGATTGCGGTATTCACGTTGGTAATGGGCTGGATTGCGCAATCTGGCTACTATCTGGTACGAATTGTTAAAAGACTGAAACGTTATCGTCAAACCCTGAAACAACAGTTTGCCAATAACGAAAACCGCGAACTGCACTGGATCACCCTGTTGATGGGGGGCTTGGGCGTTGCCTGGGTGCTGGCCGCGCTGTCGGTGATCACTGACAACCTTTACCTTGATGCTGTGCTCAGCCGCGAGGGTGGGGCGTGGATGGTATGGGCACTGGTTTGGTTATTATCGGCTTGGGGTTTGTGGCAGCGTCCGGGCTTTGAAGGCCACTATCTGGCGCCGCAGGAGGTTATTACGCCAGTTTTGGCAACAGAAAATGCTGCTAAATATCAGCGTTCCTCCCTGGGCGACGAACAGTCAAAACGCATTGCTGACAAGCTGGAAAACGCCATGCGCGACGACAAGCTGTATCTTGACTCTGACATTTCTCTGACCAGGCTGGCCAGAGCCATTGGCGTAACCCCAAATTATCTGTCGCAGACCCTGAATGAGACCCTCGGCCAGACCTTCTTTGATTACATCAACAGCTGGCGTATAGAGGCCGCCAAACCCCTGATTCTGGCCAATCAGCAATCGGTATTGGATGTGGCACTAAGTGTTGGTTTTAACGCCCGCTCGTCATTCTATAAAGCCTTTAAACTGTATACCGGCATGACGCCAAGTGAATACCGGCAGCAGGTACTGGCGTAATCAGTCTCTGATCAGTCACGGCAAGTGCAGTATAAGTATTAAGACCAGCTCCATTAAGCCTCGCTCACCAGGAGCCTGACGTCTGTTTTACCCGCAAGGCCTCTGGTCACCTTGAATTCGCGCACACAGCGACTAAAGTGGCACATAATGAAACGAATAAGGGAGGATTTGTGGTGAAACAAGCAGAACTGTATCGCATGGTGACGGACGAACACATTTGCCCATTCGGAATGAAGTCCAAAGCGCTGCTCGAACGGGAAGGTTATGAGGTTGATGATCATCACCTTACCAGTCGCGAACAAACCGATGAATTTCAGCAGAAGCATGATGTCGATACCACCCCACAAGCCTTTATCGATGGCGAGCGCATAGGGGGTTACGACGAACTGCTCGACTACTTCGGCAAAACCCGACCCGACAACAGACCCGCTGCGGCCTACCACCCGGTTATCGCAATCTTTGCTCTGGCCCTGTTAATGGCGCTGGCAGTGAACTGGGTAATGGGCACAGCGCTATGGTCAGTGCCCACAGCAGAGCGTTTTGTGGCCTTTGCCATGGCGTTGCTGGCCTTACAAAAGCTGCAGGATGTGGAAGCCTTTACCAATCAGTTTCTTGGCTATGATTTATTGTCGCAGCGCTGGGTACCTTATGCTTACATCTATCCCTTTGCCGAAGCTTACGCCGGTATTGGCATGCTGGCAGGAATATGGGGCTGGCTGGTTGGGCCGGTGGCGCTGTTTATCGGACTGGTTGGGAGTATTTCTGTGGTCAAAGCGGTTTATATCGACAAACGGGAGCTTAAATGTGCCTGTGTCGGCGGCGACAGCGAGGTACCCCTTGGTTTTATTTCGTTAACCGAAAATCTGATCATGGTGGCGGCCGGTGCCTGGATGCTGACAACAGCCAGTCTTTAGCACCCCCGGATTATCGGCTTTTTTCTTTACCAATTCGCAATGACGATACGGATTGGAATCAGAATATTAAAACCCGAAAGGATAGATAGCAGGCATTTTTGTCTGATCTTCATGAATATTGATCGGGTGTAGTGCCTGGCTTTTGTCAAAAAAATAGTCATAGCGCCGGGAATTGGATTGAAAGCCAGGATACTTCCGCACCCTAACCGCTGACCAGTGCATAACGTTGCCATGTGGTTATTTGTAGTAAACAGAATAAGTTCTGGAGGTAGTGGAGCTAAGTCAGATAAGTTATTATTCTGCAAACAGTTTTTAATGGTTTGAGTCGTTGGAACGCAGGCATCAGAACAGGCACCTTCATCCTCATCAGCAGTTAGGCCGGCGGCTGGTATTTCGGATCATCCTCTGGGCATTGCTGGTTTTGCTTGTTGCATCGGCAATCACTTTCTTCACCGCTTACCCTCGCTCTCAGGAGCGCATTGTCACTTCACTTAAACAGGATATTCAGATGGCACTGGTGCCGACGGAAATGTTGTTTGCACAGATTACAGATAATGCAGAAACACTGACTCAATCCTTTATTCGCCAGTATCGTTTTCAGCAAACCCATTCTGGGCGCAGTAGTGCACTTTTTGATGATTGGTTCGAGCAGACCTCCGTGGGCGTAAAGCGGCTGAAACAGCAATACTTTGATGGTGCCGAGGATAATCATCAGTTAATAAAAGGTATGTCGGCGTTTATTGGGAAATCAGATGAGCCGCTGGATGATGAACGCAAGGCCCGTATTGTTGCCGCCACTTTGACTCTGAATGAATTAGGGCCGGCCTGGTCAAAAGTGGTCAGCAACAGTCATTTGTCGATGCCGGAAAATGCACTGATTATGTATTCAGAGGACAGTGCCTGGGGGCGCATTGCGGACGAAAATCTTATCATGACCGATTACAGTGTGTTGCGCTCTAGCCTACAGTCGCAGAACCCTGAGCGGGCACCTAACTGGACTGGCCTTTATTATGATGCGTCTGCTGGTGTCTGGACCATCACTTATCAACACCCCATAGATCTTAACGGCAGACATCTGGCGAATGCCAGTTTTGACGTGGAGCTGGGTAAGCTACTGAATGATTTGCAAACACAAAGGGATGTAGGTGCAAACTACATGGTACTGAACAATCAGGGGGATCTGATTGCCGCATCTGATATCAGTGAAAACCTTAAAAATCAGCCTTTGCTTAGCCATGACAATTATGACGACCCTCTGTACCAGTCGGTTTATGGCCTGATTAATACGCTGCGAGATGCGCCCTCCGCTGAGGTGTTTGAGAATGCCGTTCCTGGCCATCTTGTGATTTTGCAACAGATACCAAGGTTGCAGTGGTGGTATGTGGCGCTTTACCCGCAGGATGGTATTCGTGAACAGGCCAGCATACAACCATTGCGGCTGAGCATTACCGGTCTGTTAATATTGGGATTACTGCTATTGATTGTACACTGGCAGGTTACCCGGGAAGTGTCTCTGCCCTTGCGCAGGCTGGCGTCAGTTGCCAGCCAGATGGACGCCAAAAACTATCAGGACGTGATTGCCAGCAGCGACAGACAGTGGCGGTTTAAAGGAGAAGTAAAGCTGGCACTGGATGCGTTCAGAACCATGGCAAGACGGTTTGTCAACGCACAGCACAGCCTGGAAAAACAGGTCAGCGAGAGAACCGCAGAGCTTGCACAAGCGAACAAGCGTCTCCAGCATCTTGCTCATATCGACGGCCTCACGGGGCTGATGAACAGGCGTTCTTTCGACCGTGACCTGCAAAAGGTATTGTCTGAACACACCCCTTTTATTCTCGCTCTTGCTGATATTGATGCGTTTAAACCCTTTAATGATCATTATGGGCACGAGGCCGGAGATCGGGTTTTGCAACAAGTCAGCCAGTGTTTGCTCTCTCTTGATGGCGTTATGGCCTATCGTTACGGCGGTGAAGAGTTTGCCCTGCTGATACCAAAAGCCGTGATCAACGCCAATGCCTTATTCTTAACCAAAGTGGTGGAAAAGGTTGCGGCACTGCAAATCCCCCATGAATATAACAGCCGTAAGGCGGATGTTGTCAGCATTAGCATGGGGGCAGTAATGGTCACGCCGGACAGCGCGCCCGCTGAGATAATTAATCAGGCCGATGAAAAACTGTATAAGGCGAAAGAGAAGGGCGGAAACTGTGTTGAGAGCAATATCAACACAGACTCAAATAGGGCTTTTAGCAGTTATTGATATCGATACCCTGCTCACCGGAAGAGGGTTTAATTTGGACGCGACCCTTTTCATTCTATAGATGAACAACCGGTCGATGTTTCTGTTCATTTAATATCTTTGTTCAATACTTTTGAACAAGAAATAAAGTTGAACAAAAGTGACAAAGGCTCTGCCACTGGCTACCTGACTAAGTAACTATCGTTGAAGCGTAGGGAAAATGGTGGCCCCTCCCAGACTTGAACTGGGGACCTACCGATTATGAGTCGGGTGCTCTAACCAACTGAGCTAAAGGGCCATTTTTTGCGGTGTGGTGCCAGCAGCCGGAAGGCTACAAAGCGGTGCGCAGTATAAGCAGTTTTTTTTCTGATGTCATCATTTTGCCTCCGCTGAACTGATTAAGAGGTGATTATTTAGCCGTTTTATCACGCTGTATGACAGGTGCCGGTGCTCAAGGCACCGGCACCCAATGAGATCACAAGGGCAGGGGCACCGGCCTGCCGTTAAGTATGGCTTCTCCATCTTTAAGGCTAAATATTGCCTGATACCCACCCTCTGTCTTTTTGAGCAGTCCTTGCTTCGCCAGGTTCTCTAATATCAGCGGCGCCTGTTTCTGAGCCAGCTGTTGCATTTTGGTGTCATCCCACTGTTGTGGTGGTACCGTGGTTTCGAGCTGGCTCAGCATCTGCCGGGCGGCCAGGAACTCTGCCACTTCTTCGTCTATCTGAAGTTGCGCATCTGCCAGAGTGTGCTGAATCCAGAATCCTGTGTCAGCGATATTCTCCGGAAGGCTGTCGATGTTCACCAGTTTACTGTTGAGGTGGCCATTAAAATCGCCCTGAGGGAGAGTGCCTTTGAGGCTGGTGATATTCAGTTCAGGCTCTGGCTTGAGCAGCATCAGCAGGTTGTCGAGCATAAATTTTTGCGTAGCCTGGTTTACTTCTTCTGCATCCGTGGCATTTAAAGTTCTCACAAAGTTTTGATATTTTTTAAGAAAATCAGTGTCGACCTGACTAACCTGCATGGCCAGTTGTAAGTCGCTGGCATTAAATTCCGGCATGTTTAATCCGGCCAGTCGATAATCCAGAAGGAGGTCGCCGGTTTTATCCTGATCATTTACATGGCTCTTTGCCCGGAACTTCAGGCCGTTCAGGCCAATAAGCTGGTCCGATGCGTTCTGAGTGATATTCAGTTTTTCCAGGCTTAGCAGGGCGTCACTGTTGTAAAATTCGCCGCGCAGCATAATGGCGAAATTGGCCTCGGCTTGCAGCGTAATGGCCAGCTCTTTGCTGTCGAGGTTCAGCTCTTTGCTTTGCAGGCTGAGTGAATCCGCCAGGCCGTGATAGCGAATCTCGCCACCGGTGATTTCACCACTGCCTGTATAACCACTGAAGTTAAGCGAGGAAAGTTGCTCGTTCTGGTTGCCGGTAAAGGCACTGAAGCTGTCCTGATAGCTGCTGTTACCGGTTAAGCCGGTTACACCCTGTATACGGTAAAATGGTAATTCTTCGGGCCAGGTCAGATGTTCTCTCAGTTTCTGGCCGTCAATGGTGGCTGTCCAGTCTGCCACACCCACAACACCTAAGTTGCTCAGCAGCAATGGGCCATGGTTGACGTTCAGGTTAACCTCAAACTCCGGCGCCACAGCACTATGCTGCGCCTGGGTTTGTTCCATGCCGGGAAAATCCATCTTAACCTTTATGACTGACCGGGTATTAAACCAGCTTTGCTCCAGTTCGGTA
Organism: Lacimicrobium alkaliphilum; assembly: GCF_002591895.1. Classification (GTDB taxonomy): domain Bacteria; phylum Pseudomonadota; class Gammaproteobacteria; order Enterobacterales; family Alteromonadaceae; genus Lacimicrobium; species Lacimicrobium alkaliphilum. Next base: position 74,946 of record NZ_NISX01000014.1, read on the forward strand.
ATCTCCAGTTCATAACCAGGCATTTGGTTAATCTGTGAGACATTGTGCTGCAGGCTTTTTTCGACCTCGGTACCAATATATTTTGGGGAAATCGCTAAGGTCGCGACGACGACGATGGCTCCGGCCAGCAAACCTTTTTTCATAAAATACGCTCCTTGTAAGGTAACAATGTCAGGGCAGACAGGTGCTTTGAAAACTGCCGTCAACATTACTATAACTGGCCGGTTCATGCCAGTTAACGGGTGCCGGTGGCAGCGTTATAAATCAATACTCTTCCGCTGCTGTGTGATTCGTTTTTATTAATACATTCGATTAGTTAAAGCGTCTTGACGGGTACAGTGTGAAACACGCATCATAGTGGTCTGATAGCAGCAGTCTGATCTTTTTAAACCGATAATGATAAAACACCTGAAGTTTCCTGAAGCGCTGATTCAAAGATTATGCGACCGCGCACCCATGTTAATGGTTGGCTGGCTGGCGAGTGTGTTGTTGTTATCCGGTTGCAGTTTTTTTGCCTCATCTCCGCCCCGTCTGAAAGTTGAGTTGCGCTACGACGACAAGCCGGTGCCCTGTGGAACGGCTTTAGGCATGAGTGGTGGTGGCTGGTATCTGGAGCATTCCAAATTCTATCTGAGTGAATTCCGTGACCAAAATGGTGCGCAGCTGAAACTGGAGAACAGTAAGTGGCAAACCGACAATGTGGTACTGGTGTCGATTGAGCAAAAAGATTGCTGGCGTGGCGGCGAAATGCCGGGTAATCACCAGATTCGTTTTAGCAAAGAGGTGGATCTGGGCACCATAGAGCGTCTTCAGTTTGTATTGGGGGTACCGATGAGCCCCGTTAGCCAGAACCCACTGACACAGCCTTCACCGTTAAATCTGTCGAGCATGTTCTGGTCAGTGCAGTCCGGGCATAAGTTTGCCCGAATAGAACTGAGTTCCGTGTCTGACACCTGGGCTTTTCATCTTGGTGGTGTTGATTGCGCTGACAATCAGAGTGCAGCCCAGCCATGCTATAAAGCGAATTTGCTTGAATTTGAACTGACCCGCCCTGAGGGTGCGGCCAATACACTGGTGTTTCATATTGATCGCCTGCTTAAGGGTATTGAGCTGAATAAGGCCAACAGTTGTACCTTTCAGCCCGGTGAAAGCGAAACCTGCGAGATGGTGTTAAATAACCTTCATGAGTCGGTTATCGAGTGGATATAGAGTTCACACATAGGGTTGGTATGGGCTAACAGCCGCGAATCTGTTGGTATAACCCTAAAACTCTGGTATCTTTCTGTTTACAATAAAAAATAGCCTAAGAGGCGCCTGTTGCAACGGGGAATATTATGACCGAAAAGCCTTTCCTGCTGAGTGGTAGAAATACCCTCATCCATAAATTACGTAAATTTGATCTGTTAGTGCTCAATGGCGATGACATGCCAGCCGTACTGGTGACCCATAAAGGCATTAAAGAGTACCAGGGCAAGTTGCCGGAAAATAAGCGCGAAGCCAAGATGATGGATATGGAGCTGATTGATGTCACCCTGAGCGACTTCTTCGGCGAGGAAAAGATCCTGTTGTTTATTCAGACCCTCAATGGCAAAGAATACAAAGTAGATTACAGCAAAGTAGACAGTAAATACTTTATTACCCTGCATCAGGGCAGCATTATCTGAGCCAACGCATTGTTATTCGTTATTTGCGGCATAGGTCGATTGTTGCCTATGCTGCGTTTAGCTTCCCATCTGTTTCCTGCCAATAACGCTTGAGTTGCCACTGGTCACACTTTTCCTGTAGCTCGTCACAATGACATATTCAGGTAACACTACTTACTTATAATCCCCTTTGTTGGCGTAGTGAACCAACACTCAATACAGTATTGAATTTCTTTATGTGTATTGTTTCCCTGATTCGGGGGCCTTTGTGGCCCCTTTTTCTATTATTACACTTCGATCTGGTATTGCTGGCACAGCTTGATCATGGTGTCGATGTGTAGTGGCTTGACGATATAGTGCTTTGCGCCAGACTTTGCAGCACGTTGTACCAGGTTTTTATGCTTGTTTCCTGTGAGAATCGCGACCGGAGTGTCACTATTAACACATTGCATATGGCTGAGCTGGTCAGCAACCATCAGGCCGTCTGTATCCGGCAGATTAATATCCATCAGGATCAGGGTGTACTGGTGGGTTTGCAGGTAGGCTAAGGCCCGCCTTCCCAAAGATGTCCAGTGAACTTCAAATCCCAGGTTCTCCAATAACTTACGGCTCATCATCGCACTGACATTGTCATCTTCCACTAGCAGTATTCTGGCTTTTTTGGTGGTATCGGCAGGCTGTATGTCTTGGTTTAGTGATGGGCTATCTGTCTGCAATGGCATTTCGTCCTGCGGCATGTCCACTGTGTCTGATTCTTCTGTTTCCTCTGGCTTATCTTCTCTTGCAGGCGAAAATTTAAGCAGCAAAGCATCAAGTAAATCGAGTGCAGAGTGTTGCAGGCGAATTAACCGGGGCCTGAAGTTGCTCTGCTTAAGAGTGGAGAGCTGTTCCTGTAAATTTTGCAGCAGGCTTTCGTCCGGCTCATTCTGTTGCAGTGATGCTTCGGTATCAGAGATGGCCTGATCAAACTCTTTTAATAGCTTATCGAACTCTACCTTAAGGCGGTTCTTGCGTTCAACGCCAACCCGCAATAGCTCCTCTTTTTCTTCGGGCAATGTCTGCCCGGCTTTCAGCTGTGGTAAGGGAGCAGAGTGGTTAAGGTATATTCCTAACTTTTCCAGTTGCTGGTAGCAAACCGTAACGGGCCGCTGCACCTCATATAGCGGGCGGGACAACAAATAATCATCAATCGCACGGCTGAGGAAATATTGAAATGCCTGCTTTTCATCCTGGCGTGAACAGGTGATCAGCAGCGAATGGTCATGCAGTTGATTGTCCGGTACCAAGGCCAGGCATTGATAGTAAAGGGCAAGTGAGTCGTGAATGTCTTCCTGAGACATCAGAATGATTTTACCAAACTCCTGCTTCAGACATTCCACCAAAGCGAGTTTGGAATTACTGACATTCAGAATGAGTTTGGAGTCTTGCAGCGTATGGATGAGTAATTCATCATCCTTGCGATTGGTCGTGTAAAAAAACACATGAAATTCATTTTTATCACGGTTTTTGGTCATGGCGTTCATCCTTCAACACACTGTCGATGCTTGATAAAACCAGCTGGCATTGCTGATTAAATTTCTCAAGCCAGGCATGTAAGTCATTTGTTTCCAGTGTAGCGCTAAGGAAGAGTTTTTCTCCAGCCTGGCTGACTTCATGTAATTTATCCGCCCCGAAGTACAACGCATTGCTTTTAAGATTGTGGGTAAGCTGGGCACATGCAGGCCAATTTTGCGACTTTATTGCCGCCTGGAGTTCTGACTGTCTGTCCTTCAGGCTTTGTTTGAAGTTAGTCAGCATTTCGCTCCGCTCTGCGTCAGAAATGTCACCAACATATTCTGTGATTTTGTTTGGATCTATGCTCATGGGAACCCCTTTAAGGCCCGAAATCAGGGAAGTTCTTCTATACTTTCATGCTGTGGCGCATTGTTTATTCTGTCACTGGCTATGGTTGCATGGTAAGCCGGAGATACCGCCGTAGCGTTAATCTTCCACGTACCCAGTATAGCGCTGTTTTTTCACAACTCATTGTTATTTAGACAGTGTAGGTTTTTCAACCCATACTCTAACACCATGGTATGCAGGATGGTTATCTGACGTATAGGTGCTGTCAGCTTGTCATGCACAAGCCGGAAAGTGTCAGAAAAAGGAGAGGGGTTTATGAGGGGGGAGCAGGAGTTTATCAGCCAGTTTGGTGTGTTGCTGGATACCCTGCCACTGGAAATTGCACTGGTGGACGGCAGCGGCAAGATCATTGCTGTTAATAAAGGCTGGCGGGATTTTGCAAAGGAAAACGGCCTGACCCAGGCCGATGCCGCGGTTGGTCAGAATTACCTCAGCGTATGTTTTCAAAGCACAGGTGAACATTCCACTTTCTCCAATGAGGCAGCAGAAGGTATTGCTTCGGTACTCAAAGGCCAGTTGCAGGACTTTGAGCTGGATTATCCTTGTGGTGTTCCCGGCGAGACCAGATGGTACCGAATGAGAGTTCGGCCAGTAGAAACAAGTGATAATCATGTATTGGTCACCCACGACAATATAACCAGAGAGCATGTGCTGGGAGAGCAGTTGCGGATGGCTCATAAGCTGGAGAGTCTTGGCCAGTTAACGGCAGGCATCGCCCATGATTTTAACAATATGCTAACCGTGGTGATGGGTAACGCCGATATGCTTATAGACCTGGTTTCAGACAACGAAGCTAACGCTGACAAAGACGAACTATTGGAAATTGCTGAACTGATTCTGTCGGCTGGCCAGAGTGGCGCCGACCTTACCCAGAGGTTATTGGCCTTTGCCCGTCGCCAGCCACACTCTCCCGAATTAGTGGATGTGAATAAGCTTGTCAATGATATGGAGCCTTTGTTGCGCTCTACGCTGGGCGATAATATCGAGATTGAGTGGATACGGTCAGCTGGATTATGGCAAACAGTGGTGGATCCTTCGCAGTTGCAAAATGCGCTATTGAATCTTTGCATTAATGCGGTGGACGCTATGCCAGGGGGAGGTAAGCTCACAATAGAAACGGCTAATATTCACATGGATGACGCTTATGCCACAGAGCATCCGGGTATTTACAGCGATCAATATGTCATGATCGGTGTCGCCGATACCGGTGTCGGTATGGATGACGTTACCGTACAAAGAGTCTTTGAACCTTTCTTTACCACCAAACCCAGGGGAAAGGGGACCGGTCTGGGCTTAAGCATGGTTTTCGGCTTTGTTAAGCAAAGCGGTGGGCAGGTCAATATCGACTCACAGCCGGGTGAAGGAACAAGTATCAGGCTGTACTTGCCAAAAGTAACAGGTGTTCATTTACCTGTCTCCACCCCGCAAGAAGCAGATACGACAGATTCTTGCGACACCGGGCGTATATTGCTGGTGGAAGACGATACAATGGTGCGAAAATTTGCAGAAGATGTACTGACCCGAGCCGGGTATCAGGTTTTTGCTGCAAGCCATGGGCAACAGGCGCTGGAGATACTTGAATCTCAGGGGGGAATGTCACTGATAATCATTGATGTGATCATGCCAGGCATGTCAGGAATAGAGCTTGCTGAAAACGTTGCCACTACTTATCCGCAGATGAAAGCGCTGTATATTTCCGGTTATACCGGGAATGCAGACATCCATAATAACCGGCTGGATAACGGCGTGCGGATGTTGAGAAAACCCTTCAGAAGGGTGGAGCTGCTGAACACTGTAAAATCACTGCTGGCGATGCAAGACAGTAAACAGTGAATCCGTTGTGGTTCTTTGACAAGCCCATGTTTATCACCAATCCTTAAATGTGAACAATAAACCTGTTCAACTGAAAACTGGCTTTTGCTGATAGGGTGCCAGATTAATACACAAAGTAATGGCCCGTGCAGCAAACGCTTAACAAATCGCCTGAAATTCAGTTAGTCCTTCTCCGCGAGGTTTACTATGCAAGGGAAATCCAAGATTCAGGGCCGAATACTAATCCTGGACGATGATCCCCTTACTGCCCAGACTATTGATCGGATCGCCCGGTTTACCGGCATGGAATCCCGGTTCACGACAAATCACCGAACATTTTTTGAGTTGCTGGAGGGGTGGCAACCCGATGTCATCGCGCTGGATTTGGTGATGCCGGATATGGATGGGGTAGAGATTCTGAGTGAGCTGGCAAAGAAGGGATGTCAGACGGATATTATCATTACCAGCGGGGTGGACCAGAAAGTGTTGGAGTCGGCCAAACGGACCGCTGATGACAGTGGCTTGCGCATTTTAGGTTTGTTGGCAAAGCCTTTTTCCACGGCGCAATTACGGGAGTTGTTAGGCCAGCATAACGCAGCACTTGTAGAGACCTCTGTTACCCGCCCTCCTGCGCCACCGGAAACTGTATCTCCCCATCCCTGTCTGAATAAAGAAGCATTGCGTTTGGCAACAGAGCGTGATCAGTTGTGCTACTTCTACCAACCCAAACTGCATTGCAAAACCGGGATGGTATCCGGGTTCGAAGCCCTCGCTCGTTGGAATCATCCTGAATTTGGCTGGCAGGCACCTTCTCGCTTTATCTCTGAAGCGGAAGAACAGGGAATCATTAACAGCCTGAGCCGTTATTTGTTTGAACAAGGCATACGTTGGTTTGCGGGGTTGCGTGAGAGAATTGCCACTCAGAGCGTAAAAGCCTGTTCTATGCTGGATTTTGACCAACTAACGCTGTCGCTGAATGTATCGGCCCTTTCCCTGTCGGATTTTGATTTGTTCATTGAACTGCGCGACCTGTGTCAGCAATGGCATATCAATACAGAACAGGTGATTCTGGAAATTACAGAGTCCTGCGCCATGGAGAATACGGAGAATTCACTGAAAACGTTGACCCGGCTCCGGGTACATGGATTTCAACTCGCCATCGATGACTTCGGAACGGGTTATTCCTCCATGTTACAGCTCGTCAGAATGCCCTTTAGTGAGTTAAAGATCGACCAGTCCTTTAGCCTCAATGCGCATTGCAATGCAGAATCCAGAGCGGTTATCCGCTCAATGGTAGAGCTGAGCAGGAACATTGGCATGAAAGTCGTCGCTGAAGGGATTGAGGAGCAATCCTCCTGGGAATTTCTGCGTGAGTTGGGTTGTGATATGGTGCAGGGGTTCTTGATTTCACGCCCATTACCTGCTGAACAGGTCTTCTCATGGCTGTTGAAATGGGTTGAAGACGTGGAGCAAATCCGTGAGTCGGAACTGAATCAGCTAGGTATCGACAATGCACTTGCTCAACGGCGTTTTGATCGCATCACCCATCTTGCCAGCCGATTACTGAAAAAGCCCATAGCGCTTTTTACTGTTGCAGCCAGTGAAAGAATCTGGGTGAAGTCAGGAATTGGTATCGGCAATGAAGTGTTGTCTGAGCGGGGTTCATTTTGCAGTGAAATCGTGCGTTCTGGTGCCCCCCTGAGCCAGGAAGATGCCAGTCTGGATAGCAGATTCAGCCAGTCTGAATTGGTCACGGAGCATGGTGTGAGAGGCTATGCTGGTGTGCCTGTGCATTCACCTAAGGGCTTTGTTGTTGGCACGTTGTGCGTAATGGCGACAACTGTATTCAGTCTGGATGCCGCGCAGCGAACGAAACTGACGATGCTCGCTGCGATGCTCGAAGTCGAGTTGTCCGAACAGGACAACAATGCAAGGCAACAACAGTCGGGCTTACTAAAGTGGGAGCTGTTTTTCCATCGGGCACAATCGACACTTGAGTTATGCCAGCAATGCAACTTGTCTTTTGCTCTGGTTGATTTCAGCATAAAAGCCCCCGTTGTTGAGGATAACAACACAAAGGCTATGGCGGAATGCGTCAGGGACTGGCTTTCGGGGTATTGTCGTGATTCAGATCTGCTCGGGCAACTGGGCGAGTATGAATGGATTTTATTGAGTGTGGAGCATTATCAGCAATCCGCTGATGCGGTGAGTGAAAGGCTGCAAAACAGGTTCCGGCAATACACTGAGCAAGTGCCTTTTACCGGAACCTTAAGGCTTGGGGTCGCCACAGAGGCAGACTGCAGCAATTATCGACTCGATCAGATTGTAGGTATTGCGCGACAACGGCTGCCAACCTGACTGTGCCATCATGATCACAACTATACGGCAGTTATCGGGCCTGGTAGATAATATCCTCCTTCAATGGCGCTAACGCTGCCAGAATACGGTTTTCCTGCTCAAAACTCAGACCAATCAGGCGCATGGCTTGTTGAACATGCTCCACAAGCCGGTAAAACTCGGCTTCGGTCACATTTCGCTCCTGATGGGATTCGCGCATTCCTTTACCGGTATATTCACAAGGACCGCCAATCAGTGCACAGGTTTGTTCGGTGAGCATTTTGCGCAGATGCGACTTCGGTACCCCTTCAAAGTGAGGACCAAGCACCGGATCGTTATAAATGCGGTTAATGGACAGGCCAAAGACTTTTGATAAGGTCTCAGAGCCGCCGATTTCCTCATACAGGCCAGGCTCAGGTTTGCCGGCACAGCCTGCCAGCAGCGTTACAATCAGGATTAAGGAAGTGCGAAGGTATTTCATAAATTCACCGTTGCAGACAGATAAAGGCCACTGGCCTTTTGGTCAAATGGAAGGTTGCCGAGGTCTACATAAGCGGCGGTTAAAGACCAGTGCTTATTCGGGAAGTAGGCAATAAACAGATCCGTTACGGTTTTCTCCTCAGCCAGCCCACCGAGGCGATTGGTCTGAGTGCGCCATTCTATACCGACGGCGGTAGAAGGCGACGGCAATAACGCGACAGACCCTTCCCATTCCAGTTCATAGCCATCATCAGCGGCCGATTCGAAACCGAGCAAACCAAAGGTGTTGGCCTTTGTCATTCTGGCTGTCACGTTGGCCAGCACATTATTGCCCCAGGCACCGCCAAGCCAGAGTTTACTGGCAGAAACATAAAAATCCGTGCCGGCGTCTTCGGTGGCGCCCAATAACTGGGGAACACCCGTGTCAGGAAGAGGAACTGAGCCATCAGAAAGTGGCAGCGACGTGTCGAAATCCCGGTTTTTCTTATATTGGGCACCTACCGAGACCTGAGGCCAGGGACTGTTCTGGTCGAAAACCGCATCCCCGAAGACTTTTACCTTCAGGCCGATGATATCCTGTTCAATATCGGTGCCCGGCGCAGTATTGACAGCGCCATCGGTTAACAGGTTGAATACGTTGCTGACAATACCGGATTCCACCTTGAGGTTCTGGCGCTGCACTGACAACTCCACCCTGTCGTAAAATCCTATTGCAGCACCAACGGTGCGTAACTGGTATTCCCCCAAATCTAATTGTTGTAGTGCGCCAGTGCCGTGAATTTCTTCTTTGGAGCCATAACCGGCAATCATGGCCCAGGGAGTGATTCCGCCACCAGCGGTTCCCTCAAAGCTGGTGATGCCGCCAGTGGCGACCAGCGAACTGCCAGTGGCGAGGGCCAACGGGCTCAGGCTGGTCAGGCTCAGGCAGAAAAACAGTTTTTTTATCATAGCGTTACTCTATCCGGGGACGAGATTCCAGTATGGCGAGGTTTTTAATCAGATTCCAGCCCTGAGCGGGTAGCTGTGGGCACAGAAATATAAGTTTATTGCTCTGCAGGCATTGGTAAAAGCGAATTTTCTTGCTATCAATAGGTAGTATGGATGTGTTTCTGAAGGTTCGTTTTGAGCGTCATCATGCATATTGTGACGGAATGCGGCTCCGAAGTTGTCAGAGCATAATTCAACAACACTGTGGTTTTGCCGATAAGGCAAAGGTGACATCGCTTATTACAGGCCGGCCAAAAATATGTATTCAGTTTTGATTTGTGATGATTCCCTGGTGGCGCGCAAACAAGTGGCTAAGTGCCTGCCGGAAGACTGGGATGTGTCCGTGCATTTTGCCAAACATGGCGAGGAAGCCATAGCCGCGCTAAAGGAAGGCAAAGGGCAGTTACTGCTGCTGGATCTGAATATGCCGGTGATGGATGGCTATCAGGTTCTTGAGGCCATTCAGACGCAGGGCCTGAAAACGACAGTTATCGTAATCTCCGGTGATATTCAGCCCGAGGCCCATCAGCGGGTCAAGCGTCTTGGGGCTCTAGATTTTATTGAAAAACCGGTGAGCCCGGGTTCCTTTGAGAAGTTGCTGCTCAGGCACCGGATTATGCACGGCCAGATAGAGGAAGACAGGCCGGAGCTGGCTAATCTGGATCCTGATATCAGAGACATATATCAGGAAATCACCAATATCGCGATGGGGCAGGCCGGTGATCACTTAGCCCGGATTCTCAATGTTTTTGTTAAACTGCCTATCCCAAATGTTAATCTGATTGAAGCCTCTGAACTGCACATGATGCTGCAGGATATCGAAGACAAAGACACCGTGTCCGGTATCTGTCAGGGCTTTGTCGGGCCGGGGATTTGTGGTGAAGCACTGTTTATTCTCAGCGACTCCAGCTTTAACGATGTGGCAAAGATTCTCAACATCTCAGAAGAAGTGGATGATCAGGTTCAGCTGGAACTGTTAATGGATGCAGCCAATATTCTTATCGGAACCTGCCTTAACGGGCTGGCCAGCCAGTTAGATATGCATTTCAGTCAGGGCCACCCGGAAGTGCTGGGCCAGCACAGGAATATCACCGAACTGATTAACATCAACAAGACACGTTGGCGCCGGACACTGGCAATTGAGCTCAGTTATGGCCTTGAAGGCTATCAGGTGCACTGTGATCTGGTCTTGCTGGTTACCGAAGAGTCCATGGAAACCATGAATAACAAACTCTCACATTTGTTGGAGGATTAGCATGACCGATGAAGCACTGAACGATCTGACAGAGTTTCACTGGATGATGGACATGTTACAAACTGTCGATGTGGGCTTGGTGGTGCTGAACAGGGAATTTGAAGTTAACCTCTGGAACGGTTTTATGGAGAGTCACTCAGGGCTGTTGCCCAGTCAGGTAAGGGGCAAGTCATTATTCAGCCTGTTTTCAGAAGTCAATGAAGTGTGGTTCCGAAACAAAGCCCGGCCCGTATTTGAGCTGAAAAACCGTGCCTTTATCATCTGGGAACAGCGACCCTATTTGTTGAAGTTTCCTAATTACCGGCCTATCACGGGCACGGAAGATTTCATGTACCAGAATATTACTCTCTCACCTTTGATCAGTACCACGGGCAAGGTAGACAACATTTGCATGATGATTTATGACGTCACCGATGTGGCCGTGGGTAAAAAAATGCTGGAGTCGACGCAGGTGATCTTAAGCGAGCTGAATGAAAAAGCGGCCGAGACCCCTTCTGGTGTCTGAAACTGGCTGTGCTTTTGTGGTGCTTTTCCCGCGCAGCGATAAGCCGTTGTTGAATAGGGTACAATGTCGCAGTGGGGGCTCAGAATATCCGCAGAGCCTTTTCGTTGCTGCACGCTCAGGTGCAGATGCAGTGTAACCTGTTTTTCGTTGCACTGGTCTGTCAGCCCTTTGCCATATTCCACGCCGGTAGCACAATATCAACCGACGTTAATCATCCGGGCAGACTGTAAGACTGAAGGATATCATTCAGGTTATCAGGGTTACCGGGATACTTTGAGGGTGTATGTTGAGAGCCTTGGTTACATTTATTTTGTTATTGCTGGCACAACCGGTTCAATCGGCGTTTATGTGCGAGGCGGATCTGCAGTTCGGATTAGTGGTGAACGAACGGCATATTCGTGTGATTGAAGATACCCGCACCTTGTATCAGATTAATGGTACCGATCAATTGATTGTGCACGGCGAATGGCTTGAGCTGAATTCTGAGGCGCAGAAGCAGCTGAAGGAACTGGCAGAAGGGTTGCGCTATGCGGTTCCCAAAGTGATCCTGCTGGCCAGTGAGGGGGTCGATCTGGCTATCGGCACCATTGATCATGTGTATGTTGGGCTGGTGGGCAGTGAGCATGACAGTTATCAGCGTCTTCAGGATGCCTTGTGGCGCGTACGCACCAAAGTGAAAACGAAATTTATCCGTGCCAGCAACAACTATTATATCGGCCCCCGCAGTCTGGAAAATGTGGATGAGCTGATGGATCCGGAACTGGAGCAGGAAATAGAGCAGGCGCTGGGTACATCGGTTGGTGGCATTCTGACTGCCATTGGTGGCCTGGCATCAGAAGGAGATACCAGTCTCGAGCGCAAGATGGAAGACCTGTCTACCCGTTTGGAAACCATGGGCGCGGAAATTGAGCGCCGGGTGGCGCCACAGGCCGATACCTTGCGTAAAAAAGCGGAATGGTTCTGTAATGAAATCAAGCGCCTCGACGGTATAGAAGAAGCACTGCGTGAGCAGGTTCCTGAGTTACAGGCCTACAATCTTATTGTCACCGGCGGCGCTTAAGAAAACCCCGCTCAGGCCGTTAATAATATTGTTATTTGGATGATTTACATCATGTTTTAATTGTACGGTGTTGAGGTACTATGTTTACCCTACAATCAGTGTCCGTTGCGCGGGAGAAACTATGTTCAGGGATCTTTACCTTTTTGTTGAGAAAACCTTCTTTGCCACCCTTACCCGCAAGATTATTGGTAATGTAACCTTTCTTTTTATGTTCCAGGTGTTAACGCTCTGGCTGGCTTTTTCTGACGCTGCCTGGACCGAGTCTGCGACGGTACTGATGACGCTGACCATTGTTAGTGTAATAGCTTTTTTGTTTACGCTTTTTTACCTTATTTACCTGATTGTTCGCCCGGTCAGGGCCATGGTGCAGAATCTGGATGAAATCAACCACAAACAGGGTGACCTGGGCGGCAGACTGCCGGCTTTTACCTATGATGAATTCAGGCAATTGTCCGAGGGTTACAATACCTTTGTCAGCAATCTTTCTACGTTGCTCAAAGACATCAGTGCGCATGCCTGCGAGGCCAGTGAAAAGAATCAGGCGGTTCTGGCAAAGGTGAATAATACCTCTGCCAACGCCGCCAGTCAGGACAGTATCAGCGATGAGATTTTTGCCTCCAGTCAGCAGGTGAATGACGAAATTCAGGCCATCGTCAGTAAAACCGATGAGGTGGCCCATTCCACCAAGGAAAACCTCAGTGCTGCCGCTACCTCAACCCGCAAGCTAACAGTTCTGTCAAAAGACATTGGTAATATTGATGAATTACTGCGGGACTTTGACAAGACAGTCAGCGGCCTGAAGGACAATGCGTCGAGTATTCGCGATATTCTTAAAATGGTGCAGGATTTTTCCGACCAGACTAATTTACTTGCGCTGAATGCGGCCATCGAAGCTGCCCGGGCCGGTGAGGCAGGGCGTGGTTTTGCGGTGGTGGCGGATGAAGTCCGCACGCTGTCTGTTAAGGTGAATGAAGCGACGGGCCAAATCAGCAACTTTATTAACCAGATGGAAACCCTGGTGCAGGATACACAACAGGAGTCAGCAAAGCTGACGGAGATGGCCGGGCAGGCGCAGCAGGATATTGCCACCACCAGCGAGCGTTTCGAAGACATGGTGCAGCAACTGCAGGCCGATAACCAGCGCCTGGTGTCTATTGGCGAGTCGGTACATTCTCTTAAACATACCTATGATCAGGCCCATACATCAGTGGCCCGTATTTCTGAACTGGGCGCTGAGATCCGCACTGATATGCAGCAGGTGGAAGCGGATATCCGGGAGCTGACCGTAGAGACTCAGACTACCCAAAAACAACTGCAGCGCTTCTTGTAATACCAATTATCTATGCGGATTGGTATAAATCAGGTCAGCAATGATAGCGATAAAGGCGAACAACATAGAGATGATTCCTTACGCGATTGTTATTTAGTGCTGTCTGAAGCCTCGCTGGCCTGTTCCTGCTTATCCTGCCATTCTTCCAGTTCAGGTTCACCCCTGAGGTCTGAGGGATCGAACCCCGGGTTGAACTCACGAATAAAAATCTCCCAGAATGTCAGGAACAGCGCGGCGATCAGCGGGCCGATAACAAAGCCATTGATGCCGAACAAGCTGAATCCGCCAAGCGTCGACAGCAGCACCACATAATCCGGCAGCTTGGTGTCACGGCCGACCAGAATGGGTCGCAGGATATTGTCTACCAGTCCGATAACAACGGCGCCGAAAGCAGTGAGTATGGCTGCGTCCACCCACTCACCGATGGCAAACAGATAGATAGCCACCGGCGCCCAGATAAGACCGGCGCCCACCACAGGGATCAGCGACAGCACTGTCATAACCACGCCCCAGAGGATTGGCCCGGGGATGTCGAGTATCCAGAATATCAGTCCGCCGAGGGTGCCCTGGGCAATAGCCACCACCAGATTGCCTTTCACGGTGGCCCGGGTGACCTCAGAGAACTTATCAAACAACTGGTGTTCCCGCTCATCCCCCATTGGCAATGCCCGCACCAGCAGCATCACCAGTTTCGGGCCGTCACGCAGAAAAAAGAAGGTGACATACAGTAGTAAACCGATATTCAGGAACAGGGTCATGGTGCCCTGACCCAGCTGCACCGCGTTCTCTGCTATCCAGCGGCTGGAAGAGACGGCGCTATCGGCCAGCAGGCTTTTAAATTTTTCAAGATCGATACCGAAACGACCGAGAAAGTCCTGTACCGCCGGAAAGGCGGTTTTGAGCTGTTCCACATAGGTGCCGGGATCGAGATCGCCGTCCTGCAGTTTCTGGTAGATTTTGGCGCCTTCCTGAAAAAATGAAGCGGCCACGAACAGAGTAGGCACAATCACCATTATGGCGCAGATGAGCAGGGTTGTCAGAGCTGCCAGGTTACGACGCCCCGACCAACGCTCTGTCAGATAATGGTGCAGGGGATAGAACATAATAGCAATCACGCAGGACCAGAACAGGGCGCCAAAGAATGGCTTGAGCAAATAACCAAACAGCCCGGTGATAAGCAGCAGTAATAGCAGAAATGAGCGCTGTTCCAGTTTTTCCTGCATAGTTTTTCCCTTTTTATTCAGCCCCAGGTCAGTATGGCAGGGCGGTAAAATTAAACCAGTTTCTCCAGCAAGTTGTTCAGATACCGTTTGCCCGACTCTGTTAATTGCCAGCTTTGTGGGGTTTCATTGATAAGCCCGGCATCGATGGCACCGGTCAGTTTTCCGGCAAGTCCGAATTCGGCGATCTGCAGGCCGGTATAGCGCTCGTAGTCCTGCTTTGGGCAGGGCTCCAGGAGGCGCAGACGATTCATAAAAAACTCAAAAGGCCGGTCGGCTCTGACGACATTATGACTCTGGAAAAGGTAGGGCTTGCTCAGGTCCATATAGCCCTTGGGATGTTTGACCTTAACCGTGCGCAGGATCTGATTTGCGCCAGCATCGGTAATCTTGCCGTGAGCGCCACAGCCAATACCCAGATAATCCCCAAAACGCCAGTAATTTAGGTTGTGCTGACACTGGTGCCCGGGCTGGCTATAGCCAGAGATTTCGTATTGATGGTATCCCGCTTGTTCAAGTAGTGTATGGCCTTGTTGCTGGATGTCCCAGAGTACATCATCATCGGGTAATACCGGCGGCTTTGACGCAAACAGGGTATTGGGCTCGATGGTCAGCTGGTACCAGGAAAGGTGTGGGGGCAGCTGCCCGATCGCACGACGAAGGTCCGACAGAGCATCATCTACAGATTGATCCGGTAAGCCATGCATCAGATCCAGATTAAAACTGCTGAGCCCGGCATTGTGGGCATAGCCCGCTGCCCGGCTGGCCTGTTCGGCGTTATGAATACGCCCCAGGGCCTTAAGCTTATCCTGCCCAAAGCTCTGCACACCGATGGAAATGCGGTTGACTCCGGCCTGACGAAATGCCGCAAATTTCTCGCTTTCCACCGTGCCCGGGTTGGCCTCAAGGGTAATTTCTGCGTCATCTGCCAGGTTAACCCGCTCACCCACGCCGGTGAGAATGCGTTCAATGCCTTTGGCACTGAACAGGCTGGGTGTGCCGCCACCAAAAAAAACAGAGCTTATGGGGCGGTCGCCCACCAACATTGCATCTGTGGCTAAATCATCCAGCAGATGGCTGATATATTCCGATTCGGGCAGCGGCGTTTTCTGACCATGGGAGTTAAAGTCGCAATAGGGGCACTTTTGTACGCACCAGGGAATATGGATGTACAGCGCCAGTGGCGGAGTTTGCAAAGCCGATTCAGCCAAGAGCCGCTTCCAGTTGTGGCAGCAATTGTTGCAGCGCCTGTGCGCGGTGACTGAGCTGGTTTTTAAGTCTGGCTTCCAGCTCTGCCGCTGTGCACTGATGTGATGCTACCCGGAACACCGGATCATAGCCAAAGCCGCCGTCGCCGGATGGTTGTTGCGTAATCAGACCCTGCCACTGTCCCTGAGCAATAACCGGGGTGGGGTCATCGCCATGGCGCATCCATACCAGCACACAGATAAAGCGGGCCTGGCGGTTTGTCTGGCCTTCAAGGGCGCCAAGCAGTTTTTGTACATTGTCTGCATCAGTGGCGTTCTCACCGGCATAGCGGGAGGAGTAAATGCCCGGAGCGCCGCCCAACGCATCAACTGCCAGTCCCGAATCATCGGCAATAACCGGTAAGCCGGTAATACGTGACGCATGGCGGGCTTTGATAATGGCGTTTTCCACAAAGGTAGTGCCGGTTTCCGCAACCTCGGGCACATCAAATTCACTCTGTACCCGTATATCCACATTAAGCGGAGTAAGCATGGCAGAGAGTTCTTTCACTTTGCCGGCGTTGCCTGTGGCCATGACCCATTTTTGCATTGTGTTGTCTGCCCGTTGGAATTTGCCGGCATTTTACGTTGTTTATGCCACCGCGTCATTGTTGCCGGAGTTGTAGGTTGGACTTAAATCCAACAATTTATGCAAGGTGAAGCGCCCAGCGCTCAGTGACCAAAGCATTCACCACAGAGTCACAGAGGGCACAGAGACCAAAAGATTTTTTAAACCTTTGCGCCTTTGCGAGATCATTAAACAATTCTAAATGTTACGCAGAGTCGCAAAGGACGCAGAGAGAACCTGAGCAAGTCATTCCTGAGGTTGTTGCAGGTCGATGGCTTCAGATGCTATAAGGTTAATAACTCCCTTTCAGTCACTTAAAGGAACTAAGATGAAAGCCGCCGGATTGTTTTTGCTTATATTACTCCCCTTCTTTGCTACTGCTACCGAGCAGGATGTGTTGTTGTCAGAGCAACAAAATGGAGAGCCCATCGAACGTGACCCGCCCAAATATCCGCGTTCTGAAGCCAGGGCCGGTAAAGAGGGCTGGGTCAGAGTGGACTTTGTGGTAGACAAGCAGGGCGAGGTTGTGGATGCAGTAGTACTCGATTCGTCGGGCGTTGCGGGGTTTGAACGTGAAGCCTTAAGAGCTGTCAGACGCTGGCAATATGAACCGGCGCTGGTCGATGGTGAGCCGGTACAGCAATGCTATAAGGTGCAACTGGATTTTGCTTTGCATAAGCAGCGCCAGGGTGTCACCCGTCGTTTTGCATCCAGAATTCGCGCCATTCAGGAACTGCTTGAAAATCAACAACTGGAAGAGGCTAAAGACAGGCTCGACGAGCTCAGAGAACGGCCACAATGGAATCTTACTGAGGATGGCTGGTATTGGATGATAGACGGGCTATATCAGCAGGCGGTGGGTAATGTTGAGCAGCAAATCAGAAGTTTTAAGCGTGTTACCGGTATTAGCGCCAGGCGCTTACCGGATGTGCAATTACGCTATGTACTGCAACGGCTGTTTGTATTGCAGGTCTCGCAGAATCAGTTTACTGAAGCCCTGAGCACCTACGAAAAGCTACAACAGGTGCCAGATAGTGAGGAGCTGATTGCGACCATGGCACCCTATGTTGAGCAAATCCGCCAGATCGTCGACAGTGACCAACCGCTGTTTGTGTCGGCCCGTATTAATGAGCGTCGCTACTGGTATCATCACCTCAGCCGCTCCGGCTTTCAGCTGGCAGAGGTAAGCGGCACGCTGAATACTCTGGAAGTGCGCTGTGAACGTCAGTTGCAAACATTTAAAGCTGTCAGTGATGTGTCATGGCAGATACCGCCCAGCTGGGGCGAATGCAGAGTAAAGATAAAAGGTAAGCCCGGCAGTGAATTTAAGTTGGTAGAACTGCAGCCCGTCTCTGAAACAGAGCAGACCGCAGCATTATAAAACAGCAGATTTCAGCACAGAGATACAGAAGGTTTTTTTTATATCAGCACCTTTGCGCCTCGGCGGGAATCCAGTGTCTTTTAATGTCATGTTCACAGTGAATATAAAGTCACTAGGTGCCCGGTAACGGCATTCGGGCATGACGGACGGTCGTTGCCGCCGCCGTTGGCGAGAACCCAGCGATGTCCCCGTCTTTATTTGCCTTTGTTTTTACGTACTTTCTTAGTCCTGGCTGCGGCTTTTTTGGTTTTGCTGGTGTTTTTAACTTTCTTTTTCTTTGCCGGCACAGCGGGCTTTTTATTTTTCGGCCTCAGGCCCTCAATTACTCTGGCTTTAAGCGTCTGGTCGGTGTAGCGCTCAATCTTTGGCACCATAAGGTAATCATGGGCCTCCACCAGTGAGATGGCCGTGCCTTTTTTACCCGCGCGCCCGGTACGCCCGATACGATGCACATAAATATCTGCGGTACGGGGCATATCATAATTGATCACATGACTGATGTCGGCGACATCGATACCCCGGGCCGCTACGTCTGTAGCCAGCAGAATTTTCACTTCACCCTTGCGGAACCGGCCCAGTGCCAGGTTGCGTTTATCCTGTGGCATATCGCCCTGCAGATAGCAGCAATCCAACTTTTCTGAATCCAGCCTGGCTTTGAGATCCATCAGACGATCGCGGGTTTTGACAAACACGATGGCCTGCTGAATATCGTTACGAAGCAGATGAAGCAACAGGGCGAATTTGTGCTGGGCATCATCGGCAAAATGCAGCCATTGCAGAATTTTGGCATGCTCACGACGAGAAGGAGAGGCAGAAACTTCAACCGGGTCCTTGAGGATGTCTCTGGCAAAACGGGCAATACCGGGTCCTTCCAGGGTGGCAGAAAACAAAAAGGTTTGTTTGCGCCATCTTGCCTCGGCGGCAATCTGATTCACAATCGCGCTGAATCCCATGTCCAGCATGCGGTCGGCTTCATCCAGTACAAGGATTTCTATCTCGCGACAATCAAAGGACTCTTTTTCGATATGTTCAAACAATCGCCCGGGGGTTGCCACCAGAATATCCGGCATGTCTTCAAGGGTTTCGCGGTCGGTGCCGTAGTTGATGCCGCCGGTGATCACGCCGCACTTTAACGGGGTAAAGCGTAACAGGGCCAGTGCCTGTTGGTGCACCTGCAATGCCAGCTCGCGGGTTGGTGCCAGAATCAGTACCCGCACGGCGCCGGGCTGGCGGCGCGGATAGTCCAGCAAGAACTGTGCGGCGGGCAGTAAAAATGCAGCCGTTTTGCCTGTTCCTGTCGGGGCGCAGGCGAGAATATCTTTGCTTTCCATGGCAGGCGGGATCACTAACTGCTGAATGCTGGTGGGCTTACTAAACCCCATCTCCTGGCAGGCGCTGACCAGCGCGTCATCCAAATCCAACTCATCAAACATTAATCTCTCGCCCTTATGATCACAATCTGGCCGCGATTATAAAGGATGAACAGGCTAATCCCTAATAGTACCTAAACACAGAGCAAATGACTGGTTCAGCGAACGCTAGCGCCTTCAGGGCAAGGCACGTCATCGCAGGCATAGTTGTTCTACGTCAAGATGGCGTAACACCGCCATGGAGTCGCTAGCGTTCGCCCGGAGGGTGGGTTTCAAAGCCCCTTCTACTGCGTTCCTCGCTTTTGATTTAGGCCCACTAAACCTACAAGCAAGCGCCTTGTATAAGGTGCTTTGAATTCCCACTGAACCGTTTATTTGTTCTATGTTTAGGTACTGGAGTCGAATTTATTCGACCAACACAAGAGGCCTGATGCCGTCAGTCCAACCAATTGATTCCTTGTACCTCTATCTTTACGGCTATCGCCTCACTGATCATTCCACCAGCTATCAGTCTTCAGTGGCGTAGCCTGCAAGAAGCACAGCGGACGTGTCCAGCACCTTTGCCTCTTCTCGGAGACAAAATGCCACAGTTATATATTCAAAGGCTGCTGGATTGCGGGTTGGGAGAATGCCCATGGGTTTACCCGGATTCCGCTTCGCTACATCCGGGCTACGTGGTAATTCATAATTCAGCATTCATAATTCCCCTCACCCCACCAGCATCGCCAGGGCAGAGAAGATCAGTAACAGGCAAATACCCAGTTTGAACTGGCGTTCATCAACCCGGTGGTGAAGCCAGTCGCCCATTTTAACCGCCAGATACAGAACGGGCAGACACGCCAGAATCGTCAGTGCTACAGGCTGAACCCGGCCCTGAATCAGCATCACTACCGAATACAGGCTGTTAAGCACAAACCAGACACTGACCAACGTGGCCCGGAATGTGGCTTTGTCCAGTTGACGACTGCTGATGCCGTACACCAGCAAGGGGCCGCCAGAGCCATATAACCCCTGAGCGATTCCCGCAAAAAACATCCACAGTCTTTGCCACCAGTCAGGCCGGGCCGCAATTTGTTGGCGACGATAAAGTTTGAGCAGTTCGCGACTGGAAAACCACAATACCAGCAGCGCAAAGCCGGTTTTAAGCCAGGTCGGTGGCAGGCTGTCCAGCAGCCAGATGCCAGCGCCCATGCCCAGTATCATCAGCGGTAATATCATCGTGGTAAGTAATGACCAGTCTGTTTGTCGGCGCAGACGCCAGGCCATACCGCCGGTCATAAAGATATTCAGGGGCACCAGAATGGGTAACAATGACGGAATGCTGAACATCAGACTGCCCAGAGATACGGCGATCACCATACTGCCAAACCCTGTCACCGCCTGAGCGGTAAAGCCCAGCCAGACCGCAAAACCTAACCACAGATATTCCATCGCCACCCGTATGACTGATACAGAAAAACCAATTGGAGGTGATCATGCCATATCAGGACCCTGGTTTCTGAAATTTGTTGGTTGTCACATTCGTGAGTAATGCCCATTGGCGATCAGTTGCGTCAGGCACTGGCCTGAGTAAAGGCCTTTTTGACTTCGGCGATGGCGGTGGTCCGGTGTTGTTCAAGGGTGTCGCGTATGGCTTTGCCCTGATGACCGGCGGCGATGATCTGTTGCACATCTGCGTCGCTGGCGGCCTTGAGTGCCTGGCGAAAATAATCGGCCTGATCGTACGGAATCTGTTCGAAGCCGGTTCTGCCTCGCGCATCTGCGGTACAGGCGATGAGCAGATCTTCAAAACGCTCTGGTTTTCGCCAGGCGTCACAGCGATTGAAGACTTTGAGCACCGTGGCCGGTTTGAGCTCCAGTGCTTTATGCACGTGAGTATGGAATTCACCTACCAGCAGGGCCAGATCCCGACAGTCATTGGGAACTTTCAGTCTGTCGCTGAAAGCCTGAATCGCTTTGAGACCGGATTTTTCGTGGCCGCGGTGGGATGGCCAGTGCTCTGGCGGCGTTAACCCCTTACCCAGATCGTGCACCAGTGCGGCATAACGCACAGTGAGTTTGTCAGACAGGCTGACTGCCTGCTCCAACACCATCATGGTATGTACTCCGGTATCAATTTCCGGATGCCATCTCTCAGGATTTGGCACGCCCCACAGCGCATCCAGCTCGCCAAACCAGTCGTTCATTGCACCGGCTTCGCGCAGCACGGCAAAAAACACCTGTGGATGGGTCTCCATCAGTGCCCGGCTGGTTTCTTTCCATATACGCTCCGGTGATAACGTCGCCAGTTCACCGGATGCACTGATCTGGCGCATCAGGGCCAGCGTCTCCGGCGCGACGGTAAAACCATACTGATGATAGCGGGCCGCAAACCGGGCGACCCGCAACACCCGTAACGGATCCTCCACAAAGGCATCGGAAACATGCCGTAAAACCCGTGCTTCGAGATCCTGCTGGCCATGATAAGGATCAATGATCTGCCCCTCGCTGTCCTGAGCCATGGCATTGATGGTCAGGTCGCGACGCATCAGATCCTGTTCCAGAGTCACGTCGGTGCTGCTGTCACAGACAAAGCCCGTATAACCCTGACCTGATTTGCGCTCGGTGCGGGCAAGGGCATATTCCTCTGCGCTTTTGGGGTGCAGGAATACCGGGAAATCCTTTCCTACCTGGCGAAAGCCCTGATCCAGCATTTCCTGTACCGTTGCGCCCACCACCACATAGTCCCGTTCATGAAATGGGTGGTTGAGTAAGGTATCTCTGACTGCGCCGCCGACCAGATAAATTTGCATCAAATCTCTCTTTAAAAAAGCCTGGCTCTATTATGCCAAATATTCATGTTTACTGCTTTGACTTGCTTCAGGCAAATCGTTAACTTAGAGGCTGTTCGTTTGGAAGCGGTCTTTTGGCCCGGATTTTGTGTTGAGAGTACTGATGTCTGTCTGGCACACTGCGCTCTCCCGTGCCGGTTGTGGGCGAAAATCTATGCTTTTGACCCGGATACTTTTGTTTCAGGATAGAAACCAACTTTACTCAGGCGTCGCAGTTTTCTATGTATCTTAATTATTTCGGTCTGGCGGATAATCCTTTTTCGATTGCGCCAAACCCGGATTATTTGTTTCTCAGTCCACGGCATAAAGAAGCCCTGGCCCATCTGACTTTTGGCCTGAGGGAAAGCGGTGGTTTTGTGATGCTGACCGGCGAGGTGGGGACAGGTAAAACCACCGTGTCACGCAAGCTGATGCAACAATTGCCGGACAATACCCAGGTGGCGATGATTCTTAATCCAACTCTTTCGGCGCTGGAGTTACTGGAAACGATCTGTGACGAATTGGGGATTGCCTACAAAGATAATCAGGCCAGTCTCAAACACTATACCGATCTGATCCTCAAGCATCTGGCACAAAACCATCATCGTGGCATTAATACTATTCTGATCATCGACGAAGCCCAGCATCTGATGCCGGAAGTGCTCGAACAATTGCGCCTGTTGACCAATCTGGAGACCAACAGAGAGAAACTACTCAAAGTTGTACTGATTGGCCAGCCTGAGTTGCAGCAACTGCTCAAACGCAATGAATTGCGTCAGCTTGCCCAACGTATCACCGCCCGCTACCACCTGTTGCCGCTCAACGCTCAGGAAGTCAAAGAGTATGTGGCTCACCGCCTGCAGGTCGCAGGGGGAGACAAGGGCCTGTTTAAAGCGTCGACACTGGGCGCGATTTATCAGATCACCGGGGGAATCCCCAGAGTGATAAATCTTTTATGTGATCGGGCACTGACACTGGCTTTTACCAAGCAGCAGCTGGTTGTGCATCGCTATCTGTTTATGGTCGCAGCCGGACAGATCCTCGGTGAGGATGTGGTGCGTCAGCGCCAGGGCAAACAGTGGACACTGATATTATCCGGACTAATGCTGGCAGGGGTATTGCTGGGCTATGTAGCAGGGAGCTGGCATGGCTGAATTTTTGTCTATTGATGCGCTCAGGCCGGGAATGGTGATTGTGCAGATTACTGCACAAAATGGTCCGGTACGAATTCGTAAGTCGGGGTTAGTCACCAGTGGGGCGATGATCGAAGGCCTCAGGGAAATGGGTGTACAGGAAGTCGAGATCGATCCTGCCCAGACGGTGGAAGTCGCTGATGGGGCTGACTCTCAGGTTGCCCATTCACCGACAAAAACGTTACTGATGCAGGACAGCAGTCGCAATCAGGTTGATAGCCGGTTATCCGATCAGTTCCATCGCAGTCTGTTTCTGCCCTCGGTTCAGTCATTGCCAGACAACTGGCATTATTATTCCCGTAAGGCTGGTATGGCAGCGCTGGTGTTTATCGGTGGTCTGGCGCTGGGCTGGAATATCGCCAATTACCCGATGTGGATGACGTTATTTGCCAGTGATGCTCAGGCTGAGCTAACCGCAAAACCCGTTTCCACTCTCTCCCAACCGGTTCCGGATAAAGTCAGTACGGATACCTCCGCGCTGCCAGAAATCTCTGAAGAGGTTGCCAGAACTGATGCCACAAGATCTGTTGATGAAGCTGGCATCACTGCTCGCGGCAACACGCAGACGAACGTTACCGGGCAACGTAACGATTCTCAGACACAAGAGGAAGGCCAGCGGGTGCGGGCTGAAAAAGAGAGTCCGGCGGCGGGGGATATTTCTCCTGAGCTGTTGGACAAGTTCCGTCAGGCGGTATCGGCGCTGGAAAGCACCGATACCAGTGTATCTGAACCCACAGTCGAACCACCCCAGGAGGTTGTGCCTGTTGATCAATTGCCTTCCTGGGTGCTGGCTGAGTTACCTTCATTGTCATTTTCGGCGCATATGTTTGCTTCTAATCCAAAAGATCGCTGGGTCAGAGTCAATGGTCAGGAACTCAAAGAAGGAGGATGGCTGGACCAGGAACTGCGGATTGTGGCGATTCAGTCACAGCATGTCATCCTTGCCTACAAAGGTCAGGAATTCAGCATGCGCGCCCTGACCGACTGGTAATAAAATATGCTCACTACACCGAGCTGCAGCGATAAAAAAGCTATCAACCACGAAAAACACTAAAGACACGAAAGGAAAACAAAGCCGTTTCGTATCAAGTGAGTCGTCAGTTTTCTCTGCGCTCCCCGCGCCCCTGCGAGATCCCGGGCTTTTATTTGTTGATCTCGCTGAGGCGCAAAGGCGCTGGATCCCCGCCAACTGCATGAGGGAAAGACCGACTGTCATGCCCGAGCGGTGTAATCGGGTTTATCCAGCTTTCTTTGAATATTGGGTGTCAAAGTATTGCACTTGCCCGAATCAAAGGTTGCTGGGTTTATCCAGCTTTCTTTGAATATTGGGTGTCAAAGTATTGCACTTGCCCGAATCAAAGGTTGCTGGGCATCCAGTGACCTTGAGTATTCAAATGAGTCTCCTTAGCCATGGGCCAATAAGTCCGCTGAACATCCTTTGACCTTCAAAAAGCTGATATCTGATAACGTTCTGCCCCTGTCCAAAGCGCTGCAAATCCGCTAGAATTCGCCTCCTTTGTTTTGTAGAAAAATGACCGATTTATGTTAGAAATCAATCCACTGAAAACCGGTATAGCTGATGTTCGCGAGCGCACGGCGGCGCTTAGGGGGTATCTTTGACTTCGATCTGAAGCAAGAGCGGCTTGAAGAAGTTAATCGTGAACTGGAAAACCCTGATGTCTGGAATGAACCAGACCGGGCTCAGGCATTGGGCAAAGAAAAAGTCGCTCTGGAAAGCGTGGTCGACACGATTCTTGAACTGGAGCAGGGTAGCGAAGATGTTGAGGGGCTGATGGAGCTGGCGGTAGAGGCAGAAGATCAGGAAACCCTTGATGAAGGTCAGCAGGAACTTGACAGCCTGATCAAAAAACTTGAGGGGCTTGAATTCAAGCGGATGTTCAGTGGCCCACAGGATACCAACGACTGTTATCTGGATATTCAGGCCGGCTCCGGCGGAACCGAAGCGCAGGACTGGGCCAATATTCTGCTGCGCATGTATTTGCGCTGGGGCGAGGATCATGGTTTTAAAACGGACCTTATTGAAGTGTCTGACGGCGACGTGGCCGGTATAAAAAGTGCCACGATCCGGTTCGGCGGTGAATATGCCTATGGCTGGCTACGCACTGAAACCGGTGTGCATCGCCTGGTACGTAAATCACCTTTTGATTCAGGCAACCGTCGGCATACGTCCTTTGCCTCGGCTTTCGCCTATCCGGAAATTGATGACAATATTGAAATCGATATTAATCCGTCTGATTTGCGTATCGATACCTACCGTGCCAGTGGTGCCGGTGGTCAGCATGTTAACCGAACGGATTCGGCAGTACGTATTACCCATGAGCCCAGCGGTATTGTTGTGCAGTGTCAGAATGATCGTTCACAGCACAAGAATAAAGATCAGGCCATGAAGCAGCTCAAAGCCAAGTTGTTTGAAATGGAGATGAAAAAACAAAACGAGCAGAAGCAGGCCATGGAAGATACCAAGTCGGATATTGGCTGGGGCAGTCAGATCCGCTCTTATGTGCTGGACGACTCGCGGATTAAAGACTTGCGTACCGGCGTTGAAACCCATAACACCCAGGCCGTGCTTGATGGCGGACTGGACAAATTTATTCAGGCGAGTCTGAAATCGGGACTCTGATAACAGTGTCTGTATTTAGTTACCAAAATCAGGAAATGTGAGCATGACCACAGATATCCAGCAGGAAGAAAACCGACTGATCGCAGAGCGCCGCACAAAGCTGGCTGAGATCCGTGAAAACTGCAAGGCCAACGGCCATCCGAATGATTTTCATCGTCAGCACTATAGCCAGGATCTGCAGGATAAATTTGGCGACATGGACAAACCGCAGCTCGAGGAGCTGGACCAGGTTGTCAGTGTGGCAGGGCGTATTCTGGCCAAGCGCGGGCCCTTCTTATTGCTGCAGGATATGAAAGGCCGCATTCAGGCCTATGCCAGTAAGGATGCTCAGAAAGATATCAAAGCCCGTTTTGGCAGCCTGGATATCGGCGATATTATCGGCGTTACCGGTGTGCTGCATAAATCAGGTAAGGGCGATCTGTATGTGAATATGGCCGAGTACAGCCTGCTGACCAAATCATTGCGTCCGTTACCGGAAAAATTCCATGGTCTGGCTGATCAGGAAACCAAATATCGTCAGCGGTATGTGGACCTGATAATGAGCCAGCAGACCCGTGACACCTTTAAGGTTCGTAGTCAGATCGTTAACGGCATTCGCCGTTATCTGAGTGAGCGGGACTTTATGGAAGTGGAAACACCGATGTTACAGGTGATCCCCGGCGGTGCTACGGCCAAGCCTTTCGTAACGCACCACAATGCGCTGGATATCGATATGTATTTGCGTATCGCGCCAGAGCTGTATCTCAAACGTCTTGTGGTAGGTGGTTTTGAGCGGGTGTTTGAGATCAACCGTAATTTCCGCAATGAAGGGTTGTCTACCCGGCATAACCCTGAATTCACCATGATCGAGTTTTACCAGGCGTATGCCGATTATCGCGATCTGATGGATCTCACCGAAGACATGTTGCGTACTCTGGCCAAAGACGTACTCGGTACCACAGATATTGTTAATACGGTGCGGGATACTGAAGGCGAAGTGCTGGAAGAAAATCATTATGATTTTGCTCAGCCCTTTGCGCGCCTGAGCATGAGCGACGCCATTCTCAAATACTGGCCGGAAGCGGATAAAGTGGCGATCAAAGATCCTGAGAATCATCTCGATAGCTTAAAAGCCATGGCGAAAACCCTGCATATCAAAGAGCCTGAAGTGGATGGCATCTGGGGGGCCGGTAAATATTTGTGCGAAATCTTCGAAGCTACCGCTGAAGAGCGGCTGGATCAGCCCACGTTTATTACCGAGTATCCCTGGGAGGTATCACCGCTGGCCCGTCGCAATGATGATAATCCTTTTATAACCGACAGATTTGAGTTCTTTGTTGGTGGTCGCGAGCTGGCCAACGGTTTCTCGGAGCTGAACGATGCTGAAGATCAGGCCGCCCGTTTCCGCAAACAGGTGGAAGAAAAAGACGCCGGTGATGAAGAAGCCATGCACTTTGATGAAGACTATATCCGTGCGTTGGAATACGGGCTACCCCCCACAGCAGGAGAAGGCATCGGTATCGATCGTCTGGTGATGTTGTTTACCGACAGCCCCACCATCAAAGACGTGATCCTATTCCCCCATATGCGCCCGCAGGAGTGACAGCAAAAAGCTGATTACCACAGCCGCGGAGGTCACAGAGAAGTTTGAAGGTATAATCCGTTGCTTCCTCAGTGTTCTCAGCGCCTTTGCGTCTCAGCGAGATCAATAGGTAAAAGCCTGGGATCTCGCAGGGGCGCGGCGATCGCAGAGGTATTTACCGTTTAAAACCTCTGTGACCTCTGTGTCTCTGTGGTTAATTTAGTTATTACTCGTCGGATTTCAGTCGCACGTAGGTCTTGTACTTTTTCTTCAATAGTTTGTCGATATAGCGGGTCAGTTTGACCTTCTGGCTGATGGCATCATCCAGCGCATCCGTCAGCTCTTTGAGCATCGACTTATAATACTCAATGTCTTTGGTCACGAGGGCAGAAGGGGAGCTTGGTTGATCCGGTTCTCTGATGGGGCTGTTGTCTTTGACCGCGGGTGAGTCCTGAATAAACATTTCATCGGCCACTTCATCGACCACCGCTTCCACTGCGGCTTCATCCAGCTCTTTGAGCTCTTCTAAAAACCCATACAGCAGGATCCTGTCTGTCAGTGTATTGATTTTGCGCGGCACGCCTTTGGTGAATTCAAATATTTTCTGGTAAGCGCCTTCGGTAAACAGCGCCGCGCCGCGCCAGCCTGCATGATAGAGGCGAAACTCGATATAGTTTTTGACGTCTGTATCAGTCAGTGGCGATAAATGGCACGAGGCGACAATACGTTGTCTGAACTGTTCCATATTCGGGGCTCTGAGGATCGGTTGCAGCTCTTCCTGACCGAGTAGAAAACTTTGCAACAGCGGTTTGCCCTTGGACTGGAAGTTGGACAGCATGCGCAATTCTTCAATGGTTTCCAGTGGCAGATTCTGGGCTTCATCCACCAGTAACAACGCCCGTTTACCCTGCTGATTGAGCTGAAACAAAAAGGTTTCCAGATCCTTGAGAATATCAGCCTTGGTTTTACCGGCAACATTAATATCAAATTTACTGGCCACCATTTTAACCAGTTCATCGGGAGACAATTTGGGCGTTACAATTTGTGCCGCAAAAATATCATCCTGAATCTCTTCCAGTAAACTGTTGGCAATGGTGGTTTTACCGGTGCCGATCCCTCCGGTGATGACGATAAAACCTTCAGCCTGGGCCAGGCCATATTCCAGATAAGAGAGTGCCCTTTTATGCCATTTACTGGCAAAGAAAAAACTCGGATCCGGCGTAAGCTGGAAAGGTTTGGCATTTAGTCCGTAAAAGCTCTCGTACATGTGTAAAACTCGCTTCCTAGAAAGAGTACAGCCTGTGGCGTAAGGTCAATAGTGTCTGGCAGTGCCCCATGCTAAGTGCAGAGCCAGAAACAAGCAAATAATAAAACATCCGGCTAACGCATCGCTTATTTGCTCTGTGTTCAGGTACTGGGGTAAAATGCCCGAAAAAGACGCAGGGTCGTTCGTGCAGGTAAAAGCTCCCAAATTCCAACTTTCCTTTTTTCATCCCCGATATTGGCTGACCTGGTTAAGTATTATCATACTGTATCTGATCTCCTGGCTGCCTTACCGGTTACAGATGTGGCTTGGCAAAGGCGTGGGTCGTTTGCTCTATTATGTGCTTAAATCCAGACGCAAAGTGGCCCAGCGCAATATCGAGCTGAGCTTTCCTGATCTGTCTGCAAAGGAACGCGAGCAACTCGTTAAGGCCAACCTTGATTCAGCCGGTATGGCGCTTTTTGAAACGGGCATGGGATGGTGGTGGCCGGATTGGCGGGTAAAAAAACTGAGCCGTGTTGTTGGCTATGAGCATGTTGAACAGATACTGGCCAAAGGAAAAGGCGTCTTCGGGTTGGTGATTCACAATATGAATCTGGAAATGAACTGCAGAGTGATAGGATTAAAACACCCCAGTGTGGCGTTTTACCGGCGGCACAACAACCCGCTGATGGAGTATATGCAGTACCATGGCCGCGCCCGCTCGAACAAGTATCTGATTAATAAACGGGCAGTGGGGGATATGCTCAAGGCCCTGAACCATCAGGAATTAGGTCTGTATTTTCCGGATCAGGATTATGGTCCTAAACGCTGTGAGTTTGTGCCCTTTTTTGCAGTAAAAGAAACGGCAACCACAACCGGTACCTTATTGTTTGCCAGTCAGGCAAATTGTGAAACGGTATTTTTATTGCCACTGCGTACCGATAAGGGCTACGAAGTTCATATTTTGCCCGGGCTTGAAGATTTTCCCTCAGGAGACGATAAACTGGATGTAAGCCGGATTAACAAACGTATTGAAGAAATGGTGTTAAAAGCACCGGAACAATATTTGTGGATGCATAAAAGGTTTAAAACCCGACCTGAACACACTCCCGAATCATTGTATTAGTCGCTCAGAGATTATTGCATCAGGATTATGAAAAAGAAAAAGGTCTCAACAAACTCAGTCTGGATAAGGCACCTGGGATTGGCACTGGTGCTGATCATTATCGCTACCGTGGTGATTAATCTGGAAGCGATCCGTAGTTCCAGCCCCAAACCTGAAGGACAAAAGCCTAAGCGGAACCCGGCAACCGGCCTGACCGACTTCTATGCACAGTATCGCTCCGGTCCGGAATTGTCTCTGGAAAACACCAGTGACTTTGTGATGGATGTTAAAACATCGGAGCAACCTCTTGGTGAGCGATTACAAAGTATGGAGAGTTTGCAGAAGCCGGTTTCCGGCCGCTGGGTCGGAGAGCACAGATACCGGACGTTTAAAGCCGGAGGGACGTTAAGAGAGGTGATTACCGCTTACGCCCAGGCTGAAGGCATGCAACTGCTATGGGAGCTTAACCAGGATTTTGTTGTGAAAAGCAGTTTTCAGGTTGAAGACACCATTGCCGGTGCGCTGGGGCAGATAGCCCGGGCCGTAGACAGTAATTTCAATGGTACCGTAGAAGCCTTTTTCTGCCCCCGGCAACGAACCTTTGTGATCACCGACAGGGTCAACGATTACCTCAGGCAATATTGCAGCCCTGTATAGCTCGGGTATGCGATAACCACAGCATGACAGATGGTCGTTCCCGCGTTGTTTGGTGGGAACCCAGCGCCTTTTTTAACCACGAATTCACGCAAAAAAAGCTGATTAACCACAGAGGCTAAGAAGTGAGGGGAGAGGTGTCAGGAGTGAGGGCTAAAACCCGTAGCCCTTGATGTAGCGAAGCGGAATACGGCAAGCCGCCCCTGTATCCCCGCAATCCGCTTCGCTCCTTGCAGGCTACAGAATCTGAAGCCATCGATCTGCAACGGTTCTTCTTGGCGATCTCTGCGCCTCTGCGAGATCAAACAAAGAAAAGCCCGGGATATCGAAGTCCGTTATTGCTCAAACACCTCATGCCAGATGCTGCTGACTTGTTGTTGCAACTGCTGCAGATTATCCGAGGTATCGATAGCCGGTTCTCCGGCCAGCGTGTATTGATGCCCCGCATTGCGATAAATCAGATAGGCCTGGGTCAGCACATTGACCCAGTCCGGACTGATAACCTGATGAATTTCCAGGGTTCTGAGAATTCTCACATTATCTGAATTTTCGCACAGCGCGGGATGTGCAGCACTGTGGGCCAGCACCCAGTACTGTACCAGAAATTCAATATCGGCAATGCCACCACGGCCCTGCTTCAAGTCAAACGCTCGTCCATCTTTATGTTCTTTACTCAGGTGAGCGCGCATCTTTTCACGCATTTTGCTGACATCATCCCGCAGGGGCGCGAGGCTTCTTTGCTGACACAAAATCTGCTTGCGGATATCGCTGAAATCCTGCGCCAGCTGTTTGTCACCGAATACAAAACGACCTCTTACCAACGCCTGGTGCTCCCAGGTCCAGGCTTCTTTTTGCTGATATTCGGCAAACCCCATAATATGACAGACAAGCAGCCCCGCGTTACCAGAGGGGCGTAAGCGTAAATCTGTTTCGTAGAGATCTCCTGATGCCGTTTTGGTGTTGAACAGGTGCATGATCCGTTGCGCAAGCTTGATGTAAAAATTGCCAGACTCAATGGCCTTGGCACCACTTGTTTCCTCTTGTGAGTCACAGTTGTGCAGAAATACCAGATCCAGGTCGGAACCGTATCCCAGTTCGATGCCGCCAAGTTTGCCGTAGGCCACTACCCCAAAACCAAGCTGACCATCCTCTATACCTGCTGGGCGTCCATAACGTGCCACCATTTGCTGCCAGGCGTCCAGTACCACTTCCTGGATCACGGCCTCTGCCAGAGAGGTGAGGTGGTCACTGACTTCCATCACCGGCAGCACGCCGGTAACATCGGCTGCGGCAATCTTGAGTTGCTGGCTGAGCTTGAACTGCCTCAGGGCTTCCATCTGGGCTTCCAGATCCTGCTCCGGGATCCGCAGCATACTGAGCCTGAGCTCGTCCGCATAGCCGCTGAGGGGCGTCAGTTCATACAGATGCTCGGAGTTAAGCAGTTCATCCAGCAGGATTGGAAAATGGGTTATCTGTTCGGCGATCCAGGGGCTGGCACTGCATAACCGGGTCAGTTGTTCCATGGCACCGCGGTTTTCCAGCAGTAATTCCAGGTAGGTGGTGCGTCTGCAAATGGACTTAATGACGGCAGTCATTCGCTCCAGCAATTGCTCTGGTTTATGGCATTCCAGTACCAGTTGCAACATGCCCGGCATTAACTTGTCCAGCGTCTCCCGGCCGCGTTTGCCCATGCTGCGCTGGCGCATTTCTTCAGCAAATACTTTCAGTTTCTGCCAGAACCCTTCACCTTCTCTGACCGAAACAAAGTTCTGTAGTATTGGCAGTGCTTCTTCATCGTCCAGTGGCAGTGTCCAGAGATCGGCCAGATCACTGAGCTCCTCAATACTCTGATGCTCGGGCTCATCACCAATCAGCTCCATAAACTGATCGTGAATAAAGGCCATCTCATTTTTCAGCCTGGTCTCGAACTCAGCATACTGTGTGAACCCCATCACCTGCCTGAGTCTGGCGCGATCAAGTTCATCAGTGGGTAGCTGTTGTGTTTGCTCATCCGAAAATTGTTGCAGGCAGTGCTCAGTTTTACGCAGGAACAGGTAGGCGTCGCGTAGTCTTTTCGCATCCGGCTGCTGCAAATACTCCCGCTCTGTGAGCACGCTGAGGATATTCAGCAGCCCCGGCTGTTGCAGATCCTGTTCGCGGCCACCACGGATCAACTGGAAAGTCTGGACAATAAACTCCACCTCCCGAATCCCTCCGGCACCGAGCTTGATGTTATTGGTTAGCTGGCGGCGTCTGACCTCTTTGCTGATCAGTGCTTTCATATTGCGCAGCGCATCTATGGCGCTGAAATCAATATAGCGACGGAATACAAAGGGGCGCAGGATCGCCTTAAGCTCGTCGGCAAAAGGCCCGCTGGTATTGATCACCCGCCCTTTCACCATGGCGTAGCGTTCCCATTCCCGGCCCTGCTCCTGGTAATAGTCTTCCAGAGCGGCGAAATGCATCACCAGGGGCCCACTGTCGCCAAAAGGGCGCAAGCGCATATCTACCCTGAAAACCTGGCCCTGCGCGGTGATCTGGTTCAGTGCGGCAATTAATTTTTGCCCCAGCTTGGTGAAAAACTGTTGATTCTCAATGGTTTTTTTGGCGCCTTGTGTGTCACCCAATTGTGGATAACAAAATATCAGATCGATATCTGATGAAAAATTCAGCTCCGCACCACCCAGCTTGCCCATGCCGATAATCAGCATAGGCTGGTGTTTATCGTCCAGCATCGGGTAACCGAAGCGTTCTGCCAGTTTGCTGTAACACCAGTCGGCGGCAGAGGTAATCAGCGCATCGGCAAGTGCAGAAACCTGCTCCAGGGAGTCTTCAATCTGTTGTTGATTGGTCAGATCCAGCCAGGCCAGGCGTACCATCTGCTGACGGCGGTACTGTCGCAGCTGTTCATGTAATGACGTTTCATCGCTGACAGATTCCAGCCGTTGATTCAGCTGAGATAAGTAGTCAGGATGCGGGGCGCTGAGTTGTTCGTGTTCCAGTAAATGTTTCACGACACTCAGATCCTGTATACAACTGCGGGCAATAAAATCGCTCAGGCCCAGCACCTTTAACAGAGTCTGTTGGTGTTTTGGCAGCCAGCTCGCCTGAGGGTGTGCCTCCATGAGTTGTTGCCAGTAGTCTTGCGCCTGGTGTTCGAGCATCATTTTTGTCCTGCTACATTGCCGATATAGTCAATATGCCAGCAGCCTCATCATGATCCAACAGCTTATACCATTCCATCCGGATAATGACCCATTCAACGAGCACAAACATGTTCTCTGATAGGGCATGGCTCTGACGAGTTGCGGGGTTAAAGCAAAGGACCATAACACAGCCAGGCGAGCGTTTGAGGCTTGTGGCCAGCAGGACTTTTCTGTTCGGTGCCATTTGTCTGAGTAAAACCACTGTGCCTTTGCAGCGGCGCATTGACCTGAGCCCTTCTGACTCGCTGTGAACTGGTTAATTATCCGGATGAATGGGTATTACCTTGCAATTGGCCTGATAAGTAACGAATAATTAAAGCATTATTGACTTACTGCAGGTATGCCATGGAATCAGAGATTCTGACGTTGTCGTATAACCCGGAGATGCTGGCTTATTTTAGTGCCGATATACTGATCGCTCTGGTGCTGCTGATTGCCATGCGTTGGGTGTATACCCTGTGGACCCGGGTAGATAGTACCAATGAGCTCTCCGGTAAAGATAATTTCGCCTTTGGCGTGAGTGTCGCCTCCAGTCTGCTGGCGTTAAGTATCGTGGTCTGGAGTGCCGCAGAGCAAGCTTCCGCCGATGACTACCTGACTCAGTCACTGCAAATGCTGGTATTTGGTATTGGCGGTATTATCCTGATTAAAATAGGTCGTTGGGCCCATGACAAGGTCATTCTTAATCGCTTTAATAAGCGTGAGCAGATACTTCAGGGAAACGTGAGTATTGGCCTGGTAGATGGCGCGAATACCATCGCGACGGCGATCATTATACGCAGCGTAATGTTATGGACAGAGGGTTTTACGCTATATAGCGGCATCGCTATTCTGAGTGGCTTTTTTGTGGCGCAGACCGTGATGTTGGTGACGACCCGGTTAATGGAACGGCGCTTTGCCCAGGATAACCAGAATGATTCTATGCAGGACGTACTGGTGCGGGGACAGGTGGCTCTGGCGATCCAGCATGGCGGCCACTTGCTGGGCGTTGCCTTTGCGGTGAGTGCTGCGAGTAAGATACTGGTCTACCACCCCTGGGCTTATATCAGTAACCTGATCAACTGGCTGTTTATTGCGCTGTTGTTTACGTTGCTGACGATTATCCTGGCCTGGGTCGCTAAAAGACTGGTACTAAAGGGAATTAATCTGGTACGGGAAGTAGACCAACAACACAATATTGGTGTGGCAAGTATCGAAATGGCGCTCACAATCGGGGTGGCGCTGTTATTGTTAGGGCTGGTTTCCTGATGACACAACACAGAACAAAGTTAGGTCCCTTCGATATTGGCATGATGGTGCTGTCCATCGTTGCCGTGGTTAATATTTCGGTACTGATCGTAATGCGCCTGCCCGAGGATGTACGTCATTACCTGTTGATTATGGACACCATTATCTGTGTGGTTTTTCTGCTGCACTTTTTCTACAACCTGAGCCAGAGCCGGGACCGGATTTTATATGTAAAAGAGCACTGGATTGACTTTGTCGCCAGCATTCCCGCTGTAGAGGTTTTCCGCCTCGCCCGCTTTTTGCAGGTTGTGAGGGTTATCCGCCTGATCAAAGACACCCGGCATCTGTTGCTGACATCGCTTAAAGACAGGATTCAGACAACCCTGGCTACCATGATGGTAGTGCTGGTGGTGTTAATAGGGGCATCAGGTTTATCTATTTATCTGATTGAATATGATTTGCCCGGCTCGAATATTCGTACCGCAGAGGATGCTATCTGGTGGAGTCTGGTGACCATATCTACCGTAGGTTATGGCGATTACTACCCGGTTTCCACAGCGGGCAGGGTAGTCAGTATCCTGCTGATTCTGAGCGGTGTCAGTCTGTTTGGTGTGATTTCAGGTTATATTGCTTCTTATTTTATAACGCCGCAGGAAAAGGACCAGCTGGCCGTTCAGAACAAACGGATCATTAAAATGCAGCAGCATGTGGAGGAACTGGATGAGTCTATTCAATCCCTGCATCACAAAATTGATCATTTGCTGGAACATAACAATAAAAAGCCCTCTGACGATGCCCGATAACAGCATTCGTGCATGACCGGAAGTCGTTCCCGCAGTTGTTGGCGGGAACCCAGCGCCTTTGCGCCTCTGCGAGAGGAAATGATGTTCGTAGGATAAATGTTTTCCCGGATTTCGCTGCGCTACATCATGGGCTACAAGGTTTTAGCCCTCACTCCTGACACCTCTCCCCTCACTTTTTATCCTCAGTGTTCTCTGCGCCTCTGTGGTTATTTTGTCTTTCTTAAAGACTGCTGGATGCCCAGCAACCTTTGAATTAGCAATGTGCTGCTCAATAACACCGTGCTGTCAGAGGTGCTGGACAAGCCCGATAACGGCATTCGGGCATGACGGGCAGCAGCGTTACTTAACCTGCTGTAAAAAAACCTCTTTAAAGAATTTGGTCAGATTAATCTTAAACTCTTCCGGGCGTACGCTGGATTCAATCTCGTCCTGAGCTTTGCTGAGGTCGAGCTGCTTGATTTCGTTATAGTGGCCGGATCGTACGGAATAAAAAGTCATCACCATCGGGCTAAGTGGATCTTCTTTGTTGGCACGGGTAACGATGGCCAGTTTACCGCTTTTTAGTTTGACCAGGGAGCCTACCGGATGCACCCCGATACAGCGAATAAACTGATGTACCAAAGATTGATCCAGCTGACCCTGACTGAACCCCAGTAATTGTTTCAGTGCCTGAGTGGGAGAGTAGGCTTTGCGCCAGGGTCTTGTTGAGGTCATGGCATCATAACTGTCTACAATAGCCGCCATGCGCGCGTAAACCGACAACGCATCGCCGGACAAACCGCTTGGATAGCCCGAGCCATCGAGTCGCTCGTGATGGTGCGTTACCACTTCTCTGATCACCTGATTATCAATCTCGGCGGCGTCCAGGATCTCTGTGGCCACATCGACATGGCCGTGAATAATCTGCCATTCCTGATTATCCAGTTTGCTTTTTTTATTAAGAATATCCGGGGGAATGGTATTCATCCCCAGATCCATCATCAGTCCGGCCAGCCCCAGGTTATCGATTAATTCCTTGTCAAAACCCAGATGACGTGCAAACAATGCCATCAGGATGGCGCAGTTAAGCGAATGCTCAAGCAGATACTTGTCTCTCTCTTTAATCAGAGTCAGGCAGCAGATGGCATTAGGATCCTCAAAGACTGAGTCGATAATATCGGCGCTGAGCTCTTCGAGTTCCTTTACCGAGCTCGGGCGGCTGTTTTTTACTTTCTTGATGAACCGCGATTGTACGTTCTTTGCCTTATCATAAAGTGTGTTAGCGGTTCCCAGCCGTTCTCCATCTGAAGGTTTCTGGTGGGTTACTTTACTGGCAGGGCCCTCTGCCAAAGCATCAGCATCGTCTTCAATTTCCAGCGGTTGTTCCAGCACACTGCGGGACAGATCCACTTCAACTTCCCTGATGCCCTTGTCAATCAGTCGTTGTACCTGTGACTGGGATTTTATCAGACCGCGGGTTTTTATCTTAAGAGTGGCCGTCTGTTTAGTCACCTGATTAACAAACATGCCAGATCTAACCTGGTCAATGGGAAATATTTTCAGCATTACATATTCTCGGAACGTCAGACCTGCTTTGCACTATTGTGCAAAACAGGCCCGGGATCAAGGTGGGTAAGTGGATATTCTGAACCGACTTGCGTCAGATCAACGCCAGGCGGGGATAGATCGCTCGTAGCTGTCTATTTTTTCGGCCAGCTCCAGCGTTTCACCAATGGCATCCAGACCTTTTAACAATTTATGCTTATGATGTTCGGCGATATCAAAATCAAACTGGCCAGCTTTGCAGCGCACCTGCTGAGCCGGCAAATCCACCTCAATTTCCAGAGCAGGTTCATCCGCCACGGCATTGAATAGTTTGTCCATCTGGTCACTGTTCAGCTGTATGGGCAATAACTGATTATTCATGCAGTTACCGTAAAAGATATCGGCAAAGCTGGTGGCGATTACTACCTTAAAACCATAATCGGTAAGTGCCCAGGGAGCATGTTCACGGCTGCTTCCACAGCCAAAATTCTGCCTCGCCAGCAACACGCTGGCCCCCTGATGTTCAGTCTTGTTTAATGCAAAGTCGGGATTGAGTTCCTGTTCATGCAGATCCAGATAACGCCAGTCGTGAAACAAATGTTTGCCAAACCCTTTGCGGCTGACTGAGGTCAGAAACTGTTTAGGAATTATCTGGTCTGTGTCTACGTTAGCCTGATCTAACGGCGCGGCGGTGCCACGTAAATTTGTAATACCACTCATTGTTCAAACTCCCTCACATCTACGAAATGGCCTCGAATTGCGGCTGCTGCTGCGGCTATGTCCAGCAACGCTTGTTTAGCTTGCATTATCAGAAGGCTCATACATCAAACTCCCGCACATCGACGAAGTGACCTTTGATTGCGGCTGCTGCGGCCATAGCCGGACTCACCAGGTGGGTTCGTGAGCCCCGGCCCTGTCGACCTTCAAAGTTGCGGTTACTGGTGGAGGCGCATCGGTCGCCGGGCTTCAGAATGTCGTCATTCATACCCAGGCACATCGAGCAGCCCGGTAAACGCCACTCGAAACCTGCTTCGGTAAAGATCTTGTCCAGTTGTTCGCTTTCAGCTTGCTGTTTTACCTGGGCTGATCCAGGTACCACAATTGCTGTCACGCCTTCAGCAACCTTACCCGCGGCGGCAATTTTTGCAGCGGCGCGCAAATCTTCGATACGGCTGTTCGTACATGAACCGATAAACACATGGCTGACAGCCACATCACTGAGTTTCTGGCCGGGTTGAAGGCCCATATAGTGCAGTGCTTTTTGTGCCGAGGTGCGGCTTACCTCATCACTGAAGCTTTGTGGCTGTGGAATCGCCTCATTCACACCGATGACCTGACCGGGGTTGGTGCCCCAGGTAACCTGAGGTGTAATGTCTGAGGCCTGCAGATTTACCACTGTATCGAAATGGGCATCAGCATCAGACTTAAGCTGTTGCCAATAGGATAACGCCTGTTCCCAATCTGCCCCTGTCGGACAGCGTTCTCTGTTTTTCAGATAGGCATAGGTGGTTTCATCAGGGGCTATCAGTCCGGCCTTCGCGCCTGCTTCGATGCTCATGTTACAGATGGTCATGCGCTCTTCCATGCTCAGTGCTTCAATGGCGCTGCCGGCATATTCAATCACGTGGCCGGTGGCACCGGCATGGCCGATTTCACCGATAATGGCAAGAATAATATCTTTAGCGGTGACTCCAACCGGAAGGGTGCCGTCGACCTTTACCAGTAAGGTTTTGGCTTTACCCTGTTTTAACGTCTGAGTGGCAAATACGTGTTCAACTTCCGAAGTGCCAATGCCAAACGCCAGAGCGCCAAAGGCGCCATGAGTTGCGGTATGAGAATCACCGCAAACTACTGTCATACCTGGCAGAATCAGCCCCAGTTCAGGACCAATTACATGGATAATGCCCTGTTTCTGATGGCCGACAGGAAACAGCTCGACGCCATACTTGTCGCAATTCTGTTTCAGGGTCATCAATTGAAGCTGATTGGTGGGGCCGCAGGCATCCAGTGCCAGCGAGCGCGTGGAGATGCTGTGATCCATGGTGGCGAACGTGCGCTCAGGGCAGCGCAGGTTGCGCCCCTTCTCCTCCAACCCGGCAAAAGCCTGTGGGGAGGTCACTTCATGGATTAAGTGACGATCGATATAAATCAGGTTGTCGGTTCCGGCTCTTGCCACCAGATGGTCATCCCAGATTTTTTCATACAAGGTCTTACCCATCAGTGCTGTTCCTTAATTTTGTTGGCAATGTAATCTCCCACCTCTGCGGTGGAACAGGCTTCGCTGCGCTGACTTTCAGGCAACAGTTCTGCGGTAACGACACCCTCCTTAAGGGCGTGTTGTACTGCCATTTCGATGGCATCGGCCGCCGCCGTTAGTTTGAGGCTGTAACGCAGCAGCATAGCGGCGGAGAGAATCTGTGCCACAGGATTGGCGATACCCATTCCGGCGATATCCGGGGCGCTGCCCCCTGCCGGCTCATACATGCCAAAGCCCTGTTCGTTGATGCTGGCCGAGGGCAACAGACCCATGGAGCCGGTGATCATGGCACATTCATCACTGATAATATCGCCGAATAAATTGGAGCACAGCATCACATCAAACTGATTGGGATAGCGCAGCAACTGCATGGTGGCGTTATCAATATAAATATGCTCCAGCGTCACATCCGGATAGTCTGTGGCCACCTCCTCGGTGACTTCCCGCCACAAACGGCTGCAAACCAGCACATTGGCTTTATCTACCGAGGTGACTTTTTTGTTTCTCAGGCGCGCTGATTCGAAGGCCAGTTTGGCGATACGACGAATCTCACGGCGTGAATAACGCATGGTATCAAAGGCAAATTCTTCTTCGCCTTCACCCTGTATGCCTTTGGGCTGGCCAAAATAGATACCGCTGGTGAGTTCGCGCACCACCATTACATCGAAGCCGCTGGCGGCAATATCGGCCCGAAGTGGCGACAGGTGCTCCATGCCGGGATAAATCCGTGCCGGGCGCAGGTTGCTGAACAGATCAAAATGGCTGCGTAATTTAAGTAGCGCAGCCCGCTCCGGGCGCTCGTCTAAGGGCAGGTTGTCCCATTTCGGCCCGCCAATGGAGCCAAAAAGAATCGCATCGGCGGCTTCGCAGCCCGCCAGCGTATCTTCAGGCAGAGCCTTACCATGGTTGTCGATGGCTGCGCCGCCCACATCGAAAGATTTAAGTGAGAATTTCAGCTCAAAGGCCGCTTCAATGGCCCGTAACACTTTCACTGCTTGCTCCATCACCTCAGGGCCAATACCGTCCCCGGGTAATAATGCGATGGAATATTCAGACATTTATACCCCTGCTATTTTCTGTTGTTTTTTCTCATCTATCTGATCTGCCAGACAGGTGTTATTCAGTACATAAATCAAGGCCTTAACTCCGGCTTCCACAATATCCGTGGCCAGCCCGATACCGTTGAAACGACGGCCTTTGTATTCGGCGACTACACTGACCTGGGCCAGGGCGTCGGCCCCTTCACCTTTGGAGTCGAGTTTAAAATCGACAATATCGATATCTTCATTGCCGGTAACTTCAATAATGGCATTAAAGGCCGCATCCACCGGGCCGTTACCGATGGCCGATGCGGTGCCTTCACGCTCGCCCATGCGCATTTTTACCGTGGCGCTGGGGATCATGCCTTTACCGGCATTGGCATGCAGGTACAGCAGTTCATACTCTGCCTGCTGCTGTTTTTGCTGGTCGAAGAACACCAGCGCTTCGAGATCATAATCAAACACCTGCCCCTTTTTATCGGCCAGCCGCAAGAAGGCGGCGTACAGGGTATCCAGATCATAATCCTCATCTTTGTAGCCCAGCTCATGCATACGATGTTTGATCACATGGCGGCCGGAGCGGGAGGTCAGATTAAGATTGTTTTTACTGATCCCGACACTTTCCGGCGTCATGATCTCGTAGGTATTCATGGACTTCAGCACACCGTCCTGATGAATGCCCGAGGAGTGACTGAAGGCATTGGCGCCAACAATGGCCTTATTGGCCTGCACCGGCATATTACAGATCTGGCTGACCAGTTTGGAGGTGCGGGAAATTTCCTGACTGTTGATGCCGGTATTCAGGCCCAGCAGATTCTCGCGGGTTTTAAGTACCATGGCAATCTCTTCCAGCGAACAGTTACCGGCCCGCTCACCGATACCGTTGATGGTGCATTCCACCTGACGGGCACCGTTTTGTACCGCCGCTAAAGAGTTAGCTACCGCCAGGCCGAGATCATTGTGGCAGTGCACCGAAATCACTGCCTGGTCGATATTGGGTACGCGGTTAAACAGGGTATGAATAATCTGACCGAACTCAGTGGGGATGGTATAGCCGACGGTGTCGGGGATATTGACTGTGCTGGCCCCGGCTTTAAT
The DNA here is from genome assembly GCF_002591895.1 of Lacimicrobium alkaliphilum. Lineage (GTDB taxonomy): Bacteria > Pseudomonadota > Gammaproteobacteria > Enterobacterales > Alteromonadaceae > Lacimicrobium > Lacimicrobium alkaliphilum. Next base: position 116,408 of record NZ_NISX01000014.1, read on the forward strand.
CGCCGCTTCTACCATCCGGCAGAGGTAATCGATATCGGTGCGTCCGGCATCTTCGCAGGAAAACTCTACATCATCGGTATAGCGCCTGGCATGCTTAACGGCCTGTACGGCCATATCGAGCACTTCATCCTGAGATTTTCGCAGCTTGGCACCGACATGGATCTCAGAGGTGGCGATAAAAGTATGAATTCTGAAGCGCTCTGCCACTTTCAGGGATTCGCCGCAGGCGTCGATATCGCCGGCTACCGCACGGGACAGACCGCATACAACGGAGTTCTTCACCTCTCTGGCAATCGCCTGCACAGACTTAAAATCTCCCGGCGAGGAGACCGGGAAACCCGCTTCGATAATATCAACTCCGAGTCGTTCCAGTGCCAGAGCAATCTGCAGTTTTTCCTTAACACTTAGACTGGCAGGCAGCGCCTGCTCACCATCTCTTAAGGTGGTATCGAATATCTTTACTCTGTCTGACATGGTCGTTCCTCTGCTTGATTTATCAGCCTGTATGCTGAGTTCCCGCTCGATTCTGTATATGTTGCAGGGTCGAATTTATTCGACCACAGGAGCCCGGATTCTGACCTTATTGGCCCAGTAAACTGGCCCCTGCAATGCTGGTTTTGTAGGTCGGACTTTAGTCCGACACAGATTTAAATGCCTGCCATCGCTGTCGGGCTGGCCGACGAGATGCATCCCTGCAATGTCGGCATACGACCGCCATGGAGGGCGGAAGTGCCGATCATGCAGGAGCGATTATCTGCCCGTTCTTTTGAAACAGGCATCCTGCCTTTATCAAAAGTCCAGCTTCAGCATCCATGCTTTCGCGCTAAATTCTGAAGATGCTTCGCATTTTCCAGGCGCATTTAGCCCATGGACATCGCCGGATAATTGTTCCCGACATTTCCGTATACGACCGCCACGGATGGCGGAAGTGCAGGTTATGCAGGAGCAATCACCTGCCCGTCCTTTTGAAACAGGCATCCTGCCTTTATCAAAAGCCCAGCTTCAGCATCCATGCTTTCGCGCTAAATTCTGAAGATGCTTCGCATTTTCCAGGCGCATTTAGCCCATGGACATAAAAAAACCCGTGCTGTGCACGGGTTTCTGTTAATCCTGAGCCTGTTGGCCACAACTACCCGTGCAATCTGGTTGCCATAAGAAGTAGGAGTAGGAACAGGTTATTTTTCATGGATTTTTTTCACTAATTTTTTTTGCTGGCATATTAGTATCGCGAAGCGCGGCGCAGGTCAAGGTTTGTAGGTCATTTAATCTAATACCTATCTGGAATAGCCTATGATTCACCCACTGATCAGACCAATTCCCGTGTCTGTTGGGATGTTTATCCTAAAAAGGTTAGCAGTTCCCAGTCTTCAGTTATCAGTATGAATTCTGAGTAATAGGTTTTCACCGCGGAGTCGCGGAGTGCGCAGAGAATGGAAGGAATAATTTTTTGAATCTCCCCGTCCTCTGCGGCTCTGCGACTCTGCGGTAAATTTGCATTCATTAAAATCACTGGATTGCGGGGCCTTTTTAAGAGGTTCGAGGTTTGTTCCCGGATTCCGCTGCGCTGCATCCTGGCTACATGATCGCTGTGTCTATCAGTACGCATTTCAATTTTTTCTTTGATCTCGCAGAGGCGCAAAGATCGCAGAG
>NZ_NISX01000015.1 GCF_002591895.1 Lacimicrobium alkaliphilum
AAAAAGTAGGATCTGACCCTGAATGTATGGATGGCAAAGATGAAGGCTTGTTTAGGCGCCGCTGATTTTAGATATGTTGAATACAATATTTGGTGCGCTTATAGCGATAAGATTAGCTGGAATAGATTTTTCACAGACGGATTTACGTTGTTAGTCGGCGGAAGGATTAAAGCAGTAACATTGTCCAAAAGATTCCTTCAAAGATTTCTTTGAAGTGGGTAATGCTTTAAGTTTTTGAAAGGAGAATAGTTTGAAGTTGGCAGTAATTGGACTGGGTTATGTTGGTTTGCCTTTGGCAGTTGAGTTTGGCAAACAGCAACAGGTAATTGGCTTTGATATTAATCATCACCGTGTTCAGCAGCTTCGTGATGGTTTAGACCAGACCCTGGAAGTTGACGCTGAAGAACTGGCTCAGGCTAAGTATCTTGAGTATGAAAGTGAGATAGAGCGTCTTCGCGAGGCCAATATCTTTATCGTAACGGTACCCACCCCTATTGATAAACAGCGTCAACCTGATTTGACTCCGCTGATAAGGGCCAGTGAAACCATAGGTAAGGTGCTAAAAAAGGGCGATATTGTTATTTATGAGTCAACCGTCTATCCGGGGGCAACCGAGGAAGATTGTGTTCCCGTACTGGAGAAAGTGTCAGGCCTTAAGTTTAATCACGATTTCTTCGCTGGATACAGCCCGGAGCGCATTAATCCGGGTGATAAAGAGCACAGGGTAACCACCATAAAGAAAGTAACGTCAGGCTCAACACCGGAAATTGCGGAGCAGGTTGACGCGCTATATCGCAGCATTATTACCGCTGGCACACATAAGGCCAGTAGTATAAAGGTGGCTGAGGCGGCTAAGGTTATTGAAAACACACAGCGAGATCTGAATATTGCTCTGATTAACGAGTTGGCGGTTATCTTCAATAAGCTCGGTATTGATACCGAAGAGGTTCTGTTGGCTGCCGGCACTAAATGGAATTTCCTGCCATTCCGACCAGGCCTGGTGGGTGGCCATTGTATAGGTGTCGACCCTTATTATTTAACTCACAAAGCCCAGGCTATTGGATATCACCCGGAAGTCATACTGGCAGGGCGCCGTATCAATGACGGCATGGGGCGTTATGTGGTCAGTGAACTGGTCAAGGCCATGCTGAAAAAACGTATCCAGGTCAGTGGAGCAAAGGTTTTAGTTATGGGCTTGACCTTCAAAGAGAACTGCCCCGACCTCAGAAATACCAAGGTTGTAGATATTCTGACTGAGTTGAAGGAATACGACGTTCAGGCAGATGTTTATGACCCCTGGGTTGATCCAGAGGAAGCTATGAAAGAATATCAAATACGCCCTATCTCAAATCCTAAAGCCGGACATTATGATTCGGTCATTCTGTGTGTGGCTCACAGTGAGTTTAGAGATAAAACGGAGGCTGAATACAGGAAACTACTTACAGAGAAGGGGATAATATATGACTTGAAATATATTCTCCCGAAGGAAATAACGGACCTTAGGCTGTAGGAAAGTGAAAATTTGTCTATACCTTTTTTTTATTTTTTTTATTTTTTTTATTTGTGATTCCGCTTACGGCATCACAAATGATCTACAAGTAGCAAGAAAAAACTGGGTACAGTTAAGTAACACGAAAGACAAATTTGACGTTAAGGAACTTGCTAGACTTAAGAAATCACTTGCAGAGGGGGGTCATATACTAGCTGACCTCCCTCTTGTAGATGAAGCGGGTAATGTAAAGGAAAGTGCTCTTACTCATAGCCTGGTTCGTATAAAAAAAGCTGTAACCAGTGATTTAAGTCAAAAAGATCGAGAAGTTATATCGCGTGCTTTACGAAAAATCCTTAATTTATACCATGTTGATGCAGAAAAAGTCGGAAATTGGTGGCATTGGGAGATAGGCACACCTAAGCAGATCAATCAGGTTTTATTGCGTTCCAAGTACTGGTTGGATAGTGATATCTACGAGGGGCTTCTAGCCGCCAGCCACCATTTTCTTCCGATAGCTGGTTTTCAAAACTATGGTTTGGCGTCTACAGGTACTGGCTTTAGTAATTCGGGTGCAAACAGGGTAGATACTGTACTCATCGTATTACAGCGAGCCATTTTGGAAGGTGATGAGACTGTCTTCAAAGCGACATTGGATAAGCTTTGGGAAGTCATTGCATATGTTGAATCAGGAGATGGGTTCTATCGTGATGGTGGATTTATTCAGCATAAGGATATTCCGTATATAGGCACTTATGGATTGGTTCTATTTGAAGGATTGAATCAGATTCTGACAATATTAAAAGGAACCAATTGGCAGCCAAATGATTATCTTTATCATAGAATTCTCGATCGCTATGAATCTCATTTATTGCCTTTTGTGGTTGACGGAGTTTTGCTTGATCTCGTTAGTGGAAGAGGTGCAAGCCGTGGCTGGGCGCAGGGTGATTGGCGTGGACGTAGAGTGCATTCGTTATTGAACACTTTTCAGGAACTAAGCTCACCAAATGTCGCTAGAAGAGCGGAACTATTAGAAGAGCGATTGGTGAAAAAGGATGACCAATACCGTGCGTTCATTTTTAACTCTATAGATCGTTTTCTGTATCGAGCTCCTAAGTATACATCGGCTATTTCAATGCATTCTTCACGCATTGGTAACTATGAGTGCACGAACGGGGAGAATAGGAAAGGATGGTATACTGGTGATGGAATGCACTATCTTCAGCTTCATAAGAAAGACTACATTGATTCTTGGCCCTTGGTCGACTTCAGTTCTCCTCCTGGAACCACCACAAATGCGCAAGATGAAGGATTATGTGATGCTCAAAGTAATTATTATCATAGACCTCTGAAGTCACAAAGTTGGGTAGGAGGAACTGTATTAGAGGATATCGCTTCAGTTGGTATGGACTATGAAAGCTTTGGTGGAAAAGTGAAGGCAAAGAAATCTTGGTTCTATGTGCCTGATCTTGTTTTATCTTTGGGGTCAGATATTAATGGAGCGAAACTGACAAATGTTTTTCAGAGATTTTCCGAAAATTTCCTTTGGGAAGAGTTGATTCGAAACCGAGCATATTGGTTACGTGACCTAGACCGTAAAACTAGTATAGGTGTCTTTCTACCATTCGAGCAGCATTCTGTTTTCCAGTTGAGCAATGAAGAAGGGGATTGGAAAGATATTAATGAACAGACGCCGCTACATATGTCTGATAGTAAGATCGAGTCTTCTAGAGCAAAATTTGATTTGTTGCATAATGTAGAAAAAAACACCTACGCTTATGTATTACTGCCCAATCAAACTCTCTCTGAAACTAAGCATTTTGCTGCCAATCCAGATGTAGATATTCTGAGCATTGCTCCCGATCTTCATGCGTGTTGGTTTAGGAGTCATAAGACGCTGCTCGTAAATAGTTTTAATAGCAAGCCAAAGCGAATCACAGATTGGCTTACTGTAACAGGAGCAGCAAGCTTGATAGTTAAGTTCGAGGGTGAAAGAGTCTTAGTTAGTCTTTCTGAGCCCCCCAGAGATAGTAAGAAAATCGAACTACTGTTTCGTAAAAAGATAGTTGATGTAAGTTCATTTGGAGATAGGATTCATGTAGAAGGAAGCCTCTTAACTATTGATACTTCTGGGCTGAGTGGGCAGAGTGTGACTTTTTCTTTCAGTTTGCGAGATTGACCGCGAAAAAGGGGTCGTAGTTAATTCTCCCAGGGCTTTTAGCATTCGCCGTTCAGTGGTTATCAATGCGCTGTGACATCAGCCGGACTTGGCAATCACAATCGGCTTATAGAAGTAATAAATGATGCCTTCAGAGCTGTTGTACAGCAACCAGATATACTGTTTAAGAAATTGCGCCTTATAGTCAGTCAGGTGTTTAGCGTCAGACCTTGGTGCAACGCGCACGAAAGGCGGATTAAAGGTAAACTCACTCGCAATGCAACTACTAAGATGCTCAAGTTTGTCTTTAATCACTTCGTTACTGTGTTGTTTGTTTAGTTTCCTGAAAAACGCCCTGGTCTGGCGTTCGAATTGTTTGTGAGGGGCTAGGCGTACCAATGTTCCGGGTCCATGTGGTCAAAAAGTGCGTAATCATTGTTGACGAATTATTCGGGCTTGTCCAGTGACATGATATGGCTGCGATACACCCTGGTTAAAGCAGAGCGTGGTTCTGAGGCGATTAATAAAGGGAAGTAGCACCAACAGCTTCACCCGCTTTGACCTGAACTTGTAGTGCAGTTGCACAGACGTTGTTTTATGCCCCTCTATGGGGATGCTGGGGTCATACACCTGGTCTGTTTGTGTATCAAAACATTGTGGCTGCTTAAGTTGCCAGCTCCATATATGAACTAAAGGAAGGCTTAGCGACACATTAGTGTGGTCAAGGTTTACCGTCTTTGCCGTGTTATTTCGGATTTCAATGTACCCCGTTACTCTGAAATACTCCACAGAGGTGTTGTCCAGCACTTTGTCCAGCGCCCAGTCGCTGGTTTGAGTAGCACTGCATTCGAGCGGTAGCTGACGGCCAAATAGCCTGTCCATCAGCGGGTTGTGATTGACAAACATTTCAAGCAGGGCCGCAATGCCAAAGAAGGTAAAAATATAGAAAAACGCCGGACTTTGAGTAAAAGGCGAGAGGTAATCCAGAACTTGCTGTAAGCCTTTACCGGTGTTTTGCGGTGTCAGGTTGAGAAAATCCAGCAACAGCCTGAGCACAAGTGTATTGGTCAATCCAAGACTGATAACTGTTACCAGGCCCCTGCGGAAGAATGTGGCAGGGTTATGCAGGATTAAATAGAGAAAAACCCCAACAAATACCAGCCAGCCCAGGCTGGAAAATACGGTATCTTGTGCGGCTAAGAAAAACGCAGCGCAGGTTATTGCTGCAACGGTGATGGAATAAATCAACCAGTCCATTGGCTTATTCATTGTTACATTTCCTGAGTGTTTATTTTGTTCGCGATCACCGCCGCCAACTGCGCTTCCATTTCTGTAATGTCCTCGTTAATCTGCATTCGCGTTTGTTTGATCTGCCATGCAACCTGCTGAAGTTCTGCCGTTTCGTCATAGGTGGTCAGGTCGTCAAAACCCCTTGTATTGTCCCTCGGAGCTTCTTCGGCAAACATAGCATTGTGATCGCCGCCAACATCATCTCCTTCAGGAGAGGGCGCGCCGTCGGCTTCCTGTTGTGCAAACCAGGTTTCGAGTTGATTAAAACGCTCCAGCTCTTCAATTGATATCAGCGCGGCAATGTCTTTACCATGATTGGTTACCACCACGCGTTCGCCTTCAAGGCCAGCGCCTTTAAGCAGAGTTCCAAGTGACCTGCGGAATTCAGCAACCCCTTTGCGTATTAAATCAGCCATTCAATAACCCTATTTGCGATTACCACAACTTGAAGTTTAGCATAATATGTACATAAAACCCATTCTCAATTTGAGTTGTGTACATAATGTAGTTGTGAAAGCAAAAAAGGATCGGTGTTAATTTATCCCTGGCTCAGCAGTATGGCTTTGCTGCAAACCAGTCAATTCACACCGCCCCTCTTTTCGTTAGCGGGTCAGTTTAACTTTGATTGTTTTGCTGACTTTGGCTTCAACTCTGCGGTTTATCCTGTGTGCCTGTTCCGTATTCGCGGTGTCCAGTGGCCTGCTTTCGCCGTAACCAACGGTATCGATTCGGTCAGCACTTAGCCCTTTATCTACCAGCAAAGCCTTTACTGCTTCAGCACGCTGCTCAGACAGAATCTGGTTGTAATCTGGTGCGCCTACCAGTGAGGTATGGCCCTCCAGTATTACCTGAGTATCGGAGTAGTTGCTCATAAACTCGGCAAAGTTATGTAACTGTTGCGAATCAGGGTTAAGAACGGTGTAACTGTCATGTGCAAAAAGTACTTGCAGAGAGGCAGATACGGTCTCGCTGTCGTAAATCGTGCAGCCAAACCCGTCGACTTTGTCTCTGGCAGCAGTCTCAGGGCAACGATCTTGCCCATCATTTACGCCGTCATTGTCTGAATCTGTTGCCTGACCCTGGTATTCATCAGCTCGTGGTTGAGATGGTTGAGCAGTGCGCGACGACAGGCCAGTTTGTGTCTGGTTGCTAACTGAGGGTGACAAACTTCCGCCAAAGCTATACACCAGGCCCAGTTTAACGCCGAAATCGAGGAAGTTTTGTCCAAAGTCGTAATACGTAGCGGCTTCTGTTTGTACTTTCCAGTTTTGGCTTAGCTGCCAGTGGCGGCCGATACCAACGTTTGCCATGCGGTAGTTGGTGCCCAGATTCTGATGTTTAAAGCCTGCGAATACGTAACTGTGCTTCTGATCAAAAAAATGCAGGGCATCAATACCTATTCTCTCGCCGGTACGATCGTTCAGACCCGATTCCGAGTCAAAGTTGAGTCTTGACCACTCCAGACGTGCGCCCCATTCCGGCGTAAAGCGAAATCCCAGCTCCGCACCAAAGCCACTGGCGTCCTCAAAATTATCGATGGATTGCGGTTTGTCATTGTCAACTTTGTAATATTCACCAAAGCCACCAATCCAGGCGCTGGAGACAGGTTGTTCCTGTGCTGACAACAATGTAGTGGGTAATATGCAGAGTGCGGTGGCGGAAAAAATCGCGTGGAGTTTCATTATGTCCCTTTTCAATATATGCACAAAAAACAGCCGCCACCCTCAAACTCGGAGGTTGGTTTGCGGCAAATAATCATCGACCAGAAATTGAGCATAATTCTACCAATTTTCAATGCTTTATTGTACTGCTATCCGGTTAACAGAATGTAAAAGAGCTAAAAAGAGTAAAAAGGGGTCGTAGTTAATTATCTGAATGGTCTGAGCGGTATCCAACAGCAGCCTGAATAATTAACTACGACCCCTTTTTACTCTCTCCCTCTTTTTAGACTCATCGGAACACGGCGTCGTAGTTTGCTATAGCCAATACAGGATGCGAGTGAGAGGGCGAAGACGAATAGAAATTGCACCAGCATTGTTATAGCGGTGGGCAAGGCTAGAGGTCTGAATAGCATTTGGCTCAGATCAAGGAAAGCCGGGTGGAGCAGATAAATGCCGAAGCAATATGGTGCAATAAATTTACACCAGCCTGCTGAAATCCTATAAGGCCGTGATAGTAAGTACCAACATGCTATACTCGCTCCAAGAACCGGCAAGCTCAGATATTGATAGCTGTAGATACCCGCAACTTCAGGGTAATGGGCCAGCTGAATGTAACATAGCCGGGCAATGATCAGTGCCATAACCAGGTAGCAGCATAATAACCCCACGACACCGACACTGCTCTGCTTACCCCACAGTACGGCACCCAGAACCATTAATGGAATGTAGCCAATAAACCAAAAGGGCCATGGCCAGTCATCAACAAAGGTGGAGTACCCCAGGGTATAAATTGCCGATGTGATCACTGCCAGCAACAGGTACCAGCTTGATGACGGATTAAAGCGCTGTTGGGCACTGTGCAGGGCCAGGCTTAAAACTGGCGCAATCGCATATAACCCCGCGAGCATAAACAAGTACCAGAGGTGAAAATAGGGGGTTCCACTCACAAGGTTTAACCAGACTTGTTCAGTCATTATCGGTTGGCCCTTTACCTGTGCTTTGAGCATCGTCCAGCCACTATAAAAAATCGACCAGACAACCAGAGGCAGCAATACCCGGCTAAAACGGCGCTGGTAAAACTGCCTGGGATCACCGATTGGAGCGCTCAGCAATAACGCGCCGGAAAGCATCACAAACAAAGGGATTGACGATCTGCTGGCCGCATCAAAAAAGTTGGCCAGCCACCAGGAATCAGAGCCGAACGGTGAGCTATTGAGGCCATTGGCCGACACATGCAGCATTACCACCGCTAATGTGGCAAACACCCGGATTTGATCTGCACAAATAGAATACCTGGATATGCTCATGTCTTCCTTGCAAAGCGTCGTATACTGCTCTTCTGCACGGCGCATTCTGCCCTACGCTTCTGAAGTTGTAAATCACCGCCACGCTATAGGGTTTTGCTGCTTGATAGGGTAAATTGCAGTTAAAACAAAGGAAGGCGAAAATGAAGCAATATCTTACCAGTTTGAGTTACGCCCTGCATATTGGAATGCAGCAGCTATTAAGTTGGGTAAGCACCTTTTGCATGCAGTGGCGACTTTTTCGCTGGGGCGCAGAAGGTGGGCACCGTGCCAGATTTTTTGGTTTGACCTCTGTTCTGCGCCACCCTGACGCGACACTGATATTAGGCCCGGATACGGTATTTCGCAGTCACCCTTCCAGCAGTCGTATTGGGCTGCAACAACGATGTATGTTATCGGTGTTTCGCGGGGCCAGGCTGGAAATAGGCAGCCAATGTGGCTTCAGTGGCACGGTAATCAGCTGTCATCAGCATATCAGCCTTGGTGACAGAGTGCTCTGTGGTGCGAATGTCACTATTACAGATGCCGACCAGCATTCGTTAGACCCCAGGCGCCGGGCTGCCGGGGAAGCAGGTGAAGCGGCACCTGTCAGCATCGGCAATGATGTGTGGTTGGGTATGAACACACTCATACTCAAAGGGGCAAAGATCGGTGACAATGTGGTTATTGCCGCCAACTCGGTAGTCACCGGAGACATTCCCGCCAATACAATAGCCGCTGGCGTTCCCGCCCGCCCCCTTAAAAAGGGGTCGTAGTTAATTAACGCCCGGTGTGCATGAATTGTGTCAGTTATGCCGGGTCTGTCTCCGAGGTGCATGGTCTTCCCGGTAATAACGCACCAAAATGTACATTTAAACGCGTTTCAATCTGTTCTCTGAAGGCTGTATTGCCAAGCGGATAATTATGCTGCAGGCATTGTCTTATCTTGTGAAGATCTTTGTTCAGAGCAGGCAACAGAAATAGCTCGCGATACCGGCAATGGCGCTGTGCAGGGCTTTGGCCCAGCCTGGTAAACTCCGGATGCTCTGTCAAACATTCTATTTTCTGCCCGAGAGCGTTGGCACGATAGCTGGACCAATGATATTGCCCTGGATGTTCTGCCATGCCTGCTCTGACGGGGTTCATCTCGATATACTTCTGACACACCAGAAGATATTCGACACTATCAATCAGGCTTGCTCTGTGGCGCCCTTCCCATAGCGTGCCGGTGCGTTGATGGAGTGAATTGAAGTATCTCACATAACGTCTTCCGACTAGTTGCATAACCCTTGATATGCCAATGCTATCTGACGGAGTCATGAGAAGGTGAACGTGATTGGTCATCAGTACAAAAGCATGCAGAGCGACTCTATATCTTTTAAGTGCTTCACTAAGTACTTGAATATAAAAGCCGAAGTCATCGTTACTTAAGAAACAGGTCTGGCGATTATTACCACGTTGAACAATATGGCATGTTATTCCGGGCGCGTAACAGCGAACCTTCCTTGGCATGGTGAGATCATCCTCTGACGGGAACTGTATCGGGTATTATAGTTCAGAGAAATGGGGGGATAATTAACTACGACCCCTTTTTAGGGATTTGGAGCGGGAAACGAGATTCGAACTCGCGACCCCAACCTTGGCAAGGTTGTGCTCTACCAGCTGAGCTATTCCCGCGTATCTGGTGGTGGTACGGTGCTGCAGAATTGGAGCGGGAAACGAGATTCGAACTCGCGACCCCAACCTTGGCAAGGTTGTGCTCTACCAGCTGAGCTATTCCCGCATTCTGCAAAGGCTTTAAGTTAAGTGGCTTCAACCTAAAGCGGAGGCGCATTTTACAAAAATTCCTGTTTTACGCAAGGAATAATTTTATTAAAGCCGTTTGTCTGGTTAATTTATATGCTAAATACATGCTGCCGGTAAAACTGCAGTTCGGCAATCGACTCGCGAATATCGTCCAGTGCCTGGTGGGTGCCTTTTTTGTGAAACTGATCCAACAGCTCAGGCTTCCATCGCCTTACCAGCTCCTTGATGGTACTCACATCCACATTGCGATAATGGAAGTAGGCTTCCAGTGTTGGCATATGGCGCACCATAAAGCGCCTGTCCTGACCAATGCTATTGCCACAAAGTGGTGAAGTCCCTTTTTTTACCCACCCATGTAAGAAAGCGAGCGTTTCTTCACAGGCCTGTTGCTCATTGAAATCACTCTGGCGACAGCGCTCAGTCAGCCCGCTTTCACCATGGGTTTTTGTGCACCAGTCATCCATGGCGTTGAGTATTTCATCACTTTGGTGAATGGCGATAACCGGGCCCTCTGCCAGCACATTGAGCTGGCCGTCTGTAACGATCGTAGCGATTTCCAGAACTTTTTCACGTTCAGGGTCCAGACCGGTCATTTCCATATCGATCCACACCAGATTATCTGTACTTTGCGCCATCTTAGTCACCTTAATTTTTTGGTATTTCGGCAGTCAAAGGTTACACTCACTGCCTTGAGCCTCCAATATAAAGCATTCGACTCCTCAGTGGCAAAAAGAAACAAGCTTACCCAAAGACAAAGACGGCAGGTCAGCCGTAACCTGGACAAGCGTCTCAGCGGTGCCGATGACAGCATTGCTGATGAGACGTTGGAGGCCATGCAGCCAGGTCTGGTGATCGGGCGCTTCGGTCAGCATGCAGATGTAGAGGACCAGGCAGGCAAAGTACATCGTTGCAACATTCGCCGCACCATAGACTCCGTGGTCTGTGGTGACAGAGTGCAGTTTCGCCCCGGAAAAGATCAGAGTCTGAATGTCAGTGGTGTGGTAGAAGCGATTGAGCCACGTAAAACAGTACTGACCAGGCCGGATTTCTACGACGGTATTAAGCCGGTAGCGGCGAATATTGACCAGATTATTATTGTCAGTTCTGTATTACCTGCCTTGTCACTGAATATTATTGACCGTTATCTGGTCGCTTCTGAAGATGTGGGCATTGAGCCGCTGATTCTGATGAATAAAGTGGACATGCTCAGTGATGACGCCCGTCAGGAAGTGGAGGCACAGCTGAAGCTTTATCGCGACATTGGCTATCAGGTGCACTATGCCAGTTGTAAAACAGGCGAAGGGATAGCCGGACTAAACCACCTGTTTATGGATAAAACCAGTGTCTTTGTGGGCCAGTCCGGAGTGGGTAAGTCCAGCCTGATTAACTGTTTGTTACCCGAAGCGGAGGAAGCGATTGGTGATGTGTCGTCTAATTCCGGGCTGGGCCAGCACACCACAACAGCGGCCAAATTGTTGCGTTTCCCGGGAGGGGGGAATCTTATCGATTCGCCCGGTGTACGGGAGTTTTCGCTGTGGCACTTACCGGTGGAAAAACTCACCCGGGGATTTCGTGAATTCCGGGATTTTCTGGGAGGGTGCAAATTCCGCGACTGTAAACATCAGAATGATCCGGGGTGTCTGCTGCGACAGGCTGTGGAGGAGGGCAAAATCAGCCGCCAGCGTTTCAACAGCTATCATAAAATCTTAGCGGGTATGGATGAGCAACGTCCCGCTCACAGTCGTCCGCCGCGCTAATTAAAATAGGGTCACTGCTTAATGCCTGCCAGTTAAACTGACTGGAATTTTTATACCTCTTCAAACACTTCAGTAAAGCAGATAACTTGGCTTTCCCTGCCGTTATGACACACCATCCATGGTGTGCCAGTGACCTTTGCATTAGGCATCCCTGCCCAATGCCTTGTAGGCCAGCTAAAGCTGTTCAATTTGGTTCCCGACCAAATTGTCTTTACTCGTGTAAAGCAAGGTAACCCAAAGAAAGCACGCCCCTAACGCCACACAACGTCCGGTCATGGCGAAAGCTGGTCGCGGAGATTCACATCCGAAGTTCAGTCTCCGCTTAATTTTCATCCTGTGAAACTTACCCGCCTTTTACGCATCACCCTGTCCGGACGTGGCGTTTTAAGGGGGGATTCGCCGCCTTAACCGCGAATACAGCTTCCCGTTGCAGAAGCTGGCTTACCGCACTGGCGAACAGGGACGTTCGCCAGAGGCCGCCATTCTTACATGGACGTTACCTAAGGCCGGTGCGCTCAGTAAGCCTGCTTCGGAAACGGAATCAGAAGCTGTCCTGAGCGACGGACTTTTCGGTTACCTTTGTGTCCTTACAAAGGTAACTGGCTCGAAGGGACGAGAGACATAAAAGACAGGGAGGTCGATGTCTCCTTAAACCTCAACCTTCAGCTAAGAATATCTGACGTACTTCAGGGCCACTGTCACTTAAGCTGTAAACTATTCCTTCTAGCCTGTAGTTTATTGTTATTTCCTTTCCCTGTGGCCCACAGGTACAATTCAGGTGGTTTTTTTTACAGGATTTACAAGGTGTTGCCAGCTAAAGTCATTTTCCAATATATTCTTCCCAAACACGCTGTTTCCCGCCTTGCGGGTAAACTGGCCGCTGCTGAGGCGGGGTTTCTCAGTACCTGGCTGATCAAGCTGTTTATCCGCCATTTCAAGGTAGACATGGAGGAGGCCAGGCAATCCGACCCGCGAGCTTATAAAAGCTTCAACGAGTTTTTTACCCGCCCGCTGAAAGACGGGGTACGAGAAATTGTAAAGGATGAGAATAAGCTGGCTTGCCCTGTTGACGGCACGGTCAGCCAGTTGGGTGATATTGAGCAGGAAAAGGTTTTCCAGGCCAAAGGTCATGATTACAGTCTTACTGCGCTGCTCGGTGGAAACAGTGAACTTTGCCAGCCCTTTGTCAATGGCAAGTTTGCCACCATTTATTTGTCTCCCAAAGACTACCACCGTATTCATATGCCGATTGATGGTCAGCTTACCGATATGATCTATGTACCCGGTGAGCTGTTTTCAGTCAATCCTCTCACCACGACCCATGTACCGGGGTTGTTTGCCCGCAACGAGCGGGTAGTGACGTTATTTGATACCCCTAAAGGCAAAATGGCATTAGTGCTGGTGGGGGCTACGATTGTTGCCAGCATCGAAACTGCCTGGGCTGGCACAGTAACGCCACCAACGGGTAAGCAGGTGATGCGCTGGCAGTATCCTGATAAGGGCAATAATGCGGTGTTTCTTAAAAAGGGTGAGGAAATGGGTTTGTTTAAGCTCGGTTCAACCGTGGTGGCCCTGTTTGAACCCGGTATGCTGGAGGCGTTTGAGTCTGTAGCAAGTGGAGATGCCACCCGTCTGGGCATGCCTGTAGCGACACTGAAGTCCTGACGTGGATCCGGTTAAAAAGAGTTTGTGGTCGCTGCATCTGGCGGTGATTCTGCTTGGGGCTACCGCTCTGTTCTCCCGCATTATTCCGTTGTCTGCCCTGGATATCACGTTGGGCAGGGCAGTTGTCGCTTTTGTGGTACTGGCGGTGTTGGTTACGCTCAGTGGTAACAGTCTTCGGCTGCAACGCAGAAAAGATCTACTAATTGCGCTATTGCTCGGTGCGTTGATGGCGGTGCACTGGGTGACATATTTTGCTGCAATGCAATATTCCTCGGTGTCTGTAGGAATGATTGCGCTGTTTACGTTCCCGGTGATCACAGTGTTGCTTGAGCCCTTCTTCGAGGGTATTCGCCTTGTCTGGCAGGATATTGTCAGCGCTCTGGTGGTATTGGGTGGGATCTGGCTGATCGTACCTGAGGTGTCGCTGGGCAATGATGTGACATTAGGAATTGCGGTGGGAGTTTGCTCAGCTTTTCTGTATGCCATGCGTAATCTTGTGCATCGCAAATACTTCTCCCATTATGGCGGAGCTCAGGCCATGGCCTATCAGACTCTGGTGATTGTGCTCTGCCTGTGCTGGTTTGGATCTGGGGAGTTATATCAGGCCTCAGAACACACTTATCTGTTACTGCTGCTGCTCGGTACGGTGTGCACCGCCGCTCCCCACGCGCTGGTGGCTTACACTCTGATTCATCTGCGAGCTAAAACCTTCTCCCTGGTAGCTTGTATGCAGCCTTTGTATGGTGTGATCCTGGCAGTACTGGTACTGGATGAAGAACCCAACTGGCAAACCTTGTTGGGTGGAATTTTAGTGATTTGCGCAGCAATTTACGAAACAATAAACGCTCACAGATTACATCCAAAGAAAGTCTGAAGGAGTGCCTGTATGCTGGTTCTTGCTCATCGTGGTGCCAGTGCTATTGCGCCGGAAAATACCCTGATGGCTATTGAAAAGGCTATCGACATGGGGGTTGATGGTATTGAGATAGATGTACACGGGGTTGATGACGAGGTGATTGTTATCCATGACCGCTGGCTGCATCGCACCACAAATGGTAAAGGGCGGATCAGTGATTTGAGTTTTGCTGAACTGCGCGCACTGGATGCAGGACGGGGCCAGCAGATTCCCACCTTATGGGAAGTGATCTCTTTGGTAAGTGGCCGCTGCTCACTCAACATCGAGCTAAAAGGCATAAACGATGTCATCCCGATTCTCACGTTAATTGATAAAGCTGTTGCCGAGCGTGGGTTTACTCTCAATCAATTCTTGCTGTCGTCGTTTAATCACCATTTGTTATTTGAGATTAAACAGATCCGTCCTGAATTACAGGTTGGCGCACTGACAGCCTCCTGCCCGCTGGATTATGCAGCTTTTGCTTTGGCATTGCAGGCGTATTCGGTGCATATTGAACTGAACTTTGTGAATCCGCCTTTTGTTGCTGACGCTAAAGAAAAGGGCTTACAGGTCTATGTGTACACGGTGGATGAACTGCCTGATATGGAGATGCTGGCCAGTTGGGGAGTGGATGGGATCTTTACCAATGTTCCGGACCGGGCGTTGAACTTCAGAGATAACCCCCGCCTGACCGATGTGGTCGCACCGGTATTAATTAACGAGGATACGCAGCACTGATTAATGTGCGCATTGCTGGCAACTGCGGCAAAGTTTAAAGTTAATAATGTGGGCGGCAATAATCAGTAAGGCTCCCACGGCAATGGTAAAGGGTTCGTAGGCTTCACCAAACATATCCTTGTTCCAGTAAATCAGCCCCCCTAATACCAGACTATACAGCGGATAAATTTGTCTGTGATAACGATAAAAGCCTGACAACAGTGCCCAGAAGCCAATGATCATGGACGTCGTCAGAATACTGCGCTCAAACCAGTCCTGAGCCACAAAGCTGGCACCAATATATGGAATTAACGGAATCAGTATGGGCAGTAACAGACAGTGCAGGGCGCACAGGCTGGATGCCCATATTCCCATTCTGTCGAGCAAATTGTTACTGCTATTGACGGACATACGTGAGTCAGACCTTAGTAATTTGAAGAGCGTTATAATATAACATTTTAAGTTTTTCGCAAGTATCTGCCGCTGAAAAAGTAAAAAGGGGTCGTAGTTAATTTACCAATGGGACAGTGAAGGCCTGATCGACAGAGTGATTAATTAACTACGACCCCTTTTTACTCCTCTGAGCCTACTTTGGGGCTGTCGTCAGACGTTGACTGACGAAGAGTCAGGGCTTTTTCCTGCATCAGTGCACTTATAGGAATGAGCCGGATTCCCATCTGTTGCAACTGAGGCAGGTTTTGTTGCAAAAAGCGCAGCGTTTCGGGGTAGGGGTGCGCTATGCCAATTGCATTGCGATATTTGCGGGCGATGCGAATTAAGCGGTCAAACTGCGCCTGTATATGTTTTTCATTCTGGAAGTGATCAAGAAACACCTGTCGGTGAGTGTTAGGTACACCAAACCGGGTCGCGATTTTGTTGGCCTTGCTGTATCGGGTTGTACGGCTGTCGATAAAAAACAGCTGTTGTTGACGCAGAAAATCCATGGTGGCCTGCATGGGCAGGGTAAGCTGAGTCAGTTTGCTGCCCATATGATTATTCAGGCCGATGGCATGGGGTACAGAAATTAATGCTGCATCAAGCTTTTTCTTAATCGCATGGGTGTCCATGGCCGACGTTAATGCGCCGGGGCCGAGTTTGTTACCCGCCAGTGCCTCCATGGGCATATGCAGCATCACGTCTCTGTTCTGTGCAGCGGCCTGTTGGGCATAGGCGGTGGAATAGGGTGTATGAGGCAGTATGGCAAAGGTAATTTCTGCGGGCAGAATAAAGGCATCAGCATCTTGTTTACGATAACCCATATCATCGATGATCAACGCGATATTGCCGGCGTAGGCGGGCACGCTGAGCAAACAGATTATCAACAGGCAGAATCTTATGGTCACGTTATTTTTTATTGTTGTTAGCGCTGATTTGATTATAAGGCCTTCGCGACGAATTACTATGGTTGTATCCAGCCAGCCGGATTTACCGCTTTGCCTTTATAACGAAGCTCGAAATAGAGGCCGGCGCTACTCTGCCCACCACTTTGCCCGACCAGGGCAATCTCTTCTCCGGCCTGCACGGCGTCACCTACATCTTTAAGCAGTGCCTGATTATAGCCGTAGAGACTCATATAGCCTTTACCATGGTCCACTACCATGACCAGACCAAAGCCCCTGAGCCAGTCTGCATAAAGGATGCGACCGTGATGCACCGCTCTTACACTGTCACCTGCTGGGCCGTCAAACATGGCTCCTTTCCAGCGGATCTGGCCCTGGCGTCTGCGCGAGAAAAGATTCCGCATGTTGCCGCTGGTGGGTTTGAGCAATTGCCCTTTTAACCCCTCAAGCCCTGCGAGTATCTGATCTGAAGCGGTGGCTCTGGCTTCAGCCCGTGAAATCGCCTGAATCAGATTCTGTTCGTTAATCTGCAATTGCTCTATTTGCTCAGCTTCACTGGTAATGCGTTTTTCCAGCGCTGTCAGGGTCTGCTCTCGGTTCTCCTGCTCCCGCGCCAACAGTTTGCGCTGGGCCTCCTGAACGGCTACCAGCTCAGCCAATTCATCGGCTTTGATCTGCAATTCACGTTCTACTTTTTGCAGATCGCGGGCCAGTTTAGTGAAGGTTTCGATTTGCTCTACACGGGCCTGATTCAGGTAGCTATAATAGCTGAGCATTCGCTCCAGTTTGGCTGCATTTTCCTGATTTAACAGCATTTTAGTGAAGTCATGCTGGCCAGTCATATAGGCGCTGCGAAGCTGGCTGCTCAACGCCGCTTTTTGTTGCTCGATCTGACTGATTAATTGCTTTTGCTGTTGTTCAAGCTGAGCTTGCTGTTGTCGGTTATCTGCCAGTTGATTACGGGTTTGCTTGAGGCCCCTGAATAAATCAGATAACTTTTGTTCCGCCTGCTGTAGCGCTTTTTCCAGCTCTTTAGCTGTGGCGATACTGTAATCAAGCTGTTGCTGGCGTTCTTCGATCTGTGATCTTAGTGCCTCAAGCTGCTCAGAGGTATCGTCTGCCTGCAGGGGGAAAACACTGGCCAGCATCAGCAACAGGGCGATTTTCCTCGCCCCTGCGCCGATTCTTTTCAGATGTCCTGCGTACACCGCAGTGACTACGACTTGAGTGTGACGATGGGTTTGCCGGTCATTTCCGGTGGTTGCTCCATGCCCATAAGATGCAGCATGGTGGGCGCGACATCGCTGAGGGTTCCCTTTTCGCGGGCGATGGCGTCTCGGCCCATATAAATAAACGGCACCAGTTCACTGGTATGTGCGGTATGCGCCTGCCCGGTGCTGGTGTCTTTCATCTGCTCGGCGTTGCCGTGATCGGCAGTAATCAGGCATTCTCCGCCCACCTTCTGCAGTGCTTCGACAACCCGCCCAATACAATGATCGACAGCTTCACAGGCTTTAACAGCGGCCTCAAAGTCGCCGGTATGACCGACCATATCACCATTGGGGTAATTACAAACGATGGCGTCAAATTCACCGGATTCAATCGCTTCCACCAGTTTATCGGTCAATTCAGTGGAGCTCATTTCTGGTTGCTGATCATAGGTTGCAACCTGAGGTGAAGGGATCAGAATCCGCTTTTCGCCTTCAAACTCCTGCTCGCGGCCACCACTGTAAAAGAAGGTTACATGGGCATATTTCTCGGTTTCGGAAATCCGTAACTGTGTTTTGTTATGCTTGGCGAGCCACTCTCCCATAACGTTCGTCAGGGCTTCAGGCGGATAAGCACAATCGGTATCGATATCGGCGGCGTATTGTGTGAGCATCACAAACCCACTCAGTTCAGGTGTTTGTCTGCGGTCAAACCCATCGAAGTCTTTTTCAACAAAGCAGCGTGTGATTTCCCGCGCGCGATCCGCTCTGAAATTCATAAAGAAGATGGCATCGCCATCTTCTACTGTCACTTTATCGCCAATCACTGTGGGTTTAACGAATTCATCATTCTCATCACGCTGATAAGCCGCTTCCAGACCTGCCACAGCGCTATTTGCCTGATACTCTGCCTGTGCACCGGTGATCAGATTATAAGCTGCTTCGACGCGATCCCAACGATTGTCTCTGTCCATGGCGTAATAGCGGCCCACGAGACTGGCTGTTTTGCCTTTCCCCAGTTTGCTGAACAGCGCATCGGCTTTTTCAAGAGAGTTTTGCGCGCTGCGAGGAGGTGTATCCCGGCCATCGAGAAACGCGTGCAGATAAATTTTCTCTGCGCCTTTATCGGCCGCCATTCTTACCATGGCGAAGATATGATCTTCGTGACTATGCACACCACCCGGTGACATCAGTCCCATGATGTGTACGGCTTTGTTGTTTGAAATGGCTTTATCAAGGTGCTTGACCAGCACAGGGTTATGCTCGAATTCACCGTCCCTGATATCTTTAGTGATACGGGTGAAATCCTGATACACCACCCGTCCTGCACCGAGATTTACATGGCCCACTTCTGAATTTCCCATTTGTCCCTCGGGTAACCCTACATCCAGGCCGGAACCTGAAATCAGCGTGTGGGGATATTCCTGAGCTAACCTGTCCAGCGCTGGCGTGTTCGCAGCAGCGATGGCATTGTCCTGCTGATCTTCGCGATGCCCCCAGCCGTCGAGAATAATTAACGCGAGTGGACCTTTAAGCTGGCTCATAAAGTGGCTCCTTGTAGATAAACGATGTGATGGTCATTAACCGGATGGTAAGGGACTGTCCGTTGCAAATCCAATAGTTAATCCGAATCAGCTATATCGAATTGTATTCTGTTTAGGGCCTGTTGATCTTTGCAGTATGAATTTTGTTCTAATTAAAAAGCGTTTAAGATGAATCCGAAGGACAGCGTTTGTGCGGCATTTCTACTGCTTCAGCACTCTTTCATGTAGAGCAACTACACTACAATCGTGCTTCATTGTATAAATACCGCACAACTCGCTGCAAAAACATACAGCAAAGATCAACAGGCCCTGGGCACCGGACTGGTTTCTGTGTCTTTTTTCTATATACTTTGCACTCATTTTTGCGCAGCAATTCCATTTCAGAGGCAACTTACTCCATGCAACAGCTGATCGAATTTGTCGGTAATCATTATATTCTTTCCAGTATCTGGGTGGCCCTGGCGCTGCTGTTTATTTATAGCCTGGTAAGCAGCAAGCTGTCGCCGGTCAAAGAGCTGGGAACGCTTGAAATGACCATGCTGATGAATAAACAGGATGCGCAGGTACTGGATACCCGTTCGCAACCGGATTATCGCAAAGGCCACATCCTCGGTGCCAGACAAATACCGGCCGAGAAACTGTCTAAAGGTGACTTTTCTGACCTTGAAAAGTACAAAGACAAACCCATTATTGTGGTTTGCGCCATGGGAGCATCGGCTAAGCGTACTGCCACGCAGTTGCTAAAAGCCGGTTTCAGTCAGGTCTATGTGCTTAAAGGCGGCATGAATGCCTGGACCAGTGCCAGTTTGCCTGTCGCCAAGTAACAGGCTTTATTAGCTTCTTTTCCGGAATAAGGTGAGACCAGTTATGAGTCGTGTGGAGATCTACACCAAAAGCTTCTGTCCTTTCTGCACCCGCGCCAAGCAATTGCTTGATGCAAAGGGCGTCGATTATCAGGAGTATCGTATAGATTCGCAGCCCGAACTCAGGGCCCCGATGATCGAGCGCGCTAACGGCGGCTATACGGTGCCGCAAATTTTTATTAACGACCAACATATCGGTGGCTGTGACGAGATGATCGCGCTGGAGACCCAGGGTACGCTCGACAAACTGCTGGCCGCTTAAACCAATACTACATACAGGAACCAAGATGACAGACGAAAATAAAGCAAATGGCGCCGAAGCTGCCAATGGCCAGGCGAATGCCCAGGGGCAATTCGCGATCCAACGTATTTATGTGAAGGATATGTCTTTTGAATCCCCCAACAGTCCGGCCATTTTCCAGAAAGAATGGAAACCGGAAGTGAAGATGGATCTGGATACCCGCAGTACCAAACTCGATGACAATAGCTATGAAGTCGTGCTGTCAGTCACTGTGACTGCCAAAGCGGGTGAAGAAACCGCGTTTTTAGTGGAAGTACAACAGGCAGGTATCTTCACCATCGCAGAAATGGAAGACCAACAAAAAGCGCATATTATGGGCTCGTTCTGCCCTGCCACATTGTTTCCTTATGCGCGTGAGACCGTATCCAACCTGGTTAACCGGGGCACGTTCCCACAGTTGAATCTGGCGCCGGTAAACTTCGACGCGATTTTTGCAGCTTATATGCAAAAACGAGCTCAGGAAGCTCAGGGGCAACAGCAGGAAGCGGCTCCAAGTTCACAGGCCTGATGACTACTAAAGCCGGTTTAACGGTATTGGGCGCGGGGTCTTATGGCACCGCCCTGGCGTTTTGCTTTGCCCGCAATGATATTCCGACGGTGCTCTGGGGCCGTGACGCGGGGCAGATGAAACAGATGCAACAGCAACGTTGTAACCAGCGTTATCTTCCCGATGCTGTTTTCCCCGACGCCCTGCAGACAGAAACCGATCTGACCAGTGCCATTGCCGCCAGCCGTAACATACTGGTGGTGGTACCCAGTCATGCTTTTGCCGGCATGCTCGAGCAGATCAAACCTATGCTTAATAAGCAACACAGAGTGGTATGGGCCACCAAAGGGCTGGAACCTGAAACGGGCAGCTTGTTGCAGGAAGTGGCCCGACGCATTCTGGGCCAGGATATTTCCCTGGCTGTGCTCTCCGGACCAACGTTTGCCAAAGAAATGGCGGCCGGGTTGCCAACGGCCATTTCACTGTCATCCCTGGATGATGAATTTGTCGATGATATTGCCGAGATGCTGCATTGTGGTAAATCGCTGCGGGTATACAAGAATACCGATTTTATCGGCATTCAGCTCGGTGGTGCGGTCAAAAATGTGATCGCAATCGGTGCAGGATTAGCTGACGGTATAGGCTTTGGCGCCAATGCCAGAACTGCACTGATCACTCGTGGTCTGGCCGAACTAACGCGCCTTGGTGTCGCGCTAGGGGCACAGCCAAGTACCTTTATGGGTATGGCCGGACTGGGCGATCTGGTGCTCACCTGTACTGATGACCAATCCCGCAATCGACGTTTCGGTCTCGCACTGGGTCATGGTCTGTCGGTAGAAGAAGCGATGGAAAGCATCGGTCAGGTGGTGGAAGGCTACCGCAACACCAAAGAAGTCTATCTTCTGGCACAGCGTGAAGGTGTGGAAATGCCTATTGCCGAACAGATCTATCAGGTGCTGTATCAGGGCAAACCACCAAAAGAGGCTGCATTGGCATTGTTAGGCAGAGAGAAGAAGTTCGAGTAGGTTTACACGGCCAGGCAAATCTCCGCTAACAGACTGCTCTGCTGAGGCTCTGGGTTTAATGTGGTTTTGCCGGTAATATTTATATCGCGCCGTCAAAACCCATCTGACGCCAGGCTTCAAATACCATTACCGAAACGGCATTGGACAAATTCATGCTTCGGCTGTCTGGCCGCATAGGAATGCGCAAACGTTGCTGTGAAGGCAGAGATTCAATAATCTCTGCGGGTAACCCGCGGGTTTCCGGCCCGAAGAGCAGCGCATCACCCGGGGTGAACGCAACTTCTGTATAATAATTTTTACCTTTAGTGGTACAGGCAAATAGCCGTTTAGGTGTTAGTTTATCCAGACATTCCTGCAGGTTGGCGTATTGACCAACTGCGGCAAACTCGTGGTAATCCAGCCCCGCTCTTCTGAGCTTCTTATCCTCCCAGCTGAAACCCAGGGGGCCAATCAGGTGCAGGCGAAAACCGGTATTTGCACACAGGCGAATAATATTACCTGTATTAGGTGGAATTTCTGGCTGGTAAAGCAGAATATCAAGCATAGGCTCAGTAATAGTATTTATATTGGCTTTATTGTACAGGTATAGTAGAGCGCCATATAGTTATGCGGTAACAGGAATGTCATAGAATGAAGGACAGCTACGCTTTTTGGGTCAAGCTCGCCAGTACGTTTGCACTGATTGCGGCGTTCTCCATGATCCTGGTGAAAATCTGGGCCTGGTATGTGACCAATTCAGCCTCTATGCTGGCTTCACTTACCGATTCGGTTTTCGATGTGGCGGCGTCGGTTATCAATTTCTTTGTTATTCGTTACGCATTGATGCCAGCCGATGAAGATCATAAGTTTGGCCATGGTAAAGCGGAATCTTTAGCCGGGCTGGCCCAGTCAGCATTTATTTTTGGCTCGGCTATGTTACTGATATTTCACAGCGTCGACAGACTTAAAGATCCCGGCCCCCTCAATCAGCCTATTCTCGCGGTGTATGCGACGTTGTTCAGTGTGGTGATGACACTGATACTGGTTGCGGTACAGCGCATGGCGATCCGGCGAACCAATTCTGTGGCGATCAAAGCGGACTCATTACATTATCAATCTGACTTACTGATGAATCTGGCGGTGTTGGTGGCATTGTGGCTGACCACCCAGGGCTTTTTGTCCATGGATGGCTGGTTTGCCATAGGCATTGCCCTGTATCTGATGTGGGGAGCCAGAGCCATAGCCATGGAATCAGCCGCGGCACTGATGGATAAAGAGTTACCGGAAGAATATACCGCTACTATTGAAGAGACGGCGTTATCGAATCCTATGGTGCACGGTGTACATGATATCCGTACCCGTCAGTCAGGGCGCAATATCTTTATTCAGTTCCATCTGGAACTGGATGACAATCTTAAACTGGTAGATGCGCATGATATTACGGTGAAAGTTGAAGAGGCGGTAAATCGGAAAATCCCGGAAGCCGAGGTGCTTATTCATCAGGACCCGGTTTCTGTAGCTCAAAAAACGCCAGAATAGCCTGCATGGCTGGATGGCGATACTTGTCTGCTTCCATTAGCAGTTCGTGTTTGGCACCTGCCACCGGTTGTAACTGGCACCGGGGCATCATGGCACAAAGGTGATCCTGCGCTTTGTTGTCGATAATCTGATCCCCGCCGGCCTGAAGCACCAGAATTTCTGTTTGTACATCACTGGCGTGCTTTTCAAGGGTGTCCAGTACTGCAATCGCCGCCCGTAACCAGTGGTAAGTAATTCCTCCGAGCTGAAGCGCGGGTTCCTGTTCGTATTCCTGGCGAAAAATGCGGTAGCGAATTTTACTGTGGGTCAGGGGGTTAATCGCAAAGGGAATGGCCAGATAATCTCTCTGGCCAGGGAAGTACCAGGGGTTTTTACCAAGCCACTGATTCAGTGTCATGCCCATGTAAAGTAGCGACTTAACCAGCCATGTTGGTAGCGGCATGCGGATGCCATACATGGGCGCAGTAAACGCGGCTTTGCAAAAATCCTTTGGGTAGCTTGCCAGATACCGTGTACCGATCGCGCCACCCATTGAATGCCCCAGCAGCATTGGCTGATGTGTGCTGTTGGGCACCACGACGCTATCGTAGAACGTTTTCAGATCCGTGACGTAATCGGCAAAGTCTTCCACATATCCCTGATGAGGGCGCAACGTCATTCTGTCGGAGAGGCCCTGGCCGCGGTGATCCAGAATAAATACACAATAGTGGTTCTGGTACAGTTCAAATACGAGTTCTTTGTACTTCAGGTAGCCCTCTATTCTGCCGCTGCTGATCACTACCGTACCGCGGGCTTCAGGATGTATGGCATAGGCGTAGGCTATCTTTGTATTGCCGACTCCCTCTAAACTGCCGGTAACCACCTGGTTATGCCAGAAACCCTGAATCCGGGTATCATAGTTTTGTGCAAGCTCGTGCTCTTCGCTCAGGTATACGTCCATCAATACTCCGGTATTGATCGCTGATAGTGCGGGTCTTCAAAGCGCGGAGAGCTGATAATAAGGTCGGCTGAACTTTCATTACAGGCCACAGGAATATTCCACACCGAACACAGACGCAGAAGGGCTTTTACATCGGGATCATGGGGCGCCGGGTTTAACGGATCCCAAAAGAAGAACAGGGCATCCAGCTTGCCCTCCGCAATCAGCGCACCAATTTGTTGGTCACCCCCCAACGGCCCACTTTTATAACGGAATACGGGCAGATCAAGCGCATCTGCAAGCAATCCACCGGTGGTGCCGGTAGCCACCAGCTGGTGTTTGGCAAGAATGTCTTTATGAGCCTTCGCCCAGCGAACTAAATCGGGTTTTTTATGATCATGGGCGACCAGCGCCAGGGTTTTTTGCATCAGTCTGTCTCGGTTAATTCAAATTGGCTGTTGTACTGGTTTGGGCAAAGGGCTCAAGCCTGAGTGCCTGGTCCAGGCTGTCGAGTATATTATCTGCAATCGCAAAGTCAGGGCTTTTGGGCATGCCGGTTTCGGGCACGGCAATAGTATAGATTCCGGCTTTTTTGGCCGCCTGTACACCCCTGACTGAATCTTCAAAGGCAACACACTGGCCGGCTTTTAAGCCGAGTTTCCTCAGGGTGCTCAGGTAGACAGCAGGATCCGGCTTGCCGGCAGCCTCATGTTCCGCAGACTGAAAAAATTCAAAATAAGGGTACAGAGCGAGTCGCTCCATGACGGCCTCTATCAGTCTGTCAGCCGAGCCTGAGGCCACTGCCATTTTCAGTCCCAGTTCGCGGCACCGATCCAGCAGCGGATACACTCCCGGCAAGGGTTCACCCTCTTCCCGGATCAGCTTCACCATTGAGTCTTCAAGTTGCCGGGCGACGAGTTCAACATCATCGCGCTCAATCTCAAATGCCTGATACCAGTAACGCACTACTTCTTCGGTACTGAGGCCTGTAGTCTGCAGGCACATTTGTTCATTTAACTGAATATCCACAGAGGCAAAAACCTGTTGTTCCGCCATCCGCCAAAGGGGTTCGGAGTCGATGAGTAAACCATCCATATCAAAAATTACTGCTTCGGTTTTCACGTTAAGTCTGGCTCCTCTAGCGGGTATAAAAGTACAAAGGAGTAAAAAGGGGTCGTAGTTAATTATCTACTTTGTAATCCAAACTTGCTGCTTCAGAGAATTAATTAACTACGACCCCTTTTTACTTTTTATGCTGTTTATTAATCTAAACACACTTTGGTAATCAGGTTTCTTAGCAGGTTAACCGTCGGTTGCACGTAGTCCAGTGAGATGTACTCATCAGGCTGGTGTGCCTGCTCTATGCTGCCAGGCCCCAGCACCAGCGTATCGCAGCCCAGTTCGCTGATAAAGGGCGCTTCAGTGCAGTAGTTGGCGCTGGTGGGGTCAAAGCCGGTAAACTCTTTAGCCAGTTCCAGTAGCGTTGTTTGCTGAAGACTGCCAAATGCCGGCACTGTATCATACATGGCCTGGCGCGTGATGCGATCGGGATACGCCTGTCTGAGCGGTTTTAGTACCTCGTCAATCCGGGCGATGGCGTCTTGGTCTGAAAGCTGTGGTACCGCACGTAAATCAAAGTTCAGATGGCAATGGCCGCAAATACGATTCTCGCCGTCGCCGCCATGAATGTGGCCAAGATTCATGGTGGTCTGGGGTACGGAAAAATCCTGATCACGGTATTGGCTGGCCAGTGTCTGTTTCAGTTTAAGTAACTCGCCAATGGCCTGGACCATAATTTCAATGGCATTAACACCCTTGTCCGGATCACTGGAATGTCCGGCCTGCCCTGTTACTGACAAGGTATGTGCCATATGCCCCTTGTGTTTGTAGATGGGTTTAAGTTCAGTCGGTTCACCGATAATGGCCATCTCAGGCTTAATCAGTTGCTGTTGGGCAAAAAAGCGTGCACCCGCCATGGACGTTTCTTCGTCGGCAGTGGCGAGAATATACAATGGCTTTTGCAGATTATTCAGTGGCAAAGCGCTGAGAGCTTCAAGGATAAAGGCAAAAAAACCTTTCATATCGCAGGTTCCCAAACCGTAAAGACGATTATCTTTTTGTTTGAGGGTAAAAGGGTCGCTTTGCCAGCGCCCTTCATCGAAAGGTACGGTGTCTGAGTGGCCAGCCAGCAATAATCCCCCTTCCCCTCCTCCAAGGCGGGCAAGCATGTTGAATTTATCCCGGGTACCAGGCACTGCCTGAATACTTATGTTAAATCCAAGATCCCCCAGCCAGTTACTCAGTAATTCAATTATCTGACGGTTAGTCTGATCAATACCCGGATCAAAGGCGCTGATGCTGGGCGCACCGATTATCCTGGTATAGGTCTCAATAAACGCAGGTACTCTCATCATTAACTTTCAACTCTGGCAAGTGGATTTAGACTGTCGTACAGGATAACTGAAATTCACGACAGGGCAGAGAATAAAAATATATTTATGCATTATTATTGCATAAATATATTTTTACTGGCACTATAGCCTTCATGCAAACAGTAGATGAATTTATCAGGCCAATGCAACCGAAATTAACCAGTCCCTGCTTCTCCCAGCTCAGACGACGATTTTAGTCTGATTTAACAAGCAGCTTTTTTCGGCTCCTTTCAGGAGCCGTCTTTTTTAATCCTCTATCCTTTATAAAACTCTTAATACGTTGCATTAATATTATGATGAAAACCGCTATTGTTGGCGCCAGTGGTTATACCGGTGCAGAACTGGCCAGATTACTGGCCCGCCATCCTGATTTTGAACTCTGTGATCTTTTTGTGTCCTCACACAGCCAGGATGCGGGTAGAAAGCTGAGTGAATTATACGGTCGGTTACAGGGAGAGGTGGACTTACCGCTACAGCCGCTTAACGACAATACGCTCAAAGCATTGTCCGGGCAGTACGATGCGATTTTTCTGGCCACTCCTCATCAGGCCAGCCATGACTGGATGCCTGAATTAAGCGGTGGCCGCGCTGTGATTTTCGATCTTTCCGGGGCTTTCCGGATCAAGGATAAGCAGGTATTCAGTGAATATTATGGCTTTGACCATCAACACGGTGAATTACTCGATCAGGCCGTTTATGGTCTCGCTGACTGGCACCAACAAGGGATTTCCAAAGCCGCGCTTATTGCGGTGCCAGGATGTTACCCCACTGCGTCATTGACGGCCCTTAAACCCCTGCAGGAATCAGGACTGCTGGATGCCGGGCAGT
The DNA here is from genome assembly GCF_002591895.1 of Lacimicrobium alkaliphilum. GTDB lineage: Bacteria > Pseudomonadota > Gammaproteobacteria > Enterobacterales > Alteromonadaceae > Lacimicrobium > Lacimicrobium alkaliphilum. The sequence goes on from NZ_NISX01000015.1 coordinate 27,187, forward strand.
GGCCGGTAATCAACGCCATATCCGGCGTCAGTGGCGCAGGTCGTAAGGCATCGTTGAACAGTAGTTTTTGCGAAGTCAGTTTGCAACCCTATGGTGTACTGGGCCACAGGCATCAGCCGGAGATCAGTGCTGAGTTGGGCGCCCCGGTAATATTTACCCCTCACCTGGGCAATTTTAAACGGGGAATTCTTGCCACTATTACGGTGAAAGTAGCTCCTGGCATCGATCCTGAGCAAATCGATCAGGCTTATCTGCGGGCTTATGCCGATAACCCTCTGGTCAGATTGAGGCAGACCTGGCCTAAAATTGATGAAGTTGCTGGTAGTTGTTACTGCGATGTGTTCTGGAAGCTGGACCCTGCCTCAGGGCATCTGGTGGTGGTCAGCGCTATTGATAATCTGCTTAAGGGGGCGGCGGCGCAGGCGTTGCAATGTGCCAATCTGCGTTTTGATTTTCAGCCGCAAACGGCATTAACAGAGGAGTCAGTATGCAACCATTAGTGATTAAAGTGGGCGGGGCCTTTATTGGTGATAAGGACGCAGCCCGGGGGTTGTTCGCGGTGATAGCACAGCTGATAAAGACCAGGCCAGTGATATTGGTACATGGCGGCGGCCCTATCGTGGAACAGTGGATGCAGGCGTTAAATCTCAAATCCACCAAAATAGACGGATTAAGAGTCACCACTGATGTTCATATGCCTTATGTAGTAGGCGCGCTGGCCGGTACCGCAAATACGCAACTGGTGGCACAGGCCAGAGCCTGCGGTCTTGAACCGGTGGGTCTTTCACTGGCGGATGCACATCTGGTGCATTGCACCCAAATGCAGGCGAAGTACGGTGCAGTGGGAAACGTTGAGCCAGCGGATGCGAAGCTTCTCAATACGTTATTGGCGCAAGGCTTTTTACCAATAATCAGCTCCATCAGTTGTAGCGACGGGGGCCAGCTGCTGAATATTAACGCCGATCAGGCGGCTACAGCAGTTGCACAGTTGTTGAAAGCTGAACTCGTGATGCTGTCGGATGTGGTTGGGGTGCTGGACAAACAGCAGAGTCTGCTGGCACAGCTGAGTCCCCGGCAAATCGAATTGCTGGCAGAGCAGAAGGTAATTCGGGACGGTATGCTGGTTAAGGTAAAGGCGGCCCTTAATGCGGCAAACAGCATCGGACTGCCGGTGACGATCGCCAGCTGGAAGAACCCGCAGAGCCTGTTGCAGATGCTGGCTGGTAACTCTGCCGGAACCCGTATTTATCCGGCCGACGTTCAAATCGCTGACGAAACAAAATTGGATCAGGAGCACCCATGAAACAGGATTTACTCACCTTTGCAGATTGGTCGTCGCAGGAGTTAGAGGCGTTGCTGGAGCTGGCACTTAAGGTAAAAGCCTCACCAGCAGACTATCAACAGACGCTCAGTGGTAAGAGTCTGGTAGCGCTATTTGAAAAACCTTCTCTGCGCACCCGGGTCAGCTTTGATATAGGTATCAACAAGCTCGGTGGGCACATGGTCTATCTGGATAGCCAGGCAGGTAAGCTTTCCGGGCGTGAAGATACACTGGATATGGGCGCTAATCTGGCCTGCTGGGCCGACGCCATCATTGCCCGGGTATACAGTCATAAAACCCTTGAGGATCTGGCCAGCGCGGCAAAAGTGCCTGTAGTTAACGCATTGTGTGATTTGTATCACCCCTGTCAGGCGCTGGCCGATTATGTCAGTCTGCACGAGCACTTTGGCAGTGTTGCCGGATTGCCGCTCAGTTATATTGGTGACGGTAATAATGTCAGCCATTCATTAATGCTGGTGGGCGCTATACTCGGCGCCGATGTTCGCATCATTACACCACCCGGCTATGAGCCGGATGCAGCAATGGTGGAGAAGGCCCGCGAGCGGGCGGCACAAAGTGGTGGCAGTATCACCATCAGCAATGATCTGGCCGCAGCCGCTGGCTGCAAGGCCTTATACACAGATACCTGGTTGTCGATGGGGGATACTACGCCGCTGGAACAAATTAAAGCGGTATTTATGCCTTATCAGCTGAACATGTCGCTGCTTCGCCAGACAGGCGCCAGTGTTGTGATGCATTGTCAGCCGGCACACCGGGATCTTGAAATTACCAGTGAACTGGTAGATAGCGATTACTCACTTCTATTCTTGCAGGCAGAAAACAGAATGCATGCACAGAATGCCATTTTAATTAGCCTGCTGGGCCAGTAGCCTCGCAGCCAAGGAGACACCATGACTGATCAAACTGTTAAAAAAGTCGTTCTGGCCTATTCGGGTGGATTGGATACCTCAGCCATTATCCCCTGGCTGAAAGAAAACTATGACTGCGAAGTGGTCGCCTTTGCTGCTGATGTCGGGCAGGGTGACGAAGAGCTTGACGGGCTGGAGCAAAAAGCACTGGCGTCAGGTGCCAGCGAATGCCATATCGTTGATTTGAAAGAGGCTTTTGTCAGTGAGTATATTTATCCTACGGTGATGACCGGAGCGGTATACGAGGGGCAGTATCTGCTCGGTACGTCCATGGCGCGGCCAATCATCGCTAAGGCTCAGGTAGAAGTGGCCCGTAAAGTCGGGGCCGATGCCCTCTGCCACGGTTGTACCGGCAAAGGCAATGATCAGGTGCGCTTCGAGGGGGCTTTTTCCGCTCTGGCGCCGGATTTACGCGTGATTGCACCATGGAGAGAGTGGGATATGGTATCCCGCGAAGATCTGCTCGCCTATCTGGCTGAGCGTAATATTGCTACTACCGCCTCTGCGACTAAAATCTACAGTCGCGATGCCAATGCCTGGCATATTTCTCACGAGGGTGGCGAGCTGGAAGATCCATGGTGTGAGCCTACGGAGCAGGTCTGGACGATGACTGTTTCGCCTGAGCAGGCACCGGATAAACCAGAGCGTATCCAGCTGGGTTTTGAAAAGGGCCGGTTAGTGAGTGTTAATGGTGATGCACTGAGTCCCTATCAGGTGCTGGTAAAACTCAATCAGCTTGCTGCGGCTCATGGTGTTGGACGACTGGATATCGTCGAAAACCGGCTGGTAGGAATGAAATCCCGTGGATGTTATGAGACTCCGGGGGGCTACGTGATGATGGCAGCTTACAAAGCTCTCGAGCATCTTGTACTAAGTAAAGACTCACTTAAGTTCAGGGAGCAGATAGCATTGGAGTTTTCTCATCTGGTGTATGACGGGCGCTGGTTTACCCCACTTAAAGACGCAATCATTGATGCGGCGAAGTCCTTTGCCCAAGACATTACCGGTGAAGTGGTGATTAAATTGTATAAGGGACAAGCGACTGTAGTGCAGCGGCGCTCACCTAATTCACTGTATTCTGAAGATTTCGCCACCTTTGGTGCCGATGATGTTTATGACCAGCGTCACGCGGAAGGTTTTATCCGTCTCTACAGTCTGTCGAGCAGGATAAAGACCCTGAAAGAGGGGAGCCGCTAATGGCGTTATGGGGAGGACGTTTTCAGGGTGGCAGCAGTGCCATGTTCCGGCAGGTTAATGATTCTCTGCCTTTTGATAATGTACTGGCAGTTCAGGACCTTCAGGGCTCCATTGCCTGGTCACGGGCCATTGCCCGTGCAGGAGTGATTAGTGCCGCAGAGCAGTCTCAACTGGAACAGACACTCAATGAACTGATTGCTCTGGCCAATGAGGGCAAGCTCGATTTTGCCGCCAGCACTGAGGAGGACATTCACAGCTTTGTGGAGGCGGCGCTGATAGAGCGTCTGGGCGATCTGGGCCGCAAACTGCACACGGGGCGCAGCCGTAACGATCAGGTGGCAACCGATTTACGCCTTTGGGTGCGGGAGCACTGTGAGCATCTAAATCAGGACTTAACCAGGGTGATTGCCAGCCTGGTCAGCTCGGCTGAGACCAACCAGCAGGTGATTATGCCCGGCTACACCCATTTGCAACGCGCGCAGCCGGTACGCTACGCTCATTGGGCGCTGGCCTATGTGGAAATGCTCAAGCGGGATCTGGGTCGTTTGAGCGACCTGACTAAGCGTATGAACCAATGCCCGTTGGGTTGCGGCGCATTGGCGGGTACGACGTATGATATCGACAGACAGGAAATTGCGACGGAGCTTGGTTTTGACAGCCCCTGTTTAAACAGCCTGGACGCCGTGTCTGATCGTGACTATGTTCTCGAACTGCTGTTTTGCGCGAGTACCAGCATGATGCATCTGTCGAGAATGGCGGAAGACTTAATTTTCTTTAACTCCGGCGAGGCCGGGTTTATTCGCCTGGGAGATCAGGTAACGTCTGGTTCATCCCTGATGCCGCAAAAGAAAAACCCTGATGCGCTGGAGCTGTTACGCGGAAAATGTGGCCGCGTATTTGGCCACTTGCAGGCGCTGTTGGTGACCATGAAGGGACTGCCCCTGGCATACAACAAAGATATGCAGGAAGACAAGGAAGGGGTGTTTGATGCGGTTAATCAGTGGCATTGCTGTTTGTTAATCAGTGTGGAAGTCATCGATAGTATCAAACTGGATGCAGAACGTTGTGCCAGGGCGGCACGGGAGGGCTATGCCAATGCCACCGAGCTGGCCGATTATCTGGTGGGTAAAGGTACGCCGTTCAGAAGTGCCCATGATATTGCCGGCCAGGTAGTGTTAACGGCCCTGGATCAGGGCAAGGCCATAGAACAGCTGCCGCTTGAGACGCTTAAAGGTTACAGTGAGCTGATTGAAGAAGATGTGTATCCAGTGTTGCAACTGGAATACCTGGTGGATAAGCGCCATATCCTGGGTGGAACCGGTGCCAAACCTGTAAACAAAGCTCTGGACGCAGCCAAAAGCTGGTTAAGCCAGCACGCTCAGGAGTAACAGAGGCTATGCTTTCATCCTGTGACAGCATTCGGATATTTCGTCATTCTGCGCCTTATATTAACGCGCATCGGGGTAAAACCTTTGTACTCATGTTCGGCGGTGAGGCTCTGGAACATGCCAATTTCGCCAATATTATCCATGATATTGCTTTGCTGAACAGTCTTGGTGTGCGGCTGGTGCTGGTGCATGGTGCCAGACCGCAAATCGATCAGCGGGTTGCATTAAGAGGTAAGCCGCTGCGCTTTTCTCAGGGGATTCGAATTACCGATAAAGAAACCATTGAATCGGTAAAAGACGCTGCGGGTTCGGTGCGCGCTCAGGTAGAAGCGCTGTTGACGATGGGGTTAGCGAATTCGCCCATGCATGGTAGTCAGATTCGGGTTTGTTCCGGCAATTTGGTGGTGGCCATGCCGATGGGGGTGCGCGATGGAGTGGATTTTGAACTGACCGGACTGGTAAGGCGGGTGGATGTGGATGGCATCAATGATCATCTTAACGATGGTTCTATTGTGCTGTTAGGACCTGTTGGTTATTCATCCACCGGAGAAGTGTTTAATCTGGCTCATGAGCAGGTGGCCACGCAGGCTGCTATTGCTCTTAAGGCTGATAAGCTGGTGATCTTCAGTGAATCCGATGGCTTAATGAATGCCGACGGAGGCCTTATTCGCAACCTGGACCGGCATCTTCTACAAGGTTTGCTCACCAACAGCGCTGATGATCATCAAGGCCATAGCTTGCTCAGTGCAGTGGCTGAAAGCCTGGATGCGGGCATTAGCCGTTGTCATTATATCAGCTACCATCAGGACGGCGCATTGTTACAGGAGCTGTTCACTCGCGACGGCGCGGGCACTCTGATTTCCCAGACCTATTATGAACAATTGCGCCAGGCCAGTATTGAAGATGTGGGCGGCATCCTTAAGCTGATAAAGCCGCTGGAAGAAAAAGGCATATTGGTCAAACGTTCCCGTGAATTATTAGAAAGTGAAATTGAGCAGTTCACTGTAATTGAGCGGGATGGCACTATTATCGCCTGTGCGGCTCTTTATCCTTATCCTGATCAGGATATGGGCGAGCTGGCTTGTGTGGCTACCCATCCGGACTATCGTGGCTCCAATCGCGGGGAGCGTCTGATGCAGGCTGTGATAGAACAAGGACGTCGTGCGGGTTTGCGCGCCATTTTTGTCCTCACTACGGTGACGGGGCATTGGTTTCGCGAGCAGGGGTTTATCCCTGCAGATGTTGAGGCCCTGCCAGATGGCAAAAAGCAGCTGTATAATTTTCAGCGTAACTCCAGGGTTCTGATACTGACCCTTTGATCGTGCCCGGCTTGCGATTGCCGGGTTATTTAAAAAATATCCTCATTCTGAATCACTGGCTGACCCTGATCAAAGGGATCAACAAATTCACTGTCATCCACATACTGGGTAGGTTCGGTACCGCGGATAAAATACTCAAACTTTGAGGTGTGATCCGTACGTTGTGTCAGTTTGCCTGTGGTACGGTCGATTCTGACTGTAACAATATCTTCGGGCACCGTGGGGTATTGCTCCGGCACACCTTCAAGGGCCTGCCGCATAAAGCGAATCCAGGCTGGTTGCGCCACTCTGGCACCATCTTCTGCACCCACCATGGCATTTCCCATCCAATTAAACTGTTGTGGGTTTTTGTTGATCAGATATTGGTTACGGCTGGTACGGCCCAGTGATCGGTTCATATCATCAAACCCTACCCAGGTGGTCGTCACCAGGTTACCCCCCATGCCACTGAACCAGGTGTCTTTAGCGTCATTGGTGGTACCGGTTTTACCGGCCAGGTCGTCCCGTGACATCAGATTATTGGCCCGCCAGCCCGTGCCCTGCCAATAGGTATTCTTGGACCAGCTACCGCCGCTATATATTGCGGTACGCATCATTTCCCGGGTCAGAAAGGCATTCTGCCTGGAGATCACCTGTGGTGCATAGAGTGGGGGTAATGAAAATTTCCGGCCATCGCTGATTGCCAACAGATCCAGTTCGTTATTTTCCTGTTGAGATGCAAATGCAGGGGCCGCCACCGCTGGGTTCGCCTGCCACAGTGTTTCCCCCATTTCATTGTCTACACGCTCGATAAAATAGGGTTCTACGGCATAGCCACCATTACCGATAATGGTTATTCCACGGGCGACTTCAAGTGGTGTCAGCGATGCCGACCCCAATGCCAGAGACTCGTCTCTGGGTAATTCATGGGGATTGAAACCAAAATTTGCTAAATGGGCGACAATATCGTCCAGCCCGACGCTGCGCAGCAGCCGGACCGACACCACGTTCTTGGAGCGTCCAAGAGCCACCCGCATACGAATCGGGCCATCATAAATCTCCGGGGAATTCTTAGGTCGCCAGGCTATGCCAGAGCTACGATCCCACTGATTAATAGGGGCATCGTTAATGATCGTTGCCAGGCTGTAACCCTTATTAATTGCCGCTGAGTAAATAAAAGGCTTAATGTTTGAGCCTACCTGACGCTTGGCTTGTGTGGCCCGGTTAAACTGGCTTTGATAAAAACTGTAGCCGCCGACTATGGCCCTGACTGCACCATTTTGCGGATCCAGTGACACCAGAGCACCACTGGCATCAGGAAACTGAGATAACTGCCATTGTTCTGATTCTGTATTGAAGCGGATCATGATATGGGCGCCCGGACTGACAATGTCTTTCGCTTCTTGCGGTTCGCTGCCCTGCTTGCTATCTGTAATGAAAGGGCGGGCCCACGCCAGTCCGTCCCAGTTGATATCAATATAGCCCTGGTCAAGGGCGAAAACGCTGATTTGCTTGTCTTTTACTTCAGTCACTATGGCGGGAAGTAAAGGTGCAAAGCTCTGCTGCTCAGCCAGAAAATCTTTCATCTGTTGTTCAGTCCAGCCGTATTGCTCATCCTCCGGCCGGGGTACTTCAACAAGGCTCTGATCGTTTTTCTCGTCGTCTTTCTGTATCGCGGGTGGCGCTTCCCATAACTGCGCCAGAGGGCCTCGATAACCGTGTCGTTCGTCGTAATCATGCAGATTCCTTTTGACCGCTTGCTGGGCAGCCGTTTGCAGAGTCGACGGCACAGTGGCGTAAACCTGGTAACCAGCGGTTTCAGCTTCTTCCTTGCCGTAACGATTGATCATTTCCATATAAATCATGTCGGCAAGGTAAGGGGCATGTAATTGTATTTCCGCGCCATGTTTCTCCCCTGTAAAGTCAGCCTCTGCAGCCTGAAGAAACTCATCTCTGTTGATATAGCCTTCATCCAACATCCGCGCTAACACAACCCGGCGTCTTTCTTTTGACGCCTGTGGATTACTAATGGGATTCAGGTTAGAAGGGGCCTTGGGGAGTCCCGCGATAGTGGCCATTTCAGCAAGATTTAACTCTGTGGCCGTCTTGCCAAAATAAACCTGCGCCGCCGCACCGACGCCAAAGGCTCTGTGGCCAAGCTCAATTTTATTCAGATACAGTTCGAGGATCTCATCTTTGCTGAGTAACTGCTCAATATGCAACGCAATAAAGGTTTCTTTTATTTTGCGCATCCAGGCTTTTTCCCGGGTCAGGAAGAAATTCCGGGCTAACTGCATGGTAATAGTACTGGCACCCTGTCCCTTCTCTCCTGTCAGCACCAGATTCATAAATGCGCGGGCAACGCCGATAATATCAACACCGGGGTGGTCATAGAAACGACTGTCTTCCGTTGCAAGAAATGCCTGGAGCATCGGTTCAGGTATGTTTTTTAATTCCAAAGGTATGCGTCGCTTGACCCCAAACTGGGAAATCAGCAAGCCATCACGGGAGTAAACTTTCATTGGTGTTTGCAGGCGTACATCTTTTAACATAGCTACACTTGGTAGCTCGGGACGGATATAAAAATACAGAGCCGCCAGAGCGATGACGCTCAGGAATGAACAAATAATAAAAGTCAGAGCTAAAGGTTTGACGTACTTCACAAAAACCTATTTTATCAGAGCAATTTCAGGGAAATGGCTTATATTGATACCAATTACATTAGGTAAATGCTCACTCAGCGAGAGCTAAAATGTCCGCTGGCAAGGCATGGTCCTGAAGGTCTAGTGGTTCTAAATCAAAGGACCATAACACAGCCAGAGGGCATTTTAGCCTCGCCCGAAGGGAGCAACCAGAAGGGCTTATCTCTGTGTTGCCGCTTCTTGACATAGAACCACTATGCCTTCAAAGCGGCGCCTTGACCTAAGCCCTTCTGGCTTGCTCTGAGCTGAACAGTTACCTAATGTAGTTGGTATTATACCTATGTACCATTACGGGAACCATTAAGTATAAAAATTTAGTGAATAATGGTTAACTCGTAGTTTAACGAAAAAAACAGGACGCCGCTTTGCTTAATAAAATTTTCAGCAAAAAAATATCACCTGTACTTGGGCTGGATATTGGCACCCGCTATGTTAAAGCGGTGTTGCTTACCGGATCCGGTACCGACGTACAGGTGGCGGCCGTAGCTTGCGAGGCCATCAACGGTGATGCCTTTGCCGACAGAGATATTAAAGACTTTGATGCAGTCAGCAATGCTATCCGCAAAGTAAGAAATGCACTCAAAGTGAAGTGTAAGAGTGCGGCCGTAGCCGTATCCGGTGCTTCAATTATTACGAAAGTGGTGTATATGGATCCCGAACAGTCGGATCACGAGCTGGAATCCCAGATTGAAATAGAAGCCGACAGTTTGATTCCTTATCCGCTGGATGAAGTCTATCTGGATTTTGAAGAGCTTGGGCCAAGCCAGAGCCATACTGCAAAGGTAGAGGTGTTGCTTAGTGCGGGTCACAAAGACATGATTGACAACAGGGTGACGCTGTTGCGTGAATTAGAGTTGGAGCCCATCGTCATTGATGTAGAGGGATATGCCCTGGGTAGTGCGTTAATTGAATACGGCCCGTCGAGCGACGAGCAACCGGTGTGCTGCATCAATCTCGGTGCAAGCCAGCTGTTGGTTACCGCAGTGCAGGGTAATCGGGTGATTTACAGTAAAGAGCACAATTTTGGCTTTGATAATCTTATCAGAGACATATCACTGGTTTTTGCCATGGAGTGGCAGGATGCAGAACAACAGATGGCGGAAGGGTTGTTACAAGAAAGCTGGAAAGAGCAACAATGGCCGGTATTTATGGCCAACCTTCAACAGCAGCTGAGTCGCGCGTTACAAATGTATGTGGCCTCTACGAACAAGGTGCAACCCAAACATATACTGATTAGCGGTGGTGGTGCATTGTTGCCTGAAATGGCTGCGGAGCTGGAAAAGGAATTGTCGATAGAAGTGGCTCTGTTTGATCCCTTTGCAAACATGAAAATGAAACCGGAAATCAAACAGCGTCTGGGTTCACTGGCACCTCAGTTAGCCATTGCCGCAGGGTTGGCAAGCAGGAGTTTTAGTCCATGGCACATATAAATCTTCTGCCCTGGCGCGAGGCGCATCGTCAGAAAAAGAAAAAAGAATATATTACGTTGTTGGCGCTGCTGGCGGTATTCGTGCTGGCATTATTCTGGTTGATTGGAACGATGGTGGACACCATGATTTCTAATCAGCAGCAGAGAAACAACTTTCTGCAACAACGTATCGATGTACTCGATAGTCAGATAGCAAAGATCAGAGACATTAAAGACAAGAAAAAAGATCTGGAGCGGCGTATGGCGCTGATTGAGCAACTCCAGACTAACCGCAATGTGGCGCCGCAGGTGCTGGATGAACTGGCCCGCATTCTGCCACCAGGCGTATCTTTCCGCAGTCTGGTACGTCGCGGAAATCAGCTGGAAGTATTGGGTGTGAGTGAGTCCAACAACCGGCTGTCGGAATTTATGCGTCAACTGGAGCTGTCCAGAGTATTTAACCGTGGCGAACTATCATCCATTGTGGCTGATACAAGCAGCTCTGACGCCGTAAGTGAATTCAAACTGACCTTCAATATCAGTGCGGTAGTGGCACCACAGATGGTGACGGAGGGCGCAGAAAAATGAAGTTTGATTTTAAAAAGCTCAGGGAGATGAATGATCTCGACTTCGAACAGTTGGCGATCTGGCCGTTTGAAGTTAAATTTGTGGTGGGGTTGGTTATCGCTATTCTCACTGGGGTATTGGGGTTTTACTTACTGGTTAATGACAAATTGCCCTTGCTGGAAACGGCGGAAGCAAAGGAAGTGGAACTGAAGAACAACTATGAAGCCAAGTATCGTATCGCTATTAATCTTCAGGCTTACGAAGAACAGTTAGCCAGGATTCAGCAGGACTTCTCTTCGATGCTCAAGTCTTTGCCAACCAGCAATGAAACTCCCGGGCTGTTGGACGACATTACATTTGTAGGAACCTCGGCGGGGCTGAATTTCAAACTGCTGAACTGGCAACAGGAAATACCTAAAGAATTCTACACAGAACTACCGATTCAGATGGAAGTGCGCGGTGATTACCACGATTTTGGCAAGTTCCTTTCCGATGTGGCCGGATTGCCCCGCATTGTTACTGTGCACGATTTCGAAATGGTGAATGAAAGTGGCGGTTTACGGTTAAGCTTACAGGCCAAAACCTACCGCACGTCGTCTACCAATGGGATGAAGGGGGAGGCGAAATGAGAATTTTGAGTCTCTTTGTATTCGTCCTTCTCACCGCGTGTCAGCCCAACGTTGACGACCTGAAGGCTTTTGTCAGTGAGGTTGAACAGAATACTCGTGTGAGTATCGAGTCATATCCGGAATTCAGTAAAACACCGGCGTTTGTCTATGAAGCGAATCAAAAACGCAGTCCGTTTCAACGGCCGCGCGGGCAGGTTGCAGAACGGGTTCAGCCGCAGAAAGCGAACTGTATGCAGCCTGACTTTTCCAGAACTAAACAACCACTGGAGCGTTATGGTACCGATGCTCTTTCTATTAAAGGCTTTTTCAGCCGGAACAGTAAAATCTGGGCGATGATCCAGGCCAATGATGGCAGTTTACACAAAGCCAGTGTGGGAGACCGTCTGGGTTTATTCTTTGGGCGAATTACTGATATTTCCAACGGCAAGGTTTCTATTACTGAAATGCTGCCCGACGGCACAGGGTGCTGGCAGGAAAAACAAGCAACCCTGACGATGTCCTCAAAGGCAGGAGAAAACGACAATGTCTGAACGTTATATTTTTAATAAAAGTCTAAACAGACGCAGCAGGCACTGGCCCTGGATGTCTTTGATATTTCTGATTCTGGTTGGCATCAAAAGCCTGTCGGCTCAGGCCCAGGATATAGAGCTGGTGGACCCCTACGAGAAACCGGTAGAGGCATTGCCCTATGAGGTTAAGGAAATTGATTTTCGACGTAATCAGGGCGGTGGTGCACGCATTGAAATGCAAATGGACCAGGAAGGATTTGACTCGGCATTGGTTGAGGTACCGGAAGGCGTTGAGTTGCAATTGCCCGGCAGCCGGCTGTCAAAGGAATTGTTGTATCGTTTGGATGTGATGGATTTTGGTACACCTGTTGATTGGCTGGAAACCTTTCAGCAGGATGAGGGCGCAGTGATCGTATTTAAAACCTCTTCCGGAGTCAGTTTTCAGCACCAAAAGCTTGGCGATCGTCTGGTTGTAGAGATCGATACCGCAGCCCCTAAGGGCAGCCAGCAAAGTGTGCAGAGTGAATATGACGGAGCTCCGGTGTCACTGGACTTTCAGGATGTGCCTGTGCGCCAGGTGCTGCAGGTTATTGCTCAAATCAGTGGCTTTAATCTGGTTACCACCGATACGGTCACCGGTAACGTAACGCTGAGTCTGGACAATGTTCCCTGGGACCAGGCTCTGAATATGATTATGAAGATCAAAGGTCTTGATAAGCGCATGGAAGGTAACATTCTGCTTATTGCACCGGCAGAAGAACTCTCTTCAAGAGAAACACAGCGACTGCAATCAGAACAGCAGGCCGCTGAGCTGGCACCGCTGCGTTCAGAAACAATACAAATTAACTATGCCAAGGCGTCTGATATGGCGACCATTCTCAAATCCAGTGAGGGAGGTATACTCAGCGCCCGCGGTGCGGTGACGGTGGACAATCGCACTAATGCATTGTTGGTCAGAGATACGCAGGAATCCATTCAGGAAGCGCGGCGTATGGTCAAAGAACTTGATATTCCGATAAAGCAGGTACTGATCGAATCCCGCATGGTAACAGTTCGCGATAATGTGGATGAGCAATTAGGCGTGCGTTGGGGGTTCAGCGACCGTCAGGATGATGATGGCGTGTCGGGTTCGCTGGAGGGGGCAGAGAGTGTCGCCGGAGGCCAGGTACCGGCTCTGGCTGACAGATTAAATGTGAATCTGCCTGTCACCGGTGCCGCTGGCCGTATCGGTTTTCAGATAGCCAAGCTGGCAGACGGTACCATTCTGGATCTGGAGTTGTCTGCACTGGAGAGTGAGAATAAGGGTGAGATAATCGCCAGCCCACGTATTACCGTCGCCAACCAACGCGAAGCTTACATAGAGCAGGGTACAGAGATCCCTTATGTGCAGGCAACGTCAAGCGGTGCAACTTCAGTAGAGTTTAAGAAAGCCGTACTCAGTCTGACTGTTACTCCGCACATTACTCCGGATAACCGCATTATCCTGGATCTTGTTGTCACACAAGATACCCGCGGTGATACCGTGTCTACCTCAACAGGTCCTGCAGTGGCCATCGACACCCAGGAGATTTCCACTCAGGTGCTGGTGGAAAATGGTGAAACAGTGGTTCTGGGGGGAATCTTTCAGCAGAACCTGATCAATGCCATTGAGAAAGTGCCATTGTTCGGTGATCTTCCTGTGGTGGGATATTTGTTCAAGAATTCCCGGGATTTTACTGAAAAGCGTGAATTGTTGATATTTGTGACCCCAAAAATCATTGATGAGGCGCTTTAATTATCATGAGAAACGGGGGCTGGTGGCCCCCTTCAGCTCTTTTCCCGAACTCCGGGCAGATCGAACTTGCATATCAACAGACTAAACTGAGATAATCCCGCTTCTCAAATTCGACCGGGGGTTGAGTTTATTCATTTTTAACCGTTAGTTGTGTGACATTAATCAAACATGGCCGAAAAACGAAATATCTTTTTGGTAGGGCCAATGGGTGCAGGTAAAAGCACTATTGGTAAACACCTTGCAGACGAACTTCATTTAGAATTTTACGACTCAGATCAGGAAATTGAGCGTCGCACTGGCGCAGATATAGCCTGGGTATTTGATCTGGAAGGAGAGGAAGGTTTCCGCGTTCGCGAAGAAGGCGTGATCAACGATCTGACCGAGAAGCAGGGGATTGTGCTGGCGACTGGCGGAGGCTCAGTGATTAGTAAAACTGTACGCAATCGTCTCGCTGCCAGAGGCATTGTGGTGTATCTGCAAACCACTATTGATAAGCAGGTCGCCCGCACGCAAAGGGATAAACGTCGCCCCTTATTGCAGAACAATGATCCTGAAACGGTATTGCGTAACCTTGCCGAAGAGCGCAATCCGCTTTACGAAGAAGTGGCAGACTACGTGGTACAAACTGACGATCAAAGTGCCCGCGCTGTGGCCAGTCAGATTATCGACAAGATCGGACTCTAATCAGAAATATAACGTGGGGGTTCTGCGCTGATGAATACACTGAATGTTGAATTGGGTGAGCGCAGTTACCCCATCTATATTGGCGTCAACACTCTCAGAGAATCCGGACTTATCCGTGGTCATTTAGACAGCAAAAAAATCGTCGTTGTGACTAACGATGTTGTCGATGTGCTCTACGGTGCACAAGTAATGGATTTACTCACCGGGCTGGATGCTGAAAAGCTGGTGTTGCCTGACGGTGAACAGTTTAAATCCCTTGCCAGCTTCGAACGCGTTATGACCTATCTGCTGGAAAATAATGCAGCCCGCGACACCACTCTTATTGCCCTGGGTGGCGGCGTTATCGGTGATTTAACCGGTTTTTCAGCTGCCTGTTACCAGCGCGGCATCCCCTTTATTCAGATACCCACTACATTGCTTGCCCAGGTAGACTCTTCGGTGGGCGGTAAGACGGCGGTAAATCACCCGCTGGGAAAAAATATGATCGGGGCTTTTTATCAGCCCGCAGCGGTGATTATCGATACCATGACACTATGCAGTTTACCCCGACGCGAATTTGCGGCCGGGATGGCGGAAGTGATCAAGTACGGCATCATTTATGATGCTCAACTGTTCGACTGGCTGGAGCAGCATCAACAAGGGCTGCGTGAAAAGGACCAGGCCTTGTTGCAGGAAGTCGTGCGTCGTTGTTGCCAGATTAAAGCTGAAATTGTTGCCGAAGATGAGCAGGAGAGAGGACGCCGGGCGTTACTCAATCTTGGCCACACATTTGGTCATGCGATCGAGGCTGAACAGGGCTACGGTAACTGGCTGCACGGCGAAGCTGTCGCAACAGGCATTGTTCTTGCTTCTGTAGTTGCACAGCACAAAAACTGGCTCAGTGCGTCAGAAGTTTGTCGTATTGTCGATTTACTTAAGGCCTTCGAACTGCCGGTTAAAGCGCCTGAGAAGATGGGATTCGACAGTTTTATGCGACATATGCGCCATGACAAAAAGGTTCAGGCTAATCGTATCCGCTTTGTGATCCCTGATGCCATAGGCAGTGCTGTAGTAACAGACGACGTAGATGAGGCATTGCTGAAAGAGACTCTTAATGCCTCCTGACAGGTGGCAACGTGCAAACAGCCTTTATTGACTTACAACAACGACTTCAACATCTGACGACTTTCAGCTCAGGCCTTGTGCTGTTGGGCGGTAAGGGTGCATCAAAGCAACAGAGCTTTCTCAGCGAGTTTGTCAGTGATCTTGATGAGTCTGTTAATATTGCGTTTCTCAATGCTGCAGAGATTCAGCAAGAGCAGGGGTTTCGCCAGCAACTTCTTACCCAGCTCTATGGCGTTGTTCAGTGCGATCCCCGCCGGCCTTTACAACAAAGCATTTCTGCTGACACACGGACACAGGGGCGAACCGTTATTGCGGTAAGCCAGGCTGGCCAGCTTCCTCCGATGCTGATCAATGAATTATGGGATCTGAGTCTGCACAGTGACAAACTGTGTATTTTACTGGCCGGGAATACGGACTGGGCCCTGACCACCAAACAGCAACTAAAGGGTGATGTACGTCCTGTGTTGTTGCAACATGATTTTTCTGAGTCGACTGAACTGGCGCTTTCCGATCTGGATCGCCTTCTGGCTGAGAAACGCCAGGCTTTCAATGCCCGTATGGCGCAACGGGCGCAGCAAGAAAAACCTCCAGAAAAGCATTCAGGGCCCGTTTCATCGAAGGTGTTCAGAGGCGCGGCTGTTGGTGTGTTCTTACTCAGTTTTGTTGGTCTTATGCACTGGTTTTATCCTGATTTGATTGGCGAGATATTGCCCGCTGATGCGATTGCAATGGTGCAATTACCCGCGTTGTCAGAAGAGTCGGTGCCGGAATCGGACCCGGTTAACTCAAAACAATTATCACAGCACATCGAAGACCAGAAACCTCAGTCTTTAACCATTGCAGAGCCAGCTGAAAAAAAGAACAAGCCTGTTCCCCGGGAAAACCAGGCAGAGCCAGAACAAAGCATTACACAAATAAGCACAACGCAAACCGTTGCCCAGTGGTCAGAAACGATAAAGCAACTTAATAAACCGGAAATCGCTGAGCAACAGGCGACTGATCCCGCCTCTGCGGATACCGAAGAAGCACCAGATTCGTCTGCTGAGATACACAGCGTGCAACCAGAGCAAGACGAATCAGAAACAGTGGCGGCGCAGCCTGACTATGCCTGGGATGAGCAATACCTGCTGACATTGCCTGATTCCGAGTATCTTCTTCAGCTTTCTGCCGCCAGTGACAGCCGGGTTCTGAATGACTTTATTCAGCGTCATGGCCTGAACGGAGAAAACTGGCGTTATCAGACCCGCCGCTACGGTGGTAACTGGCATGTATTGTTAATGCAGGGCAGTTTCAGAAGCCTGGAACAGGCAAGATCGGCAGCCAGTGAATTACCAGACGCAATCCGAAACGGTGAGCCGTTTGCCAAGACCGTGGCTCAGGTTCGTAAAGAAATTAGTTCCCAATGGCAATAAGGATTCAGTTACAATCCTGACTTTGTGATTGTAGCAGTGGCAAGATGGAAAATAACAAGAGCCGGGCGTTTCTGAAGTGGGCCGGTGGCAAATACAGTCTGGTCAGTGAAATCCGTTCCCTTCTTCCCGATGGCGAGAGGCTGATAGAGCCTTTTGTTGGCGCCGGTTCTGTGTTTCTCAATACCGACTACAAAGACTACCTGCTCAACGATATCAACCCCGATCTGATTAACCTGTATCAGATACTGCAGCAAAAGCCGGAAGACTATATTGCTGACGCCAGAACCCTGTTTACCCCGGACAATAATAACCCTGAGCATTACTACGGGGTGCGTGAGGAGTTTAACCTCAGCGATGATACCTATCAGCGCTCCGTGCTGTTTTTGTACCTGAACCGCTTCGGTTACAACGGCCTGTGCCGCTATAACCTTTCCGGTAAGTTCAACGTGCCCTTTGGCAGATATAAACGGCCTTATTTCCCTGAAGCCGAACTTTACAACTTCGCCGAAAAAGCCCGCCACGCTACCTTTGTCTGTAAGCCCTTTGCCGATATGTTCAGCCTCGCTCAAAAAGGGGATATTATCTATTGCGATCCGCCTTATGCGCCGATAAGTGCCACCGCCAATTTCACCGGCTATGCCACTGACGGTTTTAGTCTGGCACAGCAGAGCAGGCTGGCAGAATGTGCGGCCCGCACCGCCCAGCAGCAAGGCATTCCGGTGCTGATCAGTAACCATGACACGGAACTGACCCGGCAGATTTACCAGGGTGCCAGTCTTAAAGAATTGAAAGTAGGTCGTTATATCAGCCAGAAAAGCCATGCCCGCACTAAGGTGGACGAACTGCTGGCCCTGTATCAGGCTTAGTGGCTACGCAGCCCGCAAAGCAGCGTCAGGTGTGGCAGGTAGCAGAACATCGCCGGAATGCTGTTGGTTATTGTAGGGTCGACTTCAGTCGACCGGCACAAACCAGAGATCATATCCGGACTTGTGCAACCGGAACTGACCTGGCATTACGAATGCAGGGTTTCTTTAGAGTGTTCTGTTGCTCATTCTGCCCCGTTGATCACAGCGTTGGAGAAACATTATGGACGTGATAAACATCCCGGGCTTTAGCGACCCCTTCAGTTCCATCAGCCATTTACTGGCCGCCGTACTCGCCCTGATTTTTGGGGTAGCACTGATCCGCAAAACTGTGGGGTCGCCGGTGCGAATAACCACAGTGAGCATTTATGTATTCTCAGTGGTGTTTTTACTGTCGATGAGTGGCGTGTTTCATATGCTGGAACCCGGCACAACCGGGCGGGCGGTACTAAAACGGCTCGATCATGCCGGTATTTTTCTGCTGATTGCGGGCACTTTCACGCCTATCCACGCCATTATGTTCCGTGGCTTCTGGCGCTGGGGTTTTCTCACCGTGATCTGGGGCCTTGCTATTATCGGGCTGACGCTGAAGACCATCTACTTTACCGGTTTTGCCGAATGGCTGGGGCTGCTGTTCTATATTGGTCTGGGCTGGATGGGCATTGCATCGGCCTATCTTACCCATCGAATGCATGGTTTCGCCGTTATCAGGCCGCTGTTTTTCGGGGCCCTTGCTTACACCCTGGGTGCGACGCTGGATTTCCTGCGCGTACCGGTGCTGATCCCCGGCGTGCTTGGGCCCCATGAACTGTTTCATATTGCGGTGCTGGCAGGCATTGCCTGGCACTGGGCATTTGTGGCAATGCTGCTGCAATGGCCGAATAACAAGGGCCCTGTTCAGAGTTAACTCAGGGCAATCATTGTGTCACAAGGTTTCCAATCTGCAGCCCTATTTCCAAAAAATCAGCCCCACGGTCAGACCCAAAGGACACTGCGCCTATTCGGTAATAAACTACCGCAAATTCACTACGCACAAGAATAAAGCGGTAGTTTGCTTCCTGATCTAAGTATGTTCTTGATATTCTTCGGTAGAATATTTCCGACTATCGGCTTCAACAGGACCAAAAGCAAGATGTCTGAAATGGGGTCTACCATGGTTAATCTGTCTGTTAGCGAACGCAAGGCTATCTTGCAGGCGATAGAAACAGAGCTGGCTGAAAACACTCTTACCACAGGGCAGGTGATAAAGCGCATACGCACCAAATTGTATGGTATGACACAGACCCAATACGCAATATTTGTGGGAATTTCAGATAAAACCCTGCGCGATATCGAAAAAGGTAATACTGACCCGCAGCTGTCTGTAGTCAATAAACTCTTCGCCCCCGGCGGCTTTAAACTAGGGCCAATAGCTGCTCAGTCGAGGTACAAAACACGTGGCTGACCCTCTAGACCCTTTGATTCAGTCATATACATTTTTCCGATGGCTGGTACGCACAACCAGCACCACGAGGTTGTCATCTTCGATGTTGCAGATAATGCGGTAATCTTTCACCCGATAGCGCCACAGTCCTGCTTTGTCACCAATCAAGGCTTTGCCGAAGCGACGGGGGGATTCCTCTGTGGCGATACGGGTTTTGAGGTACTGGATGATGTCTTTCTGGGCTTGCTTATCGAGCTTCTTCAGCTCCTTTACAGCGCGTTCGTCCCACTCAATCTTCCAACCCAAGCTCTGCCTCCACGTCTTCCATTGACACACGTTTGCCAGGTTTCTCTACCCGGTTAATTGCGATGTAGGTATCTTCCATTTCATCCAGATACTTCACGATCGCTTCTTTGGCATAGAACGACTTGGTGCGACCGGTACTTTCAGCCAGTTGCGCCAGCCGGTTTTCTATCTCATTTGAGAGTCTGAGGGATAACATTTCGCCACCTGTATTACTTGTCATACATGTACAGCATACCGGATTTTATTCCTTTACGATAGCAGAGTTGTGTATTTATCAGACAATAAAAGGAGTCACCTATCGAATTTATCTGACCCTCTTGATCGGATTAATAACACTTTTATTCTGTTGCACATTCAGAACACAACTAATTAACCTGTCTACTTGTTTCTCAAGGTTTGGTAGCTGCAGTCTGTTTTTCTACGATTCTAATTATGGTCTCTGATGGGACGATACTTCCGTTCTCTGCCACAATGCCTGTTTGCGCAGCCCTGAACAGTGTATCCAGGGCTACTTTTCTGTCTTCCTGCTCCACCAATTTTCCTTCATTCATTAATGCTAAGTAAGTTTTTAGCATCGTCTTGCGTTCCTCTGCCTCCAGGTATAAATGCTGTTGGGTGGAGTACTGCTTTGAACACAATCGAATGCAGAAGCTTAAAAGCGATATCAAGAGAACAGATGTGATCAATGTCATCGGATTGAAAGCATTCAGCAGCAGTTTGTCTTCAGTTAAATCCGGCACCGGTAAAAGCGAAACCAATAATGGGGAAAAAGCAGTCAATGCGACCAGTGCAAACATCGCAATTAGCCAAATCTTCCTGGATCCTTTGTGGACATCTTTTTTGCTTTCCCAATACGTGACCGAAGCATCCAACTCTATCTGAGACAAGTACACATCTTTGGCTTTTTCAACAGTTTCTTCGCCTGTTTGTAGCACTTCATTGGTGCGCCTGATGTATCTGGTCTTTTCTGACACATAGCGTCGGAGAAGTTGTCTGCTATATGATTCAAAGTCCTGTAATTGCTGGTCTTTCCACTGCTCATGTTTTGATTTCTCAGATTGTTTCCATAACTCAAAATCCGTCGCAGATTCTTCACATTCATGTTTTACTTTCAGGATTTCAGCAGTGGCAATCTCTAAACTATTCCCCAAGCTCTGCAAGTTGGCATCTACACCAAACAGATCAAGCTTTTGCAGTATCCGGTTTGCTTTGAACCTGTATCCTTCCGACCTTAGAAAGGCCGAAAATAGTGGAGACGACCTGCCATTGGCGTTCGGCATTCCAATTCCGTGATACCATTGAACGAAATTATTCGTATCTTGGTTGTATTGTCCTTTTTTTGGAGCACAACATAGATATAACATGTTTGCTGCAACCATGGGTGACTCAGTCACTTCTTCTTCAATCGCCTTTCCTGTAATCTTGCATAAGAATGGGAAGTCGATGAACGTTAAAAATCCTTCTAAATTTCCCTTTGATTGTTTTAGTGCTTCATGGTTCTGGGCTTCCCATTGCGCGACAATGGTGGAGAACATATTTTTTACGACGTTGACAACCCCGCGTAAAGCTGTTTACAAAATTCATCTAACGGTTGGCCTTCAGTTTGAAGCCAACTCCAAAACTCGTATTCCTGATGAATGAAAGATTTCAATTCTTCGGCTGAGTTGAAGCGGTACTTCATACCTCCATCCCGAAGCGGTAACTCAATGAAATCTATCGGCTTATCGATATATTGGCTTTCGGGCTCCAAACTTTCATCAGTCATCTTATTCTCCCTTACCATAGACTTTGTTATTGATAGACACTGTATCTTCTCCTAGTTGAGCGACAACACAGATATTGAGTAAACCGTATTCATTTTTATGAGCGGTGGCAAAGGTCCGAAACCAGCTCAAAGCCGCCATTCAGTAGTAACTTATGACGTCTCACTGTCTGCCCTGATTTGTTTATCTTCATAATTCAGTTTCTGGAACAGCCAGCCGATGGCGACCAGGCTTAAACCCAGGCCGATAAAGGATATGGCCCGATACAAGCCTTCAAGGTTCGCCATATCAATCAAAAAGGCTTTGAGCAGTACCATGGCCAGAATACCAAAACCCAGATGGCTGACTTTAACCTTGTTGAAGTAATGGCCCATAAAAATCATGGCGGTGGCAATAATTAACCAGACGATGGAGTAGGCATAGAGTTCGGCCTGCTCGGTCACACCATTTAATCTGAGTGCGCCGTCGTGCCAGGCACCGCGGATGAGGCCGTTGATATACATAAAGGTGAACAGCCCGGCTGTCAGCCTAAGCAGAGTTTTAAAACGCGCCGCCGTCAGGCCCAACTGATCCATGCTGAGCAGTATCAGTGCGGGTAACGCCCACAGTACCAGTAACCAGTTTATAAATACGCCTTCACCGGTCTGAACCGCTTCAATAAAGGGGTTGCTGGCCAATGAAATATCCAGGTGCAATGCACCGGCACCAATAAGCAGCAGGCCGGCAAATAAGCGGTAAAAACGCGCTGTGCGCAGGGCATTCCCGGCCCGCCGCAGGTAAACGCCAGCAAGCACCAGCCAGTTAACGGCCAGCAGTGCGGCCTCTTTAAAGCTTAAGTCGAAAAAGACCGGATAGTGGCCCACCAGCAGATAACTGGTTTCTGTGCTAACAAACAGCGCCAGTACATGCACAAAGGCGCCCTCCAGCCAGGTTCTGAACGAGGCTGAAGGATTGTAATGGCGGGCAAACCAGAGGGTTGCCAGTACAAGAGGGTAAATGACGATGGTCCAGTGCAGGCCCAGAATCTGCTCGCCAGCATAATCATCCAGCCAGGGGGCAAAGCTCAGGCGGATTGTAACGAGTGTCAGAGCGGCTTTATATAACCACGCAGGCAGTTCAACCCGGTATTTGTGGCTTAAATAACTCATGCTGGCGATCTGAATGGCGATAGCCAGCGATAAGGTCGCGGCATCCAGCAACATGGTCATACACAAGGTAATACAGGCATTGGCCAGTATGGTGAGGGTGATGCGAAAAAGCCCCGGGGCAGCACGCACTGTGGCAACAGAGCTGGCGATGGCAAGCAGCGCCAGTTCCATCGCCCAGACCGGATACAGATACTGGCTGGCCTGATCGGCAGATAAGGCATAACTGATGCCGAATAAGCTCACAGGAGCGAGCACCAACAGCAACAGCCAGGCCGGTCGCTGTGTATAACGCAGCATCAGCAGGCTGTAGGCAATAGCGGCCAGGGCCGCTATCTGAATAAACAAATAGCCACCACGGAAAGGAAACAGGTTATCGGTGTAGCTTAGCGGTGCAGGCAACAGGGTGAAACCATACAACAAAAAGATCAGTGCCAGAAACGGCCAGGAGTCAAAGGCGCTGTGGCGGTAAGGTGAATAACACAGCACCGCTGATACCGCCATAGCGGCGATGACCACCTGAGGAGCAGAACCGAACGCTGCCAGAAAGAAACTGATCCCCAGAAGTGGCAAGATCACGCCCAGGTGTTCTTTACGGGGCATCAGCAGGTCTTTGATGGGCAGCGCATTGTCCATTTTTGCGCGCAGATCCCAGCCAAGAATATCTGACAACACATACAGGTACACAGACAATAACCCGAATACCAGCAACAGGGTAAAGTGGCTGTCATTGGCCAGGGTCAGACCGATGAACATCCATAAAAAGTGGCCCGCAAAACTCAGCCACCAAAGCCAACGCTGATTTACAGCCTGGGAGACCCACACGGCAGAGGCAGAGATAAACACCGTGTACAGCAGTAAAGCGGTGACGTTATTCGAGTCAGTAGAGACCAGCACCGGTACCGCATAGGCTCCGACAATACCAATCCAGGCCAGCAAAGGGCCGAATCTCAGCGACAATGAAGTGGCACTTAAAGCCACTGCTGCCAGTAAGCCAAACGCAAAAGGTGCCGGTATAAAGCCATAGTAGTCATACGCCACCAATACAATGGCGTAACAGGTGATCACTCCGCCACTTGCTAGCGCCGCACACACATAAACAGAGTGAATGTTGAAGCGTTCAGCATTGCGAAACAGATACTCGGCGGCCATTACCAACAGAACGCCAAACACCCCGCCCATAGTGACCCGTACTACAGGCGGAAACATACCGGCTTCAGCAGCATAACGGGCCAGAAAAATGCCGCCGATTGCCAGTATCATTCCGCCCAGCCATAACAGGCCGTTGCCTTTGATAAAGCGCTCGAAGTCAAAACCCCCGCCTGGTTGTCTGGCTGGTGTTTTGTCATTGTCAGTTTGCGCTTCAGTAGCGGTCCGCGGCGATGTGGCGGCAGATGCTGGCTTAATGGAAGGTTCAGGAGACTGACTGGCAGCTGGCGCCATTGACGACGACCCGGGCGATGCAGATTCGGAGTCTGTATGTGGGGCTATTTCAGATTCGCTGTGGTCAGAAAGTAATTGCCTGAGACGGGAAAGTTGTTTTCCCTGAAGATTCACCTGCTGCCTTAATAGTTCAAGCTCACGGAGCAGATCGGCAATCTTCCCTTTATTCCGAAAAGACAGAATGGCTCCGACGAACACAAAAAGGCAGGCCAGTACCGCTAACAATACCCACTCCATAAGATTTCCCTGTTCCCTGTCGCTCTGCTGTTATGACTGCAAACATGCGGTATTCAGATCCATTAGTCAATAACGCAAGGCCCCGCTATGGCATCACCCAGGGTCCCCGATAACAGCCTGTGACAGAAGGTTCAGAATATCCGGGTTGTGCAAAGATTACAGGCCATGGCAGGGGGCTGTTAATCTTTCCTGAGAAACGCATTTGCGTTTGTTGATTTTGCTGACTATACCTCTATTCGTAAACGGATTTTGTTGGCACTGAATGACAATATGTTGCCCCTGACAGTGCAAATAAAAGCATAAGTTCTCCATTTGTCTGTCTTTTGCTGTTGCATATGGATATCACTTGATATTGCCCCCCGATACGCGCGCAAGCCTGTTTCCGGGTCTTTTTCTAAAGACCCGGGATAAGTTGTTATGTCTATAAAATCATTTTTAAGGAAAGAATAATGTCCGACAATGACGAAGCGACCACGCCGGAGAAAATAAAAGCTACTGAAGTCCAGCCACCTCCTAAAAACCCCCACAATATTGAAGCCACTAAATATTATGTCTTTAACCAGACCGGCAATATTATGATGTCTTCAACGGTTGACTCAAACACACCCATCGCGGAGGAAGTGCAGAAAATATTCGCTGAGGTATCTGTGTTTTTCGCGGGTATGTCCCGGGCGATGTCAACCACGATGAATCCCGCCACGGGTAAACCCTACTCTTTGTATAATTACGCTGCTTTAGAGAGTGTTATAAAGGGTTCAGGGTTATTTGTACACGTTACAGAGGAAGACGTAACCCATACCAGCAAAAGCGGTGGGGCAACGTTTAGTAAAGATCTTATTGAGTCTCTGCTTGGTCTTGCCACCGGAACCGGTGCACTGGCTTTTGCCTCATCGATGATCTCGTCAATTGGTAAAGAGGGACTGACCATCTCGGCAAGACATGATCATACCGACAGTAAAGTATGCAACATTGTTTTTGTCTGTGAGTACTTATTGGGTATGCCGTCAATCAGCGCCATTGTAGTTTATGCAGACATGACAAAAAATGAGACGGCGTTTCAGGTCGGCCCTTGTATTAAAGGTCATTCTGAGAGCATCACGCTGGATATGCATAAAGACACCTATATGTTTGTCACACCCACCTTTATTCACGAGTATGCGGGGGATCTGGATTCCATTAACTCCGATCCTAAGTATCTGGAAATGATCAGTTGGCTCAGCGGTTTGTTGTTAAGAACACCTGAAATTTTCAATGTGGCAGACAAAGGCGATGGGTACAAGACAGTAGAATCCGGCCAATCGCTGAAAACCAATCACCCCTATGTTCTGCAAGGGCAGTTTTTGCCGGTTCCGGTGGACGGTAGTCTGGAAGTCAAGCTTGAGTGGGCAAATACTGATGCAACGGCGACGTTCGGCGCAGATCCTGATTTCACTAACGATCAAATCACGTTCACAGTGAGCTCAGCGATGGACACCGAATCAGCAATAAAAGTTGTAGTCACCAAAGATACTGTTACTAAAACAGTGGCGATATCAAACGGTTCATACAAAGTGGTCGCTGCTACCTAAAACGATGTTAATGGTTTAATCAACTGGCAGTTTCAGGCGGGGAGGCTTCTGGCAGCCCCGCAAGAAAGGCTTTCTCAAGCAGATACGCCAAGCGCGACTCTGCCATTAACGGATTAGTATCTCAATTATGATAGTTGCAGCTCAGGAGTATTGGTTGTGCGCGTTTGTGATCGCAATACTAGCTTTGATTGTTGTGTTTAGACCCCGCTTAAATGCTATCTGGGTGGGGGACAAAAAGCGCTCTTACATGGATGTAGGATGCTATGTGGTTTTGAATGAAACGGGAAATGTTCTGATCAAAACCAGTCAGGATCCATCCAGGCATTTGCCGGATCATCTCAGCAAGTTTTTTTCAGAGGCTGTGGCCAGTCTTTGTATGATCACCCGGGCTATATCTACCGCCACGAATCCCGACACCGGTCGTAGTTTTTCAATTTACGATCATTCTGCGCTGGAGCAGATGCTGACCAAGCACCCCCAATTTTTGTGGTTAACTCAGGAAGTAACAGAGTTTGAGGTGAAGCACGATGAAGACTTTATTCGTAAATCGGGTTCAGTGCTGCTCGGAGGTGAGCACAATGCGGGTATTCATCATAAGATGAACGCGATATACGCCAGCATGCATGCAACCGCATGTCTGGCCAGAAAGCGGGGAAGTGTCAACGCTGAATGTGAACGGCTTGGGCATCTCACATTATGCTGTGAGAACCTAGTTGGTGTGCCCTTTATCACTATGATTCTCACCCATATAAGCCATGAGCACTGCATCAGTATTCCCCAAAAAAGGCAAAAGAAGTGGTGGGATCTGACAAGAAAAACAATCGAGTATAAGAAGGATACGTATTTATTTAACAGTGAATATAGGGGCGCAGAGTAGCGCTGATATATCCCGGTTAAAGTTCAAACCAGCGTATGGTAACGCCCGATATGTTTGAGAATAACGCTCTGGCGAACATCAGTTGTTGTGCTGACACTATTATTATTTAAAAGGAACCGTTATGCATATTACCGCGAAACAAATCATGGGCTGGACACAAAGTCTGATCCTTAATTCACAGCATGGAACGACAAACAAATTTATATCCGCCTGCCTGACCAAAGGCGGCGCCGAGGGCTGGGTTCAGGTGGAGCTGGACGCGGTCTACAAGACCTTGCCTGGTAACCCGGCGGTGCAGCGTGAGCAGGCTATCTATACTGATCGAAACTTATCTGTAGACTTTCTGATTACTAATGCTGATGGCGTAATGTGTATAGAGCTAAAGGTTGAGTCTTTGTTTCAAAGCTCGGGTGACGGTCATGTAACAATACCGCACGGGGGCTGGAAAAAAGTACAGGACGATGTGCGAAAACTATCTGAAGACAGAAATGCAACGTATGCCGCGGCAGATGCCTGCGTTGTTGCGCTAGCCTGGTCAGAGGAATTAACCAGCGCTATCTCACAATGGTTATCGCACTCCGGCCTTGAGTACGAACAGGAAATCATCGATGTCGTTAACGATAGCGCCTACAGAGTCAGTGTGTTCGTTATTAAAGTTGGCTGATGGTGGGTGAATTACTGGGGCAGTCAGAGATAATCATCTCTGACTGTATTATTGTGGTCAGAAGGCAACAATCCACTTAATCCGCAACGCCAGGCTCACAACAAATAGCGCAACGCAGAATTAGGCCAGTTGATGTCTCAGCCAATATTCACGAGAACATTACAGAACACGGCAAGGCATTCTGATAAACGGCACCTTTGAATATTCTGTCGGACCATCCTGCGACCGTGTCATCGCCCAAACCACCGGCGTCATAAAAGTCGGGCATGACCTGTTTGTTTTCCCGGATGCCCATAAAGTTTTCTTTTTGCGATGCCAGTTCAGCGTCTCCCTCTGTTGCCATGAATTTATGAGTGGTACATTAACTTTCAGGAAATTGTTATTGTCAGGATCGGGCCGATCAAACTCCGCCAGGTTCAAAAAGTAAGCTCCTATTCAGGGCCACAAAGATTATGATCAAACACTTTTATTCATCCAGAGCCTTTTCACTACCAAAATACTTCTTCAGTAAGCACCTCGACCAGCTAAAAACGTTGAATGAAGTGGAACGGCTTGACGGGCTTTTTGATCACAACCGTTATCTGAAACGAAATCGTATATTCACCTTTTCGTTAGGCACAATCGCCCTGGAGTTCGGTGAAACCTCCGTCGATGTGGCCTATCAGGTGATGATACATTCTTCTGACAATCTGGTGATCATCGCCCAATGCGCAGCAAAAGACCCCTTAACCGGGAAAGATATTGAGAAAATCAGAACAAACTGGATCCCCAGAGAAGAGATTTTCTCTTTAAAGGGGAAAGGCATCAATATCCGCCACGTTTTAAATCTGGGCTTTTTTCTTTTCTTTGCAAAAGTAAAAGAACAAGAGGTGTCAGTTGACGACTTCTTTGAATTGAAAGAGCTTGATTCCGGTAAATATAATGATCCGGATATTGGAACAGTAGAGAAGGTTTACAGTCATTTTAAATTATCTAAAGACTACTTCTTTATTCCTTCCATGTATGGAACAACATTTTTGCTCGAAGATGAGGATTGGCGCTCGCTGGCTAGCTCACAGGGGCAACGGTTAAGTTGTGGTATCAAGGTCGAAGTGCATCGCAATTATGCTTACTTTATCACGCATGCACAGAGTCAGGACTATTGCTATCAGTTAGCCTTCTTTAATCTGCTTAAGCATTTAAAAAACAGAATTGGCAGTGAAATATCTCTGATGCTTGATGACATCGGCTCCGCGTCCAAAAGTGACTACCCCGGGTTGCTGGATAAAAGCACCACGTTGCAAAGAGAATTGACGGTGAATTATGATGAATTCAATAACATGAATATCTGGCATAACGAGAGCATTCTGGAGTTCTCCTGGCATATCAGATCGTCTGGTGGATGGGGGCTGGAACGGGAGTTTGAAGAAACGCACAACAAGCTGAGAGATTTCGTAGATCTGACAACCGAAATGTCGAAAGGAAAGTTTCAGTCCTTTATGGACACCATCTCTTTGCTGGTTGGTGTACTCGGGGTTTTTGCGTTTTTCGATTTAGTGCAGATATTAAATGATGAACCTTACAAGCATATTCATTGGGTGATTTCATTCTCTGTAATTATTGTATTACTACCTTTGTTTCTGATATTTCTGGCTAAAAAGTCTAAATCTTTTATGCGCTTTATTAACCGCTTCCTATAGCAGGACTGGTGTTGTTAAAGCGCTATTTTTCAGCTTGGAATCAGCCACTTAACGAATATAATCAGGCTGATCACAAACAGGGCGACGAAAACTACGCCCACGATCAGAAAGGGTAAAATGGACTGATGTGAGGAAAAATCTGCCTGGCGCTTTTTCTCGCTCTGTACGCCAAACATGCTGGCCGCTACGCTTTTTATCACTTCCCACCAGGACATTTTGCTATTGGCTTCAGACATCAGTTGGCCGGGATATGATCGGTGTTGCTGTCAGAGCTTCTGGAAAGCAATTCGAGCAAATCCAGAAAATGGAACTGAATACCTTGCTGGCTGCCGGAAAGCCATGAAGCCCAGCTAACATCCTGCTGGGCGCCCTTCGCGCAGCGATTCTGCGGATGGCTTACGGGCAGGCTGGTGTCTACCTGGGCAGTACTGTTCCCACAGTCAATGCCGTACTCACTTTTATCGCAATAGGCGGACCACCCCACAACAAGAGAAAGGGCCAGCGCGATGCCTGCAATCATCCTGATTTTACCCGTCATATGAACACCAGATAGTTACTAAACCACTGGTATTATACGCAAGATTAATAATTGAACAACGGGGCTGGTCGGTAAAATAGCTGGCTTTATCGCAAGAGTAATACCTATCTGCATAGATAAGCCCTTCTGACTCACTCTGAGAGTGAAATTATCTATTCGGATTGGTATTACGGGCCACGCCGAATCGGTGGCCCGTGAAAGGGTTTGAGCACCAGAGCGGTGATCAAATCATATACTGATATCCGGATCAGAAAGAGGTACCCCAGCTGACAACAAACTTGGTGTCGTCATCGCCGGATTCTTCCTGCGCTTTTGAAATGCTGAAGGTAAAATCACCCTTGCTTAAATCGGCCTGAACATGGCTGTAATTCCAGTCACCCCAGACACTCTCGTCGATATCAAAATCATAGTAGCCGTAGGTCAGGCCCAGTGAGTACTCCTGGGGCAGGTCAAAGCCGTAACTGACATGGTAATAGATGTCGCCCTGGCCGAACGGTGCGTCATCATCAGCATCGGCATTCAGGGTGTAGGCCAGGCCAAAGCCGAAACCACCGAAGCTACCGTTAGCATAGGCTTCACCAAAGTTGGATTCGTCGTATTCTTCTTCAGGGTAGGCGTAATATACATAACCTACGTCATAGCCAAAGTCACCGGCCTCACCGGCATAGCCAAAGTACCAGTTTGTTTCCGCACCATCGCCGTTACCCCAGTCAACGGAGCCAATCCAGGTGCCGGCATAGAGGCCACTCTCATGTTCATAATCCAGGCCACCGGAAACAGAGGGGCCATCGGCGCTTTGCGTGACACCACGCCACAGGTAGTTGCTGGTTACGCCAATGTTGGCGCTGACTTCGGCGATACTGGCCTGACTGTAAAATACACTGCCCAGTGCAGCAGCGATCAATGCTTTGTGCATTTGTCTCATTCTTGTGTCTCCTGATTGTAATAATGTGCACTAAGGCTGGAGCAAAGTTGGTGCCGCCTTGCCATCTTTTTATCCCTTACGAATTAACCTCGCTTAACTTATTGATATTTATAGGTTAAATGTGGTCATTCTAAAGGTAAACCAGTGAGGAAGTGGCAGCGGCGCTGTGTTGTCAGATGGCCGTTGCACCATCATGGAGCGTGAGGGCGGCTGATGGTGCAGTGCTGAGCCTTTTCTGTAACAGGTAAATTGGGTAGAGTAACAGCCCATTGCCAACAGATTAGATATGTCATGCAGCCACATCTTATTGCGCCCTCGATTTTATCTGCTGATTTTGCCCGTCTGGGTGAAGAAGTGGACGCCGTGCTGGATGCCGGTGCCGATATTATTCACTTCGACGTGATGGATAATCACTACGTGCCTAATCTTACCTTCGGGCCGATGATCTGCAGTGCACTGAGAAAACATGGTGTAAAGGCGGATATTGATGTGCACCTGATGGTAAAGCCCGTAGACAGCATGATAGAGATGTTTGCCGAGGCCGGCGCCAGCATGATCAGTTTTCATCCGGAAGCCTCCGAGCACATCGATCGCAGCGTACAACTGATTAAACAGGCCGGTTGTCAGGCTGGTCTGGCATTAAATCCCGCAACGCCACTGCATTATCTGGATCATATGCTGGATAAGCTGGATTATGTGCTGCTGATGTCGGTAAACCCGGGTTTTGGTGGCCAGAGCTTTATTCCCTCCACGCTGGAAAAGGTGGCCCAGGTGAAAAAGCGTATTGCCGCCAGTGGCAGAAATATTCGTATCGAAATTGACGGCGGCGTAAAAGTCGATAATATTCGCGCCATCGCTGAGGCTGGCGTCGATATCTTTGTGGCCGGCTCGGCAATATTTAACCAACCGGATTATGCCAAAGTGATTGCTCAGATGCGCGAGCAACTGGCCGGACTCTGAGCTCCAGAATTGTATTTAAAGGATCACCTTAAAATGAGTAAACCCATTGTATTAAGCGGCTGTCAGCCATCGGGACAACTGACCATAGGTAACTATATGGGGGCGCTGAAACAATGGGTGGCCATGCAGCAGGATTATGACTGCCTGTATATGCTGGTGGATCTGCATGCCATTACCGTGCGTCAGGAAGCTAAGGCTTTGCATGAGGCGACTCTGGATGGTCTTGCCCTGTATCTGGCCTGCGGCATTGACCCTCAGCAGAGCACCCTGTTTATTCAGTCGCAGGTGCCTGAGCATGCGCAACTGGCCTGGGTACTGAATTGCTATACCCAGATGGGTGAGCTGAACCGTATGACCCAGTTTAAAGACAAATCCGCCCGCAATATCAACAATATTAACGCCGGGTTATATACCTACCCGATTCTGATGGCCGCCGATATTCTGATTTATCAGGCCAATCAGGTGCCGGTGGGCGATGATCAGAAACAGCATCTGGAATTAGCCCGGGATGTAGCGACCCGCTTTAACAATATTTATGGTGAAACCTTTCAGATCCCTGAGCCCTATATCCCTGAATTTGGTGCGCGGATCATGAGCCTGCAGGATCCGGCAAAGAAAATGTCCAAGTCTGATGACAATCCCAACAACTTTGTGGGCTTGCTGGAAGAGCCAAAGAAGATTGCTAAGAAGATTAAAAAAGCGGTTACGGACTCCGATGAACAGGCCCGGATTTATTTCGACCCGCAGGAAAAGGCCGGTGTATCCAATCTGCTGACGCTGCTCAGTGGCGCTACCGGTAAATCCATAAATGACCTGGTGCCAGACTATGAAGGCAAGATGTACGGCCATCTGAAAACCGATGTGGCCGATGCCGTGGTGGCGCTGTTGGAACCGATCCAGACCCGCTTTCACGAGCTGCGTAATGATCGCAGTGAGCTGGATCGTGTTATGAAAGAAGGTGCAGATAAGGCCAGTGAGCGCGCCGCCGTAACCCTGAAAAAAGTCTACGAGGCGGTGGGCTTTATTCCCCACCCTTAACAGGAGCCTTTCAGACCTCACTGGTGTTCGTATTTAAGCGCTATCATGCTTTTCTAAAGTGGCTCCAGTGTGGTTTTCCACAGTCCAGACTGCTTCGCCTGAAGTTGTATCTCTTTAGCATAAATTCTCATCTGTTTAAAAGGGGGCCGCCAGCGCTTGCTGTCCTGAAAGGCTGTATCGTATTTAGACTGTAAAAATACTGATGTTTTATTTGTAATTACGGTTAATCTGCTATTAAGTGAATAGAACACCAATTCGCATCATTTCATCAGGATTCACACAAGTAGAAATGACAGATGAGTCTGAACACTTACTTTTGCTGGTAAAGGTTTGTCCTGCTCGCGCTTGACTCAACAGCATTGGTTTCTGTGCTTTATGCCTTTCAGGTATCTCTGTTTGTAAATTAGGAGGAGTAATGTCTGATCTTAGAAAAGTCCTGTACGTTGAAGACGATCCTGACATTCGCGAGATTGCTGAGCTTGCTCTGGAGGATGTGGGGGGGCTGATACTTAATTCGTGCGCCTCCGGGGAACTGGCTATACAACAGCTTGAAGTGTTTAAACCACAGGTGATTCTGCTGGACGTTATGATGCCTGGAATGGACGGCCCTGAAACATTATCAGCAATGAGAGATATGGGGGTGATAACCGACACTGTGCTGGTTATCTTTATGACCGCTAAAGTTCACCCTGACGAGTTGCAGCGCTATAAAAATTTGGGTGTTGAACAGGTGATTTCAAAACCCTTCGACCCTATGACCCTGGCGGATGAAGTACGCGCTTTGTGGGATACGTTCAATGCCTGATTCAACCAACTCCCCTCAGCCCGGCAATCGTCTGGAACAATTAAAAGAAGCTTATAAAAAGCGTTTGACATTGGAATTTGCCAGGCTGCGTGAAATAGAGTCACATCTTTTGCAAGACAACACTCGTCAGGAATCGCTGGATGCACTGCATTCTGCTTTGCATACTATAGCTGGTGCGGCTGGCACCTTTGGTTTTCATACACTTGGCGAGGCTGCACGTGAATTTGAACAACGGGTTGCAAAGCAATTATCTCAGACTGAAAGCCTGGGTACGCTACCGGGAGGTTGGCTGAACAAGTTGCAAATCGCTCTTGATGCTGACAACAGTAAAGTAAAACACAGTCTGGAAACAACGCAGCAAAGAGGCATTGAGGGCGGCCCAACCATTTGGCTGGTGGAGCGCGACAATATGTTGGCTAATTATGCAAAAAATCAGCTCACCAGTTTTGGTTTTCAGGTTCATTGCCTGAGTGATGCCAATGAGCTGGAGAAATGCCGCTCACACCCACCGGATCTGCTGCTTATTGATCATCATGCAATTGGAGCAGCGGATTTTGGCGCCGATTTGGCTGTCTTTTGGAAGGCAATTTTAAGTAATTATGATTGCCCCGTGTTTTTCACTGGTGCTGAAGAAAGCTTCAATGCACGACTTCAGGCGCTGCGGGCTGGGGGCAGGGGTATTTTGTGAAACCTCTGGACATGATAAAGCTGGCCTCGAAAACCACGCTTATTCTCGGGTGTGAGAACACCCAGCCAGAGCGGGTGATGATTATTGAGGATGACAAAGCGCTGGCTGCCCACTGCCAGACTGTTCTTGAAACAGCTGGAATGAAAGTCGCTACACTGGATAAACCGGAACACTTATTTGAAAGCATCAGCGAGTTCAATCCTGAACTGGTACTGATGGATCTCTGTTTGCCCAATGTCACAGGAGCCGAGCTGGCGGCGCTTCTCACCCAAACGGAACGCTGGGCTCAACTACCGGTGATTTACCTCTCCGGTGAGTCCAGTTCAGCTCTTCGTAATCAGGCGTTGTTAAGGGGGGGCGATGCTTTTTTGGAGAAGCCCGTTGATAAGAAACTGCTGGTTAGCCTTTGTCAGGCCAGAATACGCAGGCTGCGGGAGCTAGACCGCACCCGAAACCTGGATAGTCTCACCGGCTTGCTGAAGCACGGCAGTATCAAGGAGGCTTTGCAGATGCAATGGCAACTAACGCAGCGTCGTCCACAGATCTTCAGTGTTGTTATGCTGGATATTGACCACTTCAAAGCCGTCAACGATACCTATGGCCATGCGGTCGGCGATCTGGTGATTGCCGCTGTCGGAACCCTGTTGCGGCAGCACTTCAGAACAACCGACACACTCGGTCGTTATGGTGGTGAGGAATTTACCCTGGTGTTGCCGGATTGCGACGTAAGCCAGGCCGAACAGCAGGTAAACCGTCTGCGCGAAGACTTTGGTGCGATCAAGTTCAGGGCAGACAGCAAAGCATTCTCATGCACTATTTCAGCCGGTGTAGCCGATAATAAGCAGTTTCTGACAGACAGCGCGGACGAGCTGCTGAACCGCGCTGACAAAGCCTTATATGACGCCAAAGATGGTGGGCGGAATCGCGTGGTTTCAGCCAAACTTTAGTAGCGCTTAAACAGATCAGGTCAAGAGGTTTTTATGAAAACGCCCCCAAGCCCGAAAAACGAAGCGCAGCGGCAACAGACTCTGGATGAAACCGGTTTACTCAACAGCGGTGCCGAGGCACGCTTTGATCGCATCACCCGTCTCGCCAGTGACCTGTTTTCTGTACCCATTGCGCTGGTATCACTGATTGATCGTGACCGGCAATGGTTCAAATCCCGCCATGGCCTGGATGCCATACAAACCCCGAGGGACATATCCTTTTGTGGACACGCCATACTCGACAGTGCCCCCCTTATTGTTGAAAACGCGTTGGCGGATGAACGTTTCTGCGATAACCCCCTGGTGAGTGCTGAACCGGACATCCGTTTTTATGCCGGTGCGCCATTACATGCAGCTAATGGCCATCGTCTGGGAACCTTGTGTGTGATCGATCGTAAGCCCCGGGCATTTAGTGAAGCTGACGAAGCCAGATTGAAGGATCTGGCAGGGATGGTGGAAGATCTTATCCAGGTTGATACGGCCCGTCGCAGCGAATACGGTAACCTTGAGACCTCATTGAACAATGTGCAGCGACGCATGCAACTGGTAGTGCAAGGGATGAATTTAGGCACATGGCAGTACAATGTGCAGACCGGTGAAACCATCTTTAATGAACGTTGGGCAGGGATGCTGGGTTACACACTGGAAGAATTAGAGCCAATCAGTATTGAAACCTTTAGTGCTCTCACACATCCAGAGGACAGTGCCCGGGTAGAGGCCGCACTTAAAGAGCATTTTTCAGGAATATCAGAGGTTTACAATATCAGGTTCCGCATGCGTCATAAGAAAGGGTACTGGAAATGGATTCTTTCTCAGGGACAGGTGCTTGAGTGGTCGCCAGAGGGCGATCCTCTGCTTATGTACGGTGCTCATATGGACATTGACAAAGAAGTATCAGCACAGGCGTCACTTAAACAGAGCGAAACAAGGCTGCGTGGGCTGTTCGAATTTTCACCTATAGGCATTGCGCTGAACGATCTGAATACGGGGCAATTTATCGACCTGAATGACGCACTGATTGCGCCTTCCGGCTATACCCGTGAAGAGTTTGTTGAGCTCAACTACTGGGATGTGACACCAAGAGAATATGAATCCGAAGAGCAGAAAGCCCTGGCCAGCCTGCACAGAACGGGTCGCTACGGGCCATTTGAAAAGGAGTACATCCGTAAGGATGGCAGCCGCTACCCTGTGCGCCTGCAAGGCATGTTGAGCCAGGAACAGGACGGTACACAGGTAATCTGGTCACTGGTTGAAGATATCACGGAGCGCAAAAAGCTCGACAAAATGAAAGAGGAGTTTATTGCGACTGTCAGCCACGAGTTGCGCACTCCACTCACGTCCATTAAAGGCTCGTTAGGATTGCTGGCCGGCGGTGCTGCCGGAGAGTTGTCTGAGAAAGCGAACAATTTAATACTCAGCGCTCAGCGCAATACCGCACGTCTGATGTTACTGATTAACGACCTGCTGGATATGGAAAAGCTGGTTGCAGGTAAAATGCCTATCAATCAGCAAAAGCAGCGCCTGGGGCCACTGCTGGATGAGGCCATTGAATCAGTCTCCAACTACAAAAATAATCGTAAAGTGTTTATTCAAACACCTGAGCACTGGCCTGAGGTCACTGTAAACGTCGATGGGTCACGGCTGATTCAGGCTCTGACTAATCTGCTTTCCAATGCGATTAAATTCTCACCGAAGGGTAAGCAGGTAGACGTATCAGCCACATTGCAAAACAATATGATTGAAATCAGTATACGGGATCACGGGCCTGGCGTTGACAAGGCGTTTCAGAACCGGCTTTTCCAGCGTTTCAGTCAGGCAGACAGTAGCGACAATCGTAAAATGCCGGGCACCGGACTTGGTCTGGCGATAACCCGGGAGATATGCCAGCAGATGGACAGCGAAGTTGGCTACCGCGATGCCAAGGGCGGCGGTTCGCTATTTTTTATTCAGTTACAGGTTGGTAAGCTATGAACAGTGGCCCGGACGTACAGGAACAGCCTCAAAAAACCTATTCGTATAGGTATTTAATCTTTAATCGTCGGGGCATTCCTGCCCTGATTAGTCTGTTTCTTGGGTTGTTTTTTACCGGGTTAGCCACTTTCAGTTTGTATAAACAGAATCAGGCCAGTGCTCAGAATCAGTTTGAAATTCATTTCCAACAAATACTGACATCTATAGATAAACGTCTTCAGGATCACGAACTGATCTTGCTTGGTGCAGCGGGTTTTATGAAAGCACAACAGCATGTTAGCCGCCAACAATGGCATGACTATGTGCAAGGGTTATTACTGACTCAACGTTATCCGGGTATACAGGGTGTCGGTTACGCTGAAATTTTTCCCGCCAGACAGCTTGCCGCTCATGAAAAGGCAATTCAGGAGGAGGGTTTTCCTGATTATTCAGTCAAACCGAAAGGTGAACGTGACATCTACTCCGGCATTAAATATCTGGAACCCTTTTCAGGGAGAAATCTGGCGGCGTTTGGTTACGATATGTATTCCAACCCGGTCAGGCGCGAAGCCATGCGACGCGCTGCAGAAGAAAATACAACGACGATTACCGGTAAAGTCAGGCTTGTTCAGGAAACTCATGGTAAGGAACAGGCCGGTTTCTTGATGTATGTACCGATTTATCATACTTCCATTGCACCTGATTCCCCAGAGCAACGCTGGCAAGCCATCAAAGGGTATGTCTATAGCCCTTACCGAATGGATGATTTAATGGCGGGTATTTTCAATCGGGAGCAAATGCTGGTAGATTTTCTGATTTTTGATGGGCAATCAGACGATGCTGAAGCTCTTATGTATGAAAGCGGCCTGACGCAAAATATTCATCGGGACGATCCTTTTATTGCACAGCAACAGCTCACGACTTATGGGCGAAACTGGACAATTAAAGTCATTGCTCAGGAAGGGTTTCAGGCACAGTTTGATGGCCGCCAACCCTGGTTGGTAGCAATTCTGGGAAGCGGAATTAGCGTATCTATTTTTATCATGATGCTGGTGTTAATGGGGCGCCGCGAAAGTGCGTACCATCTGGCCAACAAAATGATAGAGCAATATAAAAATGCCAGAGAGCACTTTAATCAACAACTGGCAGATGTGTTTTCAGCCGCCTCTGAAGTAGCGATTATTGCGACCGATGTGCAAGGCACCATTACCTTGTTCAATTCTGGTGCAGAGCATCTTTTGGGATACAAAGCTGAAGACGTAATTGGTACAGCCAGTCCGGCGCTGTTTCATGTTCCCGCTGAGGTGGAGGCACGGTCGAAAGAGCTGTCAGAGCAGTTAGGTGAATCTATCGAAGGTTTTGACGTGTTTGTGACGATTCCTGTTCGCGAGGGTGCAGAGAGTCGCGAGTGGCACTATATAAACAAAGATGGTCAGCAGATACCCGTTTCGTTAACTGTTACGGCTATCCGCGATGACAAGCATAAGATCACCGGGTTCCTGGGCATTGCTCAGGACATCAGTGAACGAAAGCGCATGGAACAAATGAAAAATGAGTTTATTTCTACGGTCAGTCATGAGCTGCGCACACCACTTACGTCAGTATCCGGTGCTCTCGGCCTGGTTCTGGCGGGGCGTCTGGGTGACATCCCCGACAAAGCAGAAAAAATACTCACAACAGCACACCGCAATAGTAAACGACTGGCTCATCTGATCAATGACCTGCTGGATATCGAGAAAATTGCCGCCGGCAAATTACATTTTGATATGCAGGCTCAGCCTATTGCCCCTATACTCGAGCAGGCAGTGGAAGAAAATAAAGCCTACGGTGCAGAGCGCAGCATCAACATTCTCTTGTCCGAAGAACATGCCGCTGCCCGTGTATTTGTGGATGCGCAAAGGCTAAAACAGGTGCTTGCCAATCTGCTGTCTAATGCTATCAAGTTCTCTCCCGATGGCGGTAAAGTGACCGTTGAGGCGAAGGCTGACGAGGACCACATTATTGTCAGTGTCTGCGACCAGGGCTGTGGCATTCCCGAGGTATTCAAGCACAAGATTTTTCAGAAGTTTGCTCAGGCCGACAGCTCCGATACCCGGCAAAAAGGCGGCACTGGATTGGGGCTGGCCATCACAAGAGAGTTGGTTGAGCATATGAATGGCAGCATTGACTTTGAATCAGCCGAAGGCAAGGGGAGTTGCTTTTACTTCCGGCTCCCTCTGGTAAAAACAGCTAAAGCAATAAGTACAGAAGAGGCTCCTGAATCTGCTTCATCAAGCGATATACAGCACAGAATTCTGGTTGTAGAGGATGATGAAGATGTTGCCAGCCTGTTGAAAATAATGTTAGAAGAAGCAGGCTACCTGGTTGATATCTGTCATGGCGGCTTAGAGGCGCTGGAGGCGCTTAATGTTGGTCATTATGATTTGATCAGCCTGGATCTGATGCTGCCGGATATCAGTGGGCTCGACATTATCCGGCGGGTGCGAAAGCACGCTGATACGGCGGATATTCCCATTGTGGTGGTTTCCGCGAAAATGGAGCAAGGCCGGTTAAAGCTTAGTGGCGAGGCGCACAACATAGAATGGCTGGCCAAACCCATTGAGCATGAAAGGTTAGTGAGCATAGTGAAACGCCAGCTGCTGAACAATGAATACCCAAAAATCCTGCATGTTGAAGATGATGCCGATTTGCATTCGGTGATCAGTGCCATGGTGGCCGATCATATGGTTATTGACCATGCATCCAGCGTGGAAAGTGCCGCGTCTTTATTAAAGCAACATGTCTATAACGTAATATTGCTGGACATTGATCTGCCCGATGGTTCAGGCTGGGATCTGATCCCCGCGATTAAAGCTGAACAACCGGATGCGGCGATAATCGTGCTGACGGGCAATGATGTGAGCAATGAAAAGCTGGGCAGCGTTGAGGCGATATTGATGAAAACACAGCTAACAACAGAAAAACTGATAGACGTTATTCACAGCCGTATTCACATGGCCACTTAGCGCAACAGCCAGCCATCGCGTTCAAGTTCGTCTAACAGCATTGGCCTTGCCGTCAAAAAGCCCTGATACTGTTCACTGCCAAGTTGGCGCAGGAAATCGAGTTCTTCAACCCGCTCGATGCCTTCCGCTATGACGGTCATATTCATGTTTATACCCAGTTGAACCATGGTTTTGAGCAGGCGGGCATCGCCTGTACGTGACCAGTGTTCGATAAAACTGCGGTCAATTTTAAGCTTGTCGGCATTAATGCGATGTAAATAGCTTAGCGAGCTGTACCCCGTTCCAAAATCATCCAAAGCCAGGCGAACCCCCAGAGCCCGAAGTGACTCAAGCACCGGGCTGGCTTTTTGCCAGTCACAGAGCAGCAGGCTTTCGGTTATTTCCAGCACGATACGATCCGCGCTGAGTCCATAGGTTGTTATCAGCGATGTTAATTTTTCAATAAATACCGGCTTCTGGATATCCAGCGCAGAGAGGTTCAGAGATACGAATAATGCAGGGTGCTGAAGTTGCCAGGATGAAAGCTGAAGAGCTACATGGGTCAGCATCTGTTCAGTTAGCTGGGATATCAGGCCGCGCTCTTCCATCAACGGAATAAACTCTCCTGGCCCTAACAAGCCGCGTTCAGGATGCTGCCATCTTGCCAACGCCTCAAAGCCGACAAGCGTTTGCTCATTAACTGAGAAAATCGGCTGGTATGCTGCGACAAACTGCCCACTGTTCAGGCCCGTTTTTATCGCCTGTTCAAGATTAAAACGATACTTTTGTTCACTTTGTAATGAATCATCAAAGTACACCAGCTCAGGGCCATTTGCAGCCTTTGCTTTGAAAAGCGCCATGTCAGCATGATCAATCAGCTTATCGGCTGCGCGATCGTTCTTTGCAGCGATAGCGATACCCACATCAACGGACAAAACGGCCTGACCTTGCTCTGAAATCACCTCGATTTCCTCGATGACTTTTATCATGTTGTTGATGTATTCATGCAGCGCATCCCGGGAATCATGGCCTGTTGTAAATATCAGGAACTCGTCGCCATTCTCCCGGCACAACAGACTTTCGCTTTTGATATGCTGACCAAGCTCCCAGGCAAGGCGCTGCAATATTTGATCACCGAAAAACTTGCCGTGAAGATTATTGATAGTATGAAAATCACGGATATCCAGTTTTACTAACGCTGTGAAACCTTGTTGCTTCTGCTGCAAAGTTTTGTCAATAGCAAGCCGAAGGTGTGACAGTCTGGGTAAAGCCGTCAATGCATCGTGGGCAACGGCGCTATCTGCGTTAATTAAGGTGTGGTCCTGTTTGCGCAGTTGCCGCCCTTTTACTACCCGGGATTTAACCATCATCACTAAGCGCCAGGGCTCTATAGGTTTATTGATAAATTCGTCGTTGGTTAGCCGTGCACAGGCCAGCTCCATATCGGTATTCGCTGAAGCCGATATAAACAATAACGGTATAACGGAAAACTCTTCATGCTGGCGAATAATTCGGCCTAGTTCTATACCATTACACCCCGGCATATTCACATCAATTAAAATAAGTTCTGGCCGCGACTGATCGAGTAAGTTTAATGCGCTTTCTGCACCTGTTGCAGTTGAAACAACATAGCCTGCATCGTCCAATATAGATTCGTACAAACTTAATAAGTCACGGTCATCATCTACAATTATCACCCGATATGGTTCAGCCGGAGCCAGGTTTAATTCGGAATGCAACAGCGCTACCAGTTTGGGAATGTCCAGCGGTTTACTTAAAAAGTGATTTCCCCCGGCCCGCACCGATGCCAGTCGCAATTCAAAGGAGTCATGCTTAGAGATAAATATAACCGGCAGAGGCTCGCCATTCTTCTGGCGCCAGAGGCTAACCTGTTTTGCACCGGCAAAACGGTGCCCGTAAAAGTCCATATCGACCAGCAATGCCAGAGGGTCATGTATCGAAACTGCATGTTCAAGGTTGGCAATATCGCTTTCAACCTTCCCACGGTAACCATAGGTTTCTAATGTATGCAGTAGCCTGGCAGAAAAATCTTTATCGTCATCAACAATGAGCAGGTTAATGTTTTGCTGAGGTCCGTTTCCTGTATCTGTAAGAAAGGAGCCCTCAGTTACTGTGCCCTCATCCAGAGTGTCTTTGGCAATTTCATGTTGCTGTAAAATATTCAGCAATGTATTGAATGGGTGGGATACGGCTGAAATCAGTTCTTTTTGTGAGAGCTTATCCACTCTCTCTAAAGCGTTTTCGAGCTCTTTGGCACCCTGAGAAATATCCCTGAAACCGTACGCCTGGCCAGAGCCAGCCAACCGATGAGCAATAGTCAGAGCTTCCTGTCGTTTTTCAGGGTCCTGAGCCGCCTTCGGCCACAGTTCAGTTAAACGAGCTCTGTACTGTGCTAAATGAAGCTTGTAGTTGGTCTGTAAGGTATTTAATTTGTTTGTATTAACTGATGGCATTTTTCAGATCCATGAATTCACCTTATCAAAGACACCGGCACCGGGTTGTCCCTACGTTATACGTATTTACAACCAAAACAGCACAAAGTAAACATTAGCCTGTTTGTTTTTAATGGTCAGAATTGTTGGATAAGGGTATTACTTAGGTTCCAGTGTGGTTTGCCAAAGTTGTTTGCCGGTACGATTAAAGTGACTCACCGTCAGCCTTTCGCTGTTGCTGTCGATCTCCATTTGCCCAAAGAACTGATAACCGGCTGAGGGCGCGGTGCCGGGTTTCAGGTTGGCCGGAATGCCCTGAAATACCACCTGTGGGCCAAAGGTGTTATCCAGCGGATTTGGTCCAAAGGTTCCGGCATGTAAAGGGCCGCTGACAAATTCCCAGAAGGGCAGAAAATCTTTAAACTGAGCTTTGGCCGGATCATAATAATGGGAGGCGCAGTAATGCACATCGGCAGTAATAAAGTGCACATTGCGAATATCATGTTCCCGAATATGGGACAGCAGCCCGGCCATTTCCAGCTCTCTGCCTAAAGGGGGGCCGTCACCGTTGGCCATGTTTTCCGCAATCTCTGTCCCCCAGTTTGTTATTCGCAGACCAACAGGCATGTCACTGGCAATGATCTTCCAGGTGGCGCGGGAAGCGCTCAGTCCCTGCTTCAGCCAGGCCAGCTGTACCTCACCCAGCAAGGCTGTTGCCGGACTTTTCTGCTGCTGCCGGTTGAGACTGTTGGGGCCCCGGTAAGTGCGTTTGTCGAGAATAAAAATATCCAGCAACGGACCATATTCTACTTTGCGATACAGGCCCTGTTGATCGACACTGCCAGGGCGGATCGGGTTGCACTGGAGTAATGCCTGCCTGGAGCGCTCCGCCAGCAAAGAAACACTCTTCTCAGTGTATCTGCTGTCATCTGTCAACTGCTCGCCCGGATACCAATTATTACGGACTTCGTGATCGTCCCACTGCTGATAACAGGCGACCTTACTGTGCAGCGCGCTGTGGTGCTGATCCAGGTAGTTGTAATAATAACGTTCGCGAAACGCCTGCTGGGTTTGCGCCACGCTTGTAACGCTGGGGATGGTCAGATTATGCCAGGTTTCACCATTATCCAGTTTCTTTTCGGCCAGAATAGGGTTATCGGCATAGATCAGATCGCCACAATGTACAAAAAAGTCAGGCTGTTGAGCCAGTATTGACTTGTAAGTGAGCATGCCGTCATGACGCGGATCGATGCCAAATCCCTGGCCGGCGGTATCACCGGACCAACAGAACTTCACATCGGCTTTTTTCGTCGGCGCCGTCTTAAAGCTTCCGGATTTGGCTTCACTATAGATGCCAGGCGTTTGCAAGCTGTCGAAACGTACTTTGTAGAACCACTCTCGTCCGGGTTCAAGACCTTCAAGCAGGGTCCTGGCGTTATAATCCTGTTCAGGCAGTGCCGCCGCACCACGAAAGAATCTGGACTGGCGGAAATCCCGCCAGCCACTCACCTCTACCTGCATCAAAGCAGGCAGGTCGCTTCGACTCCAGATTACGGCTCCATCATAGGTTGCATCGCCAGCGGCGATGCCGGTTTGTACACCGGGCCTTGAACTATTGCCTGTAACCGCGAAGGCCAGCTTACTGGCGGTTAAACCGCCAGTAAGCAAACCTAACTTAATAAAATCCCGTCGTTGCAAGGTTATTCTCCTGCTCAGAAATGATAGCGGCCACGCACGGTGACGGTACGCGGAGCCATATATTGATCACTGGTAAAGCCCAGACCAAAGGTATCGGTATAGCGTGAAGCGATATCGTCCTTATCGAACAGGTTCTGAACGTTCAGTTCAACATGCCACTGTGCGAAGTCAGGCTGATAGCGGATATTCATATCATAGCGGCTGGAAGAGGGAACCTTGTCTCTTACCGGAGAATTAAACACCCTGGAGTAGTATTCAGAGCGATAGGAGAAGCCCAGGCTGCTGAGTAAGTTACCATTTCCCAACGCAAGCTCGTGGGTCAGGCGTAAATTGGCAGTCAGATCAGGGATCTTAGCAAGTTTGTTACCTGTCAGGTCGATTGCGGTGGACTCACGCACCGCATTGATTACCTCGGTGTCAGCACCCGATATAATCAGGCCAACACTGAGGTTTTCTGCTTCTGCGCGGTCGATGGCGTCGCGCCCTTCGGTGATCTCTGAATCCATTGCACTGAGATTCAGGTCTAACGTCAGGCTGGGGGTTAGAAATGCGTTAGCCTCAAGCTCCAGGCCGTAAATTTCTGCTTCAGGCAGGTTAGAGGCCCCTGAGGCAAAGCGGCCTATGCCACTGGACTCGAACAGATAGTCTTTGTAGTCATAGAAAAACACTGCCGTATTGATTCGCAGCCTCTGTTGCCAGAGATCCAGCTTGTTGCCCAGTTCGTAGGACAATACT
Source organism: Lacimicrobium alkaliphilum (assembly GCF_002591895.1). Lineage (GTDB taxonomy): Bacteria > Pseudomonadota > Gammaproteobacteria > Enterobacterales > Alteromonadaceae > Lacimicrobium > Lacimicrobium alkaliphilum. The sequence goes on from NZ_NISX01000015.1 coordinate 71,837, forward strand.
CTTTCCTGATCAAATACCTCCGGAAAGAAGCGGGTGTCAGAGCTGCTGTTTGAACCGGCAGGTTTGATGCCGGTGGCGACAGAGAAATAGCTCATCGCGGTATCAGACCACTGATAGTCGGCAGCCAGTTTACCGGTAATATTATCCGTTTCATCTTCTGGCCTGCTGCTGATGGGGGAGCGGTCAGGCACACAATTCAGGCTGCAACGCTCATCTTCGAATTTGTTTTTGGTATAACGCAGACCACCGGTCAGATTGAGTTTATCGCTTAGCGGGTATGTGACCTGCCCGAACAGTGCATAAGAGTTAAAGTTGCGGTAGTCAGAGTTGATAAAATCGATATCCGCATTGTTGGCAAATATATTAGGGCCCTGAACCACTTCGTTGACAGGGTTGCCATCACGGTCGGCATCATAGAAGTTTCGGGTGTTGCTGAACACCTCGGTATCCAGATAGAAGGCACCGATTACCCACTGTATGCCACTCTCATCGGCAGCAGAAGTCAGGTTTATCTCTGCCGTATAGGAATGATCCAGTTGTGACAGGTTGCCGACAAACTGTGGAATGGGAGCTTCGCCGAGTAAATCCAGCTCCCCTGTCAGGGGGAGTGGCGCCGGATCATTGGCCGTCAGTGATGAACGGTCAAAATCCAGGCGACGGCGCATATCATAGCGCTGGCGGCTGACAACAGCGTTGAGGTTAGCGACGTCCAGTTGCCAGTCAAGGTGCAGGCTGGTCAGGCTGGTGTCCAGTTTATAAAACTCGGCGGTATCATGAGAGACTTCCCGGGGATCATCAGAGATCATGTCAAAACCGCCTTTGAGGGCCGGGCCGTGTGTATCGCTGGTAAAATTCTGCTGCTGAAGCAGCAATGAAACCTGATCATTGGGCTGCCAGCTTAGCTGCGCCTTATAGGTTTGATTGTCGCGGTCATCCAGACGATATCCGTCGATGGCCAGATTCTTACTGTAGCCTTTATTTTCACGGTGAGACGCCGCCAGCCTGATGGCAACGCTGGGGCTGACAGCCATATTAAAGGCACCGCGAAACTCCTGTTGCTGATAAGTCCCCAGTGCCAGCTCTGCATAACCTCCTGAGCGGGTGAAGTCGGGTTTCTGTGTGATCACGTTCAGCGCACCACCGGTAGAACTATTACCATAAAGCGTGCCGTCGGGGCCGCGGGTTATCTCAATACGGTCAATATCGAACAGATCGGCCCAAAGGGCATAATCGTTGGCCATAAACACGCCGTCCACATGAAAGGCCACAGCCTGTTTGGTACCGGCGTTATCCGGAATTTCATTACCGACCCCGCGGATGCTGATGGTGGGTCTGTAACCCTGCACACTGGATACCACCAGGCCTGGTACTTTGTTGCTCATATCGAAAGGGTTGCCAATATTCAGACTGTTCAGCTCATTACCTGATACGGAAGATACTGCTGCTGCCACCTGTTGCAGGTTTTTAACGGTTTTCTGTGCGGTGACCACCACTTCTTCCACTCGTGGCTGCCTGCCGTCAGGCCTGGTCGGTTTGACTGTGGATCTGGCTGATGGCTGTTTTTCACTGGTAGTAATGATGATACTGCCGTTGTCGTCTTTCACCGCTCTCAGTTGGGTATGGGACAATGCCTGATTCAGCGCCTCAGCCAGCGTCATGTTACCGGACACGGGCTGTAGCCTGATGTCCATATTGCTGCCGGCGGGCGATATGATTACCACATCATATTCTCTGGAGAGTCTGGCAACGGCTTCGTTGAGAGGCTGAGCAGCAATATCCAGTTGCAGCCGGGGAGATTCGGCCAGCACCGGGTTACTTAATGCCAGGGCGAGACTGGCGAATAATATACGGGGACGGAAATCAGGTAACATAGTGATCCTTAAATTAATTTAAATCAGTTGAGTGGCATCACCGGGATGCACTATGTTGACGATTGTCGGCTGGGCTTTTTCCAGCCCCTGAGCAGGTTTCACAAAAACTTCATCTGAACAACTCGTACTCTCCTGAGGGAGTTCGCCGCCAGTGAATATCATGTCCGCTTTGCAGGCTGTCGAGTACTTGCTCCAGTTGTTCTAAGCGAAAGGCGAGACTGAGTCTCTCGGAGCCGAGGCCCGGCGTGGACAGACGAACGGGCTGTTGCAGATAGCGATTGAGGGTGGTCAGAATGTCTTCAATGGCGACATCATGAAAAACAAACCGCCGCTGACGCCAGTTTGCAAACTGCGCCAGCTCAAGAGGTTTGGCCGCGCCGATACCCAGCTCAGCATCTACATTGAGTCGCTGGCTTGCCGTTAAATTGCTGCTGTGATGTTGATAATTGACGCGAACCTTGCCCTCTTCCACGGCAACCTGCACGGAGCGGCCCTGTTGCTGTATATCAAACACCGTGCCCAGTACTTCTATGTTTGCCTGCTGAACCCTGAGTTCAAAGGGAAGCTCTGGCCTGGGTTGAATACGGAACAGACCGTCGCCTTTAATCAGTCTGGCATGGCGTTGCCGCGCATCGATCCAGGTAACCAATTCACTGTCGGCACCGAGCGTAACAACAGAGCCGTCACCTAGGGTGAAGTCCTTAACTTCGCCGACACTGGTGCGAAAATGAACAGGATCTGCTGGTTGTGAATAGTTAATCGGTAACAGCAGCAACAGAAAACATGCGCTTAAGGCGACCAGTCCACCCACAGCACTGAGCCATTTGCCCCAGAGGTGGTGATGTCGTCTGCTATGCGTTGTGGTCAGGTTATCTGCAGGCTGCAATGAAGGGGTTTCTGTCAGTGTCTGACAATAAGCGGCCTTGCGCCACAAGGTTTCTGCCTGGCGAAAGCTGCGGGTATGCTCCGGATCGCTTTTAAGCCAGCGCCTGAAGTCATCGAGCTGCTCTTTACTGCATTGTTCTGAATGCAATGTGATGCACCATTGTCTTGCTTGTTGCATTGTTATTTTACTTACTGGTTGCATGCGCTTTTTCAGGTTCCTCAGGGGATTGGCTATTGCCCTGTTGCCAATGTTCAAGTGCGTTTTGTAAGGTCAGATGAACCCGTTCCAGACAGCGGCTGATATCTGTCACGGAATAACCGCTTAAACGGGAAATCTGCTGATAGCTTAATCCGTCAAACCGGCTTGCCCGAAGCAGTTGCTGATGCTTGAGTGGTAGTTGTCTGGCTGCGTGGTCGAGCACGTCAATCATCTCAGACTGCAAAGCCAGAGTTTCTGTACAGACTGTGACAACAGGATCACACCCTTCCTCGACCAGGATCTCATCAATCAGTCGCTCCTGGCGCGACTGACTGCGATAGTGGTCTACATACAGATTGCGGGCAAGGGTATACAGATAGGCCCGGGGATTTTTGATTGGTTCTTTCGTCAGGTTTTGTGAATATTTCAAAAATGCCTGCTGAGCAATATCTTCAGGCTCTGGTGGGCCCAGTCCATACCTGGCACGAAGCCTGTCACACAGCTCCTGCCAGTAACTTTTATAGAGTCTGGATAGAAATCTTGATTGCATAGCAGCAGACTGCAGTTCAAACCTGCGCCAAGCCTAGGGGGCTAATATGACATGATGATGAAAACCTTCGCCAAAATGACTTGGCCGCAGGCAGGTGTTTGCATAGAATAGCGCCTGCTTTGTTTCTCACCTGTATAACACTTGCCTTTTAAAGGTCTTCGGAACCATCACCTCATGTTACTGCTGATCGACAACTACGATTCTTTTACCCATAACCTGGCGCGCTATTTTGCCGAACTCGGGCAACAGGTGAAAGTGGTACGCAATGATCAGTTGAGTCTGGAGGATATTGCGGGTATGGAGCCTCAGTACCTGGTTTTTTCGCCCGGCCCCTGCACTCCGGATCAGGCAGGTATTACCCTCAGTGCCATTGAACTTTTCGCCGGCCAGATCCCCATCCTTGGTGTGTGCCTCGGCTATCAGGCCATCGGCCAGGTGTTTGGGGCTGAGGTGGTGCGAGCCAGGAAGGTAATGCACGGCAAAACCTCGCAGGTGTACCACGGCAATTCAGCGTTGTTTAACGATGTCAGCAACCCTTTTACCGCCACCCGTTATCATTCTCTGGTGCTGGAAGAAGCCACTATTCCTGAAGAGTTTGTTATCAGCGCCTGGACTCAGGAACAGGGTCACAGAGAAGCCATTATGGCAATCGAGCACAACGCTCTGCCATTGTGCGGGGTGCAGTTTCATCCCGAATCTGTGCTCACCGATGCCGGGCATCGGATCCTCGGTAACTTTCTCAGAAACTATTAGCTGATTATAGCCGGGTGCCAGCTTATTCTGCTGCCATAATGCCCGGCGAGTATGCGATTCAGTTGACTGAAAAATGTGACCCTTGAAGGCGAGTCTTGCAGGCATGATGCAACAAACTGATGGCAGTTATTGTTCAGCAGATGGTAGTCAGCGTAGTGATAGATTTGCTCAGCGGCACGTCTGCCGGTTGTGGCGTCAGTCACCACATGGCCTTGCTCATTACAGGCGACAAAGATTGTTCTGCCCGAGCGGCGGGCAATAAACCTTGCCGGTGATATGGCACGCACCAGACCGTTGCCGGCCCGTTCTATGATCCCGTCTTCCATCCAGATGCCGCTATGATCAAAGGCACCATAGATTCCACAACAGACCACCGCACCGTTTTGAGGTCGCACAGGAACATCAATCTCTCCTGGATAATGCTGTACCTGGCTGCGGTTCGCGGCCTTTTGCCACTGCCCGGATGCCACCACAGCACCGATACCCAGCCCTAGCCAGACCAAAGGTATAGGCATGTAATACTCCAAAAATCAGACAGTATATAGATAGCACTTTAAGAAGCCTGCGCCAACGTTAAAAATGTAAGTGAGCGTGTCACTTTTTCTGGATTAAAAGAGCGGGGTATTACCGGGTAGGTATAAAAAATATATGTCAATTGTCTGCATATCAGTTAATTCTCTGTATTATGTAAACCAAATCAGAGCAGACGCTCACAAGAAGGAAGAATGGAGCTGTATATGGATGTTCCAGTTGCACGATCCTGACGCCGGTTGTTCCTATATTGTTTATCGGAATGACCGATAAACAGCATAGACAATAGCAAAAAGAATATTGATGCCAGAACAACAACGAATCATACAAGACATTGAGCACCGATTTACCAGCCTGCAGATTGGTGTGGATATGGCCAGGAAAGTGACGGCCTCAGATAATGATAATGCGGATAGTATTCTGCCCGAAATTGAAACCTCAGGCCGGCAACTGCTGCGTGTAGAAAAACAGGCGAAACGCGACAAGACTCTGAATCAGAAACATCACCAGAAGTTCCTCGATTCCTTGCTCGAAAAGCTCAACCGGGAGATTTTGATTCGCCTGGAAGAAAAATTAGAAGACACTGAACTGCTTTACAGCAAGATCCTGGGCGTTAATGAGAATCTTCCTGATGTATTAGATGTGATGGCAGTAAGGGCGTCTTCCATCGGTCGGATTGAACCTCTGGTAGCGACGATCCCGTGGCTGAATGCTGACCTGGTTAAAATGATAAATATGCCCCGGTACCGGCGCACGGATAAGCAAGGCAAAGTTATTCCTGTGGATAGTCTGCGTGTGGCGCTGAGTTTTATGGGGATTGAAAATCTGAAAATGGTGATTCCTGCACTGGCGTTCAGACGCTGGACACCTCAAATCACCGATCCTTTTCCTAATATCAAAACCCGCCTGTGGGAGCACAGCATTGGCACTGCGCTGTCCTGTAAGAAAATTGCCGAGATAGTTGAACTGGATGGCGGGCAGGCGTTTACCCTGGGTATGCTGCATGATATTGGTAAGATCGTGCTCGTCAGGCTGTATTTCCGATTGTTTGATGAAGTGCAACGGGACGCAATTGCCGAGGCACATGCAGCAACCATGAGAGATGAACACAGTGCTTTGGCAGAGTTACAACCAAGTGGCGAGTTTCTCAAAGAGATATTAGGCAAGCATGGTTTAGCAATCAGCAGCCGCCTTATAGAGCGCATGGATTTGCGCAGGGTATTTATATCTCCGGCCATGCACGAAGTGGCAGATAACAAACCTGTGGCTGAGATGTCAGATTTGGCTAAAGTGGCTGCCCAGGGGAGTGCGTACAGTAAGTATCGTATGTTGAAAACCTACAGGCTGATCAATATGGAAGAGGCAAAATCCTATCTTAAAGGATTTCAGATGCCTCCCGGGGCGTTAGCGACACTTAAAGTTACAGATTTAAAGCGTCTTAACCTGTCTTTTGAAGAATAAAGCCGGCAAAGTGCTTCTTGCATAAATTTTTTTTTAATAATCATGCAGCTTCGTTTTTGTGGCGGAATCGGGTCTGACTCGGGCCCCCGCAACGCATGTTCCACATAGGCTCCGGATAGTTATTCACTAAACCTGCAATTATAGGTTAAACCCTTAGTTTCAGGGGGTTTGAAGGTTACAGCTGGCAAGACAACGGCCGGGAAATCTGGAATAATAGCGGCATTTTTCGCAATGCTACGCGCAAAGCAAGAGGTAGATAGAATGAAAGTGACTCGTGAACTGTTTAATGACGTGATGGTCCCCAACTACAATCCGGCGGCCATGATCCCTGTCAGAGGCAAGGGTTCCAGAATCTGGGACCAGGAAAATATCGAATATGTGGATTTTGCCGGTGGTATTGCAGTAAATGCGCTGGGCCATTGCCATCCTGAGCTGGTTTCAGCCCTTAAAGAACAAGGTGAGAAACTCTGGCATCTGAGTAACGTGTTTACCAATGAACCCGCAATTCGTCTGGCTAAAAAGCTTACAGAACTGACTTTTGCTGACCGCGTTTATTTCGCCAATTCCGGTGCCGAAGCGAATGAGGCTGCCCTCAAACTGGCCCGTCGTTGGGCGCTGGATCATCACGGTGAAGATAAAAACCAGATTATCTCTTTTAAACAGGGCTTCCACGGCCGCACATTCTTTACTGTCACTGTAGGTGGTCAGCCAGCCTATTCCGATGGTTTTGGTCCCAAGCCCGGTGCTGTAGAGCATGCCGTCTATAACGACCTGGCCAGCCTTGAAGCGCTGATGTCTGATAAAACCTGTGCGGTGATGATGGAGCCGCTGCAGGGTGAAGGCGGTATTATCAGCCCCACCACTGAATTCGTTAAAGGTGTGCGCGAATTGTGTGACAAGCATAATGCGTTGTTGATATTTGATGAAGTGCAATCCGGCGTAGGCCGTACCGGCGATCTCTATGCTTATATGGGGCTGGATGTCGTTCCGGACATTCTGACTACGGCAAAAGCTCTGGGAGGCGGCTTTCCCATCGGCGCTATGCTGACCACCAAGGATATTGCGCAGAGTCTTAAACCCGGAACCCATGGCAGCACTTATGGCGGTAACCCACTTGCCTGTGCGGTTGCTGAGCGGGTGCTGGATGTAATCAATACCACTGAAGTACTCAGTGGTGTTAAGCATAAAGAACAACTTTTCCGTGATGGTCTCAATGCCATCAACGAAAAATATCAGGTGTTTGCTGAGATCCGTGGCAAGGGCTTGTTGCTCGGCGCGGCATTAAATGAAAAGTATCAGGGGCGTGCCCGGGATTTTCTGGTGGCGTCTGTAGGTGAACATCTGATGTGTCTGGTAGCCGGTGCTAATGTTGTACGTTTTGCGCCGTCGCTGGTTATCCCTGACGAAGATATCAAAGAAGGTCTGGCCAGATTTGAGCGTGCAGTGGCCAAAGTCGTCAACGGCTGATTCGATCCTGACCACAAGCAACTCCTGGGGTTCACCAGGGGTTGTCTTCCCTCGATAAAAGCAGGAGTAAGCGACCATGATGGTTATCCGCCCAATCCGGAGCAGCGACTATGATTCGTTGCATGACATTGCCGTTGAATCGGGCATAGGGTTTACATCCTTGCCAGTCAACGAGGAACTGCTGCGCAATAAGATTGCCAGTTCAGAAGCGTCTTTTTCTGCCGAGGTGAGTGAGCCCGGTGAACAGAGTTATCTGTTTGTGATGGAAGATGGCGAATCAGGTACCGCCGTAGGCACAAGTGGTATTCAGGCGGCGGTAGGACTGGATGATGCATTTTATCATTACCACCTCAGCAAAGTGGCACACGTATCCCGTGAGTTGAACGTGTCAAACCTGGTGGAAATCCTGACGTTTTGTAATGACTACACCGGCGTGACCGAGATTTGCACTCTGTTCCTGCGGGAAAAAGCCCGTAAGGGGAGTAATGGCAGGTTATTGTCCAAGTTTCGTTTTCTGTTTTTGCAGGAACATCAGCATCGTTTTGCCAAAACAGTAATTGCAGAAATGCGCGGTGTTTCTGATGATAAAGGCAACTCACCATTCTGGCGGTGGCTGGAAGAACATTTCTTTTCCATGGACTTTCCGACGGCGGATTATCTCACTGGTATTGGCCAGAAGGTGTTTATTGCTGAACTGATGCCTAAGTATCCGATTTATGTGAGCTTGCTGAGTAAAGAAGCCCAGGCTGTGATTGGCAAAGTGCATGAGAAAACCCGGCCGGCATTGCAACTGTTGCAGTCTGAAGGGTTCTGTTGTCGCGGATACGTGGATATTTTTGACGCGGGCCCCACCGTTGAAGCGGATCTTCAGCATATCCGTACAGCCCGTATCAGTCGCAGATTGCCGATTAGAATTGGTGATGCTCAGGACGCATTAACGAATATGGTTATCAATACCAGGGTGGAAGATTTTCGTGGTGTGGCCACACCATTGCTGGTGGATGAATCAAAACAGGAGGCCATCATTTCGTCACAGGCAGCCAGTGCATTAAATCTGGTTGACGGCGATATGGTGCGTTTTGCTCCGCTAAAGATAAAAGGATAATCCGATGACAAAAGCACAATTTATACAAGGTCAATGGCTGGCTGGCGAAGGTCACGACATGGCTTCGGTGGATCCGGCCAAAAAAGAACAAATCTGGCAGGCAAAGTCTGCCACACCAGATCAGGTGAATGCGGCTATCGCTGCTGCGCGAGTGGCATTTGTCGGCTGGGCTGAAAGCAGCTTAGAAGAGCGCCTGGCTGTTGCCAAACGCTTTGCCGAGTTGTTGGGTGAGCATAAAGACGAACTGGCACTGATCATCGCCCGTGAAACCGGTAAGCCGCTGTGGGAAACCGCCACAGAAGTGGGTGCTATGATCGGTAAAGTTGCGATTTCTGAGAAAGCCTATCATGAGCGCACCGGAACGGTAGAAAACCCGATGCCACTGGGTAAGGCTTTTATTCGTCACCGCCCTCATGGTGTGGTTGCCGTATTCGGGCCCTATAATTTCCCCGGCCATTTGCCTAACGGGCACATTGTGCCGGCATTGTTAGCCGGTAATACCGTAGTCTTCAAACCCAGTGAGCAAACACCGCTGGTGGCACAGAAAACCATCGAGTTGTGGGAAAAGGCCGGCTTGCCTGCCGGTGTGCTAAATCTGGTTCAGGGTGAACTGGAAACCGGAAAGGCGCTGGCCTCAAATCCTGATATCGACGGACTGTTCTTCACCGGCAGTTCACGAACCGGTAAATTATTACATGAACAGTTTGGTGGCCATCCGGGCAAGATCCTGGCGCTGGAGATGGGAGGCAATAACCCGCTGCTGGTTAAAGATGTGTCTGACATCGATGCCGCAGTACATGACATTGTTCAGTCTGCTTTTGTTACTTCGGGTCAGCGGTGCACCTGTGCCCGTCGTCTGTTTATTGAAAAGAGCAAGCAAGGCGATGAGATTCTGCAGCGTCTGATTGATGTGACCCGGAATATCGCGGTAGGTGACTATGATGCCGACCCTCAGCCCTTTATGGGGGCAATGATATCCTCTGCTGCGGCTAAGATGATGGTGGCGGCACAGCAACAATTACAGAGCCTTGGTGGCGAATCTCTGGTGGAAATGACCCATAAGGATACTGAGTCTGGCCTGGTCACTCCGGGGATTATCGATGTCACCGCAATGCTGGATAAAATGCCCGACGAAGAACATTTTGGCCCTCTTTTGAAAGTGATTCGATACAGCGATTTTGAACAGGCTATTGATGAGGCCAACAATACCGTATTTGGTTTATCTGCGGGCTTGTTGTCTGATGATGAACAATTGTATAGGCATTTTCTAGGACGTATTCGTGCGGGCATTGTTAACTGGAATCGCCCCATCACAGGTGCCAGCAGTGCCGCACCTTTCGGCGGTATCGGTGAAAGCGGCAACCACAGAGCCAGCGCATACTATGCTGCAGACTATTGTGCATACCCGGTGGCCTCTGTGGAGCTGGAAAAGAGTCAGTTACCCGCTACCCTTAATCCCGGACTTAAGTTCTGATTAACTAGATAGCGCTGTTTATTAACAGTTATGTAACAAAAAGGCAGCGAAAGCTGTCTTTTTTTATGCTAATTGTTAATAAAATGCGCATATTTAAGAGGAAGTGTATATTTTTCAGATCTGGCTGTTTTTTGTTCAATGCTCCTGTATAATACGGTTTATCTGACATCTGCTTGTTGAGTTTCTCTCGTTTAAGCAGATAAGTTACAGTTTCACTCGTTAAGTATAGGATGTTTTAATATTATGCATACCAGTATAGAAAGCCTGTTTTCTAACCTTTGGCACGATTATGTTGCCATGACACCCTCTGCTGAAAAAGTACATCAGCTGCTCGGCGACGGTGATGAATTGATCAATGATCATGTGGCTTTCCGTACCTTCAATCTGGAAAAGATTAATCTGGATAAGCTCGCGGCACATTTTCTGGCCCTGGGTTATGAAGAAAAAGGCCAGTATGATTTTGAGCAGAAGAAGCTCAAGGCCAGGCATTATGAGCATGCTGATGACACCAAACCGAAAGTCTTTATCAGTGAGTTACTGGTAGAAGAATTTTCAGAGCAGGTTCAGCAGATTATTCATAAAATGGTAGAAGCTATTCCTGCGGACGCGGTGAACAAAGAAGATTTTCTGTATTCCGGTACTCACTGGAACGTAAGCAGTAATGATTATGAAACCCTGTTGCAGGAGTCTGAATATGCCGCATGGGTCTCTGCCTGGGGATTCCGTGCTAATCACTTTACCGTGAGCCTGAACCATCTCAAGCATTACAATATGCTGGCTGAAGTGAACGAAAAACTCAAACAGGCGGGTTTTGAACTCAATACCTCGGGTGGCGAAATCAAAGGCGGCCCTGAAGTACATCTGGCCCAGTCGTCTACTATGGCCGACAGGATGACAGTAAAGTTCAGCGATAAAGCGCTGACCATACCAAGCTGTTTCTATGAATTTGCCGAGCGCTTCCCGTTGCCCGACGGTAAGCTCTATAGTGGATTCGTAGCAGCCTCTGCTGACAAAATCTTCGAAAGTACTAACGCCAAGTAAAATCCCGAAGACGGTAAGACTTTAAAAAGCCCGCTGTTATGCTGATAACAGCGGGCTTTTTATTATTTGATCCGATTGATACAAATTTGCTTGCCGGGTGTCGCCCTGAGTAGCCCGTGATGTAGCGAAGCAGAATCCGGGGGCAGAACCCTCTGATATCCCGTAATCCAGCCGCCTCCCTCGTCATCCTGACGAAAGTCAGGATCTCTATGGGGTTAGCACCAAAGCCTGTATATGATCCCGCCAAGGCGCAGAGAATAAAACACCTTATCACTCTGCGCCCCTGCGTCTCTGCGAGAGAATGAGATAAGAGCACTTTGGCTCCTCCGGGCTACGGATCTTGTAACCCTTTTATATCTCTGTGTTCTTCCTGCCTCTCTGGTGAAATGATCTTTTCGTGGTTTTCACTATCGACAGTCCCTGTGAATGTTATGGCGATTCTGCGGATTTTTTGCGAACCCTTTGTCGACCTCGTCCGTCCTTGTAGTAGATTAAGTAAAAATCCCAAAGGCAGTAAATATGGAGAAGGCGCAGATCGCCCTGTGGGTGGTGGAGGCACAGCAAGGTGACAACGCCAGTTTAGATGCCCTGTACCGACATTTTCAGCCATTGTTGTTCAGCTATGCCTATAAGTCCTGCCACGACAATGCGCTGGCAGCGGATGCGGTACACAATGCCTGGCTGAAAGTCATGCATGGACTAAAAAAGTTACAGCAGCCCCATGCGTTTCGCAGTTGGCTCTACCGTGCCGTTCGCTGGCAATTGGTCGATCAGGGGCGACGTGTTCAGCATCAGTCTTTAGATGATGACCAACTGATCACAACTCCCGGGGATCCGGAGATGGACTTACTCAGAATGGTAAACCAGCTACCTGGTGGCGAGCGTGAAGTTATAGAACTGTTCTACCTGCACGAATTAAGTATTGAAGAGGTCAGTGACATCTTGCAACTGGCATCCGGCACTATCAAATCAAGATTATTTTGTGCCCGACAAACCCTTAAACAAGCTTACAGTGGAGACTAGTTATGGACTTTGATAAAAAATTGCGTCAGCAGTTGCAGCAGGAAAGCAAACAACTGGAACAGAAAATGGCCCAGCAGCCCGGTCTGTTTGAGATGTTGGGTCAGGCTTATAGCAGCAAGATGAAAGGCTGGATGTACCTTGTTGGTGCCGTGGCATTGTTACTCTCGGCACTGATGCTGTGGTCCGGGTATCAGTTTTTCTTTGTCAGCACGGACGCCGGGCTGGCTCATAAACTCCATTTTGGGGTGTTGTTATTGCTCAGCACTATGGTGCAGATTGCTCTGAAAATGTGGGGCTTTCATGAAATGCATCGGCAGTCGCTGTTACGTGAGATAAAACGACTGGAACTGATGATCGAGCGGCTTGGTCAACAAGGCTGAAGGAGTGCGTTGTCGATGGGCTGAAATGGCGTTAGAGTAGAAACCACCAAGTAATTAATACTGTGGCCGGGGGGTTAAATGGACTTAAAGTATAATAAGCAGTATTCGGGTTACTACCCTTTTACTTTTCTACTGGCGTTTACCATCGTTATTACTACTTCACTATTGTTTTGGGAAAGTAGTTCGAGCTGGTCTCATTTTGTTCTCGCCTCATTGAGTTGGTTTTTGTTGTTTTTTCTTATGCCATTATGGGTGGCTGGTTATGTTATCTTTTATTTACGAAAAAAAGGTATCAGTTATACCGTTGTTGAATTCTTTTTAATATGGTCGGTTTTCCTCCTGGGCGCAGTAGTAAAGGAAAAGGTAGATGGCTTTTATGGATTGTCTCACCCTTCTTCACTCTTAAAGATCATCTCTTTAACCTTTTCCTGGTCGGTTATATTCTACGCAATGGAACGAGTGTATTATACTGGTAAGTTGCTTATTTCCAGTAAGGTAAAAACCATAAAAGCCGAAGCGGAGGCGAAAAGATATCAGCTTAACCCTCATATGTTATTCAATTCATTGAATACAATTTCTTCTTTGATTTATACCGATCCAAAAAAGGCTGATAGTGTCCTTCATCAGTTAGCTGATTTATTGCGTTATTCGCTGGATGTTTCATCACACAAGTTTGTTCCACTCTCGATTGAGATTGATGTTGTTAAGAAGTATTTTGAAATAGAGCAAGCAAGATTCGAAGATAAATTGAAGATTGATTTTTCAATTGATGATGAGTGTTACAATATACTTATCCCACCGCTGATAATTCAGTCTCTGGTAGAGAACTCAATAAAGCATAACAGCATATCTAATTCATTATTAATTCACGTCGTGGTTTATAGTAAAGCCGGAAGGGCAATCATTGAAGTGGCTGATGACGGTGTCGGATTCGGTGCGCAACTCCAGGGTGAGAAAAGATTTATGGGAACAGGCCTTGAGAATATTGAGTCACAGGTGACATTGCTCAAGAATGCCAATATTGAGTTTTCAAATTATTCTGATGAAATGGGCTATGGTGCCAGCGTAGTTATATCTTTTGCGATCTAATTTTCACGGAAATCCTAGTATGCGAGATAATAATTCTGTGTTGAAGGCCTACATTGTCGATGATGAAAAGCCAGCAATCACCAAACTGGAAATGCAATTGTCGCCGCTGGACAGGGTCAGCGTTGTGGGGGCATCCCAATCACCCTCTAGTGCCATAAAAGAAATAAAAAAGTTACAACCCGATGTGGTTTTTTTAGACATAAATATGGCTGAGCTGAATGGTTTTGATATTATCCCTTTTCTCCCCCAGCAGACCTATGTTGTTTTTACTACAGCAAGTGAGAAACATGCAATTCAGGCGTTTGAAAAGTCAGCGGTCGACTACTTACTGAAGCCTTTTAATACCGATAGACTGATAAAGGCCATTGATAAAGTTGAATATGCGAAAAGTGGTGCTCAGGAAAAAGACCAGCAGAATGAACTGGTTGCAGAGTACAGTCAGGATAAATTGATTTCAAAACAGGGAGATCGGATTTTTTTTGTCAGGCTTGAAGAGATTTACTATTTTAAATCGACTCAGGGTACCGTTTACGGTCATACCGAGAACAAAGCGTATCCATTTTCCACCAGCCTGGAAAAACTGCAGGCTGAACTTAACCCACAGGATTTTTTGCGATTTCACAGAAGTTTCCTGATTAATGTCAACCATATCAAGGAAGTGCAGCGTTGGTTTGGTGGAAAGCTGCTGGTGATCATGGCCGATAGCAATCTGACCGAAATCTCTAGCAGCCGGGATGGTGCAAAAATCCTTAAACGCCAGTTTCATTTATAGAATGTTGGAAATGTGCTTGATACCACTTGCAGAATGAGGCCGAGTCCGTTTCCATGTGGGTATAGTAACCAGGTCTGGCAGCAAAACTGTCAGTCTGTTCCTGAACAAGCTCACACAGTTTACAATCTTGCTCTATTGTTGCCTCCCAAAGCCAGCATAAGTCAGCAACGGCATCCGCATCAGGTATTTCCCGTGCCATCCAGGTAACATCTATTTGTGTAGACTGGCTGTTGATGGGAGTAAAGTTAAACAGCACGGCATGATCTGAATATAGTGAAAAGTGCACAAAGGGGCCGAGAGATCCGTATAAAAAACCCTGATCGGACGCCTTTTGCTCGCCCATTAGGGGGGCAGCCAGTTTGCCATCTCGCGTACCGGTTTCTGTGCTGCCAGAAAGTGGCACTGCATTCACCACATGGTAACTAAGCGCCTCGCTATTGATGAATTGTGGTGGAGGAATCGGGTGACCCAGTTCCGATGCGCGGTTGAAGTAGTTTCGTTGCAATTGCATGAATTGGCCTAACTGCTGATCCTCAAGTAACGCCACGTGCTTCTCAACTTCAGATAGCTGCGGGTGACAAGGCGAGCAGTGATAACATTCCAGAAAGTTCTCGGTAACAATTTTCCAGTTGGCTTTACACGTTATGCTTTTGGTGTTGATAATTCTTGCATCAGGCAGACCATAGAAACTCCAGTAAGGGCTGAGTGCGTCGACTTCAGGAACGTCAGATGTAACGCCTTGTTCGTAGCCCTTGAGTTTTAACAGTATCAAGCCCGACACGTCTATTGTTGTGAATGAGGGCAGGCAGAGTTTGTTTTCAAGCTGAGGCATTTGCCCCCGGGTTGAAATCAGCAGGCCCTGAGCATCGTATTTCCAGGCGTGATATGGACAGGTGATAACCGGCAGGTTGCCGCTAAGAGCATGCGTGAGCGTGGCCCCCCGATGCAGGCATCGGTTTGAAAATGCTTTTATCTCACCACAATCTTGAAGTCGTAGGATAATATCGGTGTTCAACAGGTTGATACGTTTGAAATCACCTGTTTGTGAAAATTCACTGCGGTGAGCGACAAAAAACCACTGATTTGCCAGCACCTCGCTGCGTTCCTTAAGAAACACATTTTCATTACTGTAATACCAGGGCGGTAAGGTTCGTTGCAGGTTGGTAAGGGCTTCAGGCATCATCATACTTCCTTAATTGAACAGGTATCTGAGGGTAAACTGAAATGAAGAGTCAACAGGCGTGATGCCAAATTCATCGTGTTGCCCGCCGAGAAACGTTTGCGCACTGAGCGAAATCGTCAGCGCCGTTGAGAGCGTTTTTTGCAGAGTAATGCCAACCAGAGCACTTTTGTCCTCAAGGGCCGTACGGGTATA
Source organism: Lacimicrobium alkaliphilum (assembly GCF_002591895.1). Taxonomy (GTDB): domain Bacteria; phylum Pseudomonadota; class Gammaproteobacteria; order Enterobacterales; family Alteromonadaceae; genus Lacimicrobium; species Lacimicrobium alkaliphilum. The sequence goes on from NZ_NISX01000015.1 coordinate 87,813, forward strand.
GAGTGACGCATCTGCATAGTCGGTTTCTGTTTTAAGATAGGCAAACACGTATGTTTCCCGAGCGCCATGGGTTGATAATGTCTGACTGTCGAAAAACAGATTCCTGGCAATCAGCTCTCGTACTTCAGGCGTCGTTTCTGAAATCAGCAACTGGTTATGAAAAGCGATCAAATCAGACAATCTTCTCCACATCAACGTATCCAGTCCCCGTTCATCGTGAGTAAGCTCAAGGGTTAAGTCCAGATGTCTGAAGGCAAAGGTAGAACCCAGCACGCCCCGCCAGTATGGTGTATCTGATTGCTTACGATGATGAGAAAAAGGATAAAACGCTGCCAGCTGTGGTTGCCTGGAGTCCAACATCAGATTCTGGGGTCTGCGTGTTCCTTGTCGATAAAAGGCGGACACATAGGTCACCATATAGTCTGTAGGTGAAAAGGTGGCGCTAAATCCGGCTCCCATATTTTGCCCGGCAGGCTTTTGCAGCACCAACGACCAATCACTGGAGGCGGACTGATACTGAAAACGGCCGCCCCATTGCTCTACTCCGCTGTTAAAGCCATCATAGGCGGACCATTTGTCATCACTGTACACCACTGTTGCACTCCAGGAGGGGCGTAAATAGGTTGCGGCGATCAGGGGCAAGCCGCTGGAACGACTCTGAACATCGGTTAAATCAAACAGGTTTTCACTGTCCTGAAAAAATCCCAGAGGTTGAAATGAGGTTGCCATATCCCAGCCTAACTGGGTTTTTCCGGCGTTCACTACCCAACGCTGCTGAATAAACGTACTGAATGAAGCTTCCTGTAACGTTGCATCAAAACGTTGTTCTGGTTCGCCACTGTCATACTCCAGCCTCATGCGATAACTAAAGGATGTGAGGTCCCCCACTGAAAGCTGATCGGACAGGATTAACGCGGTTTCATGAGTGGGAGAGGGAATCGTTGAGAATTTCCCTGGATTTAACAGCGTTTCCCGCTCATTCACCACAGAACTCACCTGTATTATCTCTGCTACCTGGGCACTCGCTGATGTAATTTCCACAAATAACAGGGCCGATAACAGGGTGTATCGTTTGATGACTAATGTTTGCATCACTTCGCCGTCAGCTCTAGGTATGGCTTGGTAAAAGCAACAGCAGGCACGGAAATCTCTTCAAAGTCGGAAGATTGTACAATGGTGGCAGAATGCTTATTGTCGGGTGAGTACAATTTCCATTCGTGAATCACCGGAATGCCTTGTTCAACACTTACCTCGGTGAAATCTGCGGTTTTAAGGTGCTTGCCTGAAGCGGCAAAGAACTTGGCTTGCTGAGGCAAATTGTTGGCCCGGTTGAGGGTCAGCACAACGGCTTGATAAGTGGCTGCAGGATGCTTGCTGCTCAGTGACAGAGTAGTAAGCTCATCGTCCTGTTCCAGTGACGTGGGGGCGTAATCGGCAGAGAAACGTATTCTGGCGATGTCACCAATGCTGGCATCACCAAAGAGTGTCTGCACCGCTGGAATCTTTATCGCCCTGCGTGTGCGATTGGAAAAAAACCAGGTTTCATCTTCAGTGGCTAACACTTTTTGGCCGCGTTGGTGTTTATCTAAGAAGTACAGTACTGAACGACTTTTACCGTCATCGACGAGACGATAGGAGAACGATGTCTGATCGGTTTGCTTGATGATTTTGAGTCTGACCTGAAAAGGGGATTTGGCTGCCCGCCCTTGATCAATATACTCAAGAATACGCTGCGCTTGGCTCAAAGACACCGATGTTTGATCGGTCGTATTGGCGATTACGGCCTGGCTAAAAACCAGGCTGATAAGCCACGCTGATTTGAAAATGCGTTTAACCATTGATGGCCTCCACAAGTTGTAATTTATTGATTCTGTTAGTAGCGAATGCGGCTGCAATCACACAAAGAAGAATGACGCCAGCCCATAACAGCAGACTCGGTCCGACATCGAACAACACCATCAGCGTATAACCTTCAGAGCGTCCCGGAGGGGGCGGCATAGTGATGGATGCGAGGTTAATGAGTTCACAGACAGCGACACTCAGTACTAGGCCAATGGCCCCGGCACTAATTCCAAGCAATGCGCTTTCAAACAGGTAACTGATTCTAATACCGGCTTCGGGCAGACCCATGCTGGACATGGTGGCCAGCTCCTGTTTGCGGTCAAACAGATTCATCAGCATGGCGTTGCCTGTGGTGAGTGCCACTACCATACCGATGATGATCCCAAAAACGATGAACTGGCGACTATACAGTGCCACCATTTGTTCGTAAAAAGGCGATAGCTGCTGCCAGGTTCTGACAGCTAATTGAGGAAAATCAGCGGTAAGCGCAGCCTGCACGTCTGGTATTGCATGCGGCTCTTGCAGAAACAAAACAAATTTAGACACCTTGTTGGTTAACAGCAGTGATTGGGCCAATTCTAAAGGTGCGTAAAGCTGCATTTTATCAATATCAGGATTGCCCGAACTGGAAATGCCGGAGACCGTGGCATCAACGGCATTAATACCACCATGTACTGTCACCGCCATCAGGGTAATATCATCACCGGGACTGACGCCGAGCAGACGCGCCAACTCGCTGCCAATGACCACATAATAGACCTGTTCAGGGGTAAGGTATTCAAGCCCCTGACCTTCAACTGTACTGACAAAAGACTGTGACAACTGGCGTTCCAGCTTTGCCTTTACGGCATCACCAATAAAGACCAGACTGGTGTCGCCATGACTGATCAGGCCCTGGAAGCGGATTCTCGGCATCGCCAGTTTTATATCCGGGTGTTCATCACTGAATTTCTCGATCCTGCGGGTCAGTTCCGGAGCAAGACCGTGCTCCAGGGTTGACTCTTCATGACCATCAAACCAGTCAGAAGAGGCAATTTGTAAATGGCCCACCCCTCCGCGAATGGTGCCTTCTTTTACCAGCATAAAAGTGGCACTGATATAGGCCAGACCAATTGCACAGGCGACCGTTCCGACAACGATAATAAGCAGCGTGAAATAGGATTTGCGTGTGTTACGAATAAAATTACGCCACGCCAATGTAAGCCAAATCATGATAATAATACTCCATCGGTTAGCGTGACCTCTCTGTCCATGTTTTTGATCAGTCTTGGGTCGTGGGTTGAAACCAGGAAGGTTGTACCGATTTCATGGGACAAATTACGCATCAGGCTAATGATCTCGGTGGCGCTGCCGGTATCGAGATTCGCTGTCGGTTCGTCGGCCATGACCAGCTTTGGTTTATGCACCAGTGCCCTGGCTATACCAACCCGTTGTTGTTGCCCACCAGAGAGTTCTTTTGGGTAGTGGTAAGCACGGTTAAGCAGCCCCACCTGCTGTAGCATCGCTAATGCCTGGTTGCGTATTTGGTCTTTACTGAGGGGATGGCCATACAGAGACAACTCGACATTCTCAACCGCATTTAAGACCGGCAAAAGATTGAAGTTCTGGAAGATAAAGCCCAGATATTTGCGTCGCAGTGCCTGGCGCTCCTTTCGTTTCAGCACTTCACTGCGCTGGCCGAAAAGCTCGATCGTGCCCGTGCTGGGTTGGTCGAGTAAACCAATCAGGTTTAACAGGGTACTCTTGCCACTGCCGGAGGGGCCGCTGGCAGCGATCAACTGCCCCGGGTTCAAGGTAAGATCTACTCGTTTTAACGCGTCAACAGGGATTTCCCCTTTTCGATAACGCTTGCTTACCTGACGACATACAACAATTGCTTGACTACTACTGCTCATCCCTGATTCCTTAAAAGACACTGATTTGAATCTGAACTGACTCACCGGCCGTGACCTCAAAACTGGCCTCCTGAAACTGTGGTGGGCCATTCTTCGCGGCGACGTTATTACTGACTCCGGTGGGCTCCTTGGGGATCCCAAATAAACTGGTATCAAGCTCACCATTGTCATTTTTGTCATAGAAAACCGAAATCGCGTAGGTGCCATCCCCAACATCATTGAACGTCAGTTTTTGCTGAGAATGCTGCACCTTGCGCACAATTTCGAAGTGACAACGGCCATTCATAAAGTTGTTTTGCTGGCAGAGGCTGGCATAGATCTTTCCTTCATTGGCGATCAGGTTGTCTATGTTGACATTGATATTCCCGGCATATACTGCGCTGCACATCTGCAGTGCCGATATCAAGACAAGGGTTTTGAAAGTACGCATTAGACGGTTCTCCATTGAAAGGATTTTGAGGAAATCATCAGGCTTACCAGGCTGATTCCAATGAGTGTGGCTACGGTAGGTCCTATTGCGCTGATAACAAACTCAGGCTGGGTTACCGAGCGCATCGCATTAACAAACAGGTAAACGGGTGACAATTCGGCGATATTCCTGATAAAAGCCGGCATTGCGGCAACCGGTATGAAAAGGTCGGAAAGAAAAATAATCGGAAGATTTACAATGTTGATAATGGCGACCGCGGTTGACCCCTTTTTGATTAGACTGACGAGTAACAGCCCCACGCTGAGAAAGGCAATAGTTCCCAGCACTAACAATAAAGCAAAACCAAACACACTCTGTCCCGTGATACTGATTCCGGTCTGTAACGCGGCATTGGCGAGGTAGAAGAACGCAATGCAAAATAGCGCCAGCACCAGGGTGCGGGACAACACAAAACTGGCGATAAAGTGCCTTTTCTGCATAGGGAATATCTGAAACATCTTTAATGCACCGTTCTGGCGCATCTCAACCAATACCGTTGTGAAGCCAAACATGGCAGTGGAGACCACGGTTAGTGCAGTGAGACCGCTGACCAGAAATGCGTTGTAGTTGCTACTGTTGTTGGCGTTGCTATCGGCGTAGACATAATCCATTGCGAACTGCTGCCTGGCACCCGTTTTTATCCGGTTGAACGTCTCGGTTAACTCGCCGAGCAGAGACAGCATCCCTCCAACATTGGCGTCGACTTCACCGGTGACGGCTACTCGTACTGAAGAGGCTGTATTGGCACGCCCAAACTCAGCAGGAAAGGACAGCCTGATCGGAGCGGTCTGCTTAGTGTTGGGGTTTTCAAGCCAAATCGCCTGTATATCCAGGCCGGGCAGCATTGCAACCCTGTCGTGCAACGCCTCGATATATTCGTCGACAATGGGATTAGGTTGGGCACTGGCAATTTCAATGCGGGCGGTATAGGCATTGCTTCCCCCAAAAACCAGTGACAGCAGAATCAACAGTGCTACCGGATAAACAAATGTCCAGAAAATCGCCCCCCAGTTTCTCAGGTAGGCTTTGATTTCGATCCAGGTTAATACTGAAATAATAGACATGACTGACTCCTTAGTGTTTTGTAAGACCGTTTGCAGAAACCAGTTCCAGGAAATCCTCGGCACTGGTTTTACTTAAACTGAATGTCGGGAAGGAATACTCAGCTGCAAGCTCCAGCATTGGCTGACGTAAAGATTCATCACCATAAATAACGGCCTCGTGGCTGGCGGGATGTCTTACATCACGAAAGCCGGCAAGGCGTGACAGAGCGCTGAGTTGTTCATCAATATCAAAATGTGGCTGGTAACAAATATGTACCTTGAAAGAACCCAGGTGTTTATTGAGCATCAGCTCTGTGGTGGTAAAATCCTGTACTTTGCCGTCTTCAATCCACAGAATATGCGACGCGTTCTCAACCTCCGAAGGGGTATGGGAGGCCATGACAATAGTAATATCCGGATTGTCCTGGTAGTGACTGATAACGTGCAGAAACTGTTCGTAGAAGTGTTTGTCCAGACCGGTTCCCGGTTCATCAAGGATGAGCGTGCTGGGCTTGTGAGCTAATGCAACGTAAAGATCCACCCGTTGTTTCTGTCCCCGTGACAAACGACCGTATTTTTTATGGGCAAGGTCTTTAAGCATGAAGCTGTCATACAGATCGCAGTCCCCCTGGCGATAGAGCGTTGAATGCAACTTGACAACATCACTGACCAATATTTCCGGATTGTAGGTGGCATTTTGCAGCTGTACACCGAGTTTACGCTTATCACAATGCAAACTAATTTTTCCTCCTGCGGTCTTTCGCAGGCCCAGAATGCTCTCCAATAGCGTTGTTTTGCCGGAGCCATTACCGCCAACCAATGCAATCTGGCAGCCTTTAAACAGACTCAGTTCAGGAATGTCCAGCAAGGTGTCGTTACTGTGCGTGACTACAAGTTGTTGGATTGTCATCAGCTTTTCCATTTTATGCCTCCTCTTGATAGCGAGCGATCAACAGGCGAATGCACTGGCCAAATTCAGTGTCTTCAGACGCTTTAGTGAAGAAGCTTTTCGCCAGATTTTTATCGCCACCTTGTGCTTCAGGTGTGTCATGCAGACTCTTGGCTTTCATCAGATTCAGCTCGCCATCATTGGGGTAGCAATGCAGGCCTTGATCAAAACGTTGATTAATCTGTGTTGCCAGTTCCTGGATTTCGATATAAGACGCTGCGGTGCTCATTTTTAAGCACGCAATAATGATGGTAATACTGAAGGTTGTGGCGTCTTCATTATCTTGCTGCTCAAGATAGCGTGCTGCCAGGGCAAGCACTGTGGCTCTGTCCTGATCAGTGCTGTTCTGGCAATAACAGGTGCGGCTAAACAAGCCTCTGATTAGAGCGAGCTGCTGTGGCAAAGTCAGCGTGTTGGCGCGCTGCATCAGTGTATTAACGTGATCATCTATCTCGTTCAGCCTGCCACTGAAGTAATACTCGTTCAGCAATTTGGCGGCCTGTTCCACACAACGATCAGCATGGCGAGAATGGGTCACGTCAGACCTATCAAGTTGGCTGATCTCGACGCCGAAGAAGCTTTCGATCGCTTTATGTACAGAGGTGTTGGCGGTAACCAAGTGATAATCACAGTAAAACTGATACACCATGCTGGTACTGGTCTGCCGGGCCAGCCAGTGAATTAGCGCGGCACCTTGCTGATAGCAATGATTAACCTTTTGTGGGGGTAAATCCTGAAATGCGGAAATCCCCGTGTTCTGCAGCAAGGATAAGATTTCAATGGCCGACAATTCAGTCACGCCAGGCTGATCCGCGATTTCACTTTCAGCATAATGAGCAAGGGATTCATCCAGAAAATGGTGCCCTGTTGCGGCAATCGCATGGGTTAGTTCGTGGGTGAGAATATGGCGCTGAAAATGTGTCGGATGTGCGAATAACACACCGACGCCATTGATGATCCTGACCATATAAGGGGGCAAGTCAGGCTGTTCAAGAAGTGCCACTAATATTAGCGGTTGCTCTGCCTGAAAGTGAGCCGAGGTTTGCTCAGCACATTGTTTAAGTAGTGCCAATTGGTCAGCGTCAAGTTTTATGGCCTCGCCTGTCAGCCAGAAACCTTCACTCTGGTGACAGCCACAGATCCCCTGAGCCACCTCTGACAATAGTGCAGTAGCTTCTCCACCACCAACAACAGGAATAATCCGTTTCAGTGCACTGAGACTGTTGTGATACTCACCACGACTGGCGTTGCCGCATATTTCCATGAGCACGTCTGCAATGGCCAGCCCTGGTTGGGGCGTCATTGGCGGTGGAGTTAAAGTCTGGGTTGGCTGGGAGATCATGATTTGTCTCCCAACCACAGGAAGTTGGTGACCACTTCCTCGACGCCATCAATACCGATCAGATCATGAATTTCATCATCGTAGTAGCTACCCCAGAACAGATTGCCAATCCCTGCGGCTGTCGCTGCAAGTGACAAATGTTGCCCCACGATCCCTGATTCAATCAGCGCAAAACGGTAGCCGAGCGATTCATACTTGACCGTACTGCGCGGCAGGACAGCCGTCATTACGATGGCGTATGAAGCAAGGTTAGTACAGATATTGTCGTGATCACCGAGCATCAATCGCAGTGACTCTTTACTTGGCAAACTGCTGACCCGGGCAAGGTTTTGCAAATCAAAATCATAGTGGTATACGCCCTGCTCAATATCATCACTGTTAATCGCAAGGACGTAGACCTCGACCGGATAAAGGCCACCTGGACTGGGGTAGGAACGCATGGCCATAGGGACTTCTTCGAACTCCGCAGAAAAGCCCCGACGTGTTACCCGCAACGCGTTAAGAATATTGGCGAGCGATTGAGCACCGATGTCTTTACCACTAAAACTGCGGCAGGAGCTGCGATTCTGAAAGACGTCGTCCAACGCCATCTCTAAATGTTGTGGTTGCGGAAGTTCGGTAATCGGGCAAGTCTGGTACAACTTCTTATTGCGGCTGGCCTCCAATACACAGCGAGGGTCATACAAATATGCACCAATTCGAAGGTCGCGCTTGAGGGCGGTTGAATACATGACCTTCGATGACTCGTGAAAGAGTTCAAGCAGGCCGGATTCAGCAGGCTCAAGGCCAATGTTTGTCATATGTTGTTGATATTCTGAGTTCATAATTGTTTCCTATGGAAACGCATGCAGCGTCGTATTGAATTTTTCCGGAGACGGGTACCCCATGTTTTCTGTGAACTGGCGCAAGCGCCTGGGATCCAGGTGTTGGTTTCCATGACCGCAATACAGAGGTTGCAGACCGGGGATCACGACTTTCACCACAGTGAAACCCAGTGACGCGATATCATCAGTGGTCAGATCGACGGCAAACACTTCGTATCCGTGGGTCTTTAATACGTCAACCATACTCTGCAGCTCGGCTTTATCTGCAAAGCCGTCACTGAGAAAGTCCCCGGCGCTGACGTCAAAAGGAACGGCCGGTTTCAGATTTGTCATAAATTGCAGGTCTTTATGGCGTGTAGGGTCCAGATAGTAAGCAACATGATCTGCAAATGAGCGGACCTGTTCCGGATTGTCTAAAGGCTCCTGCCAGCGGTTGATGTCCAGCACCCAGTTAAAGGTATGGAAAGATTCCACTACCGCTTTTTCCAGTGCTAGCCCCGCTTTTGAATGGCAGCTGGTGCCTGTTGAAAAGCCGAATTTGTCACCGGATTTGAGGACCGACATCACAGCTGGAAAGCCAAATTCTGAGGTGATATTACTGATGCTGTAGTCAATGTTTGGTTGACTAAGAGCGCGTTGGAAATTCTTAGGCAACGTATCCCAGATCGCCGTCAGATCAATCTCTGGCGCAGAAATCCCATTAAGGAAATGACACGAGAATGCATCTCTTTCCAGAATCTCCCTGATCCCGGAGCAAATCGCTGCTGTCATCGTTGGGCCGGCGGCAAGTCCAGTACTGTAGCCATTATCCAATGCTTCGTGTGGATATTGAGAGATGTAATTCAGGTAAGCAAAGCGTGCCGGAATATGGGCTTCTGTTCCCTTGCTAAGGTTATATCCTTTCACCCAGCCATAAGGGTTCTCTTCTGAAAACCTTGTATATGGAAAATTATCCGAGGCATACTGCCAGTCGGCAAACAGGATCATATCTCTGGGATCGAGCTTTTCTCCCTCAAGTTCGTTAAAGGTGGCGTAGTAAAGGTTATCGGTATCAACAACCGAACTGGCGTACCGTTCCACTGCCTCACCCAGGGTTGACCAAAGCGCTGACTCTCGGTCCAGGCCGGCACCTGATGCTTGCCGATTGTCATTTTCACCAAGCGACAGATGGCGGGTATGTTCAGATACCCTGATCGGATCCTGGTACTCTGCCACGGCCACATAAATATCGGGTTCCGTGGCCTGAATCTGAACTTCGCTCACATAGGTTAACAAACCGAAGTTGGGCGCAACGACCCGGGACAATGTTTCATTTAGCTGGTCCATGTTCCACTCCTCTGTTAGCTGTTAAGGTCGCGAATGGCGCGAATCGGATCAGAGGTTTTCTTACGCCCACAGACATCGCAGCGCGGTACCTTCAATACTTCACCCACTTTCTTCTCAGCCTTTATGACGTCCCAGGATTCAACTTCATTTGGCTTGATGAGGTGGAACATGCCGCAGCCGACGATGGACAGATAGCGGCTGACCGCAAATCCGATTAGATTTTTCATAGGCGTGTCGAGCTTGGGGATATGACTGCGCTGAATGGTGCCGGTCAGTCCGCCATCTAATTCAGCCAGGTAGTTGGTGGACGCTCTGCGCCGAATAGTGAGACACTCATAACAGGCTGATTCACCAGGGATATAAAGAGGCCCGATGGTGAACATATCGTCGGCCCACTGGACGGGTAGCATTGCCACTTTGTCCTTTACCGCTTGCTTGTTCTGTTCACGAAGTAACTTCTGATCACCGGTTGTGGTGCACACAATACGAAGTGAACGGGTGTCGCTCTCCGGGGTTTGTGAAATTAAATAGGTTTCTACTTCTGCAGCGGTGCTGGCGACTACCGTTTTAATGTCCCCCTCTCCTACGACCTCAAGCTGATTGAAGTAAGGGAAAGCAAGACCAGATCGCAATGCTTTGCTGGCATTAATATTAAAATCAATCACATTTTTGAAGACACCAGGTAAAGGGGACTGGTGAGACTGATTGGTTTCAACAATGATCGAGTACTCGTTCAGAGTGCTCAATGCCGAGTCGACGATTTCCCGATCTATTTTCTGGCTTTGTGCCCACGTAACAGTGGCTTCATAGCTGTGCGGCTGGCTTAATTTTTCAAGGATCAGGCGTACTTCATTGGCACGTTCTTCAAGAGTAATATTCTGGCCGTCAGGCACACGTATTTGTAAATGTTCATTATCGAACTGAAGCCATGAAATGGCAGGGTGGACAATTAATTGGTTTTCTTCACGCATGGTAACTCTCCGGTTTGGCAGTAGAATGAGAGCTATCGAATGATAGCTCTCGCTCAGCAACTACTTTATTTGAGCTGCTGTTGGCAGCAGCAACAGCAAGTCGATGAAGTAGAAGAACAGCGGCCAGCTTTAATCGCCAAACCGAATGAGCTCACACCACGGGTGCGATCATTGGATACGTAGAAGTTTAATTTTTTATTTGCTTTTACGTTATTCATCTGTATTTCCTTTTTGTTTATTGATTTAAAAAAACAGATCCAAATAGAATGATTCGGGCCTGCATATTCACCATATTAAAAAGGAATCTGAAGTTATCGCGGGTCGTGCGAACCGACACAAAAATGCCGTGAACCGACAAAAATGGCCTTTGGGTTAAAGGGGCGGAATCTTATGAGCTGCCTTTTTGGCACTCCAACGGGTAACTTATCTGATGTGCTTCACAGTTGTGCGGTGCAGATACAAGGTCGAAGCGACGATCCGATAGCAGGTTGTTGTTTATCCCTGCAAGGGCCTGAGATAAGCTGTTCAGATAACAACACTAAAATACCCGGAGATAAAAATGAGAGGAATACTAGTCTGGTTGTGCCTGTGTATTAGCCCCATGCTGCTGGCAACGGAAATGTCAGATTTTACTCAACAGATGCAGCATCATCAGGGCTATTTCGATTTCTACTACCACAGCGAAGAAGACAAAGTCTTTCTGGTGGTGGATAAGTTCGAGACACCCTTTATTTTTCAGAGCAGCCTGCCCAGAGGCATCGGCTCTAATGATATTGGCCTGGACAGAGGCCAGCAAGGGGATACGCGACTGGTGCAGTTTGAGCAATACGGCAACAAAGTATTACTCAAGCAACTGAACACCTATTATCGCGCCGACTCCGATAACAGTGCCGAGCAGCAAAGTGTTGACGAAGCCTTTGCCAGCTCGGTGATTGCCGGTCTGCCGGTGGTGGCCAGCACAGAGGATAAAGTGCTGGTGGACTATACGGAATTTCTGCTGTCGGATATTCACAATGTCAGTGAGCGTCTGGAGGCGACAGAGCAGGGTAGCTTTAAAGCGGACGCCAAACGCAGCGGTGTTCATCTGGCACGGAGTAAGGGTTTTCCCCGTAATACCGAGCTGGAATCGCTGGTGACCTTCGCCGGAAGCAAAGCCGGAGACTATGTTAAGCAGGTGACACCTGAACCCGCTGCGGTGTCGGTGCATCTGCATCACTCACTGATCGCTCTGCCTGAAGAAGGTTATCAATCCAGGCCTTTCCACCCTTACTCGGGTTACTGGAAGGTGGAGTTTATGGATTACGCCGCCGCCATTGACGAGCCGATGGTGAAACGATTGCTGCCCCGGCACCGACTGGTTAAAAAAGATCCCGCTGCAGATGTCAGTGAAGCCGTTGAACCCATAGTGTTTTATCTGGACCCCGGTGTGCCTGAGCCGGTGCGTACCGCCCTGTATGAAGGTGCCATGTGGTGGGATACAGGCTTTGAACGTATAGGTTATAAGAATGCCTTTCAGGTCAGGCCGTTACCCGAAGATGCCGACCCCATGGATGTGCGTTACAACGTGATTCAGTGGGTACACAGAGCGACCCGTGGCTGGTCTTATGGGCGTTCGATTACCGATCCGCGTACTGGTGAGATCATCAAAGGCCATGTGACCCTGGGCTCGTTGCGGGTGCGTCAGGACTTCCTGATCGCCAACGGCCTCACCAGTCCTTTTGATGAAAATGCCGATACCAGTGAGCAGCAGGCCATGGCGCTGGCCCGTATTCGTCAGTTATCCGCCCATGAAGTGGGTCATACCCTGGGAATCATTCATAATTTTGCTGCCAGCGCCAATGGCCGCGCTTCGGTAATGGATTACCCCCATCCGCTGGCAGAAATTAAAAACGGCAAAGTGGTACTGAACAACGCTTACCGCGAGGGCTTAGGTGAATGGGATCTGTATGCCATTGAAATGGGTTATGCAAATTTCGCAGATGACCACAAAGCCATGGCCGAACTGGCTGCTAAGGCCAAGGCGCAGGGGCTTGAATATATGGCTGATCGCGATGCCCGTCCTGCAGGTGGCGCCAGCACCATAGGTCACCTTTGGGACAATGGCCAGGATCCCGTTGCCGAGCTGAAGCGATTATCTGAAGTACGCAGGCTGGCGCTGCAGAACTTTGGTCTGGACAGCATTGCCGATAAGCAGGCGTTGTCGTCACTGCATGAAGCGCTGGTGCCCATTTATCTGTTACATCGTTATCAGGTGGAAGCAGTAGCTAAACAGATTGGTGGTGTGCATTACGAATATGAACTTAAAGGGGAGCACAGCCAGCCCAAAGGGGTGAGGCCGGTATCTGCAGATAAACAGCAGGCGGCACTGAGTGCATTGCTGGAGACCATCAGCGCAGAATATCTGGCCTTGCCCGTGTCGCTGTTGGAGCTGATTACGCCCAAAATTTATGGTGATCAGGAAGGTCGTGAGAGCTTCAAAGCCCGCACCGGGCTGACCTTTGATCCGATCTCGGCTGCCGAAGCGGCTGCGAATAACACTCTGAACCTGCTACTCCACCCTCAACGACTCAATCGTGTGGCTCAGCAACAGTCATTAGGAGGGATTCATGGCTTGTATTCCAGATTATTGGAAAGCACCTTTAAGGCTACGCCTCAACATGGGTATCAACGACAAGTCCACAACCGGGTTCTGCATGTAATGCTGTACAGGTGGGTAGATGCGTTATCACAAACAGAACTGGCGCCTGAAGTACGTGCCGATATGTACGCGGCTCTGTCGGACCTGGAAGACTGGCTGGATGACAACGATGACAGTAACCAGCACAAGTACCTGCAGAAACAGATTGAAAACTATCTGGATAAAGGAGAGTGGGCGCCGTTGTTTAAACCTTTGCCGTTACCACCGGGATCACCCATATAGCGTCCGGCCTGGCGCAGATAAAAAAAACGCCAGCATGGCTGGCGTTATAGCTTGCAGGTTTTTGTTAATTATTTTTTCTTCAGCTTTCTGGCTCCGACGAGCCCTAACAGGCCAGACAGCAGTAACAACAGCGGCGCTGGTTCCGGTATGTCAGCGCTTCCCCCCTCACCAACAATAATCTGCATACTGGTGCGCGCCAATTCGCTGCCATCAGAGGCGAAGGCTGCCAGAAAGAAGTCATAGGTTCCATCCACAGTAGGATCGAATCCGGTAAGAAACCAGTGTGGTTTCCATGAATTCTGGGCCACATTAAAGCTGCCAATATTAGCCGAGTAATCTGCCGCTGCCGTGGCTACGCCACAGTCTGTGGCCAGGCCGCCGCCATTGCCGGTAGCATTGGTACCCAGTGCATGATCGAAGCAGGGCGCACCGTTGATCACATCAAAGCTGTCAGCAAAATTGGTCGACAGGGACGGATCGCTGTCCAGGCCCAACAGAAAGGTCAGATCAGAGAGGTTGTAACCGCTCGAACCATCAAAATTTGTATTGATTGACCATTCGAAGCTCCACTCTGCAGTCGGCGCAGTCTGCGTCGGTGCAACTCCGGCATTAAAGCTGTAGGTGCCATCACCGTTACTGTTAAAAGTATTCTCTGGTAGGCCTGCTGCGTTGTGGCGCAACTTACCGCGTAAACCCAGTTCAACACCATTATTTTGATCGACAGTAAAGCTACCGTTGGCATTACCGCTGCCAAAGATCGCATCCGGGGTTACATCGGCATCATACATCAGGGCGGCATTGGCAGAACCCGTCCCTAAAACGAAAGCCAGAGAAAGGCCTTTTAGTATTTTGTTTTGCATTGTTATTCCTTCAAATCAACAAGTGTTTTTGTTCTATCCGTCTGTTTTTCGTTGGCACTACTCAAAGCCGTGAATGAACAGCCTGTGTTCCTTGTTGGCTGGAGGAGCTGATACTGACGATACACCTGTTCTGATGAATAAATTAGTTGCCAATAGAGCTCACTAAGGAGTAAAAGTGCAATATTAGAGCCACTTTTAATATCTATAAAAAACAGTGGGTTAAATGGCCGTCTTATCAGGCTTGTTAGAAATGCTGACAGTCTTGCGGGTGTTTGTGTTCTGGCCGCGTGGAATGTGCTGGCGCCGTTGGCCAGTGAATATTATGCTGCGAAGCATGTTCCATTAACGGATAAAGATCTTTATGTATCAGCTAAGCGAAGTGTTGGATCTGCTTAAAATACTGATCCGTGAACCCAGTGTGGTGGGTGCCGAGCACAGCTTTTTCCGGGTATTGCAGCGGGAACTCGAAGAGCGCGGCGCCCATGTTACCTGGTACGAAGGTTTGCTGGTGGCACAGGGAAGCGATCCTTACAGCACCATGTTTTCTGCCCATATTGACCGCCATGGGTTGATTTGCACCGGGCCTGATGAATTTCAGTATGCCGCCTTTGTGGCGGGAAACCGGTCTGACTTACTCGGCAACTCGGTATCGGAACAGTTGATCAGTAAGATTGTTGATCGCTTTGATGCCACGCCGGTGATGGCCTATGAACCCTGGTCCGGCGCTTATCGAGGTAGCGGAAAAATAGCATCCAGTTATGTCTGTGAGCGACGCAATAACCTGATTTTCACCCTCGAAGGCATGCAGCATCTGGTTGCCGGGACGCCGGTGGCCTTTGCCGATAAGCTCAAGATCACTGACAACAGTGTCAGCGGTCAACTGGACAATGTGTTGACTGCCGCTTATCTGGTGCATTTATTCAGTCTGGGGTTTCAGGGCACGGCCTTTTTCACTGCGCAGGAAGAGGCGGGCAAGAGCTGGCGCTATCTGCTCGAATGGTTCCGCCGCTTCGGTAGCAGTACCAACAGGCTGGTGGTGGTGGATACCAGCCCCTATTCGGATCGTGGCGAGGCAGATCGTCAGCAACTGGTGCTCAGACATAAGGATGCCAATGCGGATTTTGATCCGCAGCTGACCAATACCCTGGCTGATCTATGCCAGGCGTCAGGGTTAAGCTACAGCTATAAAGATGAGTATATAGAACAAAAAAATGCCCTGCTGACACCAGGCCAGCAACCCCAGTCACTTGGCAGCACCGAGATGGGGCGGATTATCGCTGCTTCCAAAGGCGTGGTGACAGGCACCACCTTGCAAATACCCACCACCGGATACCACACCATGGAAGAAACGGCGTCGCTGAAATCCTGCGAAGCCTTTCTGACCCTGCTGAAGCGCCTGGCAGGGGTGTGACCTTAAACTGCGTTAAACATAATTCACCGCAGAGCCACCCCGCACCTTTGCTTTTTTAGATTAGGTGTATATTCCTCAAGAAGCGGCTAAGCAAAGGGGCTGGACAGGCGGAGGGCACAGAGGTTCTAAGGCATGGGGCACTGCGTTTCTCCGTGTTCTCTGTGCCTCTGTGGTTATTATGGCCTTTTGTTAAAGGTCGCTGGACTTGTCCAGCACCTTTGATGACTCAATGCTAAGGTGGTGCGTTTTGGATATTCAAAGGCTGCTGGATGCCCGATAACAACATTCGGGCATGACTGAGCGCCGTTACAAAGGCGGTGGCTTGCGGTGCTGGCTGGCCTGTTCGTAGCCATAGGCCGCTTCAATCAGCACCGGCTCCGAGTTGGCGGTACCAAAAAAGCTTAAGCCCACGGGCAGAGCAGGACTGCCAGGTACTTCGATAAACCCCATGGGTACCGTGATATGAGGGTAGCCTGCCACAGCGGCAGCAGAGCTGGCAGAGCCCATATAATGATCGCCGTTAATATGATCGATTTTCCAGGCCGGACTTACAGTGGGTGCAATCAGTAAGTGGAGATTATGCTTTTCCAGTACGGCATCGATACCTTCTTTGCCCGCCAGGCGCTTGGCTCTGGCCAGGGCTTGTTGGTAGTCCTGCTGCTGATCTTCAGTGCGCTGTACGGCCATTTCAAACAGCTCCTGTCCGTAAATAGACAGCTCAATATCTGAAGCCTGATTGGCCGCAATCAGATCGCTCAAACCCGAATAGGGTAAATCGGTGCCCGCCAGATAGGCAGCCAGATCAGCTTTAAACTCGTGCAGCAGCACGGTAAATTCATCTTCCGACCACTTGCGCAGGGTTTCGATATTGGCATCCTCCACCAGAATGGCACCGCGGGCTTCTAATATCTCCAACTGGGCCTCAAACTGTTTGTCGAGTAGCTCATGATAACCAGTCAGATTGCGCACGATGCCGATACGTTTGCCCTTCAGGCCTTCCTCCTGCAGATGACTGAGCCAGTCGGTATTGGTAGCAAAGGAAGCCGGGTCAGTGCTGTCTTTTCCCTGCATGGATGCCAGCATAATAACAGCATCTCTGAGGGTGCGGGCCATGGGCCCGGCGGTATCCTGACTATGGGCAATCGGAATAATGCCATCGCGACTGATAAGTCCTAATGTTGGTTTGATGGTAACAATGCCATTAACAGCTGCCGGGCACACCAGTGAGCCGTCGGTCTCGGTGCCCACTGCTATGGTCACCATATTGGCGGCTACTGCAATAGCAGAACCGCCACTGGAACCGCAAGGTGAGGTGCTGGGATCATAGGGATTTCTGGCCTGACCGCCCAAAGCGCTCCAGCCAGAGCTGGAGCGCTGACCACGGAAATTGGCCCACTCAGATAAGTTTGCCTTACCCAGGATAATGGCACCAGCCGCTTGGAGTCTGGTGACCAGAAAGGCATTATCAGCCGGAAGATTATCTTTGAGCAGTTCAGAGCCTGCGGTGTTGGCCAGACCCACACTATCGATATTGTCCTTAAGTAATACCGGAATACCGTGCAAAGGCCCTAGCATCTCGCCCTGATTGCGTAATCTGTCCAGTTCTCTGGCGCGCTTTACGGCGTCTTTATTGATGCTGATTACTGCCCTTAATTCGGGCCCCTGACGGTTATATTTTTCGATCCGGTGCAAATAGAAGTTCACCAACTGCTCAGAGCTTAGCTCGCCCTTGTTCATCCGAGCCTGCAAAGAGGCCACATCGGCTTCAATCAGATCAGCATAATCGGGCTGAGTCGATGTACCAGCGCAGCTACTGAGCAGTAGTATCAGCGCAAATGACAGTGAAAAATGTTTAAGCATTGAGGGCTACCAGTTTTTGTTACCGTGCGGTTACTTTAAAGTATTTTGCCTGTTTTATTCAGTGTTTGCGTCAACCAACCGATTTTTAAGATGAGGTAGACACTCACTATCCACTACATAGCACGGAACAAACAGATTTTTACTGCCGTAAACTAACCACCATAAAAGGGCTCTGGATGCCCGATAACTGCATTCGGGCATGACTGAACGTCGTTCCCGCGGCAGTTGGCGGGCATGTCCAGCACCTTTGATTGCAGGGGGCTAATAGTTGGCACTTTGGTAATTTAAATGGCTGCAGGCTGATAACTTATCAGCCCGTTACCAGAGATCGCTGCTCTGCCATTCCCATAGCCAGTAACAGCGGATCCTGCTGCTGACGGCTGATAAATCCGGCCTTGTCGGTAATGCCCTGCCAGCGGTTCTGGATCAGGCACTGGCCGGTGGCGCCGCCTAAGGTGGCACCGGGGCCGAGAATAATCAGCTTATCCGGTGCAAATTCCTTCAGTGCTACCATAATGGCAGCAGAGTAGTCATAGGGTGCCACCACCTGAGTATCCAGGGTGTAGCGGTACAGGGCATCCAGCTCGGTGCTGTAGGGTTGCCATATCTTACCCTGCCCATCGATCAGCGGTAGTGTCGGCTTGCTGAACAAGGAGGTGGGCAGAACCTGCCGGGCTTTTTCGGAAATGCTCTTTAGCAGCGGGGTGTGAAAGGCGGCATGGTTAAACAGGCGCATGGGGTATCTGTCCTGCACCTTGGGCAGGCGCTGCTCCATTTCCTTCAGGCCCTTGTCGTTGCCGCCCAGTACCAGATAGCCGCCAAGATAAATCGATACATAGACTTCAGCACCACTCTGGTGATTGGCCTCAGCCATCCAGTTCTGGATATCCGCTTGCAGCGCTCGATCCGGCAGCCAGTTTTCATCCACCACAGGGTAGATCATCTGCCCGCCAATCAGTTTACCGGCCATCATCGAGCCCATGGTATTAATCAGCTCGATAGACTGCTGTTCGCCTAACGCCCCGGCCATGGCCAGCGCAATATACCAGCCCATGGAATTGCCGGTCACCGCAACAATCTCATATTGCTCGGTATCAATGGCTTCAAAATCCCCTCTGGCGCAGGCATAGATCAGGGCCGAGGCATTCTCACCGGCGGTATGCTGGCGCATATTGTAGGCGCTCATGGCATCCAGTTCGCTCACCGGCATCTGCCCCTGGCCGTGGCGGTAGCTGTCAATCACATCCAGAATATGGCCTTTATCAGCGTGGTTACGGCGAAAATAACCCAGTTCGTCTTTGTTGTAGGTGCCCCGGCCCGGGCAAATGACCACGGCGGTTTGTTTAGCGCTCATCAGCCGACCCCACGTATATTATTGTTTTTACTACTAATGCCCTGAACCATGCTCTGAGCCAGTTCCACTATCTGTTCAGTACCGGGCAGCACCTGATAACTGGCATTGCCCAGCGGAATAAAGCTGTCTTCGGCGCATAATCTTGTGATCTGCCGCTGTTGCTGACTGGCCTGATCCGCTTCATGCAGCAGGGTCACCAGCGCTTCACTGACCGAACCGCTCTTGCGGCACTCATCCACAATCAGCACCTTATCGAAGCCCTGAGCATGTTCGACAATGGCCTTTTCATTCAGTGGCACCAGCCAGCGCAGATCCAGCACGGTGCAGTGAATACCCTGCTGTTGCAGGATTTTCTCGGCCTGACGGCTGAGATAATAGCCATTGCCATAGCTGATAATGCACAGGTCCTTGCCATCGCCGTAGCGGCCCGGCTCGCCCAGAGCGATGGGCTGGTTTTGTGCCGGTGGCAGATAATCGAAAGACCAGAGGTTGTCGCCTTCCTCGTGCAGATCTTTTTTCATATACAGGGCGATGGGTTCGAGGAAAACCACCAGGCGCTGTTCTTCTTTGGCCAGGCGCACACATTCGCGCAGCATGGCTACGGCGTCGGCGCCATTAGAGGGGCAGGCCAGGATCAGCCCGGGAATATCCCGGAACAGGGTAAAGGAATTGTCATTGTGAAAATGCCCGCCAAAGCCTTTCTGGTAGGCCAGCCCGGCGATGCGGATCACCATGGGGTTGGTGTACTGACCGTTGGAGAAAAACGACAGCGTGGCCGCTTCGCCACGGATCTGATCTTCGGCGTTATGCACATAGGCCAGAAACTGGATCTCCGGGATCGGCAACAGGCCGTTATGGGCCATGCCGATGGCCATCCCCAGTATCGATTGTTCATCGAGCAGGGTATTGATCACTCTGGGCACACCGAATTTCTCGCACAATTTGGCGGTAACATTGTAGACGCCGCCTTTTTTGCCCACATCTTCACCGCAAAGGACGATTTCCTGATGCTGAGCCATCAGATCCATCAGCGCCCAGTTGATCAGCTTGGCCAGGTGTTGAGGCTTGCCAAGATTGTGTTTTTCATGGGCAAACAGGGCTGAGCGTTTATCTTCAGCTACCCCAGCAAGTGCCGGAAGCTTACGCTTGGGCGGGATCACAGAGGCAAGCACCTGCTCCTTATTCACCAGTCTTGGGCGGCTGGCCGCTTCTTTGCTGATGCGCTGTACCCGTTGTTCCACCTCGTTATACAGGGCGATAATCTCATCGCCACTGAGAACGCCCTGCTCCATAAGTATGGCAGCGCTATGCAACAGCGGATCCTGAGCTTCGGTGCTTTCGATAGCATGCAGGTTGCGATAAGCAAATTCAGAGTCGGAGCCGGCATGGCCGAGTAGTCGCACCGTGCGCATATGCAAAAACAGTGGCTTGCGGTGTTTACGCACCCAGTTCGCCGCCTGGCTGACGGTGTTAAAGGTATCCAGCAGATTCAGGCCATCACAATAGCGGTATTCCAGCGAGGCGCGGTTGGCAAAATTGGCGTGGATCCAGCCCTGAGGGGTAGGGGTAGAGATGCCGATACCGTTATCTTCACAGACAAACAGCATGGGCATGGGCACCGACTGATAGGCCGCCCAGCACGCTGCATTAATGGCACCCAACGAAGTGGAATGATTGGCCGACGCATCGCCGAAACTGCAATACACAATGCCGTCTTTGGGCATCACCGATTCGGTGCCAAGCTTCCTGTTCAGGGCAATACTGTGCGCCGTACCCATAGCCTTGGGAAGATGTGAGGCAATGGTGCTGGTTTGCGGCGGAATAAACATTTTCTTGCTACCCAATACCTTATGGCGCCCGCCGGAGATGGGGTCTTCTGCTGAGGCCGCAAAAGACAGCAACATGTCAAATAAAGGTGTACTGCCGGGGTATTGTTTGGCGCGCTGAATGGCAAAGGCACCACTGCGGTAATGCAAAAAGGCCATATCGTCAGGACGCAGGGCGGCGGCACAGGCGGCATTGCCCTCATGGCCGGCACTGCCGATAGTATAAAAGCTCTGCCCCAGCTTTTGCATGCGCCGGGACTCGAGATCCAGATGCCGGCTCATCACCTGGGTTTCAAATAAATCCACCAACTGGCCGTGATTCAATCCGGCATCCACTGTGGTCATCTTTAGTGCTGGTTTGGGCAGTGTTCTTTGCTCAATCTGGCGGATCAGATTCTGTCTGACGATACTATTGCGATCCAACATCTGTCACTCCTGAATACCGCCGCAGCGCAGGTAAAATTGATTGGCGGTTTAAATTTTTGCATCACTGTTGGCAGGCGCTGTCGATGCAATTCAGAACACGCGGTAAATCCTTCCCCGGACGCTCCGCCACAGCATCCATGCTGTGGAGGGTTCAGAATTACATCAACAGAACCTGACTCATAGTCTGGACATTGATTTAACCGAAAGCCTGCAATCCGGTTTGTGCCCGGCCGAGGATCAGCGCATGTACATCATGGGTGCCTTCGTAGGTGTTGACCGCTTCGAGGTTCATCACATGGCGGATAACGTGGAATTCATCTGCGATGCCGTTACCGCCATGCATATCCCGGGCGACCCGGGCAATATCCAGAGCTTTACCGCAGGAATTACGCTTAATCAGGGAAATCGCTTCTGGGGCGAGCAGATTCTGATCCATCAGCCGCCCGGCCTGGATACAGGCCATCAGGCCGGTAGTGATCTCGGTTTGCATATCCGCGAGTTTCTTCTGGATCAGCTGAGTGGCCGCTAAGGGGCGGCCGAATTGCTCGCGATCGAGCGTATACTGACGGGCCGCATGCCAGCAGAACTCTGCTGCACCCAGCGCGCCCCAGGAAATACCATAACGAGCCTTGTTTAAACAACCAAAAGGGCCTTTGAGTCCACTGACATTAGGCAGCAGGTTTTCTTCCGGCACCAGCACATTGTCCATCACGATTTCGCCGGTAATGGAGGCGCGTAGCGAGAATTTACCTTCGATTTTTGGTGCGCTTAAGCCGGGCATGCCTTTTTCCAGCACAAAGCCGCGAATTTCGCCGTCAAGCTTGCCCCACACTACAAATACATCGGCGATAGGGGAGTTAGTGATCCACATCTTGGTGCCGGTGAGCTTATAGCCGCCGTCTACTTTGACGGCCCGGGTGGCCATACTGCCCGGATCGGAACCGGCGTTAGGTTCGGTCAGGCCAAAACAGCCCACCCATTCGCCGGTTGCTAATTTAGGCAGGTATTTCTGACGCTGTTCTTCACTGCCGTAGGCATGAATAGGGTGCATCACCAGTGAAGACTGCACGCTCATGGCGCTGCGATAACCACTGTCGACCCGCTCCACTTCCCGGGCTACCAGGCCATAGACCACATGATTGACCCCTGCGCAGCCGTATTCCTCCGGCAGGGTGGCACCCAGCAGGCCCAGTTCACCCAGCTCATTCATGATTTCGCGGTCGAAAATTTCTTCGCGGTTGGCCATCAGCACCCTTGGCATCAGGCGCTCCTGACAGTACTGATGGGCGCTGTCGCGGATCATGCGCTCTTCTTCGGTTAACATGGATTCCAGTGATAACGGGTCTTGCCAGTTGAAAGCGGGTTTTGCCATAACGAATACACCTGATTGTTTACAAAAACGGTTGCCTGGTAAAAGTGGTGTCTAAAAAGTGGGGTCAGAGTAAACTTTTCTGTCTATTGCTCAGCCAAAGAAATAGAACTGTGCGTTAAAGTTTACTCTGACCCCACTTTTTGTTCAGCCTGATACCGATACTAAGCCCAATTTAGTTAAAGGAATAGTACCAATTTTCTTTATTAGGTATAGTTTAGATCTATATCTAAGCGGACCGGATACACAATGGAATTACGCCCTCTTGGTCACTTTGTCGCAGTGTATGAACAGGGCAGCCTGAGCAGCGCGTCCAGGCGGCGATTTATTGCCCAGCCGTCACTGTCGGCGGCGATTAAACAGCTTGAAAATGAGCTGGGGCAACAGTTGTTTCTGCGCCATGCCCGTGGCGTAAAAGCCACCGAAGCGGCGGAGCAGCTCTATCCGCTGGCTAAGCAACTATTGGCTCAGGCCGATGCTATTCACTCGGTATTCTCCGGCGGTCTCAAAAAGGAACCCTTCAGACTGGGGGTTACCAAAGGGTTAGGGGTGAGCAGGATGAGTGCATTGCTTAAAGCCTTTACCTCGGCCCGTGACGCGCTGGAGTTATCTTTGGTGCCTCCGGAAGATGCCAGCGATGCCCGAATTATTACCCGAGACCTGCTCCAGCCAGGCGAGCAATATCAGTTGATCTGGCAGGACAGCTATCAGCTGGCGGTACCCACCAATCATCCGTTGTCATTTCAAACTACTATCAGCATCAACGACCTGACTGATATGGCGTTTATTCAGCGCAGCCCTTGTGAAGGGTGTGCGGCTCTCAGAGAGTTGGCTCAACAGGCGGGGATCAGCCTGGATATCCGCGCCCGTATTCAGACCATCGAATACGCACTTGGTCTGGTCAGTGCCGGGGTGGGGTGTGCGCTGGTGCCGGTACATGAAGAATTGCATAGCCCGGATATCCGTTTTATACCTTTGCAAGGGCTGCAACTGAGCCGTGAGATCGGCCTCGCCTGGCGCCAGCAAACAGAAATCATCAATACCTTTGTTCGACTGGCGCTGGATAGCGGTGGCTGAGTCAGAGTTGCAGAAGCACTGATTGGTGGCATCCCATGTCAGCCCTAAGATACCGCGGCGCTCTAATTAATTCTGCATGGGAATACCATCGTCCCATCGAAAGCCGACTCCGCCAAACTGCCATACGCCCTCTCCGAAAGGACCGGGGCGATGGATATCGAGAAACTGTGGTAAACCAAAATCAGGGGCAAGATCCTGGACACCGCGAACGGTGCTGCGGTGCAATATGCGCAGGCCCTGCTCTTCGGCGGTTAAGTGAGCCTGAGGGGCTGCTCGATGGGCCACGGCCAGATTGTCGACAAAAAGGCAGTCGTTTTGCTCATATTCGTAGCCGATAGCGTATCCGTTTTGCAGACCGGCGTTCAGAATGTCGTTATATTCGCGACAAAGTTGCTTCAGCTCCTCGGCGTTCAACAGGCGAAAGCCATCCTTGCCGGCAAGTTTTTCAATTACAGCGCCGGTCATGCCTAAGTGCAACCAGATACACTTGCGCCCGGTGACGGGGTGCAAATGAACCAGTGGATGCACGGCGCCTGAACTTGAATTGACAGAAGATAAACGACACCAGAATTGCTGAGTCTCCTCCGGAAGAACATCATAGGCAGCACCCTGATGGGCAAAATACGTACCTCCCCCTTTTTCTGCCGGGCGGATAATATGGTAGCCGGAGTGTGAAAAGGTAGCAGCGTTAAAGCTGCCATCATTGTGCCACTGTGGCCCCACACCGGGAATGCCACTGCGCCGATCATTCGAGAGGCGGAAAATGTGCTGATTCCCACCTGGCGTTGCAGGATGAACGCCATGAGTGCTGTGTAATTTCCTGCCACCCCAGTAGCAGCTGGCGCGCAGAAAATCGTCGACGGCCAGTTGCTGTTTGTTTTTAAAAACAATGAACCCACGATTTGCCATTTCATGCTCAAGAGCTCCGACGACATCAGGCGGAGGTGGTTCGGTGAATGTTAAGTCGATGCCTAGCACCCGCGCGCCTATGGGCTCCAGCGCTGTGATTTTTCCACCGAATTTTTCAATAGTGGCAACGTGCAGAGGGTCAAGGGGAGAGATCTTTGGGAAGTCAGTATTCAACGTTACTGTCCTGTTTTTTACGTTGCTGCCGCCGGGCAGGAAGTATTACTCAATAGCCTCTTTCGAAAGAGCCATCGGCACTTCAATTTCGGTCAGCCGCAGGATGGGTCTACAGATTATTCTGGCAAAGATAACGGTTTTATCCAAAAACGGATTCAATACGGTCCATATCTGTTTCGGATTGACGTCATCCGCCCAGGCACCCCAACTTTTTTGTATAACTTGTTGCAT
Source organism: Lacimicrobium alkaliphilum (assembly GCF_002591895.1). GTDB lineage: Bacteria > Pseudomonadota > Gammaproteobacteria > Enterobacterales > Alteromonadaceae > Lacimicrobium > Lacimicrobium alkaliphilum. Next base: position 112,891 of record NZ_NISX01000015.1, read on the forward strand.
TTATAGATTACAGGTGTAATCTAAAGTCATTGACTACATTTGTAATCGAGGTGCGTATGACAGAAATCAGCAAGGCTGAATTCGAAGTGCTGGATGCATTATGGGAACAACACCCTGCAACGGCCAGCGACATTATTGAACGACTCAATAAACATAAAAGCTGGCATGACAAAACCGTTAAGACCCTATTAAGTCGCCTGGTAAAGAAGAAGGCCATCGATTTTGACAAACAACAGCGTAGTTATCTTTATTTCCCGCTACTGGAGCGTGAGTCCTACGTAGTCAACGAAAGTAAGAGTCTGGTGCGCCGGCTGTTTGAAGGTCGGGTTGCCCCCATGGTGGCCGGTTTTGCCGAAGCCGACTCCCTTTCTAAGCAGGATGTGGATGAGTTAAAAGCCTTGATCGAAAAATGGGAGAAAGATAATGGCTAGCTGGATCCTGTCGCAACAAGTCGTACTCTGCGTCACATTGCTGCTTCTGTTGTTATTGGAACGAAAGGCGGCCCGGGATTTGGGCGCCAGAACCCTATATGCATTGTGGTTATTGCTGCCGTTAACATTGATGGTAAACAATCTGCCCGTGGATCTGGTGAGTCTTGAAAACCATACTCTTAATCGTTATGTGGTCGTTTTTTCCAGTCAATCGCAGCAGGTTGGTGCGATGTTCAGCTGGCAGTTACTTTGGATCGTCGGCGGCTCCGGGGTTATCGGCATTGCTTTTTGGCAGCAATGGCGAATAAGCCGCTTATGCACTGTGCCAGCCAATCATCTTACTCTGCCGCGCAATTTTCCAGAAAATCTGACCGTCGCTATGTCAAAAGAGGTGGGCAGCCCGGTGTTAATTGGGCTGTTTAAGCCAAAATTAATTGTTCCTGCCTCTTTTCTGGCAGATTTCAGTTCTGCTCAACAACAAATGATATTGCAACATGAACTGGTGCATTACCGCCGCAGGGATAACTTTTTCAATCTGTGCGCGTTGTTGTTTGTTGCCCTGTTCTGGTTTAACCCCCTGGTTTGGCTGGCCTACTCAGCGTTCCGGCGCTCTCAGGAGTTAGCCTGTGATGCGGTGGTATTAGGCAATAAGAATCGGCAGGAAAAAATACTGTATAGCAAAGCGTTGCTGCGCTGTGCAGAAATGTCACTACAACCCAGTTGGATTTATTCACAATACGGAGATAAACACAGCATGAGACAACGTATCGAGTTAATCAAAAATAACGGTTCAATAAAAGGCAGTTTGCTTGCAACGGTATTACTGCTATCGGGCGGTCTGCTAACGGGTATCGCTATGGCAAATCAACAATCAAAGGTGCAGGGGAAGAAAGTCAGTTCATCAGCTCTGGTAGAACGTGTTGAGCCTAAATATCCGATCTATGCAGCAGAAAATGAGCTTGAGGGATCGGTAGTACTCCAATTTGATATCAACGCAGATGGCTCAACCGATAATATCGAAGTCGTCAAAGCCATTCCCGAAGAAACCTTCAATAAGGTTTCTATCGCCGCCCTGCAACAATGGAAATATAAGCCTGAAGTCATAAATGGGCAGGCAGTGAAGCAAACCAATTTGCTGGTTCAGCTGAATTACAGAATGGAACGTCTTCCTGAGGGCGAAACCATTCCTCCATTAATTGAGGATAGTACAGCTAATAACTAATGTATCCGGGCCGGTTATTACCGGCTCTGTTTCTGAGTGAAGGGGAAGGCTGAAACTATCCCAAGCCTTCTGGTATATAAGCCAGAGCATTGCCTGAATGTTTCTAGTAGCATACGGTGAGTCTTGAAACCTGCTCAGGGGGTTACGTGAAAAACTGGTTGTTTCTTGGTGCCGCTATTGTTGCTGAGGTTGTCGCGACCTCAGGTTTAAAAGCAACCGATGGCTTTACTAAATTCTGGCCCAGCCTGCTTGTGGTTTTAGGATACGTCATGGCGTTCTACTTTTTATCCCTTACCCTGAAGACGATACCGGTTGGTATTGCCTATGCAATCTGGGCGGGGCTGGGCATAGTGCTGATTACGCTGACAAGCTGGGTGATATATGGTCAAAAGCTGGATTTGGCCAGCATGCTCGGAATGGTCCTGATTGTCAGTGGGGTGGTGATTATTAACCTGTTTTCAAATGTGAGTACACACTAGGGTTCATTCTCTGTTGCTGCCAGATCGTATTCTCTGCTCTGGTATCGCCGATCAGGGACAGGATAACAGCTTCGCTCATAGGCTAACGGATACGCTTAAAGCCGGCGAAGAAAGTGGCGGAGATAACCGTTGTGACAAACAGGCTACACGCTCCGCCTTTTTCTCTGTCTACAGTCCTGAAACAGATGCAATAACCAAGTTGTCTGTTTATGGCACTGAACAAGGCGGCCAACCCGCCGTTACGCTGTTGAAAAGCCAGTTCGACAGGCTTTATCAAAACTAAAAACAGGTACTCCTGATCGCCAGTCACAGCACTATTCAGGAGCATAATAGTGACGGACTATAAACGTCAGGAATGTGCCATTAGCGGACATTAAAGTTTCTTTAAATGATTAGAAATTGACTATGTCACTTAAAACCATATTTTTCTCGTCGACGATTGAATGCGTCTTTACCACCTTCGAGTATTTTCGCTGCTAAACCCTGTATAGACTTTTGATCTATAGAGCCTTGATTATCCTTGGGTAATGACGCGCTGTCTGCGGTAGCTTCAAGAACGCCAATCCATTCAGCATCACCGAAGACCGGTATGTTTGCATTGTGTGTGGCAAAAATGAATTGTCGCGTTAACTTGGCACTTCTCACCTGAGTCACTATTCTATCGGCAATAAATGCGTTATCTAAGTTATCTTCAGGCTGGTCTAATAAAAGAGGATCTTTGTTATCCAGCAACAACAAATGCAGTAGCGCTGTACATTGTTGGCCCGTAGACAATGAATCCAAGACTTTATAAATAGGTATATCGCTGTCTGAAACATTGAGTTCAATGCTCACCAAGTCTTCAACGATGAATTCTTCAATCTCCATTACTTGAGAGCCTGAAATTTTCGTTAGTCGATCGGCTACAGATTCTGTACACCCCCAATCTTGTGCGAGGATGGCGTCTTTACCATCGGTTATTTTTTCAGCCAATAGCATTGGGGAAAAGTGCTCAGCGGTTTTAATCCACTGAAGCTTTCCGCTAGCAACATTTGGCATTCTGAAGGATACGAGCTTTTCAATAAGAGAACTGCGATTACCTTCAGGGACATAGTTTACTTTTATATTGCCCTTCAGCTTTCGATTTAGCTTTTTTACCCCCTGTTCGAATTGACTACTTCGCTGCGACATTTTGTCAGAGAGCGACGACAGTAATTTTTTACGCGTCGCTACCAGTTTATCGAGTTGCGTTTTTGCTGCGGTCAATTTTGTTTTGCTCGACTTCAACAGAGCAATGTCTTTAACCAACTGATTATATTCTTCACCAATCTGAGGTCCTGTTTTCCCCTCTATAGGGTTAATTTTCTTAAACTCTTTTTCAATCGCAGTCTCATTCGCTTGGATACTTGCATCAAGTCGCTTCTCTAGTTCACCTACTGCCGTATTGTCGCTAGCAAGTCTAGTTTTTACTTGCTCCAGCAGGGTACCCACATCTTTGTTCAAATTTTTGATGACTTTTCTAAGTTCAGAAAAGACTGGCTTGTCGGGAAAGTCCTTGGTGTCCTCTTCCGATATACTTTCCGGCGAGGGGATGCCTTCTATCAATTCACCTAACGCGTCGGAAAAACCAGCAAGTTCTTCTTTTACAGTTCCAAATAGCGTTTTCTCCGAAGCAAGCAACGGCAGCGTTTTTAGTTGCTCATCAATGCCTAATTCTTTAAAGCGTTTCGCATCTTCTTCCAGCTGTTCAAGTCGCTTAACATCTGATTCAAGATCAGACGTCTGGGCTGTTAAGTCTACAACCTTTTGGCTGACCTCAACTAAATCGCTTTCAACTTCGACAATGCCTGATTCTTGCTCAATCTTGTCTCTATTCAAGAATCTATCGACGACTTTTAATTGCTCACTTGGATCTTTAGCAATTTCGTGAATTTCATTCTGTCCAAATATTTCAATCTCTGGCAATAGATCACTGGGTTTAAAGCTCGAAATCTGTCCTGACATCTCGGCTACAACAGGTGATTGCCCATAACGCCTTGTGATCTGATAGCGCTGACCATGCTTAGTTGCAGACTTTATTGTAAGCTTGATTTGTCCGGCGCCTAAGTTTGACTTAACCACCTTGTCATGTTGTTCACTGGCTTGCTTGCCGATTGGAGAAATAGCGAGCGCATAACGGATACATTCAATCAGAGTAGATTTACCCGTACCTCTGCCGCCTATGACGGTATTAAGATGCTCAGAAAAGTCTATCTCCACGCCATCCAGGTAACCACCTAAAAATACAGCAGTCTCCAACCTTGAGTAATACTGTTCGCTGATATCTGAATTTAACCTGACCCTCGATTCCGGATCATGAAATGCTTGCTGAAACGCTAAAAAGCTGGGTTCTGTCATTTTAATTAAACACGACGCGTTGTCTTTTCTTAACGTTTCTGGTTCCTCAACATCCTTTGCGTTGATTAGCGCCATGGGAATATTACGTTGATACGCCACGTCTTTGTTTGACAGAATTTGAAAGTTGGCTTGGTCACCTTGTTCTTTTATCGCTTGAATCGTTGTGGGGATTTGAGCGGCAACTAATAACTCATTTTTCCAAATATTGTTTAGTTTCTGATTGAGTACACCATTGTCGTCTGTTGAATGTGCTGCATATATGAATCCGCCTTTTTCACGTACTTTGTTCAGGATGAAGTCTGCGCTATGTGGAGAAGGTAACGTACCTTGGTTTGAATCAATTCCGAGTTCGTAAAGGTAGTGTTCAAGATTTTTAATCGTTTCGGCCTCATGAAAAAGACAAACGAAATGAACCTTTTCACTCGACGCAATTTCGAACCCTGGGAAAACAACGATGCCCTGGCCCA
>NZ_NISX01000016.1 GCF_002591895.1 Lacimicrobium alkaliphilum
GTTGCACTTAGCGGCTTAAGTCATTTCTATGTCGACACACTGGAAATGATGCCAGGGCAAATGTGCTAAATGATTCTTAATGACAAATAGTTCCCAGACTTTAAATCTATTTTTAAAGCTATTATTCATAGCTTCTGAGTACGCTTTGTATAGTGTCGAAGGGTGTATCGTTATTTTCTGATACTTAGAAATCACGTCAGATGATACATGAGCAATAGTGCATTCTTCATATGTTACGCTGCCGTAAAGAGGCAGGCTTTTGCTTTCATCGAGAGATTTAATTTCCAGCATTTTTTGTGCACACAAAATGCTTAATATCTTTCTGAACTTGTATTCCTTGCCTTCGGCACTTTTAAATAGACCTAAACCAGGCCAAGATGAGATTCTATCTATCTTCGTGATATCTCCATCGTCGGTAACGCTTTTCTCGTAGAAGTTGGTTGGTTTATTTATGGAGGATATTATTTCTCGTCCTATACGCGTATCGAGAACTGTTGTGCTGATTGTAAGAATTCTATCTATAATTTTCTCATCAAGATCATCGATTTTAATTATATTTCTTAAGCTGTCCTTATCATGTTCCATTTTATGTACGGAGTATGATTTTAACTCTTCTTTCCAAACGTTAGATGCAATTTCTGTGAACTCTTCCTGGAGTAACAACCTTAGCAGCACTTCCTTGCCTCTATCTTCATTTGTAACCGGCTTTATTAACTTTGAGTCTATCCAATCACGATGTCTGGCATAGCGAAGGAAATCAAAAATTAGTGAAGGTTTTTTTATTGAGAAACACATTAAAGAAAGATCATAAAAAAATGCAGGACTTGTTAGTTTTAAATTGATTTTGCCTTTAACTTTTTCTGTAAGATCAAATAAATCGATATCTATACTATGTTTATACATCAGGCGTTTCATCATAACAGTGAAAGCCAAAGTAATTCCACGTTCTTCGATATGATTTTTTGTGCGACTGTATTTTTCAGGTGATGATTTGTTTTTTACTAAAAATGACTCTTTCGTTTTGCTCAGGAACCTTTTCCTCGCATCGCATTCTTCATACAGCTTTATCTGAAGGCAGCATAAAACGGTGTGCTCCAACTCACTCCTCGCAGACCCAATTACATCAACACCACTAAGTGACAGACTCACAGCAGCATTTATTTCCTCCAGAAACTGTCTGTAACTTCCCATTTCAGGTCCATACGCTCTCAGTCTGGCATGAGAAAGTCTCTCAAGTATGCGGTAGCTGGCTTTGGTGGAACTCTTTAGTCGTGGCATAAAAATAGTTGCTAGTAAGGGAGTCTTAAATTGTACATTACTAGCAAAATTATCTCGATCTAGTATTCGAGTACATTCACAACGTGAGAGATGGAGAAAGTATGAGTAAGGTTAATAAATCAAGACTGGTTGCCACATCAGGTACAGCTTTAACAGTGGCTTCTGCTACCAGCACAGGAGCCGCAGTTGTTGGTGGCTCTGGGGCTACAATCATGTCTGCTACCGCAGGCACAACCGGTGCCACTATTGCATCTATGGCTGGAGCTTCCGGCACTGCCGGGGCAGCTGCCATTTCTTCCGGTATGGCAACTGTTGGCTCTGTCGTTGGCGGCGGAATGGCAGCCGGCGCGGTTATCACAGCCGCTTTACCTTTAGCTGCGATGACAGTGGTAGGTTTCGGAATCTTTAAGTGGTTTGAGGATTAAGCTTGTACCTTCATCGGCCCGCTAAATCACGGGTCGATGAGGGTAAACCAGTAAATGCTGCGCTTCAGTTGTCTGATATCTATAAAAAGTGTCTTAAGGTATTGTGACGTCTTGGTATGCAGCGAACAAAATGAGAGTACTCCATTTAGAATCCGTCGGTGGCAACACTGTGCCGGTTAAGGTATTCAGGCCATCCATGGCCTTCACCCTTCGGGCCAGCTAAAGCTGTTGACGATTGTTCCGGACAATCGTGCTCCGGCCATTATTCGCGGCTTCCCTTACGCTCCTCCTTCGGGCCAATGCGGTGCGTGCATCAAAAGCTGTATCTGACGGTTACAGCATGATGGTCGCCGGACTGCACTCTGAGCAAAACTTTTGCGCCATCTTCAATGACGACCGGGGCGGTCATCTTGTTGCCGCCGGCTGGACTCAAGACGCTTTCTTCTTTTTTGCCAGCCCCTAAAACGATGACACTGCCTGTCAAATCATCAGTGGCAAAGGCTTCACCGTGATCTTTAATATACAGACTGACGCCGTCTGACTCTCTCACTAGCTCGAATACTAATTCATGTTCGACTTTTACCACGCCGCCGTGCTCAGGCTCTGTGCTACCATGGCTAAGCGCAACCGGGGACACTGCACTAAGGCTAAATGCAAGACCTAACGCTATCAATAATGACTTCTTCATCTCTGACTCTCCAACAATTCGGCAGACTTGTTAAGGCGCTGCCGCTAAACCTTTTATACCAACTCTTCTGACTTATACCGCTGCCAGGCAGCGGACGCCTTTTCGCCCCATGCCCGGTAGAGCAACGGGGTGAGTAAAATATCTAAAATGGTTGAACTGATCAGGCCGGAAAAAATAACCACTGCTACAGGATGAAGTATTTCTTTACCGGGCTCATCTGCTGCTAACAATATCGGGATAAGGGCAAAGGCAGTGACCATGGACGTCATCAAGACCGGCGAAAGTCGCTCCTGTGCACCGCGTACAATCAGTGCGGTATTGAAGTGTTCGCCTTCAAAGCGAAGCAGGTTGAGATAATGACTCACCTTCAGAATGCCATTGCGCGAGGCGATACCGGTCAACGTAATGAAACCCACCACGGATGCCACCGACAAAGGCGTGCCGGTAAGCCACATGGCGAACACTGCTCCCACCAGGGCCATCGGCAGACTGCACATGATTATGCTCGCGAGAACCCAGGACTGATAGCGCACGTACAGGACAAGATATATCAGTGAAAATGATGCTAAAGACAGCCAGACGAGGAGTTGCATTGCTTGCTCCTGCGCCAGAAATTGCCCCTCAATGGTGACAAACCCCTCCTGGTTAAGCTCGACGTTACTGGTTACCTCTCTGACTTGCCTGAGAAGCTCTGCAACATCTACATTTTCGCTGTTGGCGTAGATAACCAGTCGTCGACGCCCGTTTTCTCTTAAAACCTGGTTTGGCCCGTCATCGAGGCTGATATCTGCAACTGCCGACAGGGGTACATTACCTGCCGGTGTGGTGAGAAGTGCATTCGCCAGTGATGCAGGCGTGCGAGCCGCATCGTTTAATCGCAACACCAGCGCATAACGTTTTACGCCATCGATGATATCGACCACTTCTTCACCATCTGTAAGCATGGCTAAATGGCGGAGCGCCTGGCCAGGCGTCAGGCCAAACTGGGATAACTTGTCCTGCTTTAAGCGCACACTTAACTGCGGGATCAGTACCTGCTTTTCGACATTGACGTCGACGAGACCCGGAATGCTTTCCAGCTGTTTGCGGATCTTCTCAGCAGTGATACGTAAGCCATCGAGATTGTTACCAAACACTTTAATGGCAAGTTGCGCCCTTACGCCGGACAGTAAATGATCTAATCGGTGTGAAATAGGCTGTCCTACGGCCACCTGTGCAGGTAACACACTGAGTTTTCCCCGGACTTCTTCGACTACCGTTTCGCGGTCTCGGTCTGATGTTGCCAGGTCAACGTCAATTTCTGATGAGTACACCCCCTGTGCGTGTTCGTCCAACCGGGCTCGTCCAGTGCGGCGTCCTACTCCTGCAACCTCTGGCACTGACAGTAATAGCGTCTCAGCCAATCGCCCCATCTGATCAGATTCTTCCAACGAGGTGCCGGGTTGGAAAATAACGCCGATTACCAATGAGCCTTCATTAAACGATGGGAGGAATGCACGCGGAAACTGAGTTGTGATAAGCGCACTGAACAGAGCCACTATGGCGGCGAGCGAGAGTAAGGTCCGGCGTTTCGGAAGCGCCCAGTGAAGCCAGTTTGCCTGCCATCTTTTCAGCGCAGCAACCAGCCTGCTGTCATCTTTTTTCAGTAACTTCATGCCAGGTAACAGGTAGTAGCAAAGTACCGGTGTGACCGTCATCGAGACGAGCAACGACGACAGAATGGCCACGATATAGGCAACCCCTAATGGCGAGAAAAGCCGCCCTTCAATACCCGGTAGTGCAAATAAGGGAACGAATACCAGCACCACAATCATCGTTGCGTAAACAATCCCAGAGCGTACTTCAACGCTGGCTTTCCAGACCACGTTAAAGACCGAGTCAGGCGAAGACGCACGGGCATTTTGTTTAAGTCGTCGCAATATGTTTTCAACGTCTACGACAGAGTCATCAACCAACTCACCGATGGCGATTGCCAGTCCACCCAGGGTCATGACATTAATTGTCTGGCCCAGCAGCGTAAACACTACAATAGTAATGGTCAGAGAAAGCGGGATCGCTATCAGCGAAATCAGCGTGGTTCGTGCAGAAAGCAGAAACAGGAATAGTATAATCACCACCAGAATTGCACCGTCGCGCAATGCTTCTGTAACGTTATCCACTGACGTTTGAATGAAGTCAGCCTGACGAAACAGGACCTCTGGAGCAGCAATTCCTTCAGGTAGACCTGAGCGTAACTCATTCAGTGCGGATTCAATTTCCTCAGTAAGGTGCACAGTATCTGTGCCGGGTTGTTTTTGAATATTAACGATAACCGCTGGTTTACCGTTGTATCCACCGTCACCACGCTTAACCGCCGGCGCAAAAGTTACCCTGGCCACCTGCTCTAATTGCGTGGGTACGCCCGCATTCCAGTCAATCGCGAGCATCCGTAAATCATCAAGATCTAACGTCCGTCCCTGATGCCGAATCAGATACTCCCGGTTATTTAAATTAACAAATCCACCGCCCCGGTTTGTTGCAAAGTCTTCCAGAGCGCTTGTTAGCTGATTAACAGTGACATCAAGCGCCTGCATCTTATTGATGTCAGGGGCTACACGTACCTGACGAACCTCACCACCTATCGGGATAACCTGCGAGATGCCTGATATCGATAGTAATCGGGGCCGCAACACAAAGTCTGCGTACTCTCTGGCTCGCATGGGGCCTGTGCCAGACGCCTCTTCGAGCGGCAATGCGATAAGCATGATCTCGCCCATAATAGAAGATACCGGGCCCATTACCGGCGTAACATCAGAAGGTAGCTGTGCTGCGGCCTGGTCAAGCCGCTCTGCCACCAGCTGCCGGTTTCGATAAATATCCGTATCCCAGTCAAACTCAACGTACACTATCGACAAACCAATCCCTGATGTGGAGCGGATACGACTGACGCCGGTTACACCATTAAGAATATTTTCAAGCGGAAAGGTAACAAGCTGTTCAACTTCTTCCGGAGCCATTCCTCCGGCTTCCGTCAAGATAGTTACAACAGGTTTATTCAGGTCAGGAAACACATCCACTGGCAGGGATTTGCTCTGCCAAATGCCATACAGCATTGTCATTAAGGCGATAACCAGAACCAGCAGGCGATGACGTAAACTGCTGCGTACAAGAAAATTAAACATAGCAGCCTCTATCGAACCTGGTTAAGCAGCGATGCACCACTGATAACCACCCTGTTATCAGCTCCCAACCCTGCAGTTATTACAATGCTTTGTTCACCCAGCATCTGGTAACGCACAATTTGTGGCATAAAGCGCTCAGCAGACACTTTGATCCAAACGACCGGCAAGTTGGCACTGTTTTTAACCAGCGCCTCGGCGGGCAACACTAAGCCTTCTATGCTGCTATCAACAGGAGCAATGACGGTAACTGGCTGACCTAGCAGTAAAGGCTCGGTGGCAGAAGCCGCAGCCCGATGTTCAAAGTGAACGCTGGCCAAACCGCCTGCGATGCGCGGGGAGTAGCCGATGTAGCTTAGCTTCGCAGCGCTGTTTTCAAGTAATCTGGCCTGAGTCAGTGACGCCAGATGCGATAGGTTAGATATGCTGGCGTCAATCACTCGTAAGTCGGGGGCAATAATTTCGAAAAGGTCTGTTCCGGCCTCAATCCACTGTCCACTTCTGATATCGTTGTTGATGATCGTACCGCTAATTGGCGCTACCAGAGTTTCCGGCTTTTCCAGGCCCTGTTGCAGTGCCTGCTCCTGCTCGGTGAGGTTTTTAAGCCTCGTTTGTAATTGATCCAGCTCCTGCTTTGACGCCAGTTCACCCAGTGACTCTAAACGGTTCACGTCTCGCTGAGTTTGTGCAATTTGGTTACGGACTACTTGCAGTTCACTATTTTGTGAGGCCAGTTCATAGGCGGTATCCTGATAACGAACATAGCCAAGAACTTGTCCTGCTGACACCTTTTTACCACTCGGTAAAACGCCTGACTCCGGCGCTTCAAATCGACCATCACTGCTGGGCTGCACAACCGCGTGACCTTCCGGGTGCGGTCTGACCACACCAGACATTTTAATGGTCTCGGACACTATTGATTGTGTAACTATATTGGTAGTGATGCCTAACATTGCCTGGTCAGGCATAGGCATGATGACCGAGCCATCGGCCTGACGCCCTGACTGGCCAGCGACCTGTTTATCGTTGGTAATGTGTTCACCATTTGGACCATGTGCGCCTGGAGCTGCTGATGCAGTTTGGGTAATTAAAATGAACGTAGTAAGTATCCAAAGCAACCTCATTTCCTTCTCCCCTGCACAAAATGAGCTAACGCCAATCCAGCTGCAAAAAACACCAGCGCGATTGCCACGGTCGTCCAGGGAAATGCGTGATGATGCTCTTCTTCATGTCCATGCTGCGGTGCAGAAGCGGCTTCTGGTGTAAGTAATGTAGATGCCAGAAGATCCCCATGTTCCTCGGTAAGAATAGTGACCACTATTTCATGCTCACCTGGCTGGTTCAGTTTTGATACGAACGCCTCATCGCGGATTACATAGTACTGGTGATCATCGCTAAAGCCTGCTTGTACACTCAGCGTGTCCGATTCCAGCTCAATGGACGCATTTGCTACCGGTTTATTGGTTGAGAAATCATGCAGGTACAACCGGACCTTGTCAGAAAATACCTCACCGAGAAGCTCAAAGGACTCTGTGAAGCTTTCAAATTTTGGGTTCTCTGTTTGTTGAACCTGAGTGTCCACATCAAGATGCTCGCCATTCGGCCCGTGAGCGCCTGGCGCAGAAAACGCGAGAGCAGAGAAAGTAATACCAGTAGCGCATACTGCGCCTCTCAATAGCTGAGAAAGCCCCGAAAAAGGGAACTTTGACTTGAACATAGTGTTTAAACCCAGATTTAAATAAAACAACACCAATCCCGCTTATAAATACAAGCGGGAGAAAATAAGAAAACTGAGTTTATGCTTTTGGTGGGGGTGGTATTTCGTAGAGGAAAGGCGGATCCCAGGCACTATTCAGGCGCCCAATGGGAGAGCCCGGCTGCGGATCAGGAAACGTGCTTATCGGCAAGTCGAAAACAAAAACGGTAGACCCGTCGTGGGATGGATTACTATGCTCAAATGCATCGTCGCTATAGCTAATCTCATACTCTTCACTATCATGTTCAGCGTGGCTATGAGGTTGCCCCACTTCATGGAAAAACTGATGAGCAGATTCCTCAACCCCGTGACTCGCCTCTGCGGACGAGATAAAGCCCAACATTTGCGTTGTCATAAACAGGATTAATAAAATTACTTTCAACTTAGCCACGGTTGCTCTACCAGATTAATGCAATTGGAGACTACCACCCACGCATTCAATAGACAAGAAGGTGCACCTGTTTGAGCTTGCCTGACTATTACGCTGAAACACTAACTAACCTGCAAAAAGAATTCGCAAAGCCCCCTTAAAAGCCTGTAAGCGATTAACTTACAAAGCTTAAAATAAGTGCAAACAGTTTAAAGTCAGTCTGTGGCAACACTGTGCCGGTTAAGGTATTCAGCCCATCCATGGCCTTCACCCTTCGGCTGTTATTTGCGACGCTGTCGACGAGCAAACGCGAGTGCTGCTGACCCTAACAATGCCAGGCTCTTGATGCATCCAGCGAATCTTCTGTTCCAGTCCAGTAAATATAATTCTGAACGTTCTCGAAGGCTTCGTTTAGCCCTGTATCAGCATCTGTAAATGCGACGTTTTTAGAATTCCAGCCTGGCTGATGAAAACCGTTTCCATTATGGGTTTTAATGTTCAAAGAGCGTTGCAAATATCCTGGTACTATTGCAGTTCACTATGCCGTTGTGTATTTCTGCGATCGGGCAAAGTCTTTTTAAGTACCTTTAAATTTCGATTGGTGAACTAACTTACTCACTTTAGCGATCGCTTCTCGCCGGCCTTTTGTCATGGGATGGCAAAAACTTAGTCGCAAGAAGTGATCGAAGTCATTGTGCGATGAAAACAATGCGCCAGGCGTGAGCACCGTATTGGATTGCAGTGCCTGATGATAAAGGCGGAGTGAGTCCATCTGCCCGGGTAATTCTAACCACAGTGATAATCCTCCCAGCGGGTAGGTAAATCTACAGCTTGTGCCAAAGGTGGAGTCCAGTGTATTGGCCAGCTCATCTCGCTGAAGTTCAAGTTGAGCGATTCGATACTTAAGCCAGCGGGCGTAATCACCTGAAGCCATAAATTCTGCCAGTCCTGCCTGAACCGCCTGACTACCGGCCAGCTGAGTCACCAGTTTCAGACGCTGAATCTTTTTCTGCCAGCGAGCTCCTGCTATCCATCCGGTTCTGAGGTCCCTGGACAATGATTTTGAGAACGAGCTACACAGAATAACGCGGTTGGTTTTGTCGAAATACTTAATCGGCCTGGGGCGAAACTGAAAACCAAGATCGCCGTATATATCGTCTTCAATCACTGCGAAATCATGTTTATCAGCAATCGCAAGTAATTGTGACTTTGCATCATCAGGCATGCAGGCGCCGGTGGGAGTAGAAAATGCCGGCGTTACCACGCAGGCCGTCACATTGTACTCAGCCGCGACCTTCGCCAGCAGCTCAACGTCCAGTCCTGAGACGCTATGACAGGGCACTTCAATGGCATTTAACCCTAGCTCATCTAACAACTGGATAGCGCCATAAAAACCAGGTGATTCAATCACCACATTGTCACCTGGCTGGCATGTCGCCATCAGTGAAAGCAACAATGCGTGCTGACATCCGGCGGTAATACAGAGATCAGTCTCAGGAAGAGTCAAACCAAGTCTCGCGTAGTGCCGCGAAATTTGTTCCCTTAACTGTTCATGCCCCATCGGTTCGTCATAGTAAAGCGTCTTGCGTGAACTCTGGGTTCGCATTGCCCGATTGATGTGCCTGTAGAGCCTGCTCATGAGGTTGTGCTCCGGCACATTAGGCTCATCGGGCTTAATGTCAAAGGCGGCGCCCCTGGCAATCACTTCGCGGAGTAAATCCGGTATCGAGATGCTTGTTGGTTGAATGCTGCCAAATACCGGTGAGGGCGGTGGGGTGTAGTTTGGTACTCGTTTTACAATAAACCCACTTTTGGGCCTGGCCTCGACCAGTGACCTTCTTTCAAGTTGTTGCAACGCATTGATCACCGTATTTTTGGCGACCTGCAATTCAGTGACCCAATGTCGTATTGAGGGCAGCTTGTCTCCGGCTCTGTAGACACCACTTCTAATGTCTGCCTCTATTTTCTTTGCGATAACCTGATACTTCAGTGGTTGTTCATTCATTACGGATTCTGTACCCATTTATAAAATCATTTCTGTACCTGTACCCAGGCAGAGTAAAGCATAGACTTGTCACGTTCAAAACTTATCCGGTTCCGGCTGGAAATGCCTGTGAGAAGTGTAATGCAAGGTAAGCCAATTCAGATTCGTAATATCACTCCTGGTGGGGCAGTTGAAATTCACCCTACATCGCGGAAAAAGATTTATATTCGCTCAGTTATGGGAAAAATTGAGCGCTTGCGTAGGGGTACGGGGCTACTTTTTCTGAGTGTGTTTCTGCTATTGCCCTGGCTCAGTTACGCAGGGCAACAAGCTATTTTACTGGATTTTACTGCACAGCGATTTCACCTGTTCGGGATGACGATGTGGCCCCAGGATTTGACACTTTTAGCCTGGCTTTTCATTGTATCTGCTTTCGCCCTGTTCTTCGTTACAGCGCTCTGGGGGCGTGTGTGGTGTGGATTTATGTGCCCACAAACCGTGTTTACCTTTTTATTTGTATGGATTGAAGAAAAAGTCGAAGGCGCAAGAAATAAACGCATTCATCTCGACCATCAACCGTTTTCATTACAAAAGGTGCTTAAAAAATCAGTGAAGCACTCGCTCTGGCTGGTGATTGCAACTATCACTGCGTTGACATTTGTTGGCTATTTTACCCCAATCAAAACGCTGGTGGCCGACTTTGCCACCTTTGAGCTGGGGTTCTGGCCGTTGTTTTTTATCGTCTTTTTTACGCTGTGCACCTACGGCAACGCAGGTTGGATGCGCGAGACCATGTGTACGCATATGTGCCCTTACTCACGCTTTCAATCTTCAATGTTTGATAATGACACCGTGACCGTCACCTATGACAGAGCGCGGGGTGAAAGCAGAGGGCCACGCCCCAAAAAGTTATCTGCTGAGCAGGTTAAAACTATGGGGCTTGGCGATTGTATCGACTGTAACCTGTGTGTTCAGGTATGTCCGACCGGCATTGATATCAGAAACGGGTTGCAATATGAGTGCATTAATTGCGGTGCCTGCGTGGATGCCTGTAATGGCGTGATGGCTAAAATGGGTTACGAACCAGGCCTGATATCATTCACTTCAGCCAATGCATTGAAAGGAAAAGCGGCAGCCCTGCTGCGCCCTAAGGTTATCGGTTATTTTATCGTTTTGCTCTGCATGATTGCTGCACTGTCTTTCGAACTGATAACCAAAAAGCCGCTTGATATTGATGTTGTCCGCGACAGGGCAAACCTGTATCGCGAAACACTAAATGGCAGTATAGAAAATGTTTATACGCTGGTCATTATGAATAAAGAGCAACATGCTCAAAAGGTCAGTATCAGCACCGAGGGGCTGCCCAAACCAGTTTTTCACGGTAAGCTTTCGCTCACTATAGAGGGAGGCCAGATGGTACGTCATCCGATCACTATTGAACTCGATAGTCAGTCTATAGAACAGGCTGTCACACCTTTTTCAATTATTGTGACCAACGAGAGCGGTGATGCTGTAAACAGCGACTCAACATTTATATTCAGATAGAAACTCAACAACGTAAACGGGGCCACAAGCAGCCAGGTGCATACCAGCTCTGTGAATGACTAAACAAACCGCAGCAGAGTATCTCCCGTGCCAGCATTGACAGACTTGACTTACCCGACCCCGATGGACCGGTAATGGCGTAAGATTGACCCTGTTCAATATTCAGGCTCAGATCGCTGAACAAGTGGATCTGATGGTCGCGCTCAGTAAAGCACTGGCTGACATGGTTTAATTCAATTTGACTGGCAGGGGAGACCGACATATTCACACCTATTTATTGATAATCTTTGGGCAGGGTATGGGTAACGCCGTGAAACAGATGTGAAAAAGTCGCGCCCGGTTTTGTTACCAGATGCGCGGTTTAATCAGCTTTTGACAGCTCCATCCTGTCTGGCTGCCCTGGTATTACCTGAGGGGCTTGTTAGCGGGTATGAGCGGTGTAATAGGTGTGATGAACGCGTTTCCCAAGGGAAAAAATCACTATGCCTGATATGAGCGGTAGCGCCATGACCACACCAGTGGCAATCTGAATTGAGTAAGCCGATGTCAACACGGCAAGCAATAATGGCCCACAGGTTGTGCCAACTGCGTAGGTGGCCGTGTCCAAGCTTTGTGCTTTGCGTCTTGCAACATGATCTGCGCCGATCAGAGGGATAAGCTGCGTGCTGAGCCCACCCATTATAAAGGAACCGCAGGTGCCACAGAGCAGCAACAATAGTGTGACAAATACGGGCAAGTCAGCCCCGAAAGATATTATTGCTGCCTGAAAAGATGCTACAAAAATCAATGCGGCTGAGCCAATCAACCCGCAAGGGTTGGCGGCGTGTTCGAGCCAGCGGCCGTATAAAGGGCCAAGTAAGTGCGGCAATGTTAAACACGCTGCGAGGGCACCACTGAATGCACCGCCTGCTCCGTTATCCCGGGCGAGCAGAACAACAGCCACAATGGCCGCCCCGGTTGCAGAACGGGCTAATACAGCGGCAAAGATATAACGCCTGATGGTGGTGCTTAATGTGTTGTACATACCCGTTAATATAACGGCAATGTCTCTAACAGGCTCTTTAGTTCCTCGCGCGCTTTTTTCTGTAGCGGTTGCAAGGGTTTCGGCAGGCAGTCTGATTCGGTGTACCCGAGAATACCTGCCGCCGTTGCCATCACTCTTATGCCGCCGCCATAATTGCTGAACATTTCCCATAGCGGTTCTAAGGATGCATTGTGCTGCACAGAAAGCTCTGGTGTACCGGCATTAATGGTGCCGAGCATAGTCTGAACCGTTTTTGGAAACAGGCCGCCTAACACCGACAACCACAGGTCACATCCTGCAGCCATACCCGCCGCGCCGAATTTGTCACCACTTACACCAATGGCAACGGTTTCTGGTACCAGACTGCGTAATTGACGAAGATATGCATCGCCCTGGGCTGATCCAAATGGTGTGCCGGGGATCTTGATCGCCGCAACATTGGGTAATCGCGATATCTCATGATACAGCTCATCGTCGAAGGTAAACTGGGTAACACGAGGGTTTTCATATACGCACAGTGGTACAGAGAGTTCTGCTGTCACGCTTTCATAAAGAGAATACACCTCTGCCTGAGTCAGCGGATGATATGAAACCGGAGCCAGTAGTACAGCATCGGCACCAGCTTGCTGTGCGGTTTCAGCATGTTTTAGTACATCCTGCGTGCGTAACGCGCCGATTCCGACCATAACCGGTGTACCCTGTGCCACTGCGACTGTGTGTTGCAGAACATCTTTGCGCTCCTCTTGCGTTAAGTATGGGTACAGTCCGGTGGAGCCCATCGCACAGATTGAATCGACCTTTGCGGCAACAAGGTTGGCGATCAGGCGTTCGAAGGCGGTAAAGTCGACGCGTTCCTGATCAAACGGCGTCAGGGGAAATGCACAAAGGCCAGTAAACATTCGAAATCCTAGTTGTGTAGAATACGTTGGAAGCGATATGGGTGAATGAATTAGCATGACCCATGACTAAAAATATATTGTCATAGGACAAAGATGGTAGTCAATATTTCTGGTAATTCTGCGCAAAGTATTTTTGAATCGGTACGTGATCTGATAATGAGCGGTGCGCTGCAATCAGGTGATACATTACCCCCGGTTCGTGAGCTGGCAGAACAGCTTGGCGTGAACAGAAATACCGTTTCCGCGGCGTATCAGCGGCTGGCAAAAGCGGGTGTAGCGATAACCCGGGGGCGATTGGGTACGCGGATATGTGCGGCCCCCACATCCGGAGAGCAGGAAGGTACCAGCGCAACGAGTTTATATGATCTCGCTGATGGCAGCCCCAGGCGAGACTGGCTGCCCAATCTCAATCAAATTTCCAGCCAGACCCCGCTACATCAGTACATTTATGGTGAAGCGACAACCTTGCCCGAGGTTTATGAATACGCAAAGAGATGGTTTACGGGCATTTGCCCCAAAGGGTTCGATATTACCCTGAGTAATGGCGCCATTGATGCACTTGAGCGCCTCATGACTGCCCATTTAAGCATGGGCGACAAAGTGGTGGTCGAAGACCCCTGTTATATCAGTTCGGCCAATGCTATTCGTCTTGCGGGAATACAGGTGCTTGGCGCGCAGGTGGATGAGCAGGGAATGATGCCTGACGCCCTGCACGCTGCATTAGAAAAAGGTGCGCAGGCGGTATTGATCACACCAAGAGCACATAACCCTACCGGAGCAAGCCTGAGTGCAGAACGAGCCAGAGAACTGACAAAGGTGCTGGCAGACTATCCCGGTGTACTGGTGATGGTTGATGACCATTTTTGCTTGCTGGCGAAAGATGACTACCATTCCATAATTCCCGATGGCACCTATCACTGGGCGGTATTTCGTTCTGTCTCCAAGGGGCTGGGGCCGGATTTACGCATGGCATTTATTGCTGCTGATAAAAATACCGTAAAACGTATCAATACCCGTATGGCACCCGGTATGTCGTGGGTAAGCCGGGTGTTACAGTCGCTCGTTTATACCTGTCTGAGCTCTGACGAGGTAAACAGGCAACTGGCGGAGGTGAAACAGCGTTGCATTGATTTGAGAGCTTTGCTGATCAATGCCCTGGCAGACAATGGCATTGAGGTGACGACAACCAGTGACGGACTCAATGTCTGGATCCCCATACCCAATGAAAGCAAAGAAATCACCTATGAACTCTCACGTAAAGGCTGGCTGGTCAGGCCCGGGGCCTCATTTGATATTGATCAATCCTCTCAGGCGATACGGGTAAGCATTCAGAAAATCGACGCAGAAACGGTCAGTATGTTTGCAGCAGATTTGGCATCGATTGTTGTTCGGTGATGCACCCCTGGTGCAACAGCAATTTGTCGATGATCAACCAACGCCTGTTCTGAATCAATGGCCTCTGGATTGATTGCGTAACCACTTTAGGGTAGCTTTCAGCGACTGCCTTAGTCATGTGACATTATCTTGTATGGAAAACCTTGCTGCCGCGACAGACACCTCTGCTGAACCTGAAATTCTTATTGTTGAGGACGATCGGGCATTAAGCGACCAACTGGCAGAACTGCTCTCTGGCAGCGGGTATTCTGTCGACCAGTGTTTTGACGGTGATGAAGCCCTCAATCTGGCGGTGGCGAATAAGTACAGTATTATCCTGCTGGATATCATGTTGCCGGGACAAGATGGTTTGTCCCTGTTGCATATTCTCAGAAGCTGTAATGCTACCCCTGTCATTATTGTGTCTGCCAGACATGCCGAAGAAGAGCGTATCCGCGGCCTCAGTGCCGGGGCAGACGATTACCTGTCAAAGCCATTTAACTCTGAAGAGTTATTGCTGAGAATTGATGCGATTCTCCGTCGTACATTGAAAAATGACAACCACCCGCAAAGCCTGCAAATTCTCGATGGGTTAGCCACCGACAGCAAATTGCAAAAAGCAACAGTCAACGAGCGGGAACTCAGTTGCACCCCTATAGAGCTGGGCTTGCTGCACACTCTGATACAAAATCAGGGGCTGGTTCTGGCCAAACCCTTTTTATATCAGGCAGTACTGAACAAAACCTACAGCCAGTATGATCGCAGTCTGGATATGCATATGAGCCGGGTACGTAAAAAGCTTCACCAAGCCGGATGGGACGGCTCCAGACTGCAGACCGTGCACGGTAAAGGGTATTGTCTGCGATGAGCCGGCGGTTATTCTGGCGGCTTTGTCTGATTATCGGTACCGGCGTGGTGGCCATGTTCTATCTGATCAACCTGGCTATCTCGCAGATAGAATCCGACATGAGTATGTTAAGCGACGACAGTGTTGCTCAGTTGCATCACTGGCGGGATACCGCTGAATCACTCACCCGGGCGGGAAAACTTGAGGAGCTTGAAAACTGGTTATCGGCGTTGCAGCAAAAGGAACAAACCTGGGCGGCTGTCGCTGCGGCACAGGTCAGGCACATTGCCGGTAACAGGTCGCGGAGAAATGAATATACCGGCTACAATATGGGGCGCAGCGTTGAGTGGCAGGTACACCTGTACTTCGATAATAATCCGATAATGGAATTACCGTTTGCCGATGGTAAAACCAGTCTGCTGATTGAATTGCCAGAGCGGATGCGCCCAGGTTCATACTGGACCATTACCCGGATAACGCTACAGGTTCTGTTGCCTATGCTATTGCTGATCAGCTTATCGGTGGTGCTCTATCAGCATATTATGCATCCTTTGAAGCAACTGGATGCTGCCACCAGAGCATTCAGCAAAGGTAATTTTGATGTCAGGGTTAAGGAGCAACTTGGCACCCGAGACGATGAACTGGCGCAGTTATCAGAGACCTTTGATCGCATGGCTGATCATATTGGTGATCTGATCCTGCGCCAGCGTCAATTAATAACCGATCTTTCCCACGAATTGCGCACGCCACTCACACGGCTTGATATTGCCACAGAGAATCTTATTTCCGGTGCCAAAACCGATTCTGCCGCCCTTGAGCATAAACTGGCCCGGGTGCATCGTGAGTCTCGCCACATCAGACGGTTGGTTGACGACACGCTCACCCTTTCATGGCTTGATAATGAAACACCAGACTTGCGCAATGAGTCACTCGATCTGGTCGATTTGTTGCAGGTTGTTATTGATGACGCGGAGTTTGAATATCCAGATCGTGCTATACAAGCCGAATTACCTGAACATGCGATGATAGATAACAGCAATCATCGCGCTCTGGGTCAGGCGATTGAGAATGTTCTCAGGAATGCTCTGCGCTACACGCCACCAGGAGGCAGGGTAATTGTGCGCCTGTGCCTTGTTGATTCGGGGTACAGAATACAAATAACTGATGAGGGCCCTGGTGTACCTGACAAACATCTGCAGGCTATTTTCCGACCCTTTTTCCGGGTCGAAGCGTCCCGCCCGGCAGACACCGACGGTTTCGGCCTGGGGCTGGCTCTGGCGCAGCGTCAGCTGAGCTCAGTGTCAGCCGAAATCAGTGCGCAAAATGCCGGTTCCGGCGGCCTGGTGATGTCGATTTTTATTCCTCAGAGTTAGCCACATTCAGCGCTTAACGCTCCCCCGGGTATACCTAATACTGTTGATTGACACCCACGCCTCGACTGAGCTTTGCTCAGGTGACACGGATGTTCCTGTACAAATGTAAGATGCTCCGGTTCTGTTTGTACTGTGCGCCAGTCCTGCTGGTGCAAATGTAACAAATGTAAAAGTCCTACCCTTTGATATTAATATTAATGATAATGGTTCTTATTAAGTTTAAAGGGGCATTTTCATGAACAAGATTACACTCTTAGGCCTTTTTTGCGCCTCCTTCGCAACCACATCCATAACGCTGGCACAGGAAAGCAGTGAAACAAAAAAGATTGAAAAAATCGCAGTGGTTGGCGCTGCGACCAACCTGAATGTGACCGCAGAGGATATCGAACATGTTCAGGCCAATGATCTGGCTGACATCTTTCGCTATTCCCCCTCTGTCAGTGTCGGTGGTTCTGTGGGCGTGGCGCAGAAAATTTATGTTCGTGGACTGGAAGATTCCTTACTCAACGTCACGGTAGATGGGGCGCAGCAAACGTCTACTCTGTTTCACCATATTGGCCGCGTGACTATTGACCCTGATTTGCTTCAACAAATTGATGTTCAGGCCGGTGCCGGGGAAGCAACCAGCGGCCCCGGTGCAATTGGAGGGGCAATTCGCTTCAAAACCAAAGATGCCAACGACTTACTGGACGAAGGTGAGCGTTTCGGTGGCCGATTAAAAGCCAATTACTTCTCTAATGATGGTCATCGTCTGAGCGGCACGTTATACGGCAGGCTGAGCGATTCCTGGGGTGTTCTCGGGTATTACAGTGATATGCAGCGTGAAGATATGGAAGATGGCGGCGGTCAGACTGTTCGTGGTACCGCTGCAGATCAGAATATGCTGTTTATCAAGGCCAGCGGTGAAATCACCGAAAACCAGCATTTGTCACTGAGTGTCGAACAACGAGACGAAGAAGGGGCCTTTTCTGCCCGCCCCAACTGGATTGTACAGCCAGAGGACCCGCTCTATGACAGTGAAGCAGAGCGCTCCACTTACGTAGCTAACTATCAGTTTATCCAGGGGGCAATGGTCAATGTTGAAGCCACTGCCTATCAGACAGCCTCTTCGTTTCGCGGCGGCCGGTTCGACTGGCTGGCAGAAATTGACACGTACGGCTTCGATTTGCGCAATACCAGCGACTTTGCGGCACACCGGTTTATATACGGTGTCGATTATCGCAGCGATGAGGTCACCAGTGGTTATGCAGTATCGCAGCCGGAAGAAAACCACGCCGAGGAAGGCAGCGTACTGGGAGTGTATGTTCAGGGCCATAGCGACCTGACAGCGAATTTGCTGCTCAGCTATGGGGTAAGATTTGACGACTACCGTTATCAGCAAAAAATTCTGCTGGATGATTATTACGGCGATCCCATTACCGACAGCCCCGCTGAAATCGATGAAAGCGAAGTGAGTATTAACACCGGTCTGTCTTACAGGTTGACGGAATCCTGGACTCTGGGTCTGGGTTATGCAGAAGCGGCTAGAGGCAAGCAAATTGGCGATGGCTTCACAATTGACAGCTATCTTTGGGATGGTTCTGAGCACCCGGTGGTTTCGCCGCAACTTAAGCCGGAAACCGTGGCGAATATTGAAGCATCAGTTGAATACAGCTCAACAAAGCTGAATGCCAGAGCAGCGGTCTATCATTCGGAACTGGACAATGTGATCTTCGAGGGCGGAAATAACGACGCCATATTTAACAATATTGGCACCATAGAATCACAAGGGTTCGAGTTTGATATTGCCTATCGCTGGAAAGACTTCGACCTTTTCTTTGGTTTTTCCTCTGCAGACACAGAGCTTGACCCGAGTTCCGATCTCTACACACAGGATTTTGGCACTATCGACATTAACGGCTACGAATATAATGGCCTGGGTAACAGCCGTGGCGACACCTGGATAGCGGGTGTTGAGTATATTATCGACGTCAATGCCGAGGTAGGCTTTAATCTGACAAGAGTGAATTCACTGAGCATAGACAGCCTGCACAGCGATCTGGAACTTGGCTGGGTAGACGAACTGTACCGCCTGAATAAGCCTGGCTACACCACCGCTGATCTTTATGCACAGTGGCAGGCCAGCGACAACATTCGCCTGAATCTGGCGGTAACCAATCTGTTCGATAAACTGTACCGGGACCACTCCAGCGTAGGTGACTACAGTGGAGTGGCAGGATATGAGCTGGTGGTTGGGCCTTATGAAGCCGGCAGAGATATCAGATTATCACTGTCTTACGACTTCTGAGTAAGGCCCCGACGCAGCTATGCTCAGTAAGCTGAAAAGCCTGTTGTTCTGGAGCCATCTGGTGGCGGGGGTTGTTGCGGGTATTGCCCTGTTTTCTCTTGCCGCTACCGGTGTTCTGCTCACTTACGAGCGACAGATGGTCGAGTGGGCCGAGCGGCAGTATAGCGTTGCGCCACAACCAAACCGTTCAGGGATCACAACAGACGAGGTGGTCGCGGCATTACACAGGCTTGCCCCCGAAGAGCATCATATCTATGTGCGTTGGGTCAACAGAGAAGGGGCGGCGATTCCCGCCTGGGCGGGCAGTCAAAGCTTTCTTCTTGACCCCTACACGGGTGACGTTCTCAGAACCGGCGCCGGAGCTGTGGCAACAAGCTTCCGTTTTATCACTGACTTTCATCGCTGGTTTGCGCTGCAAGGCTCTGCAATCAGTGTCGGCAGAGCCATTACTGCTTATGCAAACCTCATATTGCTGTTTCTTATCCTCTCCGGATTGTATTTGTGGATACCGCGCCGTTTCAGCTGGTCAGTGTTAAAACGGCGCTTGCTGATCAGGCGCACCAGTAATACTCAGGCCCGCTATAAGAACTGGCATTTTGCCTTTGGTCTGTGGTCCGCCGTGCCACTTTTTGTTATCTCTGTAACCGCGACGATTTTCTATTTCCCTCAGGCAAATCAGGCATTGTATGGCATGTTTGGCGAATCGGTGCCCGAGCGCGAAGAACATGCTGAAGTCAATACACTGAGTTACCGGAACGGTTCACTTGAGCCATTGTATTTAAAGGCTCAGCGCCATGCCGAACAAAACGGGGCCTCAGACTGGTATTCCATGTGGCTGGAACTCGGTGAAGTAGAAGGCGAAGCCAGATTCTTTATTGACCGCAGCATTGGCCGCAGGCCCGAGTTTGCCTATTCACTTTATCTGGATATTGAACGTGCAGAAGTAGTGCGCGTGAAGCGCCAGACAGACTGGTCTGCTGGGGATCAGGCCTGGGATGTTGCAAGATACCTGCATAGCGGCGAATATTTTGGCGTGATCGGACAAACCATCGCCGGGCTGACATCGTTGCTGACCTGCATCCTGGTTTATTCGGGATTTGTCCTGGCCTGGAAACGCCTTGTTCCTGCTTCGAAAAAACGCTGTGAATGACGTTATAAAACGTGGTGCAGTATTCTCTGCGTCTGCCTGACGCTAACGGCGAATCGCTGGCAGGTATTCAGAACTTCTCGCCGCGTCAGGCAATTCCTGAATTTCACCAATAAGTCAGTGCGAATAACTCAGTTAGGTATATCCTGAACTACGTTTTTAGCCGTCGTGGTCTGCCTGTTCGTGTCGCAAGAGTTAGCATCTTAAGACACAACTTCTCAGGATCGGGCGAAATCGTCACACTCTGCTATGTTTTCAGTAGAGGACCCTGCTAATCCGTGAAACGTATAAAAAAGAACACGTTAATTGCACCCGCGACCCTTTATGAGTGCTCATTTACTTATATAGTGTGGCTTTCTTAAACTCGACTCAAATTGTCGGAACCGAATTGCTATGTCATACCCAGTCCCTGTCTCTTCATCTCTGATGGCAAAGTCATTGGTTGCTGTGCTGTTGTGCGTTTCCTCGTCTTCAGCCTGGGCGCTGTATAAGCCCCTGCAAACAATGAGTCCACTGGTTTTTAATGGATTAGTCTTCGCAGTGCTTATTCTTCTTCTGGGGCTGGCGATTTCACTTTTGGTTTTAAAGAGTCGGATTAAGGCAAGAGAACGCGCCTTGGTTGCGTCAGACAATGCTAAACAACAGGTTCAGGATCAGATTGATCGTTCAGCCAGTGGCATTGTTCAGCTTGATGATTCCGGGACTATTCTCTATGCCAACCCCATGGCAGCGTACTTTTTCGAAAAGAAAATCGAGCAGTTAGTCGGTACGCCTTTTGTTGAAGTCTGTCCGGAAGGTCTGGCTGATGACATCACAGAAGCGCTGGAGCGGGTAAAAGAGGTCCATATTCATTGTCAGTTAGGGCACTATTTACACCATGCAAGGATGCGTATAACACCGCAAAAAAAACCTATAGGTGATGTCACCACCTCTGTCGCAATAGATGATGTTCACGGCTACCAACAAAAAATTGATCAGCAAAAAGCCCTTAATCGCAATCGGGAACAGGCTATCGAGTATGCGGGCGTCGGCTTTGGTTCACTGAACTTTGATGACGACTCGCTGAAAGTAAATGCCGCACTTGGTAAGCTTTTAGAGCTGGACTCACAGAATGAGCTATCGATTGATGCCTTTAATCAATACGTTGATAGTGACGACAGCACAAAGTGGCAACACTGTCTGAAACAATTGAGAGACGGCCACGCTCAAACCTTCAAAGGGCAGTTGCAATTAAAAGACCGGTCTGTACCGGTAAAAATCGACGCGCAACCACACTGCACAGCTGACGATGAGGAGGTCACTTGTGCTTCACTGATTTTTACCAACCTTTCCAAAGTTGAGCAATTCAGACAGCAGGCAGAGCTTTCTCTGAAACAGATAAAAACCATAATGGGGGCAAGCCCGCTACCTGTTTATCTGCTGAATGCTAAGAAACAACTCATTGATTGCAATCAGGCATTTTGCACCCTGTTTAAGGTGCAGATGAATAGTATCAAAAATAAATCCATTGCAGAGATTGACGCGTTTGACGATGACTTTAAAACGATGCACTCCACTACGCAGGGTATTGGCGCCCGATGTAAATCCGCATCCATCAAACCCGGCAATGACCAGTCATTAGATATCAACCTGCATTTACTGTCTTACAAAATGAACAATGAGCATGCAGGTACCGTGGCGGTTATTGAAGACTTAACTCCGCTGAAGGCGTTACAACAGGAGGTGTCTTCTAATCTGGAGTCGCTGAACAGCCTGATTGAACAGTCGCCTTTGGGGATCGCTGTTTTTAACCATGAAGACAAGCTGACCAGGGTCAATTCAACACTCACCGATATACTTGGGAAAGACAAAGAAACACTACAAAAACAAACCTTTTATCAGCTATTCAATAACCCTGAACAGGCAGGCACTGCGGCAAGGCTGTTGCACCAGACCGGGCACATCACGAATTTTAGCGCCAGCCTGGTTCAGGCAGGTGAGCAAGCCTTACCTACCAGACTGGATGTGTCAAAACTAAAAGGTGGCGATACAAAATACGTGTGTTGGATTGCCGATGCACGCAATCAGCAATACCTCAGTGATCAACTGGAGCGCTTGATCACATACAGTAATATGCCTATCGGGCTGCTCGGTAATGACGGTTTTACCAAACTCAACCCGGCGGCCTGCGCATTCTTTGACGCGAAAAGTGAAGACGACTTATTAGGGTTGTCACCGGCAAGTGAGGTGTTGAATCCGACAGCGCAAAGCGCCGAAGAGATGGCTGCACATATGGCTCGGCTACAAGAGGACAAGAAAGTCACTGAGTTCTCCTGGGTACACCAACATAATGGCGATCCCTTGCCTTGCGAAGTCACCCTGGTGCCGTTGTTTTTTCAACAGGAACACATCGCCACGCTGTGTTTATGGGTGGACTTAAGAGCACTCGAAAAAGCCCATGAAGCCCGGCTGGAGGCCGTGAACATGCGTCAGGCAGCAGAGCGCGAAATCGCCGAAAAACAACAGTTGTTGCAAAACAGTCAGGATTTACTGGCCAGCAGGGCACGTTCTTTACACAACACACAGGAAAAACTGGAAGCGGCAGAAAATGATCTCGCTGCCAAAATGGATACCATTCAGGGATTGCAGCAAGCACATGAAGACATAAGTGGGCACTTACAAGCAGTACAGAATGACTACGAGAGAAATCTGCGGTTGCTGACACAAAGTCAGGAAGCGAATGCCGAACTTGAAGCCCAGCTGAAAGAATCGAGCGATAAAGTCAATCAACTGCAGAAACAACGCAACCAGATTGCAGATGCGCTGCAAAACAGTGAACGCAGTCACAAACAAGCACAGGAAAAACTCGCGGCCAGCGAACAGGCCAAGCAACTTCTCAAACAAGAGCAATCAAAACAGCAGGCATCGCTCGAGGCCTCTCAGCAACAGATTTATTCACTGAAGCACTCAATTGAGGACAAAGACAAGCAAATCCAGGATGTCAGCGGACAAATCAATAATCTTCAGTCTCAGCTTGTCAGTTCAGGGCAGACCAGTGAAAAACTTCGAGAGAGGCTGGCTAATCAACGTAAGGCGAGTGAAATCGCTGAGCAAAAACGCCGTGAACTCGAACTCACGTGCCAGTCAGTACAGGCAGAACTCGCCAATAAATCCAGCTATGTAGAACACCTTCAACACGAGATGCAAATGCTGGAACAAATGTCGCAACAGCAAAAAGGCGACATGGAAAAACAAACACAGCAACTGGAGCAGGAATTAGAAGCTAAACAGAGTCAACTCGACGCTACAGCGGAA
Source organism: Lacimicrobium alkaliphilum (assembly GCF_002591895.1). Classification (GTDB taxonomy): domain Bacteria; phylum Pseudomonadota; class Gammaproteobacteria; order Enterobacterales; family Alteromonadaceae; genus Lacimicrobium; species Lacimicrobium alkaliphilum. Next base: position 23,450 of record NZ_NISX01000016.1, read on the forward strand.
CAATTGAGCCAGGCTAAAAAACAGTCTGAGCAAGAAAAACAACACAGTGCTGCGCGTGAAGCGGAACTGGAGAAGCTCAAATCAGAGTTACAGGAAGTCGAGAAACGCCGTGCCGAACAACAACAGAAAATCGCCGAAGCCGACGAAAAATGGCAACAGCAGCAAGCCGTACTGCAAAATGAACTCAAAGCAAAACAGGAACAGCTGCAACAAATTACCGAGCAACTCAACAGTACGCAGCAACAAACCGATGAAGAGCGAGCACAGCAAACCGCATTAGTGGCGAAACTGGAGGCTGAGCTGCAAGATGTTGAGCAGCGCGCCGCCGCCCAGGTCGAAAAAATTGCTCAAAGCGACCAGCAATGGAAAGAGAAACAGCAGGCACTGGCAGATGAGCTTGCGGCCAAGAAAGCGCAACTGAATGAAACGCAACAACAACTCGACGAACATCAACGTCAGGTAGACACTGAGAAACTTGCCCGCAAGGCCCAGCAAGACAAACTGGCACAGCTGAAACAAGAAATGGCCGATGTTGAGTCACGGGCTGCCAAGCAGCGTGAAATGATGGAAGGCAGCGATGAGCAAAGGCGTCAGCACCATGCTGAAATAGAGAAACAGAAGCAGCAGCTGCAGAAGGCGTTAGAGCAGGCTGAAGCACAGAACCAGGATATGCAGTCGACCTTAGCCAGCAAGCTGGAGGCGCTCAAAGGAGCAGAATCAACCGTATCCAAAACCCAGTCTGATGAACAAAAACTGCAGACTGAGTTAAGCGCCGCCAGAGAACAGGCGGAGGATTTAAAAGCGCAGCTTACACGCCAGGAAGATCAGGAAAAACAACTCAAACAACAGGTGGCGGAACAGCAAAACAGCCTGCAGCAACGGGAAGACAGTATACAAGCGCTGCAGCAGGAGCAACAGCGTTTAACCGAAGCACTGCGCTCAGTAAAAGAAGAATATGCCCAAAGCAAAGCGTCGCTGAATGATCAGGACAGCAGTCAGCAGAAACTGACTGAACAATTGAAAACACTGGAAACAGAGTTGCAAAACAGTAAGCAGCAACTGAACGATAAAGAGAGTGCGCTGGAAGATGCACAGGAACTCATAGCCAGCCATGCAGACAAGCTGGCGGCGCAGGAGCATGCCTTGATTGATGCACAAAAAGAAGAATTAAAACATGCCAGCGCCCAACAGCCCCCGGCGGAAGAGACTCAAACACCAGAGTTCGCCAAACTGCCGATGCCCGATGAACCCGAGGTCTGGTTCGAGCTACTCCCTTATCTGCAGAATAAACAAGGGGTGACTTCACTGGCTACAGTGTTGCAGCAACTTATTGACGATGTACAAACCTGTATTGGTTCAATGGATAAAGCCCTGGAAGATGACGACGAACGGAATATACATTTAGCCGCCCACAAACTGAAAAACGTATTGGAAACCATTCCGTCTGCGCCACTGAATGATATGGCTAAGAAGCTGGAATATTTTTGTGAAAACCGCTTCACCGATAATATCGCCATCGGCTGGCCTGCGTTCAGGGGGCAGTTGATGTCTACGCTAAGAGTGATTTATTCGCACCTGCATGGGTAAAGTGATTGGTTTATACGGGGCACCGTAGTGATGGGTATTCACAGTAGCGCCTTTGATTTCTGTGCCGCTAATTGCCGTTCATCATGGTGTAAAAGGACAGGGGCGGATTCATCCCAGGTTGAGAAGCGAAATATCTGAAGCAATCGTTAAACCACATCACAAAGCGATCTGCATGTGTACCCATACCAACAGGGTACTGCCGCATTTTCCAACGATTTTTGCTTCCCCGGTTTTGATAAATACCGCCCGCGTTGTATGCGCAAGCTACCTTGGGCGGATCGAACTGAGTCATGGAGTATTGCTGTCTTATATAAGCTGCTCCGGCTCTTATGGAAACGTCCGGTCTTATAAGATGGGTGCGTGAGACAGCGTGACTGTCCAGCGCTTCTCTGGCTGTGGAGATAAGCGTCTGCATAAGCTCCACCGACACTCTGTGTGGTGTCTGACTATCCGAACGAAAGCCAGGCTCTTCACGGCTGACGTCAGGTTTTCCACCCGATTCGGTGCAGATGCAGGCAAGGATTAATTCATAAGGGACACCAAATTCTATGCTGGCCTGACGAATCAATGGATCGAATTGCGCGATAACGCCCGGCACGGTAATGAGCTCGCCGGGAGAACCTGTGACGGCACCGTTAACTTCCAGCCCTTGCGGTGTTAGCCGCCAGCTGACCGAATCAAAAATACCGTGACTGCGACGCAACACATCCAGTTGCACATTTATACCGGCATTTATCTGCTCACTTGCTGACTGTTCATCTGTATTGTCCGATTGAAGTGTTTCGGAGAGGTCATGGAGCAGTTTTATATTCAAGTGGTCAAAGACCGGCTTAATACGACAAAAGACACTGACTTGGTCACTGCCTGCCATGTGCAGACCTACGGCGAATTTGCTGGCATTGACGACGACAGCTCCACTGTCTCCGGGCCGCGTGTATGGCTGGCACAGCACCAGATTCCTGAAACCCGCAGTCAGTCTTTCACCACGGGGGCCCTGATAGGACAAACGCGTCTGAAAATCAGCATCGATTATTCGTCCGCGAGACAGCCCGGATGTTCTGCCTACCATCTGCACAAACCTGCCTTCGCGGATGATTCCGGTGATCCCCCTGAGTGGGCCAATACCGGGAATCGACGTAAGAAAATGAATATCAGGCTTAAGCCGGGCAACCGCAGCGTCTACCTCGTTGGGGATGCCATTGTCACTGAAATGGATAGGTACATCACGCTCAAAATGGGCAACACTGTCATCAACGTCACCGCCATCTTGTCTGGCTTGCTGCCAGATATCGTCGTTGAATTTTCTGGATAGAGGTTTCAGTACATGGTAATTGCTAAGAATAAAGTGCTGAACCGGATCATGTTTTGATCTGACCACCAGCCCGAGGGTGCCGGGGAATCGGCTGGTACTGGCCACGCTCAGGCCGGCATGAAGAGGGCGTTGTTTGTAAGCGTAGCGGGCAGACTGCAATTTGATTTCACCAATTTCGATGACATCTACCGGTACGGGCTCGTCACTGCCGAGCTGAATTTTACGTGGCGCAGGATTTTGCAGTGTTTCCAGTGGCCGCTTTTTGTCGACGTATACTTTAATGCAGGGCTCTGCGGTATCAACGTTAGCGGTAAATTTGGTACCAACTCCCACACCCTGCAACGAGCTGTCAGTTAACCAATCCGCGGCTGATAAACTAAGCTGTTCGGCCATTTCACGCTGTTCTTTGCCAAGACCTTTGGTCGCGGCCCCGTCAAACAGCGCCTGAGATAATTTCCTGAGGTGATTACGTGTGCGTAGTTTCATTGTTGATCGTCACTAACCACACTGACCGATACCCTGATGTTTTGCGCATATGGCTTCAACCGTCTGTTCGCCGATGAAGCCGGTGGGTTGCAGGCCCTCCTGTGTATTCTGAAACTGCATGATTTTCTCAACAGAGGTGTTTTGACCACTATCGAGTGGCGCCACCAATGCGTCAATATCCTGCTCTTCGAGGTTCGCTTTCTGATACTGATAATCCAATATGGCCTGGAGTGTAACGGGGGTGATGTCGTCTGCCAGATGGTCAAACACCGGACGTTCGAGCATTTCTATTACCCGCTCGCGCGTTTCGATGCCATAAAGGTTGTTGACAAAATCTGCTGGCAGGGATAACTCTTCCACAAGGGCTTGTTGCAAGGTTTCGGTGAGTGCCGGGTTTGTACAAAAGTCTGCTTCGCCAGCCAGCAACTCCTCGCTTTGGCACAAGGGTGATTGTGACCCACCATCTGCGCCGCCCTGTGTTTCCCCGTTGGCGGCATTTGAGACTACTGTACTGGATTTGGGGCTGACTGATACCATAAACTCCTGCACCCGCCCTGTAGTGTCTTTGACTTTTACGATGTGATTACCGGGCTTTGAATTGTTCAGCTTAATGGTCACTAATCCGCCGAAGGCGGGTGTTTGCTCGATCGTTAAATAGGTTTGGTTGGCGATGACTACATAGGTGCCGCTGCCACCGTTAACAGAAACCGATTGCGCGGCGGTCGAGCCCTCTGTAAAGCTCAGGGAGGTGGGATTGACAGAAATACCGGCACCGATATCTGAAGTGTCAATACCACACTCCTGCAAAGATAGGCTGGATGGCTTCGGTGTATAGCGGTCGAGCAGGTTGTGTAAATCAGATGTGGCCTGTTCAAGTTCGGTATTTTTCTGCGCTAAGTCATCCAGCCGCTTAAGTAAATCTTTGGCTAAATCTTTTTGCGACGCTCCAGCACCTTGCGTCTCTATACCTTCTCCTGCGCCTGTGGGTGATGCCCCTTCGGCAGGGGAAAAGGCAGCGAAGTATGATTTATTGTCTGTATACAGGTTACCCATACCAGACAGAATGCCCGGCAGGGCAGACAATGACTGTATGGTATTGCCAAGGGCTTCATTCACATGTGCATTAATATCTTTTACTGCAACGGTCAGGGTACCCGGGGCGGTGTCAAACTGCTGCATCAACTGGCCTGTCTTTTGTTGCACTAATCTGGCTTGCGTTAAAGAGGCCTGTACATTATTAACGTATGCCATTGCCATAATTTTTGCAGCGTCACCATCATTAACGCGAGCAGACGCAGCGCGGACATATTTAAGCGTATTTGATACTTCACCGTAAACCTTAGCCAAATTCTCGAGCTCCTGACTGATAGAGGTCTTATCTGAATCTGAGATGATAAATGGCTGAACACTGTAGGGCCGCCGCCATGTCTGCCGGAATGACCGGACAGAGAGTAACATTCTGGTCATTGACAAGTAATGCATCATCTACATAAGGATTGGTAAGAGAACAGGAAGCCAATGAGAAGCAAACACATGAAGCCAGAGCGACCCGGGCTAATGAGAATTTATGAGTTGGAGAGTGATTCGACTGCATAATAGTTAACGTCCTTATTCCTTGTCTGCATATCAGAGTAGTCAATTTCTGATAGATGTTAGAAATTTTTTCCATTTTTTTGCAACGGTTGATTCAGATAGGAGGATTTCACGTTAGCGATCTAAATTTGATAGTACTGCTATTGACTGATTTGTGTACGGTCGGGTGCGTGTTTTGTAATCAGGTGTTGGGCATATCTCACACTGCCATGAGGTGCGTTTTTTCTGAGTTATCGCCATCAATCTGCTATTCAGACTCAGAACTATAAGGTTTTATAATCTAAAAACACTGCCGGGAGATAAAAAAGTTGTTGATTTAATAACCACAGTAATGTTAAAAAATAACAAAGCATACGTTATCATTATGTTATTTAGTAACTCATGGCTCGCAACGAGGAGAGTAAGGCTCCGACAGTAGTGGTGTCGTGCGATAATTTTTAATGGATTAAGTGCGGTGAATAAATCCGTTTGTGTGCTCACTCTTCATGCGATTGATTTATATGAGTTTATTATCGCATGGACGGTGTGATATTGGCTCGAAATGACAGCGCTGTCACCGGAAGGGCGATAACTATTGAGAATACTGAAGCAAAGTATCAACAACAATAGAAAGCTGAAACTATGGTTATCACAATAACCAGAATAAAAAACACTGAGGGTTAAAACATGTCTAAAACATTTCAGAAAAAACGTCTGGTGACGGCAATTTCCGCCGCGATTACCTGTTCACTTTCTGCTTCGGTTTTTGCACAGGAGGTGGATACAGATGAGCCGGATTCAGCAGAACAGGTAGAGGTTGTAGAGGTAAAAGGCATGCGCAGCAGCCTGCTTAATGCACAGAACCTGAAACGTTACGCTGATACGGTGAAAGATCTGATTACAGCGTCAGATATCGGTGCCTTGCCTGATAAGTCTGTAACGGAGGCCTTGCAACGGGTTCCGGGGGTCACCATTGAACGTTTCGCATCTTCTGACGATCCAAAACATTATGCAGATGAAGGTACCGGTGTATTGGTGCGTGGATTGGATCGGGTGCGCAGTGAAATTAATGGCCGAGACGCGTTTAGTGCCAACCCCTATGGTGGACTGAGCTATGAAGACTTTCCTGCTGAATTATTAGGTGCCGTAGAGGTGGTAAAAAACCAGACTGCCGATCTTATCTCTGGCGGTATCGCAGGCACGGTTAACCTGATTACCCGCAAGCCTTTTGATTCCGACAAGCGTCTGGTCTCATTTAACGCAAAGGCACATTACGGTGACTTTCGTAAGGAAACCACACCTTCTTTCTCTGCGCTTTTTTCTGACAACTGGGATACGGATTCAGGCAAGTTCGGGTTGCTGATTGCGGCATCTCGCTCTGAATACAAAACCCGTGGTGACGGTGTTGGTCTGGGGAATTTCCATAGCCGTGGTCCCGTTGATACGTTCTCTTATGATGAGTGGGGTACACCGAGTCCCGGTGTGAAAGCGGGCCTGTATTCTAACCCTTGTATTCCTGATGCGTCAGATTGGCGTGCGTGTGATAATTTAGGTTTCGAAGACACCGTTCAGTATACAGATTCTGATGCGGCAGCTTATGTGCCTACGTTTGAAGGTACTGCCCTGACGGGGCAGGGCGAAGGTGATACCTGGTACACTCCGGCTGCCATTCACATGAGCACAGCTGAAAATGATCGTAAACGCAGGGGCTTTACCACTTCATTACAGTGGGCAAGTGATGATGACACCATCGTTGCGACTCTGGAGCACATTAGTTCAAAAGCATCACTGGAATACCGTGAGCGCCAGATTGGTCAGGCAACACAAGGCTTTAAAAGCGAGATGGCCTCGTCACATGACTGGGTTGACCGTGGAAGCGACTACCCACGTACTTTTGATGACAACGGCTTTCTAACCTCAGGTGTCGGTTTGGGTACCCACGCATCCGTACCCCTTATGTATCGTACCCGATGGAACTACAACGAAAACACCGTTGAAGATACCTCTTTCAACCTGCAGGTGAAGGCTACTGATCGCTTGAAACTAGAGCTGGATTATCAGCGAATAGATTCTGAAAAGGTCGTTCATAATTACGGTATGGCTGGCCAGACTCGCGGCGGTCATGTGGCAAACGTATCCCCTTATTTCCTTGACATGCGCGGTGCCCGCCCAACCATTGAGTATCTTAGCGACAACATCCTTACGCCGGGCTATGCGCCTGATGAGAATGGCGAGCCGATTATGACCGAGCCGAATTTGTTCCTGGCGTCGGGAATGGAACAGGAAGAGCGCAACACCGCTGAGTCTGATAGCTTTCAGTTTGACGCCACTTATAGTTTGGATGGCGTCTGGTCGGGTATCAGTGCGGGTGCATACCATTCAGATAAAGACCTGACCGTGCGGAATACCAATTACGAAGGCTGGTCTGCTATTGGCACGGCCTGGATTGATGAGGACCGCATTGCGGCCGCCGCAGTAAACCGGCCAGAACTTTTTGAGCGGGTTGATTTCTCAGATTTTTACAACGGTAATGTGCTGTTGGGGAATGTTGATAATTTCCTTTTCCCTGAGCTGAACCTGGTCAAAAACTATGCCGACTCATTACGTCAGGGTTGTCAAGAAGGATGGCACAATGCGACCAGCAGCGCTGCCAATGATGGTGAATGTACTGGTATCTACGTTCCTTATACCGACAAGCCTAATCGCGTTGAAGGCCCCTTTGCCGCTCATAACATCAGCTCTATCAACGAAAAACGCACCGAGTTCTACGTTCGTGGTGACTTTGATACCATTGATTGGGTTGTACCTGTAAAAGGTAACATTGGCCTACGTTACGTCAGCTACGATCTTGAATCTACCGGAGCGTTAGTGAATCCCCTGGCGTCAAATCGGGGGGAGGAAGGTACGTCGCGTAACGAAGTGATGCAACGTGACCATGCGGCGCTTTACGATATAGCCAATGGTGACGCGCTTCTGACTACGGTGAAAGGTACCGACTACAGCACTGTACTACCAAGCCTGAACCTGAATTTTGGGGTGGCCGACGATGTGGTTGTACGATTTGGTGCTTCCAAAGGGCTGTATTACCCAAGCTTGTTAGACACACGCAATCTCACCCTTATGAGCCTGGATTATACGCCTCGACTTGAAGACCCGTCCTTACCACTCAGTGAGGAGACTAACCCGGTTGTTGCACTTGATGATATGAACCTGACAGCACTGGCCAGTAATCCCTATTTGGAGCCCGAAGAGTCCATTAACTTAGATTTGACTACTGAGTGGTATTTCGCACCAGCCGGCTTTGTGAGTGTGGGGCTATTTCACAAAAAGCTGGATAATATTATCCGTAACCGACAATTTGATCTCAATGTTGAGTACGGCGGACGGGATTACGATGTATCTGCTTATGGTCCGGCGAATACGGGTTCTGGCACCATTAAAGGGGTTGAGTTCTCTTACTCTCAATTCTACGACATGCTGCCAGGAGCCTGGAGTGGGTTAGGTTTACAGTTCAACTTTACCTACATAAAGCAAAGTGATCTGGAAGATCCTAACGAAGTTGCAGAGGGTACGTTGGGCTTTAAAGAAGATGGCACGCGGGTAGCGGATAATCGTCACACGTTCCGGGTGTTTACCGGGTTGCCACTGCAGGGGTATTCGGATAAGAACATGAACATCATTGGCATGTATGAATACGAGGATGTTTCATTTCGTCTCGCTTATACCTGGCGTTCTGAATACCTGTTGACATTACGTGAGTCTGAAGAGTATGCACCGGCCTTCGCCGAGGCCTCAGGCATGATGGATGCGAGCTTTTACTACACCATTAATGACAATTGGAAAATCGGTATTGAAGGCAGCAACCTGCTGGATACTCAAACCGAGACGCAATATCAGATGAACCAGGAAGGCGTCAGAACGGATGCATTAAACTTCACAACTGACCGTCGATATGCGTTATCCGTTCGTGCTGTTTTCTGATAGCGAACAGTATTAAACGATGTATTATAAACTGCGCAGTGGCAACACTGCGCAGTTTGTTGCTTTTGGTCAGTAAAAAATGAATAGTTCGGCTGAGTACATGAATGATGGGTCATCTCAGCACGGTTTTACTATGCAAAACACATTAAAAACAATCTGTATTGTTGGCGGCGGAACAGCGGGCTGGATGGCCGCGACACTGCTTTCGACTGCCTTAAGGGGCAGTAAAATTCAGATTACTGTTATTGAGTCACCAGACATTGAAACCATTGGGGTGGGTGAGTCTACCGTACCCTCAATAATGGACTTTGTGCAGGCGTGTCAGATTAATCTTAAAGAATTTGTTCAGGCCACGTCAGCCAGCTTTAAATTAGGCATTCGGTTCGACGATTGGCTCACACCCGGAGAAAGCTATTTTCACCCCTTCGGCAGAGTGGGTAAGGATATCAATGGGTTTGATTTTTATCAGGCCTGGCTGAAGTCTCTGGCTGACGGGCAGGAAACACGGTGGGTTGATCATTCCCCAAGCGCCATTATGGCCGAGCACGAGCGCTTTATGTTGCGCCCCCATCATTCTCAGAACTGGGTGTTATCCAGCTATGCCCATGCCCTTCATCTGGATGCGGTTCAGGTTGCTCGTTATTTGCGCAGCCTTTGTCATCAGCGCGGGGTAATCAGAACCGAAGCGACCGTTAACAACGTCATCGTTGATGAAAAGGCATTTATCCGCAGCCTGGAGCTGGACAACGGCTCAACCGTGAACAGTGATTTTTTTATCGACTGCACGGGCTTCACCGGGCTTTTAATCGAAAAATCGTTGCAGGTGGGGTATCAGGACTGGTCAGATTATTTACCGTGCAATCGCGCCGTTACTGTTCAGACTGCCAGTGTGGGTCATCCGGTGCCTTATACGATTGCAACCGCTCGAGAGGCAGGCTGGAGCTGGAAGATCCCTTTGCAACATCGCACAGGCAATGGCTATGTTTTTTCCAGTCGGTTTTGCAGTGACGAAAAAGCGTTAGACACGCTGGTTAACAGCGTCAGTGGCCCAATGCTGAATGAACCCAGGATTATCCCTTTTGTCACCGGTAAGCGAAAAAAAATCTGGCACAATAACTGTTTAGCCTTAGGGCTTGCCGGCGGATTTTTAGAACCACTCGAATCTACCGCTATTCATCTGGTGTATAAAACCCTGGTCCATTTTATAAAACACTTTCCTGACAGAGACTTTGACGCTGACACGGAACAGGCTTTCAATCAGAAAATCGATGCCGACTACGAAGAAATACGAGACTTTATTATTCTGCACTACTGTACTGCGGGGCGCGGTGACAGTGAGTTCTGGCGCTGGTGTCAGACGATGCCGGTACCTGAATCACTCAGCGAAAAAATACGTTGGTTCCGGCTAAGGGGCCAGCTAGAGCATACCCCCGGGCAGTTTTTTACCCGTGATAGCTGGTGTTCAATATTGGAGGGGATGAACATACGCCCACAAAAGTATCATCCTTTATTGGATGCTTTTGATCGTCAGAGCTTAGCCAGTACACTCAATCAGAATGTGCAGAACATCCGCTCTACCGTAATGAAAATGCCGGGCCATCATGAGTATATTCGGGAACATTGCCCGGCCAACTCAGCCACTGAGAAATAATCTGCTTTGAGGAATCTTGATAAAAGTGTACAAAAAACATGACTGCTTATAGAGCTATCGCAGAATATTCGTCATTGAGTGCTCAGCAATTCTTTGAGCAGATTGTGCCTGCACAAAAGCCAATTGTGATACGTGGCTTTGCTCAAAGCTGGCCAGTGGTGGCCTCTGCAAAGAAAACGCCCGAAGATTTTGTCGCCTATCTGGGGCAGTTTTATAAGGGTAAAAAAGCCAGCATGGTGGTTGCGCCACCCTCCGCCAACAAGCGCTTTTATTACAATGATGATATGACCGGTATCAACTATTTAAGTGGCGAAGAGCGTGTCGACTTGTTTTTACTTCGTCTTCTGGAGCTCATCGACAGAGATGTTACTCCCGCCATTTCCATGCAAAACGCCCTGACCAGTGAGATTTTGCCGGGCCTTACCAATGAAAATCGCTCAGACTTCTTCAGCGAAGTGGAGCCACGTCTGTGGATTGGCAATGAGGGGATTGTCAGCGCTCATTATGATGGCTCTGATAATCTAGCCTGTGTTGTGGCGGGTCGCCGGCAATTTGTACTGTTCCCTCCGGAGCAAACCTGTAACTTATACCCTGGCCCACTCAACTTTACGCCCGCTGGTGCCCCCACGAGTCTGGTGGATTTTAACAACCCCGATTTTGAGCGTTATCCATTGTATAAGCATGCGCTGGCGCAGGCCTACAGTGTGGAGTTAGGGCCTGGTGATGCGATCTTTATTCCCATGCTGTGGTGGCACCATGTTGAATCGCTGGAAAAAGTGAACGCATTGATGAATTACTGGTGGACCGGATCGTCTGCCCCAGACGCTGTCTCTCCCAGCCCGATTGATAGCCTGAATCTGGCGCTGCTGGCCATGCGTGATATGACACCCAAACAACGCGATGCATGGCGTTGTTTGTTTGACCACTATCTTTTTAAACAAGGTGTTGACCCGGCTTCTTATATTCCGAAGCATCAGCATCATTTGTTAGGGGATCTTTCTCCTCAGTATATTGAGGGCGTCAAAGATTACTTTATTAAAAAATTACAAAAATAAAATGTCTTTAATGAGCAAATAACAATGTTAAATAACGACAGTAAACTCCAGAAAATATTGATTGTTGGTGGCGGAACAGCCGGGTGGATGGCGGCAAATCTGCTGGCCTGTAAGTGGGAAGACACTGAAATTTGCTTAGTTGAGTCGAAAGAAATCGGTATTATCGGTGTTGGCGAAGGCAGTACCCCACACCTGAAGTTCTTTTTTGATGCCATTGATGTCGCTGATTCACAGTGGATGCCCCACTGTAATGCCACCTACAAAAATGGCATTACCTTTGACAAATGGTCGGCCATTCCGGGCTTTGAATCCTATTTTCACCCCTTTGCAGCGCAAACAGACGATGTGTTTACCGTTCCTCTTTTCTTTAAAAACGTTCAGGCCCGAATGCAGGGGTACAACGTTGATGCCCATCCGGACAAGTACTTTCTGGAATCCTACTTATCAGAACATAATCTGGGCCCCTTGCCGGATGAATCTTTTCCCTTTGGTGTGGCATACGGATACCACTTCGACTCTGCCCTTTTAGGTCAGTTTTTAGCCGAGCATGCGCAAAAAAAAGGCGTTTCGAGAATCTATGCCAATGTCACCGACGTTATCGTCAGAAACGATGGAAACCTCAGCGGAGTCAGACTGGACGATGGCTCGCTGATAGAGGCAGACTTCTTCATAGATTGCTCGGGCTTTGACGCATTGCTGATGCAAAAGACCCTGAAGGTCGGCTTTAAAAGTTATAAGGAGAGTTTATTTAATGACGCGGCGGTGGTGATGCCAACGGCGATATCCGACGTGCTGCCGGCAGAAACCAAATCCACCGCACTGACCAACGGCTGGGCATGGAAGATTCCTTTGAGAAACCGATTTGGCAATGGTTATGTTTACAGCAGTGACTATATTGATTCGAATCAGGCTGAAACTGAACTCCGGGAACATCTGGGCTTGCTGGAAAGTGACACCGACGCACGGCATCTGAAAATGAAAGTCGGACGTGTTGAAAAACACTGGTACAAAAACTGCCTTGCAGTGGGGCTTTCTCAGGGGTTTATTGAGCCATTGGAAGCAACGGCTATTGCACTTTCATTTAATACCATTGCGCAGTTTATGCAGTATTTCCAGCAAGGTCAGTTTACCAACAAATATGAAAGTGAATTTAACCGGGATATTAATGGCCGGTTTGATGGCATCCGGGATTATGTTGTTTGCCACTATAAAGCGAACCAACGAACCGATAGCGATTACTGGCGGGACAATGCCGCAAATCCCAATATTTCAGATACCTTAAATAAGATTTTAACCCTATGGCAGAAAAGCCCGGATTTCGCCGGAGATATGGTTAAGTATAATCTGATAGGAGCCTACCAGCCCAAGTCATGGGCCTGTATGCTGGCAGGCTATGGTGTATTCCCCAAAGTAAATACCAATTCGTCAATTGATTATTCAGCGCATCAGCAGGAACTTGAAATGTTGAGGGATTTTATCCGGCGGTGCGGGTTAAACTTTAAACGCCACGGTGAACTGCTGACACCGTAACAGCATGCCTTAATATACAGTGGCTCAGGCAGGATCTGATACGTGTCTCTGAAAGGTTCAGAACGGACAGGTAGCCAGGCGAATTAGAGTTTGAGCACGATTTTACAGAAGAAACCTAACGCGTGGAAAGAATATATGAAGACTCAGGTCGACGGAGTGATTTTGAGTGGGGGATGATTAATGGCAAGTTATCGGCACTGCGTTGGGTGTTAGGTGACGAATGGGATATGCTGGACACCCAAAGTTAACAAAGCATTACAAAGGACAAGCCGGTGAGTGCGGCGTTATCTAACATTGCTATCAGATGGAGTTCCAAATGAAATTCTTGGTTTTCTTGGGTACCGTGCGCGATAGTGCGCCTCCGAAACCGGCACGCCTGGGTGTTCGGGTTACAGAAGCGGTTCTCGAATGCCTCAACAGTCAATATGCCGATCATGAGATAGAGTTGGTTGATGCTCTGGATTATCCAACAGAACCCGTCTTCAAGCCGCACTTCGCTTACCCACGAAGCAAGGCACCTTCGGCGCTTAATCAATTGGCAGAGAAGATAGAAAGTGCCGATGGATTCGTTATGGTCAGCCCCGAATATAATCATTCGATGAGTCCGGCGCTTGCCAACCTGTTGAACCACTTTGGCAGTTCCTTGTTCTCATACAAGCCAAGTGCGATCGTTACCTATTCAGCAGGGCAATGGGGCGGGATGCGTGCAGCGGTCGCAATGCGTACGTTTCTCTCAGAGCTGGGCTGCCTGCCAGTCTCTGCAATGATACATGTGCCAAAGGCACAGGAAATCTTTACGGGTGATGGTTCGGTGCAAGCCCAAGAGGATCAAGATTCCTGGTTCGAATATTTTGGTCGAACATTCAATCAATTGATTTGGTGGGCTCAGGCTGCGAAGGAATATCGAGCGCAGGTTGATCCGCATAATCTGGTGAGGGATTTTAAGACGGATCCATCCGAACGCAACGCACCTTAGTGTGACTGGCATAACAAGTGGCTGCACAGCGACCGATTGTCCGTCGCTCCAAACCTGCGTGTGAGCGGGGCGTTAATGCAAGGTATTAAGTTTGTGGGGATGGGTCAGAACCAAATTAAAATTCCGCTCCTGACACTCTTCCGACAGTCATACGTGATCAAACTGTATAACGAAAACTGCCAGACAGAGTGCGTCCCAATCCACTTAATGGCATCAGGCGTATCCCCGTAGTCCTGCAATCATTGTTTTGAAAATAATCTCGCTGAAATTACCTTATTTCAGCCCGGTTCCTTTTTTTGGCCAGTTATGTACAGCGTTTCTCGATGATCAGACGCAGTTGCTCTTAGTGGCCAGGCTGTGTATGTACTCCATTTTCCTGCTCCCGCACAGCGCAGGAATGCGTTCAGATTCGTCATTCCGGCAGGTGCTGTATCACTTCCGGTGGCGCAAGTTTGATTCCCCGCCGGGGTATGACTATGGTCAATAGTTCCCATTGCAGTAAACAGGAGTTATTGCCATGCTGGTATTCGGTCATCAACCTGAAACATTACCTGTTCGTGTACAACAGGACGCCACCACCGGTTTGCCGCTGTTAAGCGAGCGAGACGCCATTATGCAGGTGGTTCTGGCTTATCTGGCTTTGCCCTATTCGGTGGTCGCCTATGGTTGCGGTAAAAAGACGAGCCTGCTTATTGACCAGTTTATAGGTATGGGGATCCCCCCCTATGCTATCTCCCGTGGTCTGGTGTTGGAATACGATATGTCACCCAAGGCGCTGGCAGAGCCGGATTATCGAAATCGCCCCCACGCTATAACCCTCTCCAATCCCCTGCATCAGTTGGGTAAAACCAGTGACCCTGTGCTGAGGAAGTTGCTTCAGCAGAATTGCCAACAGGTAGAACTGCTGGAAGATGACAGCATAAAAGTGGGGCGATTTGTGCTGCGTAATGAACAAAAAGTCCAGTTGGGTATTACCCGTTCACATGTCTTCGCGCGCCTGAGGTTTTGGGATGAGGACAACACCAGCGTTGTGGAGCAGGTCATTGACCCCGGACTAAATGCGGCCGAGGGCTTTGGGGTGGAAAAAATTCGCGATTATCTGCACGCACCTGAAGGGCTGATCTTCGACGCACCTTTGTTAGCCAACTTCCGCCTGGATGAAAAATACCTGACTAAAGGCCACAGGGAAGCGCTGGAATCGATTCTGGGCGATGAGGAACTTGCGAGTCTTAGCCTTGAAAAGCATGCGCAGTTGATAAAAAAACTGACCGGGGCTGCAACGGATTCACTGGGTGACCCGCTAACCTGGACCTACGCCAATAATCTGCCCGCGAAGGAGGAATACTCAGAAGTCGATAAGGAACACTTCCAGCAGCAGAAATACTATACCGGCCGCGGCGACAAGCTGGCAGATGGGATTAAGCGGTTGTGTCTGGCCAGAGAGCAGCGCGGTGGCAATGCCCCGGCTATTCTTGCCGAACTTCGCGAAATCATAGAAAACAGCAATGCCCGCCGCATTGCCAGAAAAGACGCCCGCTGGTCCATCAGACAACTGGTGCCACTGGCGGACGCGGCCACGGTGTTCGTTTATTATCATTCGTTGAAAAAACTGGTGGACTGTCTGGAGCAGGGAGACAGTCCGCTGGATTATCTGCACAGTGCACAAAGCCTGCAGGACATGCGCGGCATTGGCGCCAGGTTACGCAGGCGTATTGACTGGCTGGGCCGTGTATCCCGTGAAGAAGACAGCCGTATTGATGCTCGTGCGCTTACCCCCGGATTTACACGCGCCACACTGGAAACCATCCGGCAAATGAATGTGGCAGGGCTGTGCGCGTTTATCGACAAGGTCGGCAATATTCATGGCCTGTTATTGAGTGACGAGCAACAACACGCCTTACATCGCCAGGACATCGCACTTGCGGATATCTGTCGCCGTTCTGTCTGCCATGGCTCTCATATTGATACGGTTAATGACGCCGGTAAGTTTGACGGGCGACTCGGGGTACTGTCGGGATTAGAAACCCTGCATGTACTGACTGACCTTAAACGCTATTTTGATATTGACTGGCAGGGCGAGGGGGGATTTTGTTCCCATATGACCGCCTTTATCGGCGAGGAGATGACCTTTACCGGTGAAGGTGTGTCTATGCCTGGTAGTGCCGCTGTGGCTGCCCAGGCTACGCCTGAAGCTATTCATAAAATGCGTAATCAGGAGGGCGATCAGTGGGGTGAGTGCCTGCAACGCATGCTGGCAGAGCTGAAGCAGGCGCAGGCTGACGGTCATATTCAGTTGTTCAACCGGCTCGACAAAGCATCAGATGATGCACTGCTCGATGCCTGCAGTGAGCCTCATCTGTTTTACAGCCCTCATAGTTATGAGCGGCATATTGAACAGGGGCCGCTGCTCGACAGAGCCAATGTGCCGATTGTACAGGTAGGCACCATCATGGGTATCTACCAGGAAGATTTCACCTTTAAAGGAGAGCTTGCCGAAGCCGCCGCACTGGAGTTGAACCGGCAATTGCGGGTGCTGACAGAACAGCAAAGATTCAGCGATGTCAGAATTACGGTAGGGATCTTACAAGGCCAGGGTGAGCCAGACAGCCTCGAAAACGTGTATCCGGCGCTTCGCTGGACCCTCAATGGCGAGATGAATCACGCCGGCGCTACGCCGACCCCGGATCGCCGCGACCCCGGGGTAGCGGCGGCCAGATTGGTCAGGGAGTTTCTTGACTGGCATGACAAAGTCATTCTCCCGGATGAGCGCTTTGCCGGTGTCAAACCAGTGGTGGGGAATATTCGCCTGACACCAGGCTGCAACCGCAATGTGATTCCGGGTTCGGCCAGTATCACCACAGCGCTGACCTGCGATGATCGTCCGGTGCGCGGCCTGATTGATGAGCTAACCAGAGAAGATCTGGCCCAGACCCTGGAAGGCTATGTAATAGGTACGCTGGCCAGGCAAGTGGCGGGCGGCGGAGAAGGAATACGTCTTTGCCGGGTAGATCCGGTGAGCTATGTAAGTACTTACAACCAGACTGTTATGAGTATTGACCTGCGCTCCGATGAACAACAGATTACCGGGCAATTCCGGGCCGAAATCGACAATATACTTGCCGATATTTGTCAGCGTTATGGGGTCAGTGTTAACGGGGAACAGCAACAGAAGTTACCGCCTTCTGTCCTGTCGGAATCCGGGCAGGCCCTGCTGATGGAACGCAGTTATGGGGGCAGCCATAATCCGCGGGAGACAGAATTACTCAGTGACATCGTAAGGGGTTCTCTGTTGCAGATTCAGATCACCCGCCAGGTTCTTGCCCGGACAGAGTCCGACAACCTCAATCTTTTCCAGCTGGTGGAACAAAGCATTCCGCAGGAGTGGCGTAACAGTATGGATAAATTTATCAGCGGTGCGCTGCACGACACCTGCAATATTGCCGCTCGCGCCAGGCAACACGACTAAAGGTGATTGGCGGGGCAAAACACAGAGAAGGGATACCATTGTCTTCGGGCAGTGTGCCGGAACCGGCATCAGAATCTCGCTTTGCCGTTGCTCTGTGTTTGACTTCTATTCAGACAACGCCGGCAAGCGACTTTCGGTATTAGTGTAATCGTTCATTAATACCAAAAAGTCGCCATAAAACCGGATGCGTATATATCCGTTTTCGATGCCCTTTATTGTGGCTGTTTCAGGGAATCAGCCAGTTTGTGTCTCTCCACTTTACCAAGCGGGTTGCGAGGAATCGCCTCCAGAGTAATGAGCTTCTCCGGAAGCTTGAAGTGGGCGATCTTGCTTTGTTTAAGAAAACTGACAAGTTCTTCGAGGGTTAACTGTTTTCCGGGAAGGGGGACAATAAACGCCGCAACGCGTTCTCCCATAATATCACAAGGGTAAGGTGCCACAGCGGCTTCTGAAATATGCTGATGCGCGCTGATGAGCGTGTCCAGCTCTGCCGGAGATATGTTGACACCCCCCCGGATAATCAGGTCTTTGCAGCGTCCCCTGAAGTGATAAAAAGCCTGATCATATTGACTGATTTCAAACAGATCGCCGGTACGGTAATAGCCATCCGGTGTGAATGCCGCTTGTGTAAGTTCATCCGCCCCGTAGTATCCGTCGAAAACACTGGGCCCTTTGATCTGCAACTCTCCCTGAATTCCCGGTTGCTCAATGATTTCTCCGCTACCCTGATCAACTAAGCGAGTAAGCAGGAACTTATGGGCTTTAGGAAAGAGTTGCGCGCGCTTCTCACTTGATGTTGTTTCATTGGGCCCGCAAAGCAGGCAGACCCCTTCGTTTGAGCCAAAGTGGTTAACGATTTCGATGCCAAAACGCTGCTTGAATCCTTCAACCATCCAGGTGTCCAGGGGAGCAGAGCCCGAGCCGATGGCCCGGATACCTGAGAAATCACACTGTGCCAGTAACGCTTCATTTTTGAGAATGTTATTCAGCAAGGCGGGTGGAGCCAGCGTATAGCTGATGTTTTCAGAAACGATCTGATGCAGAAAAATCGGTAAATCCAACGGGTGATGCAAAACCAGCTTGCCACCACTGTATAACCAACTGAGAAACAGTCCGCCAATTGAGGCCATATTAATAAAAGGGAAAGGATTCAGAAGGGCTTCGCCGTCCTCAATCTGATTTCCCTCATAGGTTGCCAGGCCCACTGTTAACCATTGGTTGTGTGAGCGTGGGATCCCTTTGGGGTCGCCTTCCGTTCCCGATGTCCAGCAAATAGTAAACACCTGGTCTGCGGATATCTCAATGCGTTCAAGGTATGCCTGCAGTGGCTCAAAGCTATCTGCCTGCTGCATCAGAGCGGTAAGGTTGGTTCCCTTTTCTGAATCGCCAAAGGTAAACAATTCTGGCGATGACTTGAGTTGAGCAGCCACAGATTTCAGGGCATCAACAATATGCGCGGTGAAGTCCTGTTGTTTAAACTGCGAAATGGTAATTAGGGCCTTTGGCTCTAATACTTTGAGGATCCGCTGTAGCTCGTATTCCTGATATTGCATCGGGATCGGGCTGACGATGGCGCCTAGTTTCGATGCCGCCAGGTATACCAGGACTAGTTCCACAATGTTTGGCATCTGAACTAACAGAATATCATCTTTGCCAATACCATTTTTGAGCATGGAAAGGGCGAGCTTGTCTACCTCAACGATTAACTCGGCATAACGCAGTCGCAGAGGTGTCATGCCGGTTAGCTCCTCCTTGTTGGGAGGATCTACCAGTGCGATCTGGTCACTTTTCGATATGGCCGTGTTGTGCAGCAGATCGTGAAGTTTCCGGTCGCCCCAGATCCCCTGTTCGCGATAACGCGTAATATCTGCACTTGCTGTTGTTATCATAGCTACCCCCTTATCAGAGATTGAGATCTTCACCACGCGCCCAGTTGGCATGAAAACCATACGGTACACGGTGAGGGAGTTTTATTTTACAAACAGGACCCTGGGTGATGTCTTTGGCATCGAAAATCAGGCAGTAAGATGTCCAGTCATTGGTGTCAGTGACAAAATTGACCAGATAACCATCGTCTTCGGCATCGGCCCGTGTGGCTGAGCGTTTCGGACAAAACGGTGTTTCGCTGCCAAATACGCCAGAACCGTAGTCGTAGCGGTCATACTGACCTGTTTCGATGTCATATTTGAGCAATGCGCCGAAGGCCAGTGTGCCAACATCATCCTTATCCCGTTGCATGATGTACTGGTTGTAACTGAAACGACTTTTATAGCCAAGAAAGAGCGGATTAGAACAACAGAATTCGGAATTCAGTGTATCCAGGTCCCCTTCAATAACTTCGCCTGTTTTAAGGTTGAACTTCCAGAAGTACATATTGGCTTCTAAGCGCATGTAAGCCAGCATATGTGAGAGGTTGCCTTCTGAAGGATCTGCTTCAGGCATAGGGTTGGTTGAGCGACAGCCAATCTGAACAACCCAGTCGCCTTCCTCCCAACAATTTACCGTGTGCAGAATATAACAAGGTTCACACTCGAACCATTTTACCTCGCTGCCTTTGCCATACCTGGGTTGCACGCCGAACCGGGTCGGCACGTCAGTATGAAACGTCATGACCCGTTTTTTGGTTTTCTTAAGCAACTCAATATCATGGTAAAACGGGCAATCATGCAGAATCACATGGTTAGGTGTGACACCGATATCATGGGGCAACCTCGGGCCGGGTAAAACAATATCCTGCTGATGAATGACATTACCGTTCTTGTCTGCAATGCCATAACTCATGTAGGGGTATTCATCGAAATAGTCAAAGAAGATGAGCTCATCTTTTTCCCAGTCGACTTTAGAATGTGCCGACAGCGCTCGCTTCAACTGGCCATTTAAGTCTTCCCGGCCAACGGTTTCCAGCGTTTTGCTATCCAGTTTGTAGGGGGTGCCGGCATTATACCAAAGTGACATGATGTGGTCGTTAAAGTACATGACATCAGTATTGGATGTATCTTTGATCGGAAATCCCGGCAGACTGAAGTCAAAAGGCCCCATAACACCAGGCCAGATAGCGGCACCAGCCTGTTGTTCTTTCAAAAAGGCTTCGGTTTTTATCCAGCGATTGCAGTAACGGGCTTTGCCTTGCTTAAAATACATGGCATATAACATGCCGTCACCGTCAAAAGGATGGTAATTGAAACGGGGTTTATGAACCGGGTTAGAGCCGTTGCGCAAATAGGCACCATAAAGGTCTTCAGGAATGGCACCACTGACAATTTCTAACTCATCCGTGTCGGTTTCAATGGTGGTTGGCGCGTAGACACCATGCAAATAGGGATTATCAATGTCTTTTGTCCATTCGGGAGCATCCGGTGGTACGCGCCCATCGCGGGAAAACCGTATTGTATTGCGTTCGGTAATTTCTAGTTTAGTCATGGTCTGTTACTCCCTGCCTGAGGACTGAAGAATCTGTGTCAGGTTGTCAGTAGCACTGGCATATTCCTGAGTGAGTGTGTCGACAATGCTGGAAACATCAGAGACTGATTGTGATGCGGATACACCTTGTCCTGCCGCCCAGATGTCTTTCCAGCGTTTGTTATCAGCACCATTGCTGGCGAAGTCGATGTTGCCTTTTTGTGTCATGTTGTCGGGATCCATTCCGGCGTTGATCAGTGATTGGCGCAACCAGTTGGCCTTAACACCGGTGATAGCGTCAGAGGTCACAATATCGTCCGAGGTTGCATCAACGATCATTTGCTTATATTCATCCACGCACAGTGCTTCTTCGGTTGGAATAAAGCGGGTCCCCAGATAAGCCACGTCGGCGCCAATGGCCTGAGCGGCAAGTACATTCTGGCCGGTACTGATGCCTCCACCCAGAACAATGATACCGTCCCACCACTGGCGTACTTCATTGACAAATACAAACGGAGACAGATATCCGGTATGCCCGCCTGCGCCGGCTGATATCAGCACCAGCCCATCCACTCCAGCCGATGCCGCTTTTTTTGCATAGGTAGTGTTGACAACGTCTGCCAGCACAATGCCGCCATAGTCGTGGATCGCTTCAACCACATTCTTGGGGCTGCCTAAGGCGGTGATAACAATGGGCGGCTTATACTTGAGAATAACCTGCAGATCCGCTTCAAGACGTGGGTAGGAAGGATGCACAATCAGGTTAACGGCCCATGGCGCAGGATTGTCAGCCGCGCGCAATTGTTCCGTAATTGTGGCCATCCACTCATCCAGTATCTCGGGTGTGCGGGCATTAGGGGTAGGGAAGCTTCCCACCACACCGGCTTTACAGGCATTGATTACCATCTCGGGGCCGGAAATCAGAAACATTGGCGCCTGGATAGCCGGTATTTTTAACCGCGAAAGCAGCTTTTTTGCGTGAGTCATAACACCTTCTCTTATTGATTTAGTGCACAGCAATCCGGACAGGAACAGTTTGCGCACAATTTGTTTACATTTATGATTCAATAGAAAGACCTATAATGCAAGTAATAGTTTTATAAAGCCTTGCAAAGGAGTGTGTAAGCGGTATGTGGGATCGCGAAGGTACAATGCCGGAGCCAGAAAGTCGCACTGATAACTGTGAGCAAAATGTAAATATAAGGATAAATGAAAGTCTTGCGCTGCAAGTTAGCCCCTGATATTGTGAATGTAACTTTCAATATAGTACCTACTGTGGAGTGGAATGTGTCAAAGACAACTAACCTGGATTGGTTTACAACACATCGATCAACGCTGAACAAAGCCATTGATGCCTGTAACAATCGATATGCCTGGACGGCATATATCGAATCTCCTAGCAGCAAAATCCACGGTAAAGAGCCTCCTGCACAAGGTAAGGCGCGTTTCGAAGCGATGCTCAACAGGGACTTTTCCCTGACCATGCCAGGCGAGATTGGCAGAGTCGGTGAAGAGGTATCTCCCTATACCAGAGAGCCACTGGGGATAAGCTACCCGCAGATCGATGTGCAGGCCCTTTATCAGGCTATGGGCAAAGGCAAAGAAGCCTGGGCCGATGCGCCTCTGGATATCCGTTTTGGGGTTTGCCTTGAGATCTTGCACCGTTGTTCTCAACAACTATTTGAAAATGCACATGCAACGATGCATACCTCAGGGCAGAGCTTTATCATGGCATTTGCCGGCAGTGGCGCTAATGCCCTGGACAGAGGACTGGAAGCGCTGGCGTATGCCTACAAAGCAATGCAGGACGTTCCTGCCAGCGCCACATGGCAGAGGCGTTTTGGCTCTGAACCCGAGGTATGCCTGGAAAAACAATATAAGCCGATGCCGGTTGGCATAGGGGCGGTAATCTGTTGTGCAACCTTTCCTTTGTGGAATGGTTATCCGGCGTTAATGGCAAGCCTGGCAACAGGTAATCCTGTAGTGATGAAAGCACATCCCAATGCCACCCTGCCGGTGGCGATGTTGGTAAAAACCTGCAGAGAAGTGCTGACAGAAGCAGGGTTTGATCCGAATCTGGTAACGCTGGCAGCAGATACGCGCAAAGAGCCAGTGGCCAAAGCATTATTAGCCCATGATGATACTGCAATCGTTGATTTCACCGGTAGCCCCACCTTTGGTCACTGGATTGAGCAGCATTGTGCTCACCTGCAGGTTTACACTGAAACCGCAGGTTGTAATTCTGTGGTTATTGAATCAACGCACAATTTGTCGGCCATGGCTACGGCCATCGCACAGTCTTTGTGTCAGGCGTCGGCACAGATGTGCACCAGTGTGCAGAATATTCATATTCCGGCATCCGGTATTGTCGCTGAAGGCCGCCAGATAAGTTTTGATGAAGTGGCCGGGGCAATCGTTGAGGCTGTCAATCAGTTGCTGGCCAAGCCTGAGCAGGCGGCTTTTCTATGTGGCACGCTGGTTAACGATGACATTTCCGCTACCATTGCCCGATTGCGTGAAGAAGGCGCTAAGGCGGGTCGTGTGCTGCGCGATTCCACGCCTTATTCACATCCGGAGTTTAGTCAGGCCCGTACTGCCACGCCCCTTATTCTTGAAGTCAGTCAGCAGGATAAAGCGCTGTATTCTCAGGAACTCTTCGGGCCAATATCTTTTATTATCAAAGGTCGCAGTAGCGAGGATTGCCTTGATGCTGCCAGTGCTGATGCGGCGCAATATGGTGCTATTACGTCTCATGTTTATTCCACGGATGATGATTTTATCCAGCGCGCGCAGAAGAGCTTTAATCGCTCTGGTGCCTCCCTGGCCTGCAATCTGATCAACATGCCGATTAATTTTGCCGCAGCCTACAGTGACTTTCATGTTACCGGCCTGAATCCTGCTGGCACCGCCTGTCTGACGGATCTTGCGTTTGTCACCCGCCGGTTCCGCATTGTCCAGAACAAGGTCATGCAGGCATGACAGGTGTGGCCATTATTGGTACTGGCATGACCGCACTGGGTAAATTCCCGGATTGTTCAGTGAAATCACTAACAGAACAGGCCGTCAACAGCGCCTTAAAAGATGCCGGCTTAGATATCAGGTCTGTTCAGGCAGCCTGGTTTTCCAATTCCAGGCAAGGGCTGTTTGAAGGTCAGAATGGTATTCGCGGGCAGTGTGCACTGAGACCTTTAGGGCTTGGGCCTGTTCCGGTTACCAATGTGGAAAACGCCTGTGCCTCGGGTTCTACTGCGCTGTTTAATGCGGTCTCGCATATTGCTGCGGGATTCTGTGATATTGCGTTGGTGGTGGGGGCCGAGAAAATGTACTTCCCTGAGGATCGCGACATGATGTTCAGGGCGTTTCTGGGCGGTACCGATATTCACCGGCTTGATGAATTCGACAACAAGGTGAGTGGCTGGGCGAGCGATCTGGTTCCCACCCAGTTCAGGGATCAATCTGAGGTTCAGCGAAGCTTCTTTATGGACAGCTATGCCGGTCAGGCAAGGCTGCACATGCAGGCGTTTGGCACCACATGCCGTCAACTGGCAGCAGTAGCCGCAAAAAACCACTGGCATTCCACTATGAATCCACTGGCACAGTATCAGCAGGATATGAGTGTCGAAGAGGTTCTGTCCAGCCGGGTCATCAGCTGGCCACTGACGCTGCCAATGTGTGCACCTGTTTCAGATGGGGCCGCAGCGATGGTGATCTGCTCGGAAAAGATGGCTAAGTCTCTTTATCCCAGCAGCGCCATCGGCATCCGCGGAATCAGCCTGATGACCGGGCTGTCACGGGCGGACTCCGATTTCAGTCAGCATATAGGCCGGCTTGCAGCCCTGGATGTGTATGAGAAAGCCGCAATCGGACCTGAGGATATTGATGTGGCCGAAGTACATGATGCAACTGCTTACTCGGAAATACAGCAGATTGAAAACCTGGGACTTTGTCCAATCGGTGAAGGTGGCGCCTTTAGTGAAGCAGGGCACACCCGGCTTGGCGGCAATATTCCTGTCAACACATCAGGTGGGCTGATCTCTAAAGGCCATCCGGTGGGCGCCACAGGGCTTATGCAACTGCATGAACTGGTGACGCAATTGCGACAACAGGCGGGAAATAGGCAGGTGGAACATGCCCGAATCGGCGTGGCAGAAAATGGCGGGGGCTTTTACGAAAATGAGGAAGCCACAACTGTGGTGACCGTACTGGAGAAATACTCATGTTAGCTGACTCGCCAAGATTGCCTTTGCCGATTGATTATCTCTATAAAGGCTTGGCTATAGATGCTGATGCACCGGCGGCCACTGATCGTTGGCAAACGGTGAGCTACCGGGAACTGGTATATCGCGTGGAGGCGCTGGCGACGGCGCTGACACAGCGGTATTCAAAAGGTACCCGTATTGCACTGTGTGCAGAGAATCATATTGATCATCTGACCGCGTATCTGGCTATTCTGGCCTCAGGTGCTGTGTGGATACCTATCAATCCCAAAAACGGGGCACAGTTAAATCAGCAGTTATTGCAGCAGTCCTGCCCGGCCTTAGTCATATCAGATAACGTAAGTCGTGCAACGCTGCCAAAAGACACTGCGATCCCCATCATGTCAGTCTCCGATGCCGATAATACTGATGACTGCGTACGCACACTGATTGAAAAACATTACAAAATGCCCTTTACAGCAGTAAGGCCTGATCCTCAGGACATTATGGCAATTAAGTTTACCGGCGGTACTACCGGCACTCCCAAAGGGGTTATGCAAACGCACCATAATGTGTCAGCGGTCGTTGCGTCCCTGCAACAGCTTTATGATTTTAATCAACAGGATTGCAATCTCGCCGTCGCACCGCTTACCCACGGTGGTTCACATTATATTTTGCCTGTTCTGGCTACCGGGGGCCGTCATATTCTGCTTGATAAACCCGACGTCAGCAGCATCCTGGCCGCCTTTGAAGCCTCTGTGAGTATTTGTTTTATGCCGCCGACGCTGATTTACAAACTCCTTGATACTCCGGGAGTCAGCAAGGCGAGTTTTCCCTATCTGCGCCATTTGACCTATGGCGCGGCACCGATGCCGGTATCCCGTATTCGCCAGGTCAGGGCTGTGATCGGAGAACGGCTCTCGACCTTGTATGGTCAGACAGAAGCGCCGATGACGATTACCGCACTGAGCTGTGAAGATATGTCAGATCCCGATTTACAACTGTCGGTGGGAAAACCTTGTCGCTTTAGTCAGGTCGCCATTATTTCCGCAGACAATACGCTGCTTGGTCCTATGGCTGAGGGCGAGATTGCCGTACGCGGAGACATTGTCATGGCTGGATATTACCAGCAGCCTGAAGCCACATTCCAGGCTTTCTGCAAAGACTGGTTGCTCACCGGAGACCTCGGCTATGTGGATGAAAACGGATATTTGTTTATCAAGGGGCGCTCTAAAGAAGTGATTATTTCCGGGGGCTTCAACGTCTATCCGGCTGAAGTTGAAGCGGCTTTGTGTGCGCAGGACAGCATTGTCGAAGCCGCTGTATTCGGGCTTCCCGACCCATACTGGGGAGAGCAGATCGCCGCTGCGGTGGTACTGAGCAAACCGGAAATCACCAATGAAAGTGAACTGAAAGCTCTATTAAAAGAGCTTCTCGGACCGGTGAAAACCCCCAAAGCCATTTATTTTATCGACAAACTTCCCCGCAACCCCGTGGGCAAGGTGGTGCGCCGGGAAGTACAGCAATTAATCTCTCAAAAATACGAGCAACCACATGCGTGAAACTAATCTCAATACGCAATACCAGAACATGTCCGGAATACAGCGCCTGCAACTTTTTGCGCAGGACGGTACACGGGGCGGAATGGATAAAAACCTCGGTTATGGATTCCTCAGCATTCAGCCGGGCGAGGTGCAACTGAGCTATACGCCTAAAGAGCAACACATGAATCTGATTGGTTCACTTCACGGCGGCATTCTCGCATCACTGCTGGATGCGGCGATGGGGTGTTCTGTACTGACGCTACTGGATGATCAGGAGCGTTACACCATGATTGATCTGAACACCAAATTTGTAAAAGCCATCATGGATTTTGACCAGCAGCTTACGGTCATCGGTGAAGTGGACCATGCCGGACGCCGCACCTTTGCTACCAGTGGAAGAATACTGGACAGCCAGGGGCGTCTGATAGCCAAAGCCATGGCAAATGCCATCAGAATCTAGTCATTCTATTCAGCGGAGTAATTTTTCATGTCTAACGTTTATGTACTGGGTGGCTCACAGACTGACTTTGCCATTAATTGGGCGAGGCAAGAGAAAGACATCTATTCGCTGTTCGGGCACAGCCTGAATCAGGCACTTGATGACACGTCCATTGACCCCGCTGATATTGATGTTGCCCACGTCGGAAATTTCATTTCCTGCCTGTTTACCGGTCAGGCTCATCTGGGAGGGTTTTTTGGTCATGTCCATCCAGCGTTAAACAATGTTCCCGGTTCTCGTCATGAGGCTGCCTGTGCATCCGGTTCTATGGCGCTACTGGCGGCAATGCGAGATATCGAGTCGGGCCATTATCAGCTTTCCTGTGTTATGGGGATTGAGCTCATGCGTAACGTTGACGGTGCCACAGGCGCTGAATATCTCGGAGCGGCGGCCTGGCGAGGTAAAGAAACCCAGGGTTGTCAGTATCCCTGGCCGCGGATGTTTGCTGATCTGTTTGAGCAATATCAGCAACGGTACGGTACGGATATCGGTTATCTCAGACGTATCGCGGAAATTAATTTTGCCAACGCTAAACATAACCCAAACGCGCAGACCCGAAACTGGGCATTTAAACCCGAAAGTTTCAGCGCTGATGATCAGGCCAACCCGATTATTGAAACCCCGCTACGCAAACAAGACTGTGGACAGATTACCGATGGCGCTGCCGTTGTGTTTCTGGCCAGTGAGCAATATGCCAGAGAGTACGCTAAGCGCCAGGGTATCGCCTTTGAAAATCTGCCGCGGATAAAAGGGTGGGGGCATCGCTGCGCGCCGATGCTGTTGGAACACAAGCTGCAGCAGAGCAAGGGTTGTGAACTGATTTTTCCTCACGTGCGGGCCACCTTTGCGGATGCCCTCAGTCGTGCCGGATTGGCTGACATACACAGTCTTGATGGTTTGGAAGTGCATGACTGCTTCTCGATGACAGAATACATGCTGATTGACCATTTAGGTCTGACCGCCCCGGGTGAGTCCTGGAAGGCGATAGAAGACGGCACCATTGAAAGAAGCGGCGCGTTACCCATTAACCCCAGTGGCGGTCTGATTGGCCTCGGTCACCCGGTAGGTGCTACAGGCGTGCGCATGATGCTGGATGCGTACAAGCAGGTAAGTGCGACGGCGGCAGACTATCAGATAGATGGGGCGAAAAATTTCGGAATATTTAATCTCGGTGGTAGCACCACCACATGTGCAAGTTTTATTTTAGGAGTCTGATATGACCCAAGCCTATATATTCGATGCCATCAGAACACCCAGAACCAAGGCGCGTGATGAAGGTGAGCTGCATGATTTAACCCCTTATGACCTGCTCAACAGCCTTTACAAGGCGTTGGAACAGCGTACCCGGCTTGATCCTGAACAGGTTGGAGATGTGATCCTGGGCTGTGCTACACAGGCAGGAGAGCAAGCGGCGAATATCGCCAAAACCTCCACGCTTTATGCCGGCTGGCCGGGCCGGGTGCCGGGGATCACTATTAATCGTTATTGCTCCTCAGGTATCGATGCCATAAACATGGCTGCAATGAAGGTCATCTGCGGGATGGATCAGCTTGTTGTAGCCGGTGGCGTCGAGATGATGTCGAGGGTAGCAATGCTATCGGACAATCCGGCTCCGTTTATTGATGCAAAACTGGCGGTCAGAATGGGTATGTTTATGATGGGCAACGGCGCCGATCTGATCGCTTCTTTATATGGCTACAGCCGGGAGGAGGTGGATGCCGTAGCGCTGCTGAGTCAGCAACGAGCGGCCTGTGCCAGAAAACACGGATATTTTAAATCCATTATCCCTGTTACCAACCCAGTAAAGGGCTGTGAAGTAAGTCAGGACCAGCTTATCCGGGAATCCACCAGTGCAGAATCGCTGGCGAAAATGTCTGCCGCCTTCGCTGAGCTGGGTGCCAAAGGGGTTGACCAGCTTATGCTTAAGGATTTCACGCAGCTACAGGAAATTTCACATGTACACACAGCCGCTAACTCACCGGCGATGGCCGACGGTGCGGCAATTCTGCTGATCGGTTCACAGGCTGCAGCAGAACGTCTGAGTCAGGCGCCCCGGGCGAGAATTGTCGCCATGAAGAATGTCAATGATGACACCCGAATGGTGGTCGGTGGCTGTGTTGCGGCTACCCAGGCATTAATGTCAGAGCAGGGGCTGACAAGCAATGATATCGACTTGTTTGAGATCCATGAGGCCTTTGGTGCAACGATACTGCGCTGTAAGCAAGAGCTGGGTATTGATGACAGCAAGCTCAATGTTAATGGCGGTTGTATTGCCCTTGGCCATCCTCTGGGGGCCACGGGTGCGATGATGGCTGGAACCTTGCTGGATGAACTGGAGAGGCGCAACCTTAAAACCGGTATTGTTGCGGCGAGCGGAGCCGCTGGCACGGGAACCGCACTGATGATAGAACGGGTTTAGGTTGCCACATGTCTGTTATTACCCTGGTTCGTCATGGGCAAGCCTCATTTGGCTGTAAGAATTACGATCAGCTCAGTGCCCTGGGCAAACAACAATCTGTCTGGCTTGGTGAACACTGGCAGCAGCTGGACCGTCGGTTCGATCATGTGATTACCGGCAATATGCACCGCCACCATCAGACCGCCAGCGGCATCTTACAGGGGCTGGCTGATGATGCGCTGCCCGAACCTCTCGAAGGCCTGAATGAATACAATTTTGAAGGCCTGCTGACGCCCTTAAAACAGCAACACCCTGGCGATTGGATTGACACAGGACGGCCACGCAAAGATTACTATTACAACATGAAACACGCCCTTGATTACTGGGCCAGAGGAACGATTGAGGATGACGGTACGGACAGCTGGTCGAGCTTCAATCAACGGGTGACGGACAGCTTTCACCGGATTTGTGACGGCGAGCACAAGAAACCGCTTATTGTCAGCTCTGGCGGTGTCATCGCAACCATCATTTCGGCGCTTCTCGGCCTCAGGCCAGCGCAGGCCATAGAGCTGTCTCTGCAAATTAAAAACACCGCAGTGAGTACGTTTTTGTATAACGGCAAGGATTTCTCGCTGACCAGTTTCAATGATCTCAGTCACTTACTCAGTCCAGACAAGCAATCCCATATTACCTATTCCTGAAAGGCCAATGATAATGAACAATTTCAGTGACAAGTCCCTCTCTTTGCAGGCCAGACTGCAACGTTTTATGGAGCAGTACATCTATCCAAATGAGCAGCTGCACGCGCATCAACTGGCGAGCGCAGAGAATCGTTTCGGTGTCTTGCCCATAGTTAAAGAGCTTAAAGCAAAAGCCAGAGCAGCAGGACTCTGGAACCTGTTTATCCCCGAGAAACATGCCGGCTACAGTGATGTGGGAGGGCTGAGTAACTATGATTATGCGCCTCTGGTAGAAATTATGGGGCGCGTAACCTGGGCTTCTGAGGTTTTCAATTGCAATGCACCTGATACCGGCAATATGGAAGTGCTGATGAAGTATGGTAATGAAGACCAGAAACGGCGTTGGCTGACACCTCTGTTAGAAGGCGAAATTCGCTCTTCCTATGCCATGACCGAGCCTCAGGTTGCCTCCAGTGATGCCACCAACATTGAGCTGAGTATAAAAACCGAACAGGATCATCTGGTTTTAAATGGGCGTAAATGGTTTATCACCGGTGCCATGTATGAGTTAACCAAGCTGTTTATCGTCATGGGCAAGAGTGCCCCTGATCATCCCGACATCCATCAACAGCAAACCCAGGTATTGGTACCCAAAGACACGCCGGGCGTTCGCATTGTCAGGCCGCTGTCGACGCTGGGCTATGACGATGCGCCCATTGGCCATGCGGAGCTGCTTTTTGAAGATGTCAGAGTGCCGCTGGAGAATATTCTCCTGGGTGAGGGCAGAGGGTTTGAAATTGCTCAGGGCAGGCTGGGGCCGGGGCGAATCCATCATTGTATGCGCCTGATTGGTCTGGCCCAAAGAGCTCTGGAACAAAGTTGTCAGCGAGCAACCCAGCGCACGACCTTTGGTATTCAGTTCAGTCACAACCAGTCTGTAAGGGAAGACATTGCAAAATCCTTTGCAGAAATTCAGATGATGCGCCAACTGGTGCTGCAATGCAGTGCCAGAATGGATGAAGTCGGGCCTCAGGCAGCCCGGGACCTGATCGCAGCATGCAAGATCAGTGTTCCGCTGATGACACAGACCATTCTTGATCGCTGCATGCAACTGCATGGTGCAGGCGGGTTAACCGCAGACTACTTTATGGCCGAAGCCTTTAATTATGCACGCTGGTGTCGCCAGGCAGACGGCCCGGATCAGGTGCATCAGATGGCGTTGGGCAAGCAGGTTATCAAGGCTTACAGTCAGGCAGGTGAGCAATGAGTGACATTAATCTTTCATCACTTTCCACATACCTGTGTAGTCATGTGGAAGGTTTCGGGAGGCTGTTATCGGTACAAAAGTTTGCTGGCGGGCAGTCTAACCCAACCTATCTCGTTGATACGGACAAACAACAGTATGTATTGAGACGAAAACCTTTCGGCAAACTTCTCAAGTCGGCCCATGCCATAGACAGAGAGTTCAGGGTTATGCAGGCGCTGCGCAATACCGATGTGCCGGTAGCCAGAGCTGTACATTTCTGTGCAGACGAGAAAATCATTGGCAGCGCATTTTATCTGATGGAATACATTGAAGGCCGGGTGATGTGGGACCCTGCTCTTCCCGACATCGGGCCTGAGCAACGCAGCGAAGTCTATGAGGAAATGCTCAGGGTGATGACAACGCTGCATCGCGTCGATGTGGAAAAGGCAGGCCTGAGTGACTTTGGCCGCCCGGGAAACTACTACCAGCGGCAAATTAACCGTTGGAGTGAGCAATACAAAGCCTCGGCGTCTGAGCCTGACCATCAATTCGAAAAGCTAATGGGCTGGCTGTCGGTGAATATGCCTGAGGATGATGGCCAAATCGCCCTGGTACATGGTGATTTCAGACTCGACAACATGATGTTCGCTACGGATAGTCAGAATGTTCTGGCTTTGATGGACTGGGAGCTCTCTACACTGGGCCATCCCTATGCAGATCTGGCTTACCAATGTATGCAATTGCGCATGCCACATAACTCGGTGATGCCCGGGCTGGGGGGCTTAGACCGGGCCGATTTGCAGATACCTACTGAGCGTGAATATGTTGCCCGGTATTGCGAATTGATGGGTATCGACAGTCTGCCAAACTGGAATTTCTACCTGGCTTTCAGCTTCTTTCGTCTTATTGCGATTTTACTTGGGGTGAAACAACGCGCCATGCAGGGCAGCGCATCCAGCGATAAAGCCATGGAAATGGCAACCCTGATAGAACCTCTGACTGAACTGGCTCTGGAAATATGTAGTGAGGAGAAACCATGAAACATCCTGAATCGTTACTCTCGCTCAAGGGCCAGGTGGCTTTGATAACGGGGGCCTCAAGTGGGCTTGGAGCCCATTTTGCCGAGGTGCTGGCGCAGGCTGGTGCCGCTGTTGTACTGACGGCCAGACGCAAAGAAAAGCTTAATCAGCTGTGCACAAAATTGACGGACTCGGGCTACAAGGCGCTGGCCATTGCGATGGATGTGACGGATGCAGGCAGTATTCAGGCCGCGCTGGAGCAGACCGATGAACTGTTGGGGCCGGTTACGGTGTTGGTTAACAATGCCGGCGTTGCCGATCCAAAACGGTTTCACAAAGTCGATCAGGCCAGTTGGGATTACACCATGAATACCAATCTCAATGGCGCCTGGAACGTGGCGAGCCAGGTGTCTAACCGTATGCTGGAGCTTAAGGTATCGGGTAGCATCGTCAATATTGCATCGATACTGGGTATCCGGGTGGGATTCGGTGACAGTGCCTATGCCATATCAAAAGCAGGGCTCATTCAAATGACAAAAGCGATGGCCCTTGAGCTCGGCAGAAAGGGGATCAGGGTTAACGCTTTATGCCCGGGGTATTTTAAAACAGAGATCAATCAGGGCTATTTCGATTCAGCCAAAGGCCAACAGTACCTGGCCGGTATATTACCGCAGCGTCTGGGTAAGGCCCATGAGCTGGATATTCCACTATTGATGCTGTGCAGTGATGCAGGTTCTTTTATCAATGGTATTGCACTGCCGGTCGATGGCGGCCATTTAGTCGGCTCTCTTTAAGCGGACTGAGTAATCGGGCCATTGCCGCTGGCCAGCCTGTGTTGCCAGCTAATCTAAGTCAAATCTGACTTTGCCGATCTGCGGTTGTTTGCCGCAGACGCCGCAAACCACATCAATTTCCAGATCATGACCACAGCTTTTGTGAACCAACTTATAGGGATGCGCAAGTGGCGGCATAACGTCCAGTACCCACTGACGTAACGTCATGGTCTGTGGATACAAAGACTTTCCCTTCTCAGTCAACAGATATTCCATCCGTGACGGATTAACCTGATATTCCCGACGTGAAAATATTTTCATATCTACCAATATTTTCAGACGATCAGCGAGAATATTGGTGGCGATGCCCAAGTTGTTGAGGAAATCATCGTAGCGGGTCAGGCCGACAAATGACCCCGCCAGTACTAACGTCGTCCACCTGTCACCGATGATATCTACAACATGAGCCAGAGAGGTATCGATATCGCCGGACACTTTTGCCCGCGTCCGTCGCTGGCCGCCCCAACTTTCCGGTAAGCTTTTGGGGTCTGAGGTATCGGCTACATCTGCCACTTTCACGCGTTCAACATCGTCAAAATGCAACGGTTTACGGCAATGACGACATACGCACTGAGGATTAAGCGGGTGAGCGTTTCCCCCCTGGTGTACAAGCATTGTTGGCAATGCGTTATCACCCGGTGCCCATTCAGACTCCCATTGCCATAACATCAATGCCCAGGGGTAAAGTGACAAACCTTTTTCAGTCAGTCGGTATTCGTACCTCGGAGGCCGGTTTTGATACTGTTTTTTGTGCAGGAACCCCTCAGCCATCAGGAATTCGAGCCGGTTGGAGAGTGTTCCACGCATTATTCCGCTGTGGGTTCTGAATTCGTTAAACCGATGTCTGCCAAGGAAAACATCACGCATAATCAGAACAGTCCAGCGATCGCCGAGTAAACTGAGACCTCTGGCCACTGGGTTCGTCGCTATCTTACTAATTACGTTCACGAATTCTTATTCCTTCGTTTTATCTTTGCACCGTTTAGCAAGGGCGTGTTAGTTAACGTTATTATACTTTGACTCAACAACTAGTTTGCCCTGAACGGTCAGAATGGGTTGTCCCGGGCAAAGCCACTTTAGCCGGTCATACCCTTACAACACAATATCTTATCATCTTATGAGAAAGCTTTAGCCGCCAGAAAAAGCTCTTCCACGCATCTTGTCAGCTTACAAAATTTCAGCTCGCACCGGTAAGCTCTTTATTGGTATAGCTAAGAGGAATGAGGGTATAAATTATACCATTTGTATGTCTGTTAGCGTTAAAAAAGCGGCTTACGGGTCATCAGCCCAATCCACAGAACTGGAACGGGTCGTTGGCGAGTTATGGGTTATTGCGCTATTCCAATCTTGAGGGTTGCTGCCAGCGAATCATGCTATGTCGGCGCCGGAAGATAAAAGTCTGACTGTTATGGGTGTGCCTGAGATCCCATATACTACTCCAGGGCTTAGCCATGCCGCCCAAAAGAGGGCGACATGCTAAATACTGCAATAAAGTTAAAAGTTGTATGTCAGCTCAACGGCGACACTTCGTGGGCGCTCGTAAATACCGTAGTACGCTACGCCGGTACCGCCGGTTAATGTGGTTGAAAAGGGCAGCGAGTTTGACAGGGTCATTACTCTCTCGTCAGTAATGTTGTTGGCAATAAGTGCCACCTGCCATCGATCGTCGTAGTCAGCTAATGCTACACGCAGGCCCCACTTAGTGAAACTATCCTGGACGGTATTGGGGTCAAGGGTGACTCCGGCATTGTATTCGTCACTGTATTCCATGTTGACACCGTAAGTGATATAGCCCCAGTCGCTGACGTCCTGTTCATACTGCAACCTGATATTACCGGTAAGCTCTGGCGTGTAAATAGCGCGCTCACCAGAGAGATTACACAAGCCGTCGACGCTTGAACTTGGAACCTGATCAGGTAAAACAAGCGCAGGGGCACATTGTGCAACATCGAAATCGAGATACTCAAAGTCCAGATAGGCTACGGACCCGCTGAGTACCAGAGACTCAGCGAGCAGCCAGCGGCCATCTAATTCTATTCCTTTGATTTCTGCTTCGGCGGCATTTTGCACATTGAAACCGACAATTCCATCAAATTGTGTTACCTGAAGATCATCGTATTGGGTAAAGAAGGCTGCGGCGTTTAATTCAATCACGCCAAAACTGAACTTGCCCCCCAGCTCATAGCTGGTTGCCTGTTCGTCTTCAAATTCAAATGAACCGGGATTGACCGGATGATCAGGGTAACTGTTTGATCTGATATCAAAGCCACCACCTTTACTTCCGCGGGTATAGGATGCGTACAGCATGGTGTCATCGTCAACGGTGTACTGAAGGTTAAGGAGTGGATCAAGCTGAGACTCGTTGCGCTTGCCTTCTAACTCATGAGCATAGATTTTTATCCCGCCCATCATGGTTTCAAAGCCCGCCTGGGGTCCGAAAGCCGGTGAGCCAGGAAATAAAGCGTTTGCAGGAATACCGCTGGTATTCTCGCCCAACAGGTTAAGTATCCGGTGCGCGTTTTTTTCTTCCTTGCTATACCTGGCGCCGGCGGTAAGAGACAGCGCGTCGCTAAGTTGCCAGTTGAACTGTGTAAATGCTGAAAACACCTGTGAATCTTGTGAAAAGTCCCGATCCCAACTGCCGTTAACTACCGGGGCAAACGCCGGACTCGCGGCAAATGTACTGCCAAACAGCACGTTGTCGTAGGTCGTCAGTTCACTATCCTGTAAGTAAATACCCGCGATATAATTGAAATCCTGGTCACTGGGCGAAGCGATTCTGAGCTCCTGACTCCATTGCTTAAATCGCTCTCCCTGATTAGAACCGTTGAATAAATCCAGCCCTGTATAATCCACATCAATAAGTTCATCAGTGTCATATTTCAGGTAAGCGGTGGTAGAGGTGAAGCTATAGTCATTGTAGTCGTACTCCACCTTCACCATGATGTTGTCTACCTGATTGTCGCTCGCCTGGCCGTTGCTTTGGCTTTTGTAGTCTTCTTCTGTTTCTACATAAAGGGGGCCATTGAAAATGGCCGGGTAGCTTCCAACGGGTGAGTGGTTTTCAATCGCCCGGCCGAGCGTATCAAACGTAGAACTCTCTGCTTTTAACAGGATATTCAGGTCGTCATAGTCCCACTCCAGCAAGCCTCTGAGATAAAGCTGCTCGACGTTAGGTTCCATGCGGTCCAGCGTAGTGTTCTCGATCCAGCCATCCATTTCCCGATACGAGGCAACAAATCGCCCTTTCACATTATCAGACAATGGTCCTGAAATGATCCCTATGGTTTTCGTTTCTTCCTGCTCAAACTCATATAACGTGGAAATTGATGCCTCAAAGTAATCGGTCGGGCGGGCTGAGGTTAAACTGATTGCGCCTGCGATGGCGTTCTTACCGAATAATGTAGGCTGTGGCCCGCGTAATACCTCGACGCGTTCTAAATCAACCAGGGGTAACTGAATAAGTTGATCGCGACCGTAGTACACTTCATCAACGTACATGGCAACCGATTGCTCAAAGCCCTTGTTACCGCCAGAAGATATACCCCGGACACCAATCTGATTAGTAATACCCGATTTTGTAATGGTCAGGTTCGGCACTGAGCCCGATACATCTGACAGGGTATTCATATTAGAATTCTTTAAAACATCTCCGGAAATTGCGTTAATCGATATCGGCACATCCTGTAAGCCCTGGGTGCGTTTTTGTGCTGTGACCTCTATCACTTCCAACGCTAACTCTGAATCTGACCCGGTCTCTTCTTGTGCTGTCAGGTTAAAACTATGCCCCAACAGTATTGCTGAGATACAAATGGCAACAGGCGTCTTTTTATAGTTATTTCGCATTGGCTACTCCTAAAGGCTCTGTACTAAGATGTGCGTTCCGATACCACTCAATAGAGTCTAATAACGCAAGTGATTAGACAATATACTCGTGGGTTTTTTAATGCAAGCATTAATGTTAACAATTTGTTTACTCTGCTTTTACGTTCAAAACTCTGTGCGGTTGAGGTGCGAATGGCTCAGTTGCTGACTAACTGAGTTCAGGGGCGCTCCCAAAGCACACAATGCGTGCAGGACTATGCCTGCATAGCGTGCTAACTTTGAGAATGACTGAATTAGGTAAATGGTGCGAGGTGTCATCCGCTGGAAGAATACGTCAGCTGTATCAGAGGACGGCAGGTCGTGTTCATTCGATCTATACTCCTCTGCGATATCGTGAGCCACCACTTCCTGCGATAAGTCTTCATTCAGCGGCTTGCGCTTCGGGTTATAGCAACTGTAGGTGAGGGTTTCCTGTTCTTGCTTTTCAACCCCGGGTTTTAATTTTTAGTGCTTTAAGAGGTAAAGGGAATGACGTTAAAGTTGATAGCCATTTTAATGGTTCTTGCTCCTTCGTTATTGATTTTGCTGATAGTAAAGGTTGCTAAGATAACAGGTGTCTATTTTTTTCTGGCAGTTTTTATACTCAGTTACTTGTTTATGTATCCAGTGGAGTTAATTTACTGCTACTTCGTGGGAGGCTGTGAGCCGCATCATTTGAATGCACTTGGTAAAAAAATATATTACATATTAGTGGTGATCACGACATTAATAGGGCAATTAGTAGTTCAAAAGTATCTAAAAAAGAACAAAGTGTAGTGATTTTTCCGAAAACGCAGTGCTAGCTCAAACAGAATCAACTAAAGGTCAGTTTTTGGCTTGCTACTGACGGTCAGATATAGGTGCCCTCCCATGCAAAAAGTGTCAGAGCCTGTATGAGTCAGAGCACCTGAAATGTGTTAGTCCACTTCAGGTGTTCAATTTATATAGGTGAAGGGGTATTAATCTGTTTTAAGCATGCGTTTTAATATTTTACCCACAGGTGACTTTGGCAGTTCATCAACCACCTTGATGGTTTTGGGGATTTTATATGCCGCCAGATGTTCCCGGCAGTGTTTAAGAATGGCTTCAGTAGTAACTATGTCGTCTTTGAGTACCACAAAGAGTTGCACTGTTTCACCTGAATCCTCAGTTTTTCCACCTGTAACAGCGCACTCCTGCACGCCATTTATGCGGTTAACGACCTGTTCGATCTCGGCTGGATAAACATTAAATCCGGATACAATAATGACATCTTTTATGCGATCAACAATATACACAAAGCCGTCTTCATCTATTCTGGCGATATCTCCAGTGGCCAGCCAGCCATCTTTGAGTGCCGAGTTCGTGGCTTCGGGGTTGTGCCAATACCCCTGCATTATCTGATCGCCTTTGAGATGCAATTCGCCTTTCTCTCCCACCTTAAGCTCCTGCCCAGAGTCTCCGACAATCTTAAGCTTAATACCGCCTATCGGTTTACCTACTGAACCCTCTCGTCGGCATTGTTCACCGCTGTTTAAGATGACGCCGGCCGAGGATTCGGTTAATCCGTAACCCTCATTAATTTCGCAAGCTGTCAGCGCATGCCAACGTTTAGCAATATCAACATCAAGCGCCATACCGCCAGACAAGGTGAATTTTAATGCTGAGAAATCCAGTTTCCGGAATCCCTGGTCCTGACACAGTGCACTGAACAATGTGTTGATACCTACAAAAAGCGTGAATCGGGTGTTTTCTAAGGCGCTGGTAAATGAGTTTATATCTCTGGGATCACTGATCAGAATACTGGTGACACCATAGGCTACACCCAGCACGAT
Source organism: Lacimicrobium alkaliphilum (assembly GCF_002591895.1). Lineage (GTDB taxonomy): Bacteria > Pseudomonadota > Gammaproteobacteria > Enterobacterales > Alteromonadaceae > Lacimicrobium > Lacimicrobium alkaliphilum. The sequence goes on from NZ_NISX01000016.1 coordinate 62,558, forward strand.
ATGTGCGACGAACGCGTACACATGGTAAAGCGGTAACGGCGCTACAAATGTCTCATTGCCGGGCTCAAAAATGCCCGTGGCATTCCAGAAACCCCGGGCAGCGCTGATAAGGTTGTGATGGCTCAGTATCGCACCTTTAGACAGTCCTGTAGTACCACCGGTGTATTGCAATAGCGCCATATCGCCCGGCTCAGCCACGACAGGCTGGAAATGACATTGGCTGCCTTGTTCCAGGGCATCATGATAATCCACCGCGCTGATATTCAGACGTTCAAGGGCTGGTGGCAGGTTGTTCAGGTAAACAAGCGTTGAAATGTCCGTCTCACTGAGCAAAGACGAAACCAGTTCAATGGAGGAGCTCAGCAAAATTAGCGCTTTAGCGCCCGAGTCTTTATACAAATGGGCGAGTTCAGTTTTTGTGTACAGCGGGTTGACGTTAACCACCACTAAACCGGCACGCAGCGCACCCCAGGTCAACACAGGATAAGCGATACAATTAGGTAACTGAATGGCGATTCGATCACCTGGCCTGAGATCAGTATTGGTTTGCAGGTAAGCCGCAAACTGCCTCGAACCTTGCTCAAGTTCCAGGTATGTGATGCTTTGTGTTGCGCATTTAAACGCCACTTTATGTTTAAACTCGTTACAGCCTTTATCAAAGATCGCTTGTAGTGTGTCGGTTGCAGATACCGTTGCGCTGTCAGTTGTTTTCATGATTGCCTCAAAGATTATTAACGTCCCGGGTCAAACGTCAGCGATGAAAGAGCATCGCCGACAGTAAGTTTCAGAATTGTTCAGGGGTAATTTCCATTAAACTGGCTGCGCCCGACTGAATGGTTTGCTTCAATGTGGCGGTGCGAGGTAATAGTCGCTGGAAGAAAAAGCGGGCAGTGCTGATTTTACTGAAGTAGAGATCTCTGTCCTCAGCTCCCGTCTCCAGCTTATCCATTGATACCTGCGCCATTCTGGCCCAGAAGTAAGCAAGGATCGTGTAACCGGAGAACATCAGAAAGTCCACCGATGCCGCGCCAATCTCTTCCGGATCTCTGGCGGCAGACTGGCCAATAGATGTAGCTAATTCAAGCCATTGCGTTGTTGTCTCATGCAACGGTTGGGTAAACTCCTGCATTGGCTGGTTAGCTTGCTGAGACTGGCAAAACTCAAAAATAATGTTGCTGAAATTGGTCAGTAATGCACCTTTAGAGCCTAAGACTTTTCTGCCAATAAGATCCAGTGCCTGTATCCCTGTGGTGCCTTCATATAAGGTCGAAATTCGGCTATCCCGTTGATTTTGCTCCATGCCCCATTCTCTTATATAGCCGTGCCCACCGAATATTTGCACGCCATGATGGGCAGCTTCACATCCCAGCTCGGTCATAAAGCCTTTACAGACAGGCGTAAGCAATGCCAGCAACTGCTTAGCTTGTTCCCGTGACGCTTCTGTTTTCGCGTGTTCAGACAGGTCTAATTGCTGGGCTACGTAATAAGCGAACGCACGGAAACCCTCAGCGAAAGACTTAATGGTTAACAGCATGCGACGCACATCAGGATGAACGATAATCGGATCTGCCGGACCATCAGGATTTTTCGCCCCACTGAGAGAGCGCATCGCCAACCTTTCCTGTGCATAGGGAACCGCGCCCTGATAGGCAACTTCTGCATGCACTAACCCCTGTAGTGCCGTAGTCAGACGCGCAGAGTTCATGAATGTGAACATCGCCTGCAGACCCTTATTGGGCTTACCGATGAGGTACCCGGTGGCACCGTCAAAATTCATTACGCAGGTTACAAAGCCATGTATGCCCATTTTGTGCTCTATAGAGCCACAACTTACGTTGTTTTTACCTCCCAGACTCTGGTCGTCATTCACCAGCAATTTGGGAACCACAAAAAGCGAGATCCCGGCGCTGCCCGCAGGAGCGTCAGGTAAACGGGCGAGCACGATGTGAACAATATTTTCTGCCATATCGTGCTCTCCACAGGAAATAAATATCTTGGTTCCCGTTAAGCGATATTCATTGCCACAAACGGGTATCGCTTTGGTTTTAAGCTGGCCCAAATCAGAGCCACAATGGGACTCCGTTAAGCACATTGTTCCTGTCCATTGACCACTGACTAAGTTCGGTAAGAATCTCTCCTTCAGCTCGTTACTGCCATGGTTCAATAAGGTCTTAATCGCCCCTTCTCTTAACCCCGGATAACCTGACCATGCCGGGCAGCTACTGCTGATAAGTTCAGTCAGTACAATATTCATGGACTCGGGCAGACCTTGTCCGCCGTATGACTCCGGCATCGCCAAAGCAGGCCAGCCACCTTCACAATATTGCTGGTAGGCTTGTTTATATCCCGGAGGTGTGGTGACGCCCTCTGCACTCCAGACACAACCGGCTTGATCGCCGACGGCATTCAGTGGCGAAATCACATTTTCTGAGAACTTTGCTGCTTCTTCGATGATCGCGGTCTGAACCTCATCGTCGACTTCGGTAACGCTATCCAGTTGTTTGTAATGCTCTGAAAAGCCGAGTAAATCGTCCATGACAAATCGTATATCCCGAAGCGGGGCTTTGTAGGCGGGCATGTTTTTATCTCCGTTACATCTGCAAAGTGAAAGAGGATGAACAGGCTATGCTGTGAGTACTCATTCAGATTATGGTGGGTTTGTTAATGAAAGTAACATTAATACAGCAAGGTATCATAAAGCAAGTTAGAGTTTTTGGTGTGCATTGCAGTAGTGGTGTGGAATGGATTGCCGGCGTTATTTGTGACCGTACACATAATGTCACGGTGCATTATATTCACCCATTTTTACCGATCATTAGTGCGATGTTTGGAGAAGTCCGGATCACTGCCTATATTTAAACGATGTTTTCGATGAAGGGAGCACAAGTCATGAGTAACTTCTCCGATGTGCGTGAAATGCTGATGCATAACAAAGGATTACATTTGAGAACGGCACAGTTTTACAGGGGCTTGGCTGACCAGAACAGTGACACCCGGACAACCATGTTGCTGAATACCTTGTGTAAGCACGAAGTGGGGCTTGCAGAGGAGCTTAAGCGGTATATGGAACAAGCCCCCGATAAAGTTCTCAACACCTATATCCAATACGACAGGCGTAAAGACAGCGACAGTCTGTTTGATATCCATTTTGATCCGGCCAGCTGTGAACAATCCGATGTCGAAAAACTGGCCAGTAAAGTGGATGACTATTTTTGCGAACTCTACGAGGAGCTGGCGCAAGCGGCGGATGTTCAGCCTGTCAGTGAGATGTTCGATAACCTGTATGAACATCTGGTGGAAGAAAAGAAGAGACTGTCGAAAGACCTTTCTTCATTATCTGATATCTGACTCACCACTGGGGTTAAATTGCTCTCCCTCAGCACTCAGCGACCGCAAGCCTTGCCAATTTTTGATCTGCAACAATTTGTTTTTAAGGGTTTTTCTTTGACGATCCAGGAATTATGGTCAATCCTTACATGAGTCCCTGAAGGGGTAGCAGTGGTAGATATCTCCAGGGTAAATCAATCATAACCCGCTGATGCAGGGCAGAAAGTATCACGTGACTTGCGTCAGTTCTGTCAGAACGGAGATTGACATGCAGCAGGCACTGGCCGAGCTCTGGCCGATAATAATCTATTTTGTCTCAACGATGGCTCTGCTGACCGGCGTCATGCTGCTTTCTTCTGTATCAGGCCCGAGAAGCCGCGGGCATTCCACCGAACTGCCTTACGAGTCCGGGATTCTTTCCTACGGTGGTGCCAGGGTCAGATTCGGTAATCACTTTTTTCTGTATGCGATTTTTTTCGTTATTTTCGATCTCGAAACCCTGTTTCTGTTTGCCTGGGCTATTGCCTTTGAACAGGTGGGTCTGGCCGGGTTTATCGAAGCGGGCATTTTTATTCTGATTCTGATGATTGCGCTGTTGTACCTGTGGCGGGTCGGCGCATTGGATGTCATTACAGCCAAGACCAGGGAGCAAAAATGGACTGGACACTGAGTGATCCGAACAAGTTAAGCCGCCAGATACCCAGTGCCGAGGTGGAGGTGCGTGAACAGGTTAAGCGGTCGGTCATGTTTTCTAGTCTGAATAAGATGATTAACTGGGGCCGAAAGAATTCTATCTGGCCGATGAACTTCGGTCTTTCCTGTTGTTATGTGGAAATGGCTACGGCTCTGACCAGTCGCCATGATATCGCACGTTTCGGTGCGGAGGTGATCCGTGCCACTCCCAGAGAGGCCGATCTGCTGGTGATATCCGGCACGGTGTTCAGGAAGATGGCACCCGTGGTCAAACACCTCTACGACCAGTTACTGGAACCCAAATGGGTTATCTCTATGGGGTCCTGCTCCAATTCCGGTGGGATGTATGACATTTACTCTGTGGTTCAGGGGGTAGACAAATTCCTGCCGGTGGATGTCTATGTACCAGGATGCCCGCCCCGACCAGAAGCGCTGATGGAAGGACTATTACTATTGCAATCCGCCATTGGCAAAGAGGAGCGACCGTTGTCCTGGATGGTAGGAGATCAGGGCGTCAGCCAGGTAGAAAAGCCCAGTCAACGGGATCTTAAGCATGCTGCCCGGGTCACTGCCACCGATCTGACACCTCCGGACAGAGTCTGATATGAGTATTGCCCGTAGCTTTTCTATACGCGAAGAACTCAGTACAGTCATACCCGATCTCAATCTGATTGATGAGCAGTGTGTTGACGGTATTGATACCTTCTGGGTACCCAGAACCCGCTTATTGCTGGTTGCCGAAGCGCTGCGTTTCAGTCTGAAAAAGCCGTTTAGCTTTTTGTATGATCTCACCGCAATAGATGAAACCCGGCGCGAGTCGGGTGCTAAGCAGGTGATGCAGGATTTTACCCTGGTTTACCTGCTGCGCTCTTATGATCGCAATAAAGACGTCAGGCTCAAGGTGGCGCTGGCTGAACAGGACAAGAAAGCCCCGTCAGTCTGCAAAGTGTGGCCCAATGCGAACTGGTATGAACGGGAAGTCTGGGATTTGTTTGGTATTGAGTTTCAGGGCCATCCCTGTCTGCGTCGCATTATGATGCCCACTTCCTGGCAGGGGCACCCCTTGTGCAAAGAACATCCGGCTCGTGCTACCGAGATGGGCAAGTATAGCCTGCCAGACGATATACGTGATTTTGAACAGGAAGCACTGCGTTTTGATCCCAAGGCCTGGGGGCTTGAGCCCACGGGCCGGGATGAGGAGTTTATGTGGCTGAACCTTGGCCCTAACCATCCTAGTGTGCACGGCGTGTTTCGCATTATGCTGCAACTGGAAGGTGAGCAGATCGTTCAGGCCATTCCTGATATTGGTTATCACCATCGCGGCGCTGAGAAAATGGCTGAACGCCAGAGCTGGCATTCTTATATTCCCTATACAGACAGGATCGACTACCTGGGTGGGGTAATGAATAACCTGCCATATCTGATGGCGGTGGAAAAACTGGCTGGCATTGAGGTTCCTGAACGGGCCAGAGTCATTCGCGTGATGATGTGCGAGATCTTCCGTATCCTCAGTCACCTGTTGTTCTACGGCACCTTTGCCCAGGATATTGGTGCCTTGTCGCCAATCTTCTATATGTTTGTCGATCGGGAGAAACTGTTCACCATCGTCGAAGCCATTACCGGCGCCCGTATGCACCCTAGCTGGTTTCGGATCGGTGGTGTCAGCAGCGATTTACCCCGCGGTTGGGACAGACTGATTCTGGACTGGCTGGATGAAATGCCCAAACGACTGCACGACTACGACAAAATGGTCATGGATAACGCTCTGGTGAAGCAACGCACCGTCGGCATTGGTCGTTATGATACGGCTACGGCTATTGAATGGGGTGTCACGGGCCCGGGTTTGCGGGCAACCGGGTTTGACTGGGACCTGCGTAAACAGCGTCCCTACAGTGGTTATGAGAATTTCGATTTCGACGTGCCGGTGGCCGAAAACGGCGACAGTTACGACCGGTGCAAGGTCAGGGTGGAAGAGATCCGTCAGAGTATGCGGATTATTCGCCAGTGCGTCGACAACATGCCGTCCGGCCCTTATAAGGCGGAGCATTCGCTGACCACTCCGCCGGTTAAGGACAGAACCATGCAGGACATTGACACCCTTATCCCGCATTTTCTTGGTGTTAGCTGGGGGCCGGTGATCCCTCCCGGTGAAGCGATGGCAGAGGTAGAAGCCACCAAGGGCAGCAACGCGTATTACCTGATCAGCGATGGCAGTACCAACAGCTATCGTACCCATATTCGTACGCCCTCATTTCCTCATTTACAGATGATTCCGGTAATGGCCAGAGGCCAGATGATTTCCGACCTGATTGCCACGCTGGGGAGCATCGACTTTGTGATGGCGGATGTAGACAGATGAAAATAGCCATCAGAACGTTCAGCTATCAGGATCACCTTAATGAGGCAGAAATACAGGCCATTGAAAAGGCCTGTGCTGATTACGAACAGCGTCCGGCAGCGGCCATTGAGGCACTGCAGATAGTGCAAAAACAGCGCGGTTGGGTGGATGATCCGTGTTTGCAGGCTGTGGCTGAATTATTAGGGATGTCAGATGCCGAACTGGAAGGTATTGCCACATTCTACAATCATATTTATCGCCGGCCGGTGGGACGTCATGTGTTGCATTTGTGCAATAGTATCAGCTGTTGGCTGAGTGATGTGGATGAGCTGGCTGATCACCTCAGAGGAAGACTGCAAGTTGAGTTTGGGCAGACCAGCGCCGATGGAGGCATCACGCTTTTGCCTAACGTTTGTCTGGGGTGTTGTGACAAGGCACCGGCCATGATGCTTGATGGAGAACTGATTGAAAACCTCAGTAAGGAGAAACTGGATCAGATCCTGAGCAAATTGCATCAGGGAGGTGAGAATGGATAAGCCACTTACTGCCACTTTGAATATTGAACAGCCTTTGGATCTGGATCAGTACAGAAATAAAGGGGGTTATCAGGGTTTTGCCAGGGCACTGGATCTCACACCTGAGGAGGTACAGCAGCAGGTAAAAGAGGCCAACCTGCGGGGCCGCGGCGGTGCAGGCTTTCCGACCGGTATGAAGTGGGGGTTTGTGCCCATGGGAGAGGATAGCCCGGGTCGCAAATATCTGGTTTGCAATGCCGATGAGATGGAGCCCGGTACGTTCAAGGACCGATGGTTGATGGAAGGTGCACCACATTTGCTGGTTGAGGGAATGATGATTGCAGCGTACGCCATTAGCGCATCTGTAGCCTATCTGTTTCTGCGCGGTGAATACCGGCTGTGCGCCACACGGTTGGAAAAGGCTATCCGGGAAGCGGAACAGGCGGGTCTGCTGGGTGAAAACATCCAGGGAAGTGGGTACTCACTAAATTTGCATCTTCATACCAGCGCTGGCCGCTATATCTGCGGAGAGGAAACAGCACTGCTCAACGCGCTGGAGGGCAAACGAGCCCATCCCCGTGCCAAACCTCCTTTCCCACAGGTTGTCGGTCTGTTCGGTCAGCCCACAGTGGTTAACAATGCTGAGACCCTGTGCAATATACCAGGGATCCTGCGCCAAGGGCCAGCCTGGTACCAGGACCTGGGCCGTGGCGAAGATGCCGGCACAAAGATTTACGGAATCAGCGGCCGGGTCAAAAACCCGGGTTTATGGGAGTTGCCTATGGGGGCGCCCGCAAAAGAGATTTTCGACCTGGCGGGGGGGATGCAGCATGGCCTCAAACTACGGGGCTGGCTTCCCGGTGGCGCCTCAACGGATTTTTTACTGCCCGAGCATCTGGACACGCCTATGGAATACGATGCCATTGCCGAAGCGGGAAGCCGTCTGGGTACGGGGGGCATTATTGCTCTGGATGACAAACACTGCCCGGTGGGTATGGTGTTGAATCTGATCCGCTTTTTCGCTCAGGAGTCCTGTGGGTGGTGTACTCCCTGCCGGGATGGTCTTCCCTGGGCATCGGAGATCCTCAATCGAATCGAATCGGGACGCGGATCACAGGAGGATCTGGATGAACTGCAGAGACTTTGTGATTTTATGTGGATGGGCAAGACTTTCTGCGCTCTGGCACCCGGTGCAGTAGAGCCTATGAGCAGCGCGATGAAGTACTTTGCCGATGATTTTCAGCAACATATCGATAAGGGATGTTGCCCTTATCGGCATTAATCAGATCAGTGAAGATGACTGATACAGGTGCAAATAAAACAGGTAGAGGAATGATAAAGATATTTATCGACGGTCAGGATTACAAGGTCATCGAGGGGCAGAATCTGCTGCAGGCCTGTCTGTCACTAAAGCTGAATCTGCCTTATTTCTGTTGGCATCCGTCTATGGGCTCGGTGGGAGCCTGTCGTCAGTGTGCGGTGACCCGGTACGAGGATGAGGATGATCGACAGGGGAAAATTATTATCGCCTGTATGACGCCGGTAGAAGAGGGAATGCGGGTGTCAGTCAAACAGTCACAGGAATCAGAATTCCGCGAGCAGATCATCGCTGCGATGATGACGCACCATCCCCACGACTGTCCTGTTTGTGCCGAAGGCGGAGAATGTCACCTGCAGGATATGACGGTGATGACAGGACATTACGCCAGGCAATTCAAAGGCCGTAAAACCAGCTTCAACAACCAGTACCTTGGCCCGCTGCTCAAACATGAGATGAATCGCTGCATTACCTGCTACAGATGTGTGCGTTTCTATCGGGATTATGCCGGTGGAGAAGACCTTTCTGCGCAGGCGTCGAAGAACCATGTGTATTTTGGCCGTCAGACCGATGGGGTGTTGCAGAGCGAGTTTGCTGGCAATCTGGCAGAGGTCTGCCCTACCGGTGTTTTTACCGACAAGCCTTTTGGCAATCATTACAGCCGTAAGTGGGACATGCAGGCAGCACCGTCTGTCTGCCAGCATTGTTCGGTAGGCTGCAATACCAGTTTGTCAGAGCGCTACGGTTCGGTGCGACGGGTAACCAATCGCTTCAATGCACATCTCAACGGTTATTTTCTGTGTGATCGCGGCCGTTACGGTTTTGATTTTGTCAACAGCCCACAGCGCTGCCAGCAAATTCGCAGCAGTAACAAACCGGCGCAGTGGCAGGATGATTCACTGCAGCGGGTGCTCAGTGCACCAGGACGCTGGATCGGAATTGGCAGCAGCCAGGCCAGTCTGGAAGACAACTTCGCCCTGCAGCAGTTGGTGGGCAAAGATAATTTTTGTCCGGATCTGGATGACAAGCAACAGTCCCTGATGCAACTCCATGGTGAAATACTTCAGCAATACCCGATGGCCAGTCTGGCTGAGATTGAGCGGGCTGATGCGGTGCTGATCCTGGGGGAGGACATCAACTGCAGTGCACCGCGCATGGCCCTGGCTATTCGCCAGGCTTTGCTCAATAAGGCCCGCGACAAAGTCGAAACGCTCAACGTCCCCGGGTGGCAGGATGCCGCAGTACGTAACGTACTGCCCGATAATCCGGTACCACTGATCTGGTTCGGTTATGGCGAGAGCGAGCTTCAGAGCAGCGCACAGTTGCAGTTATTATGTGACGACCACCAAGCGGCCAGGCAGGGCTTTGCACTGGCCGGATTGTTGTGTGGTCACAACGTCGGCGTTGAGGTCAGTGAGGCACAGCAGCAGACTCGCCAGGCGGCCGGGATATTGCAAAAGGCCAGTCGACCGCTATTGATCGGCGGCTGGTCTGCCGGCAATCCTGCTTTACTGGCCGCTCTGGCTAATCTGCGTAAGGCGCTGGGAGAGAAAGCGAGCATGGCGATTGCCGCCCCGGAGCACAACAGTCTGGGTTTGTCTGTGTTAATGCAAAAGGGCCATCTGAGCGCAGCTTCGCTGGAACAGAGCATAGATCGCGAACCGGTCAATCTGCTGGTACTGGACTATAAATCACAAAGCTGGCGAACCCGTATGGCTTCTCTGATGGAAAAAGCAAAACAGACCGTACGGCTGGGTTTGCTCGGTAATGAATCTGCAGAGGAGGCACTTTTGCCGGTGGCGGCATTCAGCGAGTGCAGTGGCTCGGCAGTAAACTATCAGGGTCGGGTACAATACTGGCAGCCAGCCAGCAAGGCATCAGGCGACTGTCTTCCCGGATGGCAATGGCTGGTGCATCTGGCAAAAATCCAGCAGAAGTCGCTGGCTGAGGTGGAAGATCTGGGTCAGCTGCGTCAACGACTGATGGCTGATTATCCACAGCTTGAAGGTGCCTGGGAGAATGATCCCCGTCAGCAGGCGATAGCTCAACAACCACCAAGATACAGCGGTCGCACGGCCATGCTGGCTAACCAGACAGTCCATGAGCCTAAACCCTATGCTGAACCTCAGGCTCCTTATCGCCAGAGTATGGAAGGTGGTGAACCACGCCACTCTGAAACCCATGCCCAGCCTTATAGCTGGTGGCCCGGATGGAACTCCAATCAATCCATGCATAAGTTTCAGCAGGAATACCGGGGGCCGGAACTGGAACAACAACATTCCACTGTGGCCTTTGCACACTTCCAGAGTCCTGGCTGGTTCAAGTGGCGCAATCAGTGGTCAGGTTCAAAACACCGTGGCTATCGGCTGTTGTTCCTTGGCCAGGTCTTCGGCAGCGACGGCCTGAGTCTGGAGGCTCCTGCCATAGCAGAGCTGTGTGAACGGGCACAGTTGTGGATGAGACAGGATCAGGCTGATGGACTGGGTTTAAAGCCTGGTCAATGGGTGCAATGTGATGGCTTGCCATTGTGGCTTCAGGTAGGCATCAGCAAACAGGTTCCCCAAAACTGCCTGTTGGCCTATGTACCGGCGGATGAAGCGTTACCCTTTAAAGTGTGTGAGCATTTTGATGTTGCCGATTTGCCACAGGCTGAGGCTCTGGAAAAACAATACCGTAGCCACCTTGATGATCTTAAGACTAACATGCAGATGCGTCAGGCCAGGTTGTTACATCAGGATGAGTTCATTCCTATCCGTTTTGTGGAGGGGGTGAACTGATGTGGGATATGGAGCTGCTGCTGAAGATAACGCTGTTGGTATCCACCTTGTTGCCCACAGCCGCCTTGCTAGTATGGCTTGAACGACGCCTGCTGGGTTTCTGGCAGGAGCGTTGCGGCCCGAACCGGGTGGGCCCCTTCGGGATACTGCAATCACTGGCTGATCTAATCAAGATCCTGTTTAAGCATGACTGGATCCCTCCTTTTGCCGATAAGCCGCTGTTTGTGCTGGCCCCTCTGATTGGCGCGCTGGCGGTGATGATGAGCTTTGTGGTTGTGCCACTGTCGCCCGGCTGGATGATTTCTGACAGTCACATTGGTCTGTTGTTCTTCCTGGCGATGACTTCGCTGGCGGTCTATGGGGTGCTGTTAGCAGGTTGGTCATCCAACAATAAATATGCCCTGCTCGGTGGTATGCGCGCAGCGGCGCAAACCATTTGTTATGAAGTGTTTATGGGCGTTTCGCTGCTTGGTGTGGTGATTCTGGCCGGTAGTTTCAGGCTCAGTGACATCGTCCAGGCCCAGCAGGGGTTGTGGTTTGTCATCCCTCAGTTTGTCGGCTTTGTGATCTTCATCATCGCCGGGATAGCGGAGAGCCATCGTCTGCCTTTCGATTTGCCGGAAGCCGAGACCGAGCTGACGGGTGGTTTTCACACCGAATATTCGGGTATCAAGTTTGCGCTGTTTTTCCTCGGCGAATACCTGGGCATCATGTTGATCTCAATGATGGCCACAACCCTGTTTCTTGGTGGCTGGCTGGGGCCCTGGCTACCCCCGTTGGTATGGTTTCTGCTCAAAACACTTTTGCTTATCTGTTTCTTTATTCTGCTGCGGGCTTCTTTACCAAGGCCCAGGTATGACCAGTTGCTGGCCTTTGGCTGGAAATGGCTGTTGCCATTGGCTCTGGTGAATCTGCTGGTGACCGCAGCCATCAAACTGACAGGAGGGACCTGAAACGATGTGGAGTCAACTGGTTACCATCTGGCGTGTTTTCAGACACCTTTTTGCGGCCCGGGACACAGTCCGGTATCCGGAGCAAAAGCCCTATTTGTCTCCGCGCTACCGCGGCCGTATTGTTCTTACCCGGGATCCCGATGGTGATGAACGCTGCGTGGCGTGCAACCTTTGTGCGGTGGCCTGTCCGGTAGATTGTATCTCTTTGCAGAAGACCGAAGACGACGACGGTCGCTGGCGACCGGCATTTTTTCGGATCAATTTCTCCCGCTGCATTATGTGTGGTTTATGTGAAGAGGCCTGCCCTACTTACGCTATACAGCTGACTCCGGATGTAGAAATGAGCGAATACGATCGCAACAGTCTGGTTTATGAAAAAGAGCATCTGACCATCGATGGGCAGGGTAAATATCCGGGTTACAGTTTTTATCGCAAGGCCGGTATCAGTATCAAAGGTAAGGCCAAGGGCGAGGCTGATCAGGAAGAGAAACCCGTCGATGTAAGGAATCTGTTGCCATGATTATACAGTGGCTGTTTTACGCCAGCGCTACCATCGCTGTAGTGGCGAGCCTGTTGGTGATCACCAGCAAAAATGCGGTACACGCCATTCTATATCTGGTGGTCAGTCTGCTGGCGCTGTCTCTATGCTTCTATCTGTTGGGTGCGCCTTTTGCAGCCGCCTTGCAGATTATCGTCTATGCCGGCGCCATTATGGTGTTGTTTGTTTTTGCTGTGATGCTGTTCAATATCAGCGATGAAGATGTCAGGCGTGAAGCGCAGTGGCTCAGCTGGCAAGCCTGGGTGGGCCCCACTGTGTTGGCGTTGTTGTTACTGGCCCAATGGGTATTGTTCATTCAGCTGGCACCTGCCTCAGCCATGACAGAAACCATCATGGTGGAAGCCCGGGCAGTGGGTGCCACGTTGTTCGGCCCCTATCTGTTGGCGGTGGAAATCGCCTCCTTTCTGCTTTTAGCCGGCTTGGTGGGTGGGTTCCATCTGGCTAAAAAACTACCGGAGGACAACCAATGACCGTACCTCTGGAACATGGATTGGTGCTGGTGGTGTTGCTCTGGTGCATCGGTCTTCTGGGGCTGCTGACCCGCAAAAACACATTGTTTATGTTGATGTCCCTGGAGATTATGCTCAATGCCGGGGCGTTGGCTTTTATCCTGGCAGGCAGCATCTGGCAGCAGCCTGATGGTCAGGTCATGTATATTCTGATCCTGGCCATTGCCGCGGCTGAGGTGGGTATCGGTCTGGCGCTGCTGATCCGGCTACGCCAGCATATCCGGGATCTGAACATTGATCGTCTCAGCGAGTTGGAGGGGTAGGTCGTGCTCGAATGGCTTTATCTTATCCCCCTGTTACCACTGATATCCGCTCTGCTGCTGGTGGCGTTGTATGCAATATTGCCAAGGCTTATTGTCATATTATTGGGGGTGGGCTGTTTAACGCTGGCAGCACTGTTAACGGCTCTGGTGGGGTGGGAATTCTATCAGGCAGGTGCAGAGCCCGTCCGGGTGTTGCTGTTCAACTGGCTGCCACTGACTACTGCCCCCATTAATGTCAGCCTGTATCTTGACCAACTGTCGATGTTAATGATGGCGGTGGTAACCGGTGTGGGGTGGCCGATTCACTGGTACGCCGCATCCTATATGGCCAGAGACAAAGATGTACAACGCTTTTTTGTGTACATGAACCTGTTCGTATTTGCCATGCTGATGTTGGTGCTGAGTGACAACCTGGTGCTGTTGTATCTGGGCTGGGAGGGGGTTGGTCTGTGCAGTTTTCTGCTAATTGGTTTCTGGCAGAAGCAGGCGGAAAATGTAAAAGCGGCCAAAAAGGCCTTTGTGGTGACCCGGGTTGGCGACACGGCGCTGATGATTGCGCTGCTGATGCTGTTTGCCGAGTTTGGCAGCCTGTCAATTCCGGCCATCCTGCACAGTGATCTCAGCATAAACGAAAATACGCTTTGGTGGATCGGCCTGCTACTGCTTGGCGGAGCCGTTGGCAAGTCGGCGCAGTTACCCCTGCAAACCTGGTTGCCGGATGCCATGGCGGGGCCCACGCCTGTAAGTGCCCTGATCCATGCCGCTACCATGGTCACTGCAGGAGTCTATCTGGTTGCCAGGATGCATCCGCTTTTTGAACCCCAGATACTGACCCTCATTGCCTGGGTTGGAGCCCTGACACTGGTTCTGGCAGGTCTGTCCGCTCTGGTGCAGACCGATATAAAAAGGGTGCTGGCCTATTCCACCATGAGCCAGATTGGCTATATGTTTCTGGGGCTGGGAGCTATGGCTTATGACAGTGCGATTTTCCATCTGATGACCCATGCGTTCTTCAAAGCACTGCTGTTTCTGACTGCCGGCACCATTATCCTCAAGCTTCATCATCAACAGGACATGCGTAAAATGGGAGGCATATTCAGGAAGCTGCCGCTGACCAGTGCATTTCTGTTGATTGGGTTACTGGCGCTGGTGGGTATGCCGGGTACTGCCGGGTTTTTCTCCAAAGAAGCGATCCTGGCTGCCACCTGGCAGGCGGATACAGCGGGGCCGTTATTGTGGTGCATTGCCCTGTTTGGTGTATTGCTGACCAGCCTGTACAGCTTCCGGCTGCTGTTTATGGTGTGTCTGGGGCAGCCAAACCATTCTTATCAGCCACAGGAATATTCTGCTGCCAGTCAGTGGGTATTGCCTCTGTGGGTACTGGCACTGCTGTCACTGGCAGGAGGTTGGATTGCTCCGGATTTTGGCCGCGTGTTTACAGCCGGCCAGGCGGGACATCTTGCCTGGTATCTGCAATGGCTGCCAGTGGCGGTAACGCTATTGGGGCTGTTACTGGTCTGGTGTCAATTTTCACGGTCTGGCGGTGCTATTCCACATCGCCTGCATCAATGGCTGCAAGACGGGCTGGGATTCGACTGGCTATATAACAAATTACTGGTGCAACCTCTGGGCTGTGTCGCCCGGGTGAACAAGGCCGATATACTGGAAAGCCCCTACCGTTTTGTTGCCTGGTTGAACCTGTCCATTAACCAGCTGCTGGTATTGACGCAGAATGGACGAGTGCGCTGGTATCTTTACGCGACACTGGCCGGGTGCTTTGTCATGTTGGGGGGACTGCTATGGTAGCCTTGAGTAGTCTGATCTGGTGCCCTGTGCTATTGGGCATTCTGAGCTGGCTGGCAGAACGGCGTCTGCGCGGTGCCGGGAATTGGGTCACTCTGGGCGCTCTGGTGCTGCTGTTGTTTGTCAGCTTCTATCTTGGGGCAATGGGCGACAGTTTTGTCAGCCTGAGCTGGTTTAGCCGGTTCAATATTCACTTTACGCTTTTCTATGACGGACTGGCACAGCTGATGGTGGTGATGACCCTGTTGCTGGCTATGCTCGCGTTACTGGTTTCCTGGCGGGAAATCGACCGGCGCCACGGCTTTTTTCATTTTAATCTGATGTTCAGTGTGGCTGGTATCAATGGCGTGTTTCTGGCTGCTGATCTGTTCCTGTTTTTCCTCTGCTGGGAAGCCATGCTGCTTCCCATGACGGCGCTGATTCTCATCTGGGGGCACGAAAACCGCCGCTATGCCGCCATCAAGTTCTTTATTTTCACCCAGGTCAGTGGCTTGCTGATGCTGCTATCCATTATTGCACTGGCACTGTTTCATCAACACAGTCAGGGAAGTCTGAGTTTCAGCCTCAATGAGCTGCAATATCTTGATCTGCCGATCGATGTTCAGTTCTGGCTGATGCTGGGCTTTTTCATTGCCTTTGCGGTTAAGTTGCCATCAGTACCCTTTCATACCTGGCTCCCTGATGCTCATACGCAGGCGCCGACAGCAGGCAGTGTATTACTGGCGGGGATATTGCTCAAAACCGGCGCGTATGGATTAATTCGGGTGCTATTACCCCTGTTCCCAGAGGCGGCAATGAGCTTTGCGCCGGTGGCGGTGACTCTGGGGGTGATCAGCATTGTGTACGGGGCGCTTATGGCATTCAGTCAGACAGACTTCAAACGTCTGGTGGCGTATTCGAGTATCAGCCATATGGGCTTTATTCTGCTGGCTCTGTTCAGCTGGCAGGCCATCGCTTTGCAGGGGGCCGTGCTGGTCATGGTGGCTCATGGGATCAGCAGCGCAGGCCTGTTCTGTGTTGCAGGTATGCTGCAACACAGATTGCAAAGCCGTGAGCTGGGCGAGATGGGCGGCCTTTGGGCCAGTGCTCCACGTATGGCCACTGTGACTCTGGTTTTTGTGATGGCTGGGATCGGTCTGCCAGGGCTTGCCAACTTCAATGGCGAATTTTTATCGTTGCTCGGCAGTTTTGCCGTTTACCCACTGCACGCCGTAGCGGCGACACTGGCTATTGTCGGCTCGGCGCTATATGGCCTGCGTCTTTTTCAACGTACATTTCAGGGCCCGGTGCATACCGAGGTGGAGGATTTGCAAGGCCGGGAGCTGCTGTTCTGCGGGTTACTGGTGCTGGCGCTGGTATATTTTGGCGTGCAGCCTCATCTTATTCTCGAGGCCAGTGCCGCAAGCCTCGACAAGCTGTCAGCTCTGGCCAGCTTCAGTGAGGTGCGTCCATGAGCATGCATGAACTTTGGTTGCTCTCGCCTATTATTCTGCTGGGTATCGGCATTCTGGTATTGATGCTGCAGACTTCCTGGAAGCGCAATGCCAATCTGGCCCGCGGGCTGGCTTTGATGACTTTGCTCATCACCCTGGTTGCCCATTTGTTTTTCTATCCCGATCACAGCCAGACACTGACCCTGCTGTTTGAACATGAGCCAGTGGGTGGCTTCTTTTCTCTGTTACTGCTGCTTGCCAGCCTGTCTGTGGCATTTTTGCAGGGGCCGTACAGTGGTGGGCAGAGTCGTGAGGTCAGCGAAGAGTTTTATCTGTTGTTGTTGTTGTCCACTCTGGGGGCCATGTTGCTGGTAATGGCAAGGCATGTGGCAGGGGTGTTGATTTCCATCGAACTGATGAGCCTGGCCATGCTCGCCATGCTGGCCTACAACCGACAGCGTCGGGATTCTCTGGAAGGGGCTATCAAGTACCTGTTGTTATCTGGTGCCGCTACCAGCCTGATGTTGCTCGGTTTTGGCATTCTCTATGCTGTGACAGGCCACCTGCTACTGGCCGAGATGCTGGCTGTGGATCCCGGCTTGCCGGGTAAGGCGGGTTTGATACTGGTGGTAGCGGCCCTGGCGTTTAAACTTTCGTTGGTACCCTTGCACTTCTGGACGCCGGACGTGTACCAGGGGGCGCCGCTGAATTCCACACTACTACTGACGACGCTGTCTAAAGCGGCGGTGTTTGCCTTACTGCTCAAGCTGATGCTGATGGTGCCACAGGGTCTGGCCGGGGATTTGACTCTGATATTAAGCTGGATGGCGATTGCCAGCATGTTGACAGGCAACTGGCTGGCCCTGCAACAGAATAACCTTAAACGACTTATGGCGTATTCCGCTATTGCACATATGGGCTATGTGCTGGTGGCGGCGATTATTGCCATGGGGCAGGATGATGATCTGGTACTGGAAACCGCCGCTTATTATATGCTGGCCTACCTGATTGCCTCCATTCTGGTTTTCAGTGTGTTGGCCAACCTGTCTCAACTTGATGCGGAAAAAGATGTGGACAGGACAGACGAGATCCGCGGTCTGTTCTGGCAACATCCTTGGCTGGCAGTGACTCTTGTACTGGCATTTCTGTCATTGGCTGGCATGCCAATAACAATCGGCTTTATCGGCAAGTTTTATCTGCTGACACTGGCAGTGGGTCTGTCGGCCTGGTGGCTGGTCGGGGCCATGCTGGTTGGCAGTGCCGTGGGTCTCTATTATTACCTGCGGGTTATTTTCGTATTGTTTGACAAAACAGACCGGTCGCTACCCACTGCGAAATCTTTCTACCTGAGTAAAATCTGGCTGGGTCTGATTGCTATCAGCTTGCTGACCCTGGGAGTGCTGCCTGGCTTACTGGGTGATCAGCTTGGTGGTCTATTGTTTGCGGGTTGACGCTCTCAGTGATCGTGGTTTACCTCTCGGGTGATTTACCAATTACGATCGGTCTGAACAGCACCATAAACCTTAATCCAATGCGCTTCGACAAACACCGGCGGTAGCACTGGTGCAGATCGGTGTGGCTGTTAAACATGATAAAATTCCAGCTCCCGATGACAAAACACAGTGCTTTGCTGTTATTCGTTGTTGTAGCAGCGAACAGCATGGCAAAGCATACCGCACAGGATCGCCCATAATCATGGTATGTTCTGAATATCGGGCATCAGGCGTCTTTTTTCAGTTTACTCATTTCACTAGCCAGCTTATTAACCAGCTCCTGGTTTTTATTCACGACCTGATTAATTTCGTCTGCCGAGCTGCTAGCTTTAGAGGCGAGGCTGCGCACTTCGTCGGCAACAACAGAAAAGCCTCTGCCTGCTTCTCCCGCTCTTGCAGCCTCAATGGCGGCGTTGAGTGCCAGTAAGTTGGTTTGATCGGCGATTGCGTTGATGCTGGAGACCATTTCGGAAATACTGCTGCCAGAACTAACCAGCCCTTGCATCACGGACTCTGTTTTACTTACCACCTGGCGACGGTCGCTGACATCGTTTGCATACATGATAATTTTCTGTGGATTCCCTTCAAGATCCTTAATCGTGGCAAAAATGCAGAAGACCATTCTTAGCATTACCGCTACGCGATAATGCGTATTAAGGCCGTTAAAAGAATGATCAATCTAAATGGGCGCAGCTTATTTGGCGATCACTTTCCTGGCCAGAGCTCTGTGGTTCTTAAGGCTGTTACCCAGGTGCTGGCGTACTGCTTCTCTGGCACTTTCTTCGTTTTTGTCCTCAATGGCCTGGGCCAGGCGCCGGTGTTCTTCATGTAACTGTTGCAGGTATTCGGGCTTATTTGCGGTATTGTCGTATTTGCTGATGAGATCGCGGGAAGGAATGGCTCCCGAGCCGATATATTTGATAAAACGGGAAAAGTAGGGATTGCCTGATGCATCAGCAACCGCTAAATGAAGAGCCAGATCTTCTTTTACTGCGTCCTCACCCTGATTTTTCTTAGTCTCAAAATCTTCGATGCACTGCCATATTCGTTTCATTTGAGTTTTCTTACGATTGCGCGCCGCCATAGCTGACATTTCCAGTTCTACCGCCATACGAAGTTCGAGTATTTGAATGGCGTCCTCTATCGAAGCGAATTCATTGGTTTCTATTTCAAATGGGCGACTGGTAACCCCATCGGCAACAAAAACGCCAATCCCTTGTCGGCTGATAATCAGTTTTTCCGCTTTTAACGCTGCTACCGCTTCTCTGACAACACTGCGACTTACCCCAGCCTGCTCTTCAATTTCCCTGGCTGTTGGTAGTTTTGTCCCAGGAGGCAGATTGCCATCGAGAATTTTCTGTCGAAGTGAATTGGTCAGGTCGATAGACAGGCTACGTGAACCCTGTAATTGCGAAATACTGAAAATTGCGTTTTCCATAATATAACTTTCTCTGTCATCTGATCTGATGATAATACTATAGCTGAACTATCTTCAGCACAATACAACGGGTTATTTGATTACAAAACTGCTCTGTTAACGTATTTGATATTACCGAAATTTAAAGGTAATGTCATATGTTGTATGAAGACATATGAGTGATAATAATGAAGGTGCTTGTGGTTGGAGAATGTATGGCTGAGTTTCGTCAGAACAGCTCGGGTGTCTGGCAACAAGCCTTTGCTGGCGATGTATTCAATACTGCGGTGTATCTGAAGCGTTTATCGGCTGAAACCGGGGTGGCCTTTGCTTCAACAACCGGTAAAGACATGCTTAGCCAACAGTTACGTCAGTATTGCGAGCGGGTATCCTTGGATATTCGTTGGCTGAAGTCCCATGAAAGTCGTTCGTGCGGTTTGTATTTTATTCAGACTGATGAGCAGGGTGAGCGACAGTTTTCTTATTATCGTGAACGCTCGGCGGCGCGGACACTGGTTCAGCAATTCACTGCGGCCGATTGGTGTGCGATCAGTGAGCAAACAGATTGGGTGTTTTATTCCGCCATTACCCTGAGCATTTTGTCTGCAGAGGATCGGAAGAGGTTTATTGAGCATTTGATGCGGCTGCGTCGCCAGGGGGTCAAACTGGCATTTGATACCAACTATAGAGCATCCCTTTGGGAGAGCTGTGATTCGGCCAGAACCTGGGTGTATTGCGCGATAGATAACAGTGATTTGGTTTTTGCTGGAACAGAAGATATGGCCGGAATACTGAACTGCCCGGCAATAACCGCAAAACAGCTGGCCAATGAGTTGGCGGAGTTGTCAGTTCCTGAGCTGGTGCTCAAAGCTGGCAAAGAAGAGGTTGGTCTGCTTGTTGACGGTGACTACCTCACCTTTGCGGTTGAACCGGTCAGCAAGGTTGTGGATACCACCGCAGCAGGGGATTCGTTTAACGCCGGATATCTCGCGGCTCTGTTGAATGGACAGCCCCTGTCTGAGCGCGTGCAATGGGCTAAAACACTGGCAGCACAAGTCATTCAGTATCCCGGTGCCATCATTCCTGAGTCCGCAATGCCCACAATGGTACCCAACAAATCCGATCACCAGCATGGTTAACAGATTAATAGTAATGTCCCAGGAGAAAGAATTATGACGTGGCAATTTATTCGCCAGACCGGTTATTTGGCTGTCTTAATAGTTAGTGTGATGTTGGTGGGATGCAAGCCCTCAGCCGAGACAGGCCCTAAAGTCAGCATTACCAATCCCTCCTCCTTTGACCGGCAGGATGAGGTGATCAGCGTCTCTTTAACCTCATTGGGCCAGGAAGGAAATGCGCTGATCCACAGCGAAGTGATGCTGGACAACGGGCAAACAAGCATACCCGGACAATGGCTGGATACAGATAAAGACACTCAGCCCGATACTCTGTTGTTCAGTGTATCCGTGCCCGCTCAGAGTGAGGTGAGTTATCAGTTAGTGCCTGCGCAAGAGACCAGGCTGAGTAAGCGCACTTATGCCGAACTCGGAGTGCGCCAGAATGCGCAATGGCAGGAAGGTCGTATGACAGGTGGCAGCTTTGAGCCAGCTCAAACCATGACGCTGCCGGATACCCATGAAATTGGCGATGGTTTATTTAAGTATGAAGGTCCGGGCTGGGAGTCTGACAAGGTGGCCTATCGGCTTTATTTTGATCAGCGCAATATCCTCGATATTTTCGGTAAGCGCCGTGCTGAAATTACTCTGGAGCAGGTTGGGCAGGTAGGCGCGCCGTCTTATCATGAGCTGCAAGACTGGGGGATGGACGTTCTGAAGACGGGGCCGTCTATCGGTCTGGGTAGTGTGGCGGTCTATGAAGATGGTCAGACGAGACGCATTGATAATAGTGAAAAGATGCAGGTAAGTATCGCTCACAATAGTCCCCTGTACAGTGAAGTTCACGTTGCTCACAGCGGCTTTGTCAGCAATGAGGGAGAGGCTGATATCGACACTCGCTATAGTATTGCTGCCGGCACTGCCCTGACTAAAGTCACGGTTTCCGTTGAGGGCGAGGCTCCCCCTCTGGTTACCGGTATTGTCAAACACCAGCAAACATTAATGCGATCGAATTCGCAACAAAAAGACGGCTGGCATTATGTCGCCACCTTTGGTCCTCAGAGTTACATCAATGATGCACTGGGTATGGCAATTTTTTATCGGGCTGAGGATCTTCAGCACCTTGGCGAAGATCAACATAATCACCTTGTGGTAATGAAGCCATCATCCAAACCTTTGCAATATTACTTTGCTGGTTACTGGCAGCAGGGGCCGGATGGTATCTCAGATCAGGCGCAGTTTAAGGCTGAGCTGGAGCGAACGCTCATACGCCTCAATCAACCACTACAACTACAGATTGATTAAAAAGGAAAGATTATGAAGGGTATCCAACGACTTTTTCAGGTCCTTATGCTCAGCATCGTTGTTGCTGTTCCGGCAGTCGCTGCATCGTCTGATCGTCAGTTATGGGTAGATCATTTGACTGTACTGGCCGATCCGGTATTGCGTAATCTGGCCAATGAAACTCTGAATAGCTCAATACCTGATAAACAAGGAGAATTTGAGCCAGAGTATGGGCGGCGTATCCAGTATGCACCGCTGGAGTCACTGGGGCGGTTGATGGCTGGGTTAGCACCCTGGCTGGAACTGGGTCCTGACAATTCTGAAGAAGGTCAGTTAAGAGCGGAATATATTGATCTCGCACGCCGGGCTATTGCCAATGGTGTGAATCCGGCGTCACCCGATTATCTGAACTTTGACAATGGCCATCAGCCGTTAGTCGACGTGGCTTACTTAGCCCAGGCATTCATTCGTGCACCGCAACAGCTTTGGTATGGGTTGCCTGAGTCTGTGCAGAACAATGTGCTGGCAGCGTTTGAAAAGACCCGCAAAATTACGGATACCCCATACAGTAATTGGTTGATGTTCCCGGCCACACTGGAAGCGTTTTATCTGAAGTTTGGTTACGAGGCCAACCTGCCACGGATTGAATTTGCTTTACACAAGCATAAAGACTGGTATGTGGGCGATGGCGTCTACTCCGACGGTGAACCCTACCACTGGGATTACTATAACTCCTATGTTATTCAGCCCATGCTGGTGGATGTACACCAGATCCTGAAACACAAAACCACTCATCGCCTGAATGCCCTCCATGACAAGGTGATGGCACGTTCACAGCGTTATGCCGCTATTTTAGAGAGACAAATCTCGCCACAGGGGACTTATCCTATTGTGGGCCGTTCTGCGATTTATCGCTTTGGTGCGTTTCAGACTTTGGCACAAATGGCGCTGATGGAGCGTCTGCCTGGTGAACTCAGTGAAGGTCAGGTACGCTCCGCCATGACAGCAGTGATGAAGAGATTACTGGATGAGAGCAGTTATGACGATGAGGGTTGGTTGAAAATTGGCGTGATAGGCGAACAACCTGGGCTGGCTGAACCTTATATCTCTACCGGTAGTCTGTATATGGCGTCGCTTGGCTTTCTGCCACTGGGGTTACCGGCTGAACATTCGTTCTGGACCAGCCCAGCGGAAGACTGGACAGCGAAAAAAGTGTGGGGCGGTAACAGTGACGTGCAACGGGACAAATCCTTAAAGGACTAAACCCGGACGGGTTATAGAAATAACAAAGCCTCCATATGCGGAGGCTTTTTTATTGCTTGTCAATGCCGTGGATTAATAACACTCACACAGTGTGATTAAACCTGACATAGCCACAAAAAGCCCCGGGCAAGCCGGGGCCGGCATGGCCAACAGTAAGTTCAGAGACTGATCACAATCTGTGGCTGATTGTTATCTTCCTTGCTGTCAATGGCGGTATATATCTCGCTATCGCTGCCCTCGATAACAAAACTGAGATGCTTGTCGCCTGCCAGCTCAGCATTGACAAAATCGGTAATATCCACTGTTATCCACTGGTTGTTACCGGTTACGGCGGGCTGCGCAAAGAGCCAGCCACTAGCCGGGGCCGTATTCCAGCTCAGGCTTTGTTCGTCCCAGTCATCGCCGGTTTTATACAGATTCAGGGTTGTGGTGGCATCGGTATTGCGCACATGCAGTTTAAGCTCGGCCTGACTGACACTATCAGTGCTGATGTCGCTGAGATCCCACTGCAGTAATGCCTTGCGATTAAACCCGCTGCTGCTTGGTTTTACCGCCATATATGACCAGCTTCCGTAATTGTCATTGGCATAACTGCCATCCCGAATCATGGCATCATCGCCAGGGAGCAATGCCATTGGCGTGACCCGCAGGCGCGGCGCATTCAGGTGCTCTTTACTGTCAATGGCCGTATAGGCTTCAGCACTGCCTCCTTCAATAATAAAACTCGCTTTCTGGTCGGAGGCAAGTTCATTATTAATGTAGCTGGTCAGATCCAGTGTCAGCCACTGATCGTCACCGCTTATGCCGGGTTGTGCCAATAGTGCCCCTTTGTTCGGTGCTGTGTTGTGAGTCAGTGACAATTCGTCCCAGTTGTCATCGCTTGCATAGAGCTTAATAGTTGTAGCGTCACTGTTGCGAACATGCAGTTTGAGGTTGGCAGACTGGACGGGTATGTTTGCCAGTTGACTCAGATCCCACTGTAAAAAACCCGTGCGCTGAAAACCACTACCGCTGTCTTTTATTACAATATAGGAACGATCACCATAGTTGCTGTCGGCGTAACTGCCATCCCGGGTATAAGTATCGTGAGCCGACAAGATAGCTGGCGTAGCCGCACAATCTCCGACAGTTCCATCAAATGTCACTGGCTGACTGCGGCCCAGTTCGGCGGCACTGCCCGGCATGGTGACCGGGGTTTTTTGCGTCAGTCCACTGGTGTCGGTCCAACACACATTAATATCCATGCCGCCACTGCCCGGGGTCGCGATCATTATTGTCGGGGTGGCAAGGCTCTGGTCAATCAATACAACACTGGAATGGGTCACGCTGATTGTTTCACCGCCCGGCAGTGTCAGGCTGCCTGGCTGATAAAAGACGACGCCCGTTGTCTGAGTGTTCTGGTGGTAAACCGCTTGCTGGGTTTCGTTGTTTACCAGAATGTCGATACCTGGTGACTGGGCAGCACTTTGAGTCTCGCTAAGTGAGGCGTTCGGCAGGATGATATAGGCATAGTCATCCGCTACCGGTTGACTGCCATGAGCAATCGCAAGCTTAAAAACATCTTTACTTATAGTCGTATCAGACTTGCTGTCATTGATCTGTTTCCAGCTGCCACTTTGTGACTGCAAACTGACTGCACCTGACCAGTCGCCGGGGAACAGGTAACCGATATTGTTGTGATGTATCCAGCCAGCGTTGGTCAGAGAGTGGGCCCCGGTGCTGAGCACGCTGCCATCCACGGTAACACTGCCATCAAGCAGATTTTGTTCTACGGTGGTAAATACATTATTAGCGTGAGAGGAAGTAATGTCGCTGCCCAAAGCGACCATGGCATCGTCGAAATGGAACCAGGCTTTATTGGCCCGGGTGGCGAGAATATCCAGCTTCATAACACTGATCCCCGCGTCATCATTAGTTACGCCACCAACGAATGTTGTGTTTTGTAATGATGATTCGCCCCATGTTCGACTGGGGCCTTCATAAGCAGGGCCTGTGACTCCGGGGAGCTGAGTCCAGTCCCATACGGGGAAAATATCCCGATATTCCTGGCCGCTTTGATACAAAAATGTGTTGCCCAGGCCAAGCCAGAAACCGAGTAAGTTTTCACCATTACCGGTCTCACTGGAACGCACCCGGTTTGAGCTCATGTGTACGGTAAACAGGTAGTCGGGACGAGCATTGATGCCATAGTCGGAGCGCCAGTAATGCTTATGCTGATTCAGACCCGAAGGCGATCCGTTAACATGATCGCGGAAATCCTGAGTTTCATCGGCACGGGAGGGTACCAATGCCTCGGTATAGCCGATACGCTTGAGCAAGGTGTCATTGCTTAGTACCGCGGGGCCGGGGCGGGAGATAGAACGCCCCCCTGTGCTGTAATCCATGCGACCATGGCGGGTCATCCAGCGGTCACCCTCCAGAAAATAGTCGGTGATAATATCGACTTTGGTCTGAGGGTAGGCCCACTGTAAATCGCGTACCTGATACGCCCAGTAAAGAGAGCTGCCGAGCAGCACTTTCCCGTAGGAACCGTTATGCAGCAGAGGCCCGTGTTGATGATAGGAATTATCTGGCTGGATGCCCTCTCCTGTCGTCTGCACAATGCTGTCGCCAATGCCGTCAATGCCGGCTTGCACCCTGTTGCCGTCATTGTCCAGCAAGCCTCCATAAATCACTGATTGTGATATGTCTGTGCGGTTCGCACCTGTCATTGACGGCGCAGTCGGGAAATCACTGAGAATATTGGTTTTTTGATACGGCTGGAGTTGTGATTCGAGTATCAGCCCTATAGGGCCGAGGTATTTCTGTTTGCCGATATCTCCCCACCACCAGTTGTCGCTGACCGGATTAACCTGGTACCAGTAATCAATGCCATCTGACAGCTGAGACAGTTTTGCTGGTGTTGGCGCCTGGTAGTAGTCGGCGGCCATTGCTCTCAGTCTTGCCAGGTGTTCAGAAGGCGCCCATTCCGAGCGTGAAGTATCCGTATAGTCGATATCACTCCAGCTGCCATTGGACTGCTGACTGGTGTAATAGCCTGAAGCCAGAACGCTGATAGTGGTGCTGTCCTTTTCTGCCCGCTGTTGTTCATTACTGATAAAGTCAGGTATCAGGCGGTCCTTAAGTGTTGCAATTTCGCTACTTTGAGCCGCTGACTGATGGCTGTGAATCAGCACAAAAGTAAACAGCACAGATAACAAAACCGGCTTTAAGTTGAGCCATATCCGTGCGCCTGGCTCGAATTTTGTGTTTATCATATTTCGCTCCGTTGTTTTTTGGGGGAGCAATAGGGCGTCCAGCGATATTGTTCCGCAAGAATAGAAGAGCTTCCATTTTTTAAGAAGCCCTTTAATTGTTAACATGAGGTTAAAATTCATTCAACTTAATATCACATGTATGAAGACTTATATCTTGTAAGGTATTGAATAAAAAGTATATTAATTAAATTACTTCAAATAAATTATGTATAGGTATTGTTACTGGCGTGTTTTTTAAATATAGTTGTATGAAGACTGACAAGTAGTTTTAAGGATTATTATGAGCAATGCCACATCCGGGTTTCTTTTTGTATGTCGTAAAATTGGTGCCGCAGGCATCATCAGTCTTCTGATGGTAGGCGGGTGTCATTCCTCTCCTGCTCAGTCAACAAATTTAAATCAGGCAAAACTGATCGAGACCATGGAGACAGTCTCAGACTGGCAGTGGCAGCAGTTCGATGCTAGTTCAAATCAGTTTACCGGCTATGATGAGTCCGCGCATATGTCCCCGACTTCCGGTGACAGCCATCCTCAGGGCTGGGTGTATGCCGCTTTTTATGTGGGTATGGCTCGCTATGCCCGCTTAGCCGAGGAGTCAGGGAATGACGAGCACCTTCAGCGTTTAAAACGCATCGCCAAACACAGTCGTTATCTTTTTGCTCCCCGTATCTACAATGCTGATGACTATGCCATCGGCCAGCTGTATCTGGATTTGTATGAAAAATACCAGGATCCGGCCATGATCACGCCATTGCGGGTTATTTTTGATCAGATACTGAATTCTCCGCCTACAGTGGATCTTCGTTTCGAGCGCGTCACGCAGAAATCTCAGTTTACCGGCGAATTGATGGCTGATTACTTTGATGGCCGGGGCTTTAGTTACGCGCCCTGCAAAAATCGCTGGTGTTGGGCCGATGCGCTCTTTATGGGGCCGCCGGTGTGGTTTCATCTGGCTAATGTGACCGGAGATGAGCGCTATCGCGACTTTGCCAATCAGGAATTCTGGGAAACGGTAGATTTGCTCTGGGATGAAGAGGATCACCTGTTTTTCCGCGACACCCGCTTTTTCGACAAGCGCGAGCCAAACGGTGAGAAAGTCATCTGGGCGCGGGGCGTGGGTTGGGTGGCCGCAGGCCTGGCAAGAATATTGGAACAATTACCGACAGACTATCCTGAGCGGCCCCGTTATGAAGCGATCTTTCAAAAACTGATGGCACGGCTGGCCGGTGCTCAGCAGCCTGATGGATTCTGGCGTCCTTCGGTACTGGCGCCAGAGACTCAGCCCTACAAAGAAACCAGTGGCACGGCGCTTATCGCCTTTGCTTTTGCCTCGGGTATCAATCAGGGCGTGCTCAACAAAGACACTTATATGCCGGTTGCGCTGTCGGCCTGGCAGGCCTTGACCGGAGCGATTCAGCCAGACGGTAAGCTGGGCTGGGTACAACAGATTGCAGCCTCGCCCGACTCGGTGGATGAAAACGACTCGCAGATCTATGCCGTAGGCGCGTTTCTGTTGACCGGTACCGAGCTGTATCAATTGCTGGAAGAAAATAAAGCGGGGAAGCGCGCCCATGATTAAGTTTTTTCAATATGCACTAACCAGTATCCTTATCGCTTCAGCGCCTACCTTTGCAGGAGAGGGGCCAAATCCGGCCCACTGGCAGGATCAAAACCTTATTCAGCTGAATAAGCTCGAACCGCGCGCCAGTTTTTTCCCCTTTGCCAATGAAACGGATGCACAACAAGCGCCCGAACAGGCCGTTAATTACCAGAGTCTGAATGGTCGCTGGCAGTTTAAATGGCTGGAAAAACCGTCACTGACGGCGACGCTGGAGCAGCAGGGTACGCCCTTCTATGCCAGCGGTTATGACGATTCTCAGTGGGACAGTATTGAGGTGCCATCCAACTGGGAAGTAGAGGGCTATGGCGTTCCCATTTATCTGAATATTCCTTTGCCTTTTGAGAAAAAACCGCCGTTTATTCAGGAGCATGACAACCCTGTAGGTTTGTATCGCAGGGGATTTAAGCTGGATGAAGACTGGCGCAATGAAGAAGTGTTTTTACACTTTGGTGCGGTTAAGTCAGCGTTCTATGTCTGGGTAAATGGCCAGCGTGTTGGTTATAGTCAGGGCAGCAAGACCCCGGCTGAATTTCATATCACCCCTTACCTTAAGTCGGGCGATAACCAGATTACGTTACAGGTACTGCGCTGGAGTGATGGCAGTTATCTCGAAGATCAGGATTTCTGGCGTTTATCGGGCATTACCCGGGATGTTTACCTGTACGCCACACCGCAGCAGCGTATACAGGACTACTTTGCCAGAGGGGGGCTGACCAATAATTACACTGATGGCCAGTTAGCCTTGTCAGTAAGCATACAAAATCTTAGTGAAAATAAGGCCAATGGGCAGCTTCAGGCACGGCTGTTGGATCAGCAAGGCAAAGCTCTATGGCAGTCATCTCAGAACTACGATGCCGCAAAGGGTAAACAGAATTTCGAGTTTGATGCCGAAGTAGCCGATGTGCTTGCCTGGAGCGCTGAAACGCCGAATCTCTATCAACTGGAACTGCGATTACACAATGCGCAGGGGCAGCTGCAGCAACTGGTCAAGCGGGATCTGGGCTTTCGTGAGGTGAAAGTGGAGAACGGGCAGTTACTGGTCAACGGCAAAGCGGTGCTGATCAAGGGTGTCAATCGTCATGAGCACGACCCGGATAGCGGGCAGGTGGTCAGTCGTGAGAGCATGCTTAAGGACATTCAGCTGTTTAAACAATTCAACATCAATGCTGTGCGCCTGGCCCATTACCCTAATGATCCCTATTTTTACGAGTTGTGTGATCGCTACGGTATTTATGTCATCGATGAGGCCAATATCGAGTCCCATGCCTTTTACTATGGCCTGGATCGCGGCGAAAGCCTGGGTAACAACCCTGCCTGGAAAAAAGCCCACCTGGCTCGAATCGAAGCCATGGTGGAAAGGGACAAGAATCACCCCTCGGTGATCGTCTGGTCACTGGGCAATGAAGGCGGCAACGGTTACAACTTCTTTCATGCCTATGACTGGGTGGATGCCCGGGACCCCACCCGACCTATCCAGTATGAGCGTGCCATCAATCAATGGAATACGGACATGTATGTGCCTCAGTATCCGAAGCCAGAGGATCTGAAAGCATTTGCCGAGAGCAATGACGGCCGACCCATGATCATGAGCGAGTATGCCCATGCCATGGGTAACAGTGTGGGCAATTTCCGCGACTTCTGGGTTTATATTCGTCAGTACCCCATGTTGCAGGGCGGCTATATCTGGGATTGGGTCGATCAGGGGTTGCGTAAGACCAATGATAAGGGCCAATCCTTCTTCGCCTACGGTGGTGATTATGGCCCGCCGGGAACACCCTCCGACGGCAACTTCCTGCTCAATGGTCTGGTGAATCCGGATCGCCAGCCTCACCCGTCATTGTATGAGGTCAAAAAGGTTCATCAGAATATTCAATTTACTGCTAAGGATTTGGAAGAGGGTGAGATTGAGCTGTTTAATGAGTACTTCTTTAAGGATCTCAGCGACTATCAGTTGCTGTGGCAGGTAGAAGCCGATGGCAAGGTGATTGAATCCGGCCGTATCGGGGAGCTGGAGCTGGGACCACAACAAACGAAAACCTTTGAGCTGGACTATGACATTGAGGATAAGGATCACCGTGAGTGGTTCTTAAACCTGAGTGTGACGACAAAGCGCCAGTTACCCTTGCTTGAGCCGGGGTATGAAATGGCAAAAGAACAGTTCAGGCTACCGGTCAGGCAGCAAACTGAGCCACAGTCAGTCGACAACGACTTGCCGGAACTTAAACTCTATGACACGGAGCGGGTTGCGACAGTGGTCGGGCAGGATTTTGAGTTGCGTTTCTCCAAACTGAAGGGACAACTGGCTGGCTGGCGTTCTCAGGGTCGGGAACTGCTTAAACAGGCTCCACAGATCAACTTTTGGCGTGCGCCCAATGACAATGACTTTGGTGCCGGTTTACAGAACAAACTTCGTGTATGGAAGCTGGCCTCGGAGCATCAGACTCTGAATGCCGCCACTCTCGAGCGTTACGATAATGGCGATATTGGCTTTAAAACCCGCTTCGATGTGCCGGATGTTCAAGGGCAGGTCGCCATTGATTACCGCGTGAACCGGGCTGGTGAAATTCAGGTGGACTATGCCCTGACGCTGGGCATGGACGAGATACCCATGATCCCCAGAGTGGGTCTCAATCTGGAATTGTTTAAGGATTTTGACCAACTCCGGTTTTACGGTCGTGGCCCCCATGAGAATTATCAGGATCGTCATTACAGCGCCCATATAGGTCTGTATCAAAGCACCGTGGCTGAACAATATCATCCCTATATACGCCCACAGGAAAGCGGTTATAAAACCGGAGTTCGCTGGGCAAAACTGGTTAATAAGCAGGGCCAGGGGATAGCGATCGAGGGTCAACCGACCTTTGATTTCAGTGCTCTGCATTATCGTATTGCAGATTTAGATCCCGGAAGGGCTCGCCAGAATTATCATTCCGGCGAGCTGGAGCCCAGGGAGCTGATCAGTGTGAATATTGACTTCGGCCAGATGGGAGTCGGTGGCGTGGACAGCTGGCAGACACCGGTGTTAGCCCCTTACACACTGAGCCAGAAGCAGTACCAGTACAGCTTCAGCCTGAAAAGTGTTCAACCGGACTAGTTAATCTCCCTGACTTTGCCCCACCTGGGTGGGGCATTTTTTTAACTTGTTTTAAGTTATCAGATGAGATGATGTCTTTTAACTAAACTGTCATGATACGGAGCAACAAAACATGCAATTAACGGTGCTGGATATCAGTGTTTTTTGCGTCTACGTGATGGGGCTGATTGGCCTTGCCTGGTGGGTGTCACGGGAAAAAGCAGGGCATGATAAAGATACTAATGACTACTTTCTGGCCGGTAAATCTCTGCCGTGGTGGGCCATTGGTGCATCCTTAATTGCCGCCAACATTTCCGCGGAACAGATCATAGGCATGTCAGGCTCGGGTTACCAGATCGGTCTGGCCATCGCCTCTTATGAATGGATGGCAGCAATTACACTGATCATCGTCGCCAAGTACTTCTTACCTATTTTCCTGAAACGGCGCATTTATACCATGCCCCAGTTTCTCGAGCAGCGCTTTGATCACAGAGTCAGAACCCTGATGGCTATCTTCTGGCTGGGTGTATATGTGTTCGTTAATTTGACGGCCATTCTGTGGTTAGGCTCGCTGGCTATTTATACCATCACGGGGATCAATATGGTTGCCGCCATGCTCTTCCTGGCGCTTTTTTCCGTGGCCTACTCTCTCTATGGCGGCCTCAAAGCGGTAGCGCTGACTGACATTATTCAGGTGGTATTGCTGGTGGCCGGAGGCCTGTTCCTGACCTACACCGCGCTGAATCTTATTGGCGACGGGCAGGGTGCGCTGACAGGATTTACTGTGCTGACCAATCAGGTGCCGGCAAAGTTTGACATGATTTTATCCCAGGACAGCCCTCACTATGCTGACTTGCCGGGTCTGTCGGTATTGGTTGGCGGTCTGTGGGTAATGAACCTGTCGTACTGGGGCTTCAATCAATACATTATTCAGCGCGCTCTGGGCGCCCGCAGTCTGAAAGAGGGCCAAAAAGGTATTGTCTTTGCCGCGTTTTTAAAAGTTCTGATGCCGGTGATTGTGGTTTTGCCTGGCGTAGCGGCGGTGCTGTTGGTACCCGGGCTGGATCGCGCCGATCAGGCCTATCCCCAACTGATGACCCTGATGCCGGAGGGTTTAAAGGGACTGGTTTTTGCCGCTTTAGTGGCCGCCATCGTCTCGTCGGTAGCGTCTATGAGCAACAGTATCGCCACCATTTTTACCATGGACATCTATCAGCACCGGGTGCCGGGCTGTTCACAACATCATTATGTGAAGGTGGGGCGTATTGTCAGTCTTATCGGACTAACCCTGGCGCTGCTGACAGCGAAGCCGTTACTGGGGCAATTTGACCAGGCCTTTCAGTATATTCAGGAGTTCACGGGTTTCTTTACCCCCGGTATTGTCGTGTTGTTTTTGTTGGGCATGTTCTGGCCGCGCGCCACCGCCAACGGCGCGCTAGCTGCAGCGCTGGGGTCCGCATTGATGTCTCTGGTGTTAAAGCTGGTTTGGCCAGCCTTACCTTTTATGGACAGAGTGGGACTGGTGTTTGTGCTTTGCCTGATTACAGGTGTACTGGTTTCACTGAGAAACAAAACGCAGAACACTGATCTCAATGTTTCACACCCTGTCAGTTTTCACACCGGATCTGGTTTCAATCTCAGCGCTGTAGCGGTGTGCGTGCTCGTGGCGGCCTTTTATCTTACGTGGTGGTAATTATGAAGAATTTCGAGTTTCCTCACCGGCGGCGAAATCCACTGAGCGGTGAATGGGTGTTAGTGTCGCCTCATCGAAACAACCGGCCCTGGAAGGGGGCGGTAGAACATCATTCAGACCCTGATTTACCCTCTTTTAAGCAGGACTGTCCGCTCTGCCCCAAAGTGGAAAGAGCCAATGGCGAGGCGAACCCGGACTACGCCAATACTTTTGTATTTAACAATGATTTTGCGGCCTTGCTGCCTGACTCCGAGGAAATCACCAGCGCAGAAGACGATTTGATGCAGGCCGAATCAGCACAAGGCTGCGCCAGGGTTGTTTGTTTCTCTCCAAGGCACGATAAAACTCTGCCGGAGCTGACATTGCATGAGTTAACCCAGGTGGTTTCCACCTGGAAGAGTCAGTATCAGGAGCTGAGTCAGGATTATGCCTGTGTGCAGATTTTCGAGAATAAGGGTGAAATGATGGGATGCTCGCAGCCGCATCCGCACGGGCAGATATGGGCCCATCATCATCTTTCCACTGAAGTTGAGCGGGAGGATGTGCATCAGGCCGGATATTACCTGCAACACGGGCGCCCTCTGTTAGCCGACTACATTGAGCGGGAGCTTGATCAGCAGAGCAGGATTGTTGAGCAAAATGAAAACTGGCTGGCGGTTGTGCCGTTCTGGGCCGCCTGGCCTTTTGAGATATTACTGGTGGCCCGTGCTGAAGTCGCCGACTTTACCCAGCTCAATCAGGTACAAGAGCGTGACCTGGCAGCGATTCTGAAAAATATCACCACGCGCTATGACAACCTTTTCCGTTGTCGTTTTCCCTATTCTATGGGGTGGCACAACGCGCCTGCGACCGGTCAGGACAATCGTCACTGGCGATTGCATGCACATTTTTATCCTCCGCTATTACGTTCGGCCACCATTAAAAAGCACATGGTGGGGTATGAAATGCTGGCTGAGAGTCAGCGCGATCTGAGTGCGGAGAAGGCCGCAGAGTTACTCCGTCAGGTTTCTCTGACCCATTATAAGGAAAAGCATGATGAATGAAGCCGGCGTAGAAAAAACGTTTTTTAATCATTATCACTGTTCTGCTCAGTGCATCACCAGTGCCCCGGGGCGCGTCAATCTCATCGGTGAATTTACCGACTTTAATGGTGGCTTTGTTTATCCGGTAGCGCTGCAATTTCGCACCTATGTGGCGTACAGGCTCAGAGCCGACGATGAGGTTCGTGTTGTTTCACACAATTACCCTGATGAATCAGATCAGTTTCGCGTTGACGAGGTGCTTTCGTCAGGAGGTTGCCAGTGGGGCAATTATGTGCGGGCGGTGTTTGCCATCTTTCAGCGTAAAGGATATGCCTTACGTGGGATGGATTTGGCCATCGCCAGCAACGTGCCCCAGGGAGCAGGATTGTCGTCGTCGGCCGCGTTAGAAGTTGCGCTTGCCGGGGCGATCAATGAGGCGTTGTCATGTGGGCTCACGCCAGAACAGCTGGCGCTGATCAGCCAGCAGGCTGAAAATGACTTTATGGATTGCCAATGCGGGATTATGGATCAGTTGGTGTCGGCAACAGGCAGAGCAGGTCAGGCGATTCTCATCGATTGTGCGGATCTCAGTACCGGTTTCGCGCCCCTCCCAGAACAGCTTGCCTTGTTGGTTATCAATTCCAATGTCCCCCGTAAGCTGGTGGATAGTGCTTACAACCAAAGGCGTCAGGATTGTGAAGAAGCAGCACGCATTATCGGACTGAATTCACTGCGAGATGCCACTTTGTCCATACTGCAACAGTACAGGTCGTCATTGACAGATAACCAGTTTGCCCGGGCCAGGCATGTGATCAGTGAAAATCATCGAGTGATTGATTTCCATAGTGCTCTCAAAG
This sequence comes from Lacimicrobium alkaliphilum, assembly GCF_002591895.1. Classification (GTDB taxonomy): domain Bacteria; phylum Pseudomonadota; class Gammaproteobacteria; order Enterobacterales; family Alteromonadaceae; genus Lacimicrobium; species Lacimicrobium alkaliphilum. Next base: position 97,141 of record NZ_NISX01000016.1, read on the forward strand.
ATGGCGATATTCAGCAAATGAGTGAATTGATGCGAGCGTCTCATCAATCTTTACGTCAGGATTTTGAAGTGACAGTGCCTGCAACAGACGGCTTAGTGTCTATTTGTGACGATCTGCTTGGCAATACCGGTGCCGCGCGTATGACCGGCGGCGGCTTTGGAGGCGCAATCGTCTGTTTGTGCCCGCATCAGCGAGTGGATGAGCTTTGTCAGCGCATCGGGCGAGCCTATCCGGAACAGTTTGGTTTACAGGCTGATATCTACATGGCGCAAGCGGGCAACGGATTACAGGTGAAATCCTTAGACGTGATGTCAGTATAAATCGGTAATAGGTTCTTGACACAAATTTAACAGATGTTATGTTGTATGAAGACATACAACATAAGTCATATTAGACTAACAGGTAATGAGGCTTAAGCATGATGAGCCAGATAGAGAATACATTTTCTTTAGCAGGTAAGACGGCGCTGGTCACCGGGGCCAGCCGTGGATTGGGGCAGGCCATGGCAATTGGTCTGGCCAAAGCAGGCGCAATAGTGATTTGCTCCAGCTCTAAACAAGGCGGTTGCAATGCAACCCGAGGCGCAATCACTGAAATCAATGGCCAGAGCCATGAATTAGTGGCTGATTTAAGTCAGCCTGAACAGGTCTGCGCAATGGCTGAGAAGGCTTTGGGTATAACCGGTCAGGTCGATGTGCTTATCAATAATGGCGGCACCATCGCACGCAGCCCGGCAGTGGACTATCCCTTTGAAGACTGGAAACAGGTGATGGATGTGAATATCGATGCGCCTTTTCTGCTGAGTCAGATTATCGGTAAAAGAATGGTCGAACGCGGCCAGGGCAAGATTATTAATATTGCCTCCATGCTGTCTTATACCGGTGGTATTACGGTGCCTGCCTATGCAGCCAGCAAGCACGCCATTGTAGGCCTGACAAAGGCGCTGGCGAACGAATGGGCGAGTGCCAATGTGCAGGTGAATGCGATTGCTCCGGGGTATTTCCGCACTGACAATACAGCCGCCTTGCAGGCTGATCAGGAGCGTAATAAGGAAATTGAAAAGCGCATCCCGGCCGGGCGCTGGGGGGAACCGGAGCAGCTAAGCGGTGCGGCCGTATTTTTAGCCTCCCGGGGTAGTGACTATATCAATGGCCATGTATTAGCTGTCGATGGCGGCTGGCTGGCACGCTAGAATCAATCAGGAGACCATCATCATGGTAGATTATGAAGTAATGTATGCGGTCGGGCATAATGAGTTTAAGAGCTTTGGTACAGAGCAGATTCGTGAGAACTTTCTGCTCTCCGAGTTGTTTGTTGAAGACAGAATTAAACTGGTTTACACCCATTATGACCGCTTTATCGTCGGCGCGGCGGTACCGGTAAAAGGGGTGTTAGAGCTGGAGAGTATTGACCCCCTGAAAGCCCCCTATTTTCTTGCCCGCAGGGAACTGGGTATGATCAATGTCGGTGGTGCGGGCCGTGTAACAGTGGATGGTCAGATATATGAAATCGGGCACAAAGAAGCACTCTATGTCGGTGCGGGTAACGAAAAAGTGTCGTTTGAGAGCGCCGATGAAACCCATCCTGCACAGTTTTATCTGAACTCTGCTCCGGCCCATGCGCAGTATCCGGTAAAAAAGGTTGGCCGTGATCAGGCTAAGGTGTTGGAACTGGGCTCGAAAGAGACGTGTAATGAGCGGGTTATTAATCAGATGATTATCAATGGTGTGGTGGAAACCTGCCAACTGCAGATGGGGATGACATGCCTGCAGCCGGGCAGTATCTGGAATACCATGCCCGTGCATCAGCATGATCGCCGCATGGAGACCTATCTGTATATTGATGTCCCGGAAGATCAGGCGGTCTGCCACTTTATGGGGGAGCCCAAAGAAACCCGCCATATCTGGATGGCCAACAAACAAGCTGTGGTTTCTCCTTCCTGGTCCATCCATAGTGGTGCCGGTACCGCCAACTATACCTTTATCTGGGGCATGGCGGGAGAAAACCTGGATTATGATGATATGGACAAATACGGCCCTGCAGAGATACGTTAACCGTTCGTTAATATTCTAATGCCAGATCCGGGGAAACAACCATGTATCGACTGAAGCCATTTTTATTCGGCATTGTCTTGCTGGCCTTAGTGGCCTGTGACGCACAGGATACCCCCCGGATAATAAGGGTGGGACATACTCTGGATACCAGTCACTCTGTTCATCTGGCGCTGGAGCATATGGCCGGGCAACTGGCAGACTACTCTGACGGGAAGATGCAGATCAAGCTGTACCCCAATGGTCAGCTTGGTTCAGAACGGGCCATGGTGGAGCTGTTACAGATCGGCAGTCTTTCAATGACCAAAGTGTCGGCGGCTTCACTGGAAGGCTTTGTGCCACAGATGAAAGTCTTTGGTGTGCCTTATTTGTTCCGCTCAGACCAGCACAGGTGGCAGGTACTTGAATCATCAATTGGCCAGGATATTCTGAACGCAACCCGCTCAGCCAGATTTACCGGCATGGCCTATATGGATGCCGGCAGCCGCAGTTTCTATATGACCCAGGACCCGGTTAACCGTCCGGCTGATGTTAAAGGCAAGAAGATAAGGGTAATGAATAGTCCCATGGCGGTGCAACTTATCGATGCCATGCAAGGGGCGGCAACACCGCTGGGTTGGGGGGAGCTGTATGCCGCGCTGCAGCAGGGTGTGGTTGATGGGGCAGAAAATAATCCGCCGAGTTATTACTCTTCCAGGCACTATGAAATAGCCGGGTATTACACCCTCAACGAGCATGCCTCCATTCCTGATGTCATCATTGCCAGCAATCATGTGCTTAATAGTCTGTCGAAACAGGAAAATGAATGGTTGCGGCGGGCTATGAAGGACGCAGTTAATAAACAGCGGCAGCTCTGGAACGAAGCGGAACAGCAGGCCCTGATGAAACTGGCGCGGGCGGGAGTCAGTATCAGTCGGCCAGATAAAACCCCCTTTTATCAGGCCGTAGAGCCCTTGCATCAGCAACTGAGTGAGACAAACCTCGGCCCTCTTATTAAGCGCATAAAGGCCATGAGAGGTGAGGAATGATACCGCTGTTAGTATGGCTGGATAAAGCTTTAAGCCGGTTACTGGTAATGCTGGTGGCGGCGATTGTGATCTGTGTCTGCTGGCAGGTGCTGTCACGTTACGTTACCCATACACCCAGTGCTTACACGGAGGAAATTGCCCGGTTTTTGCTGATATGGTCAGGTATTCTGGGGGCGGCCTATGCTTATCGGACCGGAGCACATTTAGGACTGGATCTGCTGGTTAATCAGTTCTCAACGCTTTGGCGCCGGCGCATAGAAATGTTGGTTCATATACTGGTGCTGATGTTTTCGCTGTTAGTGATGGTGGTTGGCGGCATTTGTTTAATGGCACTGGCCATCGATCCCGGTCAGTATTCTTCAGCAATGGAAATCAACATGGCCTGGGTCTATGCCGTCCTGCCATTATCGGGCAGTTTGATGGCGGTTTATGCGCTGGCGGCATTATTTACCCCGTTTGAGGAGGATCAGTAATGGAATATAGTGGCTTAATACTGCTTGGTGTTTTTTTGCTGTTACTGGTTCTGCATGTACCTATTTCTTTCAGCATAGGTCTGGCGACGCTGGTAACCATGTTACTGAGCATTGATTTTATGCCCGCGCTGACAACGCTGGCCCAGCGGATGGTCGACGGGCTGAACAGTTTTGCCCTGTTGGCGATTCCGTTTTTCGTATTATCCGGCGTGATTATGGGGCGCGGTGGCATTGCCAGGCGACTGATTGACTTTGCCATGGCATATATCGGCATGCTGCCAGGCGGGCTGGCCCTGGTCAATGTGGCGGCCTGTACCTTGTTTGGCGGGATTTCGGGCTCTGCTGTGGCCACCACCAGTGCCATAGGCAGCTTTATGATCCCGGAAATGGAGAAAAAAGGTTACGACCGGCATTTTGCCACTGCTGTGACCACTGCCTCAGCAACAACAGGTATGGTGATACCGCCAAGTAATATTCTGATTATCTTTGCCATTGCCAGTGGCGGCGTATCCATCTCGGCCCTTTTCGTGGCCGGATATTTACCCGGGATTCTGGTGTCTCTGGCGCTGATGACAGTTTGTGCCATTTTCGCTAAAACCAGAGGGTATCCAGTAATTGCTGCTTTACCCATATCAGAGGTGGTCAAGCGAACCTGGTCTGCCTTACCGGCTTTGGTCCTCATTGTACTGGTGATGGGCGGGATCATTTCCGGTATCTTCACCGCTACCGAGGCGGGGGCGATAGCCGTAGTTTATTCCCTGATCCTGGCGATGGGCGTGTACCGGCAAATCGGTCGACAGGAATTATCTTCGGTATTGCTTAAAACCGCAGAAGTCACATCAATCGTGATGATGTTGATTGCGGTGTCTTCGGCGATGTCATGGATTCTGGCCTATGAGAATATTCCTGAGGTCATCACACAAGTGCTGCTGGGGATCAGTGACAATCCGATTATTATCCTGTTGATTATTAATCTGATGTTGTTGTTTGTCGGCGCATTTATGGACATGACCCCGGCGGTGCTGATTTTCACCCCTATTCTGCTACCCGTGGCTGAAAGCCTGGGGATGACCCCATTGCACTTTGGCATCATGCTGGTAATGAACCTGTCAATTGGCCTGTGTTCTCCTCCTGTCGGTTCGGTGTTGTTTGTGGGGTGCTCTGTAGGTAAAACCAGTATTGCTAAAGTGATTCCCCCTTTGCTGCCACTCTATGCGGCGATGTTCTTTGTGTTAATGATAGTTACCTACGTTCCTGGTGTGAGCGAATGGTTGCCGACAATGGCCGGATTGTATAATCAGTAAAATCGGAGTTATCCGTGATCAAGTTTGGTATCGGTGCGGTGGTGAGTCTGTTGGTGATTGTCGGTTCCTGTAAAGCAGACAGCTTTAGCAGTGCACAGGCAAAAGCGAATCTTGACTTTGCTCTGAGTCAATATGTGAAGATGATGGAGCAGGTGGAGAACAAAAAGCACCTGAAGCTACCTGAAATCTGCCGGCAGGCGCTCAGTCTCTGTACGCCCAGAGCATTGCATCAGAGCGAGATACAGATAGAAGTGCCTGGTAAGTGGACCAATGGTTTCTATCCTGGTGTATTCTGGAAGCTGCTGTCTGTCGGTAGTGAATTGTCCGGGATGGATGAGACCCTTGAACAGCAGCTGTTCAGTCATGCGGTGGCCCACCAACAGCGTCTCTACCCGGAAGCATGGCGTACAGATACTCATGACCTGGGCTTTATTGTATACGACTCTTTTGCTGAAGCGCTGGCTTATAAAGACTTACCTGAGCTGCTCAGACATCGATATCGCAAGGCACTGCAACAGGCCAGCGCATCTTTGTATCAGCGCTATATGGCAGACTATGGCGTGATCCGATCCTGGGATTGGCCGTCCGCGATCAAATTTCCTGTGCAGAGTGAACAAGGCATTAAACAGCAGGCTTTTGAGCTGGCCAGACCCTGGCAGATGCCAGTTATCATCGACAATATGATGAATCTGGAACTGCTGTTGAACAGCTCCGAAAGGGAACACCAGCAGGCGGCAATGAGTCATGGCCTGCAGACTCTGGATAACCATTATTATACAACAACATCCTCCGGAGAGGCGCTCACGCTTGCCTACCATCTTTATGATTATGCGCTCAAAATGCCGGGCAACTGGCAGGGGCTGGGCAATCACAGTATCTGGTCGCGCGGTCAGGGCTGGTCATTGTATGGCTTCGCAACCTTGCTGGAACAGCAACCGTCATCGACACTGAGCGACCAGCAGCATGCTTTATTTCTCCGACATACGCAGAAATTAGTTGATACCCTGGATGTGCTGTTGTCACAACAGCCGGTGCCGGACTGGGATTTGATTGCTGCGCAGAAGGATGCGGCGGATTATGTGACTGATAGCAAAGGACTGGCTTATTCACCCATGCAGGACCTCTGCCCCGATCAGGTGGATAAAACGATTCTTCCATATAGGGGCTACCGGCCATTCAGGCTTGATACGGCATTGCTCAAAGACTCAGCAAAAAAGCAAATAATGGGCCTGAACTCCTCAGCAGGCGAGCCGTTACGTGCAAAAGAGGGTTTTTATCCCTGTGGTCGTGATACAACTGAGCGTAACACCGGGCAAATACCGAAAGACAGTTCCGCTGCCGCTGTTCTGGCATCGGCCCTTTACCGTCTGGCTCTGAATCCGGCCTGGCCTGAAAAACAAAGGGTGGTTGTATTGGCAGATGCCATTATGAGCGAACTAACAAGCAACTATCTCAGTCAGCAGAATACCGCCTCAGCGGCGTATCATCGCGGATTCGTGCTTACCTCTGCAACCGGTAATATGCCGGCAGCCAGCGAGATCGACACAGGTATTATCTACGCTGATTTCTATTTTATTGAAGCTAATCAGCTTAAACTGAATCTGCAATGACCCTTTTTTATGTGCGGTAAACCATTCCCGCACATCCCTTCTGAAGCGCAGTTTTCCTGCGCTGGCACTATTCTACTGCGTGGTTATGTCAATCTTGTTAAAAAAACTTTACTACTATGTTGATCATCTTATTTTATGCTTGTAAGATGTATGAAGACTGATAAACGAAGTGTGAGCTATTTGAATGCGGTAGGTAGCTCGACAACATGAAAGAGCACAACAAAGGTATAGTTATGAAATTCAGAGTTAGTATCGTAACAGCTGCCGTTGCAGCATCATTGAGCATGGGTGCTCAGGCAAATGAGCAGGAAAAAGAAATGGAGGTTATTCAGGTTTCCGGAATAAAAGGTAGCCTTGTAAAGTCCATGAACAACAAGCGCTTTGCTTACAATGTTGTGGACACCATTTCCGCGGAAGACATTGGCAAATTCCCCGACTCAAATCTTGCAGAATCCCTTCAGCGTATCACCGGGGTATCAATTGACCGCAGCGGTGGTGAAGGTCGCTTTGTCAGTATTCGGGGCATGGGTCCGGATTTCAGTTCAGTCACCCTTAATGGTCGTGAAGTGGCGAGTGAAAGCCAGAGTCGCGCTTTCGGATTTGATACTCTAGCATCAGAGCTGGTCAGCAACATCGATGTGAATAAGACCTCAACCGCTGAAATGCTCGAGGGGGGGATCGGTGGCAGTATTGATATCCGTACCGCTCAGCCTTTTGACTTTGATGGCTTCTATGCTGCCGGCAGTGTAGAGGGCGTTCGTGAGCAGAATCGTGGAGAGGTAACACCGCAGGGCTCATTTCTGGTTACAGACCGTTTTATGGATGATCGGCTGGGTTTATTAGCCTCATTTACCTATCAGAACCGGGAAGCGCAAAGTTTTGAGGTCAATAACGATGGTATGATTCAGCGTGACATTGAACTCTATGCACACCGTCGTGATGTCGGGCCTGATGATGGATGGCGCAAAGTTATCGGTGTGGCAGAAGGATTGTACTCCCATCAGGCCATAGGCCGGGGGGTTACTCAGGAAGATCGTCAGCGAGTGGGTGGAAATGTAGCGGTTCAGTTCCAGGCAACAGATGACTTGATTCTGTCGGGGGACTACCTGTACTCCAAACTGGACGTCGACAGTGTGAATAATCAGGCCTACAACTGGTTCTGGGCAACCCACTCCATGGATGATGTTGACGGGAACAATACGGTATTACGTCAAACCCATGCCGATGGGTACTCTGGCTATGCGCACCTGCGTTTTGAGAAACATCGTCCCTCAACAACCGAAGTACTGGGCCTGAATGCCGACTGGATTATCAGTGACAGACTGAGCCTGGAAGCTGATTTTGCCTGGTCGGAAGCTGAAAACAATAATCGGGGGTTAGATTCGCGTCAGACGCTGGAGGCACTTAACCAGCCAGGAATAATCCTGGACTATACCTCTGGCCAGGTTCCTTCGCTGATTCATGTGGAGCCTGAAACAACATTGCCGGTGAATGCGGATCTGTCCGATTTGCAGATGCGTCATATGGAGCGCAACGGTGATTATACCAAAGCTGAGAACAACCAGATCAGATTCGACTTTTCTTATCTGGTGGATGGTCAGTATTTTCATAAAGTGGATTTCGGTGCCCACTACCTTTCTAAATCCAAACAGAATGTTTCATATCAGACACCTGCCGAACTGATTAAAATGTATCAGAACAGTGGTGTGCGCCCGGTCGCGACAAGTGCCCATGCCACGGTAAGAGATTACGGCAATGTATTTCCCGCCAACGATCTTTCTGCTCAGTTCTTTGAACTGAATGAATCCGCAATGTGGAATTTGGCCAATGATCCGGCATCACTGGCGATGCTTTCCCAGGATCCGGAGGTTAAGCAGGCTCTGCTGGCTTTGCACAATTCCAACGGCGGCTTTACGGCTCGCGCTACTAACGACGCATATGAGATAGAGGAAGATGTCACTTCATTCTATGCCGACACCTATTTTAATGGTGATATTAGCGACATGACGTGGAGCGTTGTGGCGGGATTGCGCTACTCTAAAACTGAGCAGACATCCAACGGGACGATGCAAACGATAGTGGGTCTGGATAAGCCGGTCGAGATGTCGGTTAACCTGGTGCCCCGTTATGAAGGTTTCCAGGCGGTTGCGATAGACAACGATTACGACAACTGGTTACCTTCCCTCAGCGCCAATTTGAATATCACAGATGAACTTATTCTTCGTGCCGGCGCCTCCAAGACCATTACACGACCTACATTGACGGATCTTGCACCGGCATTAAGTATTAATTCAACCACTACGGATTTGCGCACCGCTAAGGGCAGCAACCCTATGCTGAGTCCGTTCGAGTCGACCAACTTCGATTTGTCGCTGGAGTATTACTATGATGAGGCCAGCATGGCGTCAGTTGCATACTTCAGAAAGTCGGTGGATAACTTCATTGTCCGCACCAATAGCATCGAAAACTTTGATTTGGAGTTCGGTGAGCAGTGGTCTGATTTTGATGTAAACCGACCCGTAAACGGTGAGAGTGCAACTGTAGACGGTATCGAGGCCAACTGGATCCATACCCTGGAAAACGGATTCGGTGTACAGATCAACGCCACGTTTGTAGACAGTAATGCTGAACTGGACAATAGCAATCCGGATCAGGTGTTTGCTCTTGAAGGGCTGAGCGATACGGCTAATGCAGTCGTCTTCTACGAGAAAGGACCTTACCAGTTGCGTATTGCCTATAACCTGCGCGGAGAGTTTCTGGAGACGCAAATCAATCCTTATGCCGGTGAGCCGATTTATGTGGATGATTATGAGCAGATAGATATCAGTGGTAGTTATGAAATAAACGAGAACATGAGCGTTTATTTCGAGGGTATCAATATCACGGAGTCCACCGTAGATAAACACGGACGTTTCGATAACCACTTTATCTATTATGGTGACTATGGCGCTCGTTATGCACTGGGAGTGCGTGCCAGTTTTTAAAAACTGACGAGTTTTGGTTAGTTTTAGCGGTCGGGTGCCCTCTCAGACCGCTTTTTTGTTTCCGGACGGCAGAAATTGCTCTCTCCTGTCCTGATCTTGTCATTTTTTATTTGTGTACTCATGAAGATCAATGAAATTGTGAACAATAACGGCATGCGGTGTCGGTTAAGTAGTTTTGGCGCGCGCGTACTTTCTGTTGAAGTACCGTTCGCCAAATATAATAAACAGATGATACTCGGTTATAGTCACGCCAAGAGTTACCAGCAGGACCCTTATTACATAGGAGCAACAATAGGCAGGGTTGCTAATCGTATTGGCAAGGGACAATTTCACTTAAACGGAAAAAACTACCAGGTCTGCCAGAATGAGGGGGAGCATTGCCTGCACGGCGGTTCATCAGGGCTTTCAGAGCGTGAGTGGCGAATTGAAAAGGTATCAACCTCAGAGGTGATTTACAGCTATTGCTCACCTTCATTGGAAAATGGTTTCCCGGGGCAGGCTGATCTGCAGGTGAGATATCACCTGACAGCCAACAATGAGATTTGCATATCCTTTATCGGTAACGTATCGCAACCAACGCCACTGAGCCTCACTAACCATAGCTACTTTACGTTGGGAGAAGGGTCTGTATCTGATCTGAGCCTTCATCTTTCTGACCATCGCTATATGGTGTCTGATGAGGACAATGTAGCGACAGGAGAGATAGCGTCACTCAGGCAAAGCTGCCCTTCTATCAGTGCCGCTAACCTGCTCAGGCTCTCAACGAATACCCCTTTGGATCATTGTATCTTGCTGTCCAATAAAACACCTGATGGCCAACGTCGAGTAGCCTGGGGAGCAACATTGGAAGCGCCAGGAAACAACGTCCGGATGCAACTGTATACCGATCAACCGGCATTGCAGGTTTATACTTCATCAGCTCTGGGGCCACCATTCCTGCCTTCTTCGGCGGTGTGTCTTGAAGCGCAAGGAGTGGTAAATAGTATTAATCTGAAAAACGTTGAGACAAATATCGTCACTCCGACACAACCCTACTGTAAACGCATTGTCTATAAATTTAGTCCGCAAGATGAATTAACGGGATAAAGGATTCTGCTGTCACCATATGCTGACCCGGATCGATAATGTGAGCCTTGCCATCGGTCGTATATCCAGCAAAGCCCAACTGACATCCCAGTCGCTTAATGCCATGCTGGCAGGCGAAAATACTCTTGTGTTGCGGGGTAATGGATTGCTTAGAAGTTAGCTTGTTTCAGCAAGTTATATCAATCAGTGCAATAGCTGTTCACCCGGCAAGACTAAAATACTCCCTGGCCGCGCATGTTCATGAAGGTCTTATCTGACGGGTTACCGACTCCAGACGCAGAACAATCAAGCCAGTTAGAATAGGCACTTGAGCTAAGTTTGTCGGCCAGTTCTGCTGCCCATTGCTGTTCACCTGACCTCTTCCCAGAGACTGATTCAATATCAGAACCCGCTTTATAAATAATCCATTCGAATAAGCTATATCAATATAATTAGTCAAATGTTTATACAAATGCTTAACTTATTTTTTACATATCGGAAAACGCGATGTGCCGCTGGCCGTTCGTTTTGGCTGCCAGCTTAATCCGACGAGACATCGTCATACACAACAGGAGAAAACAATGAATTTAAAATGCCTAAGTTCCCCCGCGCTGCTGGCGGTTGCCGGGGTTAGTCTGGTGACCTTCAGCAATCAGCTGTCTGCCCATGGTTATATGCAGGTACCTAAAGCCAGGCAGGTATTTTGTGATGAGCAAGGGGGATACTGGTGGCCTCAGGATGGTTCACGTATTCCCAATCTGGCGTGCCGGGCTGCGTTTCTGGACTCCGGTACCTATCAGTTTGTTCAGGCCATAGAGTTTTCGGTCAATGTTGCCGACTATCTGAATCAGGCTGCGGTGGAAGCCGCCGTACCTGACGGTAGCCTGTGCAGTGCTGGAGACCCACAAAAGCAGGGCATCAATTTACCGTCGCCACACTGGCAGCGCAGTCAGGTGACGCCAAATGCGAACGATGAAATCAATGTGCGCTTTTATGCCAGCACGCCGCATAACCCCAGTTTCTGGAAGTTCTATCTGAGTAAACCCGGCTTTGACGGCAGCACACAAGCGCTGAGCTGGTCAGATCTTGAGCATGTTCAGGACCAGGGCAACGTCAATGTGGTACTGGCGCCCGATGGTAACCGTTATTACGACATGACCGTGAACATACCGGCTAACCGCAGCGGTGACGCCATACTCTACACTCGCTGGCAGCGTGAGGATGTGGTCGGAGAGGGCTTTTACAATTGCAGCGATATTGAAATTGTCAGGGATACCACGCCACCGGATGACTGGTATTCAGCGGGCTACTTTGTTCGTCAGGGACAGGATGCCAGCCCCGGAGACACAGTATGGTTCCGGTTGTTTGATGGCAATGGCCAGGAGCTGATCAACGAGTTAGTGCCGGTGACCTCAGCCAATGCTCAGAGCTGGCAGGCTGATCTGGCAGCCAAACTCAATAGCGACTATCCGGTGGACATTCAGGTCGGGGTTGAGGATGCCAATGGGAATATTCAGTTTGATAGTACCAATCTGCTCAGCAATGAAGTGTTTACTGCGCAGGCATCGCATAGTTTTAACCTCAGTATTCAGCCGCCGGTTGGCAATACCGCACCGGTCGTTCACGCACCGTCGAGCCTGCAGGTACCAGAAGGTGAGAGTATTGCGGTAAATGTACATGCCTATGATGATCAGCAGGATCCCCTGACCTTCAGTTGGCAGGTTCCGGCGCCCCTGAGTTACAGCGGCTCTGGCGCGAATATTACGCTCAGCGCAGATCAAGTGAGTGAGGATACCAATGTCACCGTAACCGTATCGGTGTCAGACGGACAGCTGACCACCACTGCTAATATTGATGTTCAGGTGCAAAACGATGACAGCAGTGTGCCCGCCTGGGACGCCGGTACAGTGTACGTCGGAGGTGATCTGGTCAGTTATCAGGGTAACGTCTACCGGGCCAAATGGTGGACCTTAGGTCAACAACCCGACCAGGCTGATGTCTGGGAAGCACAATAAAAGGAGGCTCGCCGGCGATCCTGCCGGCGAATTCACAAGGGAGTGCAATACCAGGCCAGCCATTAAATGGGTGCCCGGGCAGCATAGTATGAATAGTTTCATCGAGGAAGGGTGCCAATTCACGGGAAACGTCAACCCGCCTTACTCCAGCTCTGTACCCGCACAACCCGGTAACATTGTCATCTTCTTGCTTTATTGACTGGTGGGCTTGTTATAATGCTTAACCAAATCAGACAGTGTTTTATCATTGGCATCCATTGGTTCTGCAACGGTGGTTGAGCTGGTGACCTAATCGTCCTGAGCTCTCGGGTCAGGGAACAGATACCTTTTGGCCTCTATGGGATACCAGAGTCGCTACCCGCCTACCCAGATATTCTGCAGTTGCCAGATCCTCAGGATGGGCTTTCCCGTCCGGTGCGTGGGCGGTGACACCAAACTGGCAACCAAGCCGGTTAACCCTGCGCTCCCCAAAACCCTGAGGGGCATCCAGCCCTACCCATAACATCCCATGCTGGCTGGCGAGAATACTGATATATTGCAGTGTCATGGACTGATCGCCATTGAGGTTGCTGCCACAGGTAAATCCGGCGGCAAGCTTACCCGCCCATTGTTGTTCACTCCACAGCTCGCTGGTGGCATCGGCAAACGCCTTAAACTGTGCTGCTACCCCACCCATATAGGTTGGTGAGCCGAAGATGAGCCCGTCACATTGGCGCAGTCGTTCTATCAGCTTACTATTTATGAAACGGCCATTGACGATATCACAACCCTGTATTGCATGGCTGAGGACGGGCTTGTCATTGTTTAGGCGAACACCCTGACTGACGGCCTGAGCCAAAGCGTGAGTGACGCCGGTCTGAATAGCACCATAACCCGGAACCGGATGCACTTCGGTAAATTCCGACAGCAGCTCCCGCTGTAGATCGGTGTCACTGTTAAACATGTTTTGTGTGGCGTTAAGGTTTTGCTCGTAATTGGTGACCCCGACCTTGTCATGATAAAACTCCAGATCCTGACTCAGCATGGCTTTCATGACATTCAGAGCCGGGCCAGAGGGGACTTTAACAGCAGGTCAGACAGAGGAATAAAAACACAGGCAATCACAATGATTGCCCGTCTTTTCAGCGCGAACTGGCCTTATTTATACGCGATTTGCTGTTGTGCATCGAGCCTGCGTGCCTCTTTTGCGGCACGACGATGCCTCAGCAGATGATAGAATACCGGCGTCAGCAGCAGGCCGAACAGGGTGACGCCAATCATGCCGGAAAACACGGCCACACCCATTGCCTGACGCATCTCGCTGCCAGCCCCGTCAGAAAACACCATGGGTACCACACCCATTATAAAAGCGATGGATGTCATCAGAATGGGGCGAAGGCGCAGACGGCTCGCTTCCTTAATCGCCGCCAGGGTGCTCATACCCTTATCCTCAAGCTCTTTGGCAAACTCAACGATCAGAATCGCGTTTTTGGTTGCCAGGGCCACCAATACGATAAAGCCTATCTGGGTGAAGATATTATTGTCTCCGCCGTAGATAATGACGCCGGTCATGGCACTCAATAGTGTCATCGGGACAATCAATATGATTGCCAGCGGCAGGGTCAGGCTTTCATACTGGGCTGCCAGCACCAGGAACACCAGCAGCACCACCAATGGGAATACCAGCAAGGCAGCATTGCCGGCCAGGATTTGCTGATACGTTAGCTCAGTCCACTCATAACTCATTCCCAGGGGCAGCGTTTCATCCAGAATTTTTTCGATAGCGGCTCTGGCCTGGCCAGAACTGAACCCCGGTGCCGGTGCACCATTAACCTCGGCGGTTGGGTAAGAGTTATAGTGCATGACCCGGTCCGGCCCTGCTGAGTGCTCTACACTCAGGAAGGAACCCAGTGGGATCATTTCTCCCTGATTATTGCGAACCTTGAGCTGGGTAATCTGTTCCGGGTTCTGGCGGAAACGCTCATCGGCCTGAACATTGACCTGGTAGGTACGGCCAAACTGATTAAAGTCATTCACATAGACCGAACCCAGGTAGGCCTGCATAGTCTGGAACAGGCTGTTCATATCCACACCCTGACTCATGGCTTTGGTGCGGTCCAGATCCACATCCAGCTGAGGCACATTAACCTGGAAGCTGGAGAAGTTTCCCGTGAGTTCCGGCGCCGCCCAGGCTTTGCCAATGACATCCTGAGTGACCCGATATAATTCCTCGTAGCCCAGGTTCCCCCTATCCTGAATCTGCAGCCGGAATCCACCAATAGTGCCTAACCCCTGCACAGGCGGCGGCGGGAAAATCGCCACAAAGGCATCCTGAATCGCACCAAATTGCTGATTGAGTTGCCCGGCGATAGCCCCGGCCGACAGTTCAGGGCTCTGGCGTTGATCAAAGGATTTGAGACGCACAAACACAATGCCGCTGCTGGGGCTGTTGGTAAAGCCGTTGATATTCAGACCCGGAAAGGCCACCGCATGTTCTACGCCCGGATGATCGAGCATAATATCCGACATCTGGCGGATAACGGCCTCTGTTCTGTCTAAAGAACTGGCATCGGGGAGCTGAGCAAAAGACACCAGGTACTCTTTGTCCTGTGTGGGAACATATCCGGTCGGTGTACTGGAAAACTGTTGATAAGCCAGTGCCATCAGGCCTGCATATAACACCAGAATAATACTACTCATACGCACCAGTTTACCCACGCCATGGGTATAGCCCCGTGCCCCGCGATCAAACAGTCGGTTGAACGGTTTGAACAGCCAGTTACCGAACACCTTGTCCATAAACCGGGTGAGCCGGTCTTTGGGGGCATGATCGCTCTTTAACAACAGGGCTGACAGAGCCGGACTCAGAGTCAATGAGTTGAACGCTGAAATTACCGTTGAAATCGTGATAGTGAGTGCAAACTGCTTGTAGAACTGACCGGTCAGACCCGACATAAAGGCTGTGGGGATAAATACCGCCGCTAATACCAGGGTGGTGGCAACGATGGGGCCGGTGACTTCACGCATGGCCTGTTTGGTCGCGTCTACCGGCGACAGACCGTCGTGAATATTGCGCTCCACATTTTCCACTACCACGATGGCGTCATCCACAACAATACCAATGGCCAGTACCAGCCCAAACAGAGACAGGGCATTCAGTGAAAACCCGAGCAGATGCATAACGGCAAATGTTCCCACCAGTGATACAGGTACGGCCACTAACGGAATGACCGAGGCGCGCCATGTCTGTAAGAACAGTACAACAACCAGCACCACGAGAAGGAGAGCTTCGAACAACGTATTGATGACGGCTTTGATGGAGCCACGCACAAACACAGTTGGATCATAGACAATGGAATAGTCCACACCCTGCGGAAAAACCTGCTTCAGTTGTGCCATTGTGGCGCGTACCTGGTCAGAAATCTCAATTGCATTGGAGCCCGGCGCCTGAAATACAGGCAGCGCCACAGCAGGCTGGTTATCAAGTAACGAGCGCAGGGCATAGGAATTAGATCCCAGCTCTACTCTGCCCACATCCCGGATACGTGAGATCTCGCCGTTGCTGCCAACCTTAATGATGATATCGGCGAATTCCTGCTCGTTCGCCAGTCGTCCTTTGACGTTAATCAACAATTGAAAGTCACTGTCGCCAATAGGTTGGGCGCCCAGGCTGCCGGCAGCGGCTTGTTGATTCTGGGCACGAATGGCACCGACAATATCACCCGGATTAAGTCCCAGAGCGGCCACCTTCTGCGGATCAAGCCACACACGCATACTGTATTCACCGGCACCAAATACCCTGACATTGCCAACCCCTTCAATACGCGCCAGCTCGTCCTTTACATATTGATCCGCGTAATTTGACAGATACAGCATGTCGTAGCGATTATCCGGAGAGATCAGGTGCACTACCATGGTCAGGTCCGGAGATGATTTTTCAGTCACCACGCCCAGGCGTTGTACTTCCTGAGGCAACCTCGGCAGGGCCCGGTTGACCCGGTTCTGCACCAGTGTCGTTGCCTCATCAGGATCGGTACCGATAGCGAAGGTGATTGTCAGAGTCATGCGTCCGTCAGAGGTGGCCTGAGACGACATATACAGCATGTCATCAACACCATTAATGGCCTGCTCCAGCGGAGTGGCCACCGTTTCAGCGATCACTTTCGGATTGGCACCCGGATAGTTAGCGGTGACCACTACGGTTGGTGGTACCACCTGAGGGTATTCGGTAATCGGCAGTTTCCATACGGCTAACGCGCCCGCGATGAAAATCAGTAACGACAGAACACCGGCAAAGATAGGGCGCTGAATGAAAAATTGAGAGAAGTTCATATCACCCCCCAATGACCGCATCAGGGAGCGCATTTTTCCTGGCAAGCTCCTTAAGATCTGACTGTTTGTCCAGCTTTTGCTGCATGGCCTGCAGTTTGTCCAGTGTTTCATCATTGGTCATATTGACGAACTCTGGTCTCACCGGTGAGCCAGGCCGTACACGTTGCAAGCCATTGACCACAATCTTGTCAGTGGCACTGAGACCGGATCTGATGATGCGCAGTCCCGCGATCTTTTCACCTAACTCCACCGCACGATACTGAACCTTATCTGACTCATCCAATACCAGCACAAACTTATTATTCAGATCCGTGCCGATGGCGCGATCGTCCACCAGTATGCCGTTGTAACTGGCGCTGCCTGTCATTTTGATACGCGCAAACAGGCCGGGCAGTAAACGTCCTTCCTGATTATTCAATACAGCACGCGCGCGAATGGTGCCGGTGGCGGGGTTCACCTGGTTGTCCATAAAATCCAGCTTACCCGCATGGGGGTATTCCGTATCGTTGGCCAGCCCTACATATACGGGAAAGGCCGCATCTCTGATAGCCGGCCGGCTGCCTTCTTCTGCCAGTTTCAGATAATTGAGATAGGTTTGTTCGTCGGCATCGAAGTAGGCATAAATCTTTTTCGTTGACACTATTGTTGTCAGCAGGCTTTGCCCGGCACTAACGTAGTTGCCCTGGGTGATCAGCGCACGCGATACTCTACCGGAAATAGGCGCCGTTACCCTGGTATACCCCCGATTGAGCCGGGCAACGTCCAGTGCCGCGCTGACCGAGCGGATACGCGCTTCGGCTTGCTGGAGCTGAGCGCGTCGGGTATCGAGCACTTCCTGAGAAATCGCTGCCTGACCAGACAGCTTCTGTGCGCGTTGGTATTCTGTTTCGGCCAGGCTTAGCTGACTCTGAGCTTGTTCCAGCTGTGCCTGCAGGCGCCTGACTTCGGCTTTAAAAGGCTTGTTGTCAATCAGAAAAAGCGGCTGGCCAGCCTCAACCAGAGCGCCTTCTTCGAAAGCGACCAGATCAATATAGCCGGAAACCCGCGGGCGCAGCTCTACCGTTTGCGGTGCTTCAAGTCTGCCTGTGAATTCATCCCATTCCGTGATGCGCTCACTGACCACCGATGCCACTGACACCTGAGGAGCAGGCATCTGTTGTTGCTCAGTCTGATGATCTGACCCACAAGCTACCAGCAGGATCAGGGATCCAAGCAAGATTCCAATTTGCAGATGATAACGTAGTGACATGTAAGGCTCCTGAATTTCGGTTTACGATGCGGGGAGTATGTATGCGCGAAACAAATAATAAAAATTATAAGTTTGCATGAGTAACATCATTTAAAGTTATGTATGATGTTCTAATCAGATAACCTAAGAGAAAACCGGAATGCGCCACCAGGAACTGAATTTATTAATGATTTTTGACGCTATCATGACTGAAGGGGCCATTACCCGGGCGGCAGATCGTCTGGCCATGACCCAGCCCGCCGTGTCTAATGCGCTGTCACGGATGCGCAGTGCCTGGAAGGACGAATTGTTCGTTAAGGACGGGCGTGGAGTCCAACCGACGGTATTTGCTCAGAATCTCTGGGGGCAGGTGCGGGATCCTCTGCGTCAGCTGGAAGATGCGGTAGACCCAACTCTGTTCGACCCCGGCACCGCACGGCGAACGTTCAGAATTGCGACGTCTGATATTGCGGTGGATATGATCTGGTCGTCGTTGCGCCGTCTGGTGGAGGAGCAAGCTCCACATATTAATATTCACGCTATCCCGAACACCATCGTCAATAATGAGAAAATCCTCCATGACGCTGAGGTGGATATGGTCGTTGCCGGTCAGACCATCATCTCCAGCGTGATCCGCAGCGACTACCTGTTCTCTCCCCGTTATGTGTGTGCAATGCGCCAGCAACATCCGCTGGCGAAAAAAGCGTTAAAGATGGATGACTTTATCAATGCAGATCACCTGTTGGTATCGATGTCCGGCGATACAATGGGCGTCACTGATGTGGCATTGCTGCAGATGGGTCTCAGTCGCCGTATAGCCATGTCAGTCAATCATTTCTCTGCCGTTGCGCCGTTGCTGAAAGAAAGCAATCTGATTTGCGTTATTCCTTCTATGGCTATCGAGAAAGAGATACTTAACGGTGAGTTAGCGGTATTTGAAACACCGCTGGAGTTGCCGCCGACGCAACTGGGTATTTTGTGGCACAAACGTCAGGATAGTGATCAGGGACTACTATGGCTCAAGGGGGTGGTGTCTTCTTTGTTAAAAGAGCGCTCTGCTGAGCACTTAGCCTATTTGTCCCGTTGTTGTCGAAAGTCTCAATGTCCAAAAGCGATGCTGGAGAAATTGCAACAGAATCAGCAGAGGCCGGACTGTATTCAGCAAGCGGCGATGAGTTGAAGCATTAGTGAGTAATATGTTCTGCTGAGAGCCGGTCAGGCGGGCAATTCTGATGGGGATCAGTCGTGCAATGGTAAGGCAGTTCAGTGGCTCAAAACCGCAAGCATGGGTGGACAGTCTGCTGACTGCCCACCTGCCAAAAGGTCGTTACCGAAGGGTTAGTGTACCTGTTCGCCGTTAATCAGTAC
>NZ_NISX01000017.1 GCF_002591895.1 Lacimicrobium alkaliphilum
TACACAGATATTTTTACAGTCTCCCGTTTAGCGGTTATATAGCCGAATCATACCGTCAAACGCACTTTGCGCCAAAATCTCCCTGCTGTTGTGGCAACAACGCCCCCCCACCTGGTTCAGAACCAACCTTATCTACACTGTTTGAACCAATGAGCAAACAACAGGAACCTTGAACCCTGTATTTTATATTGTCATTGGTATTTCTTCGACGAAGCTCCCTCTTTTAACGCCTCTTCACGTTCACGCTGATACTCTTCAAAAGATTTATTGGTGCGCTGCAGGCATTCAATAGATTCTGAGGGGGGCCTTTCAAGACATTCCTGACGCTGATGGATACGTAAATTTTCATACATACCCCTATTACTGCAACCCGTAGCGCCAACCAGCAATATCAGTACAGCAAACTTCAACCCATTCATTTTTTGCATCCGCCATATTCTTCGAGGTAACGGATAAGCAGCAACATGGCATTGTCCTGCGCGTTGTGTTCAGTTTGTTGTTGCATAAAACCAACAATCGCTGGCACATCAAACAACCTCTGTGGCGCTTTGCAGTATATTGGCTGCAGATACTCAGTTCTGTCATTAAGTGTGGCCAGCAAATCAAGAGCGCCGCCAATATACGCGTTAATAACAGGAAGCTTACTGCACTCTTCTGGCGCAGAAGCACAAATGTCGGAAAATTGCTTTACCGTCAGTGCTGAGGCGCTGTTCGCAGGCATCCATTGTAATAGCGCTAGCATTAAGCTGATGTAAAAACGCATGTTCATTGTTATTTCCCTCTTGACAAATTAATGTAAAACGATAAGTTATTCACTTTAAACATCCACGTCAAGAGAATTTATTATGACTCGTCACTTCTCGTTGTTCATTGCTTTGGGTTGCGTCGCAGTATTGTTCATCACCCCGGTTGCCGCGATATACCTGCTGATCGACATTGAAATTTTTGCCTCGCTGGCCAGATCAAACCTGAGCTTGCCGATACAATGGCATACCGTATCTGACGGCCAGTGGTACAGCCTTTGGTTGCTAACCCTGGGTTATGTGAGTATCGGTCTGGCAGGTTTATATTTTTTACGCCGCGCTTTTGCCAACTTTTCCAGAGGCCAGCTTTTTAACCACAGTAACAGCCGTGATCTGCGCCTGTTCGCTATCATGCTCTTTGCTCAGGGACTCGCCAAGCCAGTACATTTTGCGCTGGCCAGTGTGCTACTGTCTTTAAATCACCCTCCGGGTCAGAAAGTACTCTCTGTGGCTTTGGGCAGTGGTGAAGTTAAAGTCATCGCATTAGCCATGATTTTATGGGTTATGAGCAACCTGCTTGTCAGAGGCGGTGAGCTGGAAAAAGAAAATAGTCAGTTTATATAGGATCAGCGAAATGCCTATAATTGTTAATCTTGATGTGATGCTGGCTAAACGCAAAGTACGTGGCAAGGAACTGGCTGGCGAAGTCGGCATTTCCGAACAAAACTTGTCACTGCTGCGCACTGGCAGAGTAAAAGGGGTGCGCTTTTCTACGCTGGAAAGAATTTGTGAGGTTCTGCAATGCCAGCCCGGGGACATTCTCGAATACAGATCAGACGAGAATGAACAGAGTGAGTAGCTTCTAGCGCGACGGGCTTTGGCAGTCTGTTCGTAACAGAGTTAATTCGAACCCTTTGTATGAGTCATCTTTTTTTGACCCGGCCTTTGCCTGCATAACACCTTCAGCAATCTGGCTATAGGTAATGCGTTGGGGAAAATCATGAGCGGGATTTTCAAATACGACCCGCTTTTCTGTGTGCTGCGTCAATCTGAATTCCGTTTCTTGCTGGCCAGAGGGAATGGCAACAAAGTAGATCTCCCCCGACTCACGTTTTTCAATTCTCATATATTCATAGCGACTGACGTTGTCTTGTTTGGACATAAACCCTATCCCTAACAGCATATTGCCCAGTGGTTCAGTCCACATTTCGCCTGAGCCAGAGGCTTTTCCGTCCAACATCCAACATCCGCCCATCCACGACAGTTCAGATAACTCCAATGCAGAAACACAGCAAACCATCGCTGAGGCGATGATGCCGGTTCCTATTCTAGTTGTGAGCATTATTCTGCCCTGTGACATCACCATATTTGAGTGTTTTTCGTTGTTCACGACTCAGTGTCGTTACTGGTGCAACCGGCTCTCCTTCGCGGGTAAACAGCGGAGATTGTTTATAGCGGTTGCCCACACGGGCAGAAATAATCATCGCGATAAATCGCAGCACTGTACCAAACAGCCCTTTTTGCCCAGGTTTTGGTGTGCCGGTGGCGGAATCCACATTCACTCTGGCAATATTGTTGCCGAAATCTTTTTCCAGCGCAGATCTATCCAGAGAGGAATGGATCAGACCAATAAAACCCAGTCTGGGATTGCTCAGGGTATTCCCCACTGGCGTGTTGCAACAGCTAGTATGCCAGCGCAGCAAGCCTTTGCTGCCCAGTCGCATTATCGCCAGGTGTTCCAGACCTTGTGTAAACCTCACCCGATGCTGAGCCACCTGCAAAATCTCTGTTCCACCATCAGAATCCAGAACCCTATCGGCACATTCCAGATACCTGGCGAATGCCTGACAATCAGCACAATAACAAACTACCCGGCTACTGATTCCATTTCCAACAATATGGCCCTGTAATTTGCCGCACTGGCATTGAATATTGTGCATGTTCTGAATACGGTTTCAAAGGAGATGACTGAATTCCATACTAGCACAGCAGATAGTCACTGACGCACTTTCCCGACAGGCCATACTGAAGAGCAGCGTCGGCTACAGGGTTATCAACCTGATAAATCAAAAGAACAAAAAGGGGTCGTAGTTAATTACTAACCAGTCAGATTGGATGATGATGAATTAACTATGACCCCTTTTTACCTCAATAATGAACTACGCTCCATTTTTAGATCAAATTTTAGCCGCCAGTTCTGCACCCTGGCGAATAGCGCGCTTGGCGTCGAGTTCTGTGGCCACATCAGCGCCACCAATCAGGTGGGTGGGAATACCAGCCTGCTCCAGATTCTGCTGAAGTTCTCTTAACGGTAACTGGCCGGCACAGGTAATGATATTGTCGACTTCCAGCAGTTTCTCCTGCTCATTGACCTCAATCCACAGGCCCTTATCGTCAATTTTCTTGTATGTGACTCCGGGTACCATCTGTACATTATGGCTTTGCAGCGTCTTACGGTGCACCCAGCCACTGGTGGCCCCCAGGTTCTTACCGACTTTGGTGGTTTTTCGTTGCAGTAACCAGATTTCCCGTTCGGTTTTATCAATCTCTCTCTCGGTGAGCCCCCCTCGCTGACGATATTCCTTATCAATGCCCCAGTATTTCATCCAGTGGTCGGGCTCTTTGGTCAGTGATTGTGGTTCGGCGAGATATTCTGCCACATCAAAACCGATGCCTCCGGCTCCGATTATTGCCACCTTCTTGCCTACAGGTTTGTGATCTCTGAGTACATCCAGATAGGAGAGCACTTTAGGGTTGTCCACACCAGGCAGTTCCAGCGGACGAGGAATAATACCAGTAGCGAGGATCACTTCATTAAATCCCCCTTGCTTAAGACTTTCGAGCGTTTGTTCACTGTTAAGATGCAGCGTTACCCCGGTGATTTCGATGCGGCGGTTAAAGTAGCGCAAGGTCTCAAAGAACTCTTCTTTACCCGGGATCTGTTTGGCATAGTTAAACTGCCCGCCGATTTGTGCAGCCTTATCAAATAAATGAACTTCATGGCCGCGCTCTGCGGCATAGCAGCTAAAGGCCATACCGGCAGGGCCAGAACCCACCACCGCGAGTTTTTTCTTGTGGTTAGTCAGAGGAAAGTTCAGTTCAGTCTCATATCCGGCCCGGGGATTAACCAGGCAGCTGGCGCGTTTTTTCTTAAACACATGATCCAGACAGGCCTGATTACAGGCAATACAGGTATTAATCTCATCAGCCCGTTGCTGCTCGGCCTTATTCACAAAGTCAGCATCAGCCAGAAATGGCCGGGCCATCGACACCATATCCGCCTGACCATCGGCGAGTATCCGCTCAGCCACATCAGGCATATTAATGCGGTTGGTGGTAATCAGAGGTACCTTGAGTTCCTTTTTCATTTTTTCGGTAACCCAGGTGAAAGCAGCCCGTGGCACGGAGGTAACGATCGTAGGCACCCTGGCTTCATGCCAGCCGATACCGGTATTAATTAGCGTAACACCCTGCTCCTCAAGCATTTTCCCCAGAGCGACCACTTCTTCCCACTCGCTGCCGCCTTCCACCAGATCCAGCATCGACAGCCGAAAGATAACAATAAAGTCACTGCCAACTTTGTCCCGCACCGCTTTTACAATCTCCACAGCAATGCGCGCCCGGTTGTCGAAACTGCCACCCCATTCATCATCACGCTGATTGGTACGCGGGCACAAAAACTGGTTAATCAGGTACCCTTCCGAGCCCATGATTTCCACGCCATCGTAACCAGCCAGCCGGGCCATCGCAGCGCTATTTGCATAGTCCTTAATGGTGCTGCGAATACCCATTTTTGTCATTTGCCAGGGCTTAAACGGATTAATGGGTGCCTTTATCGCAGAAGGCGCCACATTGATCGGATGATAACCGTAGCGACCGGTGTGCAAGATCTGCATACAAATTTTGCCGCCCTGGTTATGCACCGCTTCGGTGATCACCTTGTGTTCCATGGCATGAGACTTATTGCTCATTCTTGAAGCAAAAGGAAACACCCACCCCTGACGATTGGGGCTGACCCCACCGGTGACAATCAGCCCCACACCTCCGGCGGCCCTTTCGGCATAGAAGGTTGCAAGTTTTTCCGGACCGCCTTTTTCTTCTTCCAGACCCAGGTGCATGGAGCCCATCAGAACGCGGTTTTTTAACTGCGTAAAACCTAAGTCCAGTGGTGACAACAGATTCGGGTACAGAGGGTGCTTGTTCATATTCTTCTCAACTGGTCTAATCTGTTGCCAGTCTAACCCAATAACGGATGGAATTTCACCCGTTAATGGGCGAACAGTTGTACGCAGGATTGCCAAGAAACCGGGCAAAGACATAAAAAATTACATTTGATGTTTTTGTATTAGGCTCACTTTGGATAGGATAGCGTTACTAAATTGTAGGAAGTTGTTTTATGGCTACAGGAAAAAGTTTTACCAAGGCATTGTTCTCCGGCATATGGTCCGTGCTGAACTTCAGCCGCAAGTTGTTTTTTAATATTATCTTCATCGCTATTGCCGCCATTATTCTGGTTGCGATTTTATCCGAAGATGGCAAAGTCACCGTCCCGGATGAAGCAGTATTGGTGCTGAATCTCAAAGGTGATCTGGTTATTGAAGAAACCGCTGTCGATCCTTTTGAGAAATTTATGCAGGAGGCTTTCGATCAGAAGGAAGAAAACCCTGAAGTATTGCTACGGGATGTGATCTTTGCCATCGACAATGCCAAACAGGATAACCGCATCAAGACGCTGGTGCTGGATCTGCAGGGCCTGCGTAATGCGGGGCTGGACAAGTTACAACAACTGGGTACAGCTCTGGATGATTTTAAAACCAGTGGTAAAACGCTGTACGCCATAGGTGATTACTACAGTCAGAATCAATATTATCTGGCCAGTCGTGCCGACCATGTATATATGAACCCGATGGGCGGCATGCTCCTGGACGGCTATGGCCGTTATCGCATGTATTTCAAATCCATGCTGGAGAAAATCAAGGCTACCACTCATGTTTTCCGCGTTGGTACCTTTAAGTCAGCTGTAGAACCCTTTATCCGTGACGATATGTCTGACGCTGCCAGAGAAGCCAATCAGGCATGGCTGGGGTCGCTGTGGCAGCAATATAAACAGGATGTTGGCGCAGCCCGTAACATGGACACAGACAACTTCGATGAGAAGCTTGAGCAGTTTATAACCAAGTTTGATGCAGCAGAAGGCGATTTTGCCCAGTATGCGCTTGAAAATAACTGGATTGATGCATTGCGAACCCGCGAAGAAATTCGCACTGAGTTTGCCAATATTGCGGGTAGTAATGAGTCCTCAAGAGGCTACAACCATATAACGTACAAGCAGTATCTGCAGGTCATTAAAATGCCCTTTGTACCCAGTAGCAGTGAAACCGACAAAGTGGGCATTGTAGTGGCCAAAGGCACCATTTTAAATGGTAATCAAAAGGCCGGCACTATCGGCGGAGACAGCACCGCCAGATTGCTTCGCAAAGCTCGTATGGATGATTCAGTAAAATCTGTGGTGTTGTATGTAGACTCACCAGGCGGCAGTGCGTTCGCCTCAGAAGTGATCCGCCAGGAAGTAGAACAACTTAAGGCAGCCGGGAAGCCGGTAGTCGTGTCAATGAGTACCTATGCGGCTTCAGGCGGTTACTGGATTTCCGCCGGAGCGGACCAGATATGGGCCGCGCCGAGCACCATTACCGGCTCTATCGGTATCTTTGGCATGTTTATGACCTACGAAAACACCCTTGATTACCTGGGTGTTAATGTAGATGGCGTGGGCACCACTGAGTTCGCCGGTTTCAGCCCCGCCAGAGCGTTAGATCCAAAAATTGCCGATATCATTCAGCGCAACATTGAACATGGTTATGACCAGTTTATTTCTCTGGTGGCGCGTGAAAGAGATATGCAAAAAGCCGAGGTAGACAATATTGCCCAGGGCCGCGTATGGATTGGTACCACCGCCCATGAACTGGGTCTGGTGGATGAACTCGGGTATCTGGAGGATGCTGTCGCCGCAGCGGCCGAGCTTGCCGGAGTTGATGAATACGATAGTAAGTATATTCAGCGGGATCTGTCGGCCAAAGAAAAGTTCTGGCAGGAATTTTTTGGTGGCGCTTCAGTGGTACTCGGTGGTGCCCTGCAAAGCCAGCAAGACAGCCAACTGCTGTCATTGGTCAAACAACTGGTGTCAGAATTTGATGCTATGGCCCGACTGAATGACCCCCAAGGCGCTTACGCCTACTGCCTGCCCTGCCAGATATAACCTGGTTCACAAGGTATAAGAAAAGCCAGCAT
The DNA here is from genome assembly GCF_002591895.1 of Lacimicrobium alkaliphilum. Taxonomy (GTDB): domain Bacteria; phylum Pseudomonadota; class Gammaproteobacteria; order Enterobacterales; family Alteromonadaceae; genus Lacimicrobium; species Lacimicrobium alkaliphilum. The sequence goes on from NZ_NISX01000017.1 coordinate 7,032, forward strand.
TTGCTGGCTTTTTATTTATTTCCCTGCTGAATAACGAACTGCAAAATGCAAATCCGCGTAGTTAATGCCTCTGTCAGTACAGTCATTTCGGAATAACCATCGCCAGTTACTGAGACAGCCACTGACGATATTTCTCATCAATCTGTTGCTTCTCACCTGTATCTATCAGGGTTTTCAGCGCCGTGTTAAAACGGTTTATCCATGTTTGCGCATCCGGATAACTGCGGGAAATCACAAAATACAATGGTATCGGGTCCAGTTCGTGAGCAAGAATTACCAGATCAGAGCCTATACCAAAGCGCTCCCGGTTTACCTCACTGGTCATATAGCCGTTGGTCAGGCCGACATCACTCCAGCCTTTTTCAACGTGTCTGATACAGGCCATCCCGTTCTGAGCCCGGATCATTACCATACGCCATTGAAGCAACAGCTCTGCGTAAATACCCTCTGCGCTGTATCCATGGGGTATACAAAGTCGTTTACCCTGCAGATGCCCGATTTCAGTAATACCAGAATTGCGGGCCACATAAATCCGCGCGGGCACTTTATTAATCGCCTCGGAGTATAAAAACTTCTCATTTCTCTGATTCGAATACACATAGGGGTATGTTCCCAGATACTGACCTTCCTCTGTCCACATCAGACCTCTGTTCCAGGGCACTATTTCCGTTTCAATAGGCTGCTCCATTTTCGCAAAAACAGCGGCAATAACAGCCACAGACCAGCCTCCCTCGGGTAGCCCGTCATACGCATAAGGAAAATAGTTATCTCCGGTAACCAGTTTTACGGGCTGTGATGATTGGGGCTCCTCGGAGCCATAGCTGAAAGAGCTGGCAATAAGGCAGCCCAACATCAGTAACATACAGTAGTCGTGCTTCATTCTTCGAACTTAATCCTTTATCAAGCAATCCAATAATAACGATTACAGTAATTCATACCTGTACTTCACTTTAACTCAGACTGATCTGTCTTTATACCTTTGACACCAACTCATTTTTGGGTGCATAGCGCGTATAAAAAAAGCGGCCGAAGCCGCTTTTTATGCATTCCTGGTTTCTATTATTTAGTGTACCCAGTGATGCCGCTGAGCCTTGGCTTCCAGTTCTGCCTGAGTCTGATTGGGCATACTGGAAACGTTCATCTGCTCAAAGAAAAACGGTTTACGCTGTTGCTCAGTACCCAGCTCATTCATGGTTGCTGCATCAAAGATACGCCCGTTTAGTACTGTATGGGTCACATACTCTGACCTGCTAAAATCACTAAGCACATTACCGTCGATCACCACCATATCAGCCAGTTTTCCGGCTTCCAGGCTACCAATGTCGTTATCCATACCCAGATGGCGCGCTCCATCGATCGTACCGCCTCGCAGAGCTTCCCAGGGAGTAAATCCACCCTGATGCATATGCCATAGCTCCCAATGCGCTCCCAGACCCGGACGCTGACCATGAGCACCGATATGAACACTAACACCATTATCTCTGAGCTCTTTGGAATACTCAGCTACGGAAAAATGATGGTACTGCTCATCGGGGGCTGTGGGCCGGCGAATAGCCCGGCTGTCGAGCATATAGTGAGGTGTATAACGAAGCAGGCGTTCATTTTTCCACACCTCAGTACGGTCATACCAATACTCCTCCCCCATCATAGTGCCCATTGTCACCACGTAAGTGGGAGTATAACCAAAGCCAGATGCACGCCACAGCTGGGTCACGTCAGAATAGGCTTTATTCAGCGGAATAGAGTGCTCAAGACCCGTATGGCCATCCACCAGCATGGTCAGATCGTAGAGGAATCGCCCTGCGCCTTCCGGCACAACCATAATGCCCAACTCTTTACCCGCAGCAATTATTTGCTGGCGTACATCCCGGCGTGGCTGGTTGTAACTTTTAACCGAAATAGCTCCCACATCCTTAAGACGCTGCAAATGGAATTTCGCGTCATCCGGTTCTTCTATAATCGCCTTGTAAGCAGGCCAGTTGGCGCCATACAAAATGGTACCGGTTGAATAGATCCGTGGTGCCAGGATCTCACCGCTGCGCTGCATTTCCGAAGCCGAAAAGATTTCGGTCGTATCATTGGACGGATCGTGTACCGTGGTCACCCCGAAGGCCAGATCTGCGTAGTTACGCCAGTTCTGACGAGGGATAATCTCGTTGCTACCCTGCGACCCGTGAGCATGTGCATCCACCAGGCCGGGGATCACCGTTTTGCCTGAGATATCCACAACTTCAGCACTACGGGGAATATCCACTTCACCGTTTTTACCCACCGCTTTAATACGATTGCCTTCTATGAGCACGACACCGTTTTCAATCACTTCCTGAGTATTATCCGCATCACGCATAGTAACCAGTGTGCCGCCCACCAGCGCTTTAAGGCCCGATGGCTTATCTGCCTTTTGCGTGAACGACAAATCAATACCCTTCACCATCGGTTCAGGCAACGCTTCGGGCGCACCCTGGATAAAATCAAATGCTTGTTTGAGCTCTCGTTCAAAAAACAGCGCCCCATGATGCCAGGACAGGGCCTGATTATCGGCACGCCAGGTCAGGTATTCACCGGCCCGGGCCGAAACCTGTTTGACCGGCATCGACGTCATGTTTGGTCCTACTTTAGTGAGTTTTCCGGTTTCAGCATAAGGAGCAATATACGCGTTATATTGGTAAGTAAAAGCGACCCACTGTTTATCATGAGAGAGCCTGAACTCTATCACTTCGCTATTGCCGTCCAGATGCTCTCGCTTATCTTTACCCTGCAGATTGACACTTACCAGTTTACGTTGGGTGGCATTACTGCCTGGCGTATAGTCGGTAAAATAGACCCGCTTATTGTCCCCGGCAAAATGTGGCGCAAAGCCTGAGGTTGAGACTTTAGTGTTTTCTCTGGAATCAATATCCGCCACATATAAACCCGGCTCCAGAGACCGCTTGGGAGAGAGAATGTACCCACCGGTAAATTTACGGTACGTCACCATCTCACCATCGGTGCTGAAACTGGGCTCGGCATAGTGACCAGGCTCGCTGGTAACCACCTTACTGTTCCCGCCACGGGCCGGGATCACTCTGACACTACCGAAATTCTCATCATTCCAGGTGGTATACACGATGTGTTTACCATCATTGGAATAGCGTGGGTAGAATTCATCATGTTCATCCTGATTGGTCAGCCGCTGCTGCTTACCCGTCTCAAGATTTTTGATATACAGCTTACCCAGCGCCTGGAAAACCATACGCTTACCGTCAGGAGATTTCTGTGCCCAGCGAATCATTTTGACATCAAACTCATCGGGGGCGACATCCACATCAAAACGCAGCGCCTTAGCAATCTGTTTCTCTGCTTTCACCGTCACCGGCACTTCTGCTATGTCACCACTTGCAACATTCAGACGCTTAAACTTACCCTCTGCCCAGAACAGGATATCCTGGCTGTCGGCGCTCCAGTCAAAATAGGCATAGTAGCCCTCAGAGCCGAAGCCCTCCTGCATGTCGCGCTCCAGATCACGATAGATGGGGGTTTCTTCACCGGTATCCAGATCCTTAATAAACAGCGCGGTGTTTTCACGAATACGGCGCACAAAGGCAAGCTTTTTGCCATCTGGTGATGGTGTCGGCACTACTGCCCCGCCGGTACCGCTGACCATGGTGATCTCTTCGCCGGTTTCACGCTCGTAGCGTTTAATCGCAAAAATACTTTTCAGCGGGTCGCGGTTATATTCAAATACACTGCTGCCGGTCACATCCTTGGTATAGTAGAGATATTTACCATCCGGGGAAAACACCGGGTCGGCAATATTATTCTGTTCATGTTCACCGCCATCGCGCTTGGCAATGGGCAGGCCGTCACCGCCGGAATGATGGAACACCCATACCTCACCAGCCGGTATGCTTCGCCGCGAGACAATGCCGCGCATAACCGTAATATACTGCCCATCAGGGCTCCATTTGGGGGAGTGAATTAGATCCTTGTCAATTTTGGTGACCTGCTTCAGATCACTGCCGTCTGTGTTCATGGTCCAGACATTAGTATTCCCCCCACGGTCAGAGATAAAGGCAATACGTTTACCATCAGGGCTGATACTCGGCTGCATATTAAAGGCAAAGTCCGAGGTCAGGGCTTTAGCCTCACCACCTTTAATGCCAACGGTATAAATATCACCGAGCATATCAAACACAAAAGATTGACCATCCGGGGCAATGTCCAGACTCGACCAGGTGGTTTCGTCAGTTTCAATCTTAACGGTATCAAATTCGAAAGGTGGATTAAGTACGTCCCATTCGGGTTTTTCCGCACTGTTATCAGTTTGCTCGCTTTCAGCCAGCACCGGAGCACTGAGGTTAAGGCCCAGTATTACAGCCAGGCTAAGGGTAGTCAGTTTACGTCTGTTCACAGTCAAATGCCTTTTGCGTTTTTAATAGTGATTAGCATCAGGCTTTTTTGCCACAAAAGCACAAGATTTGTAAGCCTGTGCAGACAAATAACGACAGATCCCCCTGTAAACGGGATAAGCAAAAGTGAGTATTGATACGAAAGCATGCTGAGACAGCATCTGTGCGGCCCTGTTCGGAAAACAGACGTATATTAAATATTGCGCAAAAAAAAGCCCATGTTTCTGCTTGCACAGAAATCATGGGCTTCGTTGCCTGGCCCGTTACCGGCATCATTGCCTGAAACGGACAAACTAATTGTTGTTCAGCTTTTATTACAAAGCTGTGTGGGGGTATCTTGTTATTGTCAGCGACCTTGCTGCATCATATTTTTATTTTTTTTCTGCAGCGTCTTGCCGCGTTATTTTTCCTTGTGGCCATCGGCAATTCCCATTGGCGACAGTACCCTCCACATTTACGCAAGTTAGTTAAAGCACAGGCCGTGCCATCTATAATTACCCTTTATTTTCAATATCTTATGTTATTTTATCGTTATAATCTTGCCCGCCGGGCTACTCTGATAGTGCAAGGCCGCCCTGTTGTTGTGCAGCAAACGGCTTGCCCTTACAGAACTGCGGTTTGCTCTCGCCGCAACGCCTGGGCGTAAACATCGGCGCGAAACACCTGCTCAGAATCGATTTGTTTATACTGAGATAGTTGTATGTGCCCGGCTTCAACCATTTGATTAAGCAAAAACCGGCCATAATACGAATCGGGATTATTATTACCCTCCTGGCCGGCACTTCTGAATCGGTTGTAAGCGGAAATCGTTCTTGGATTTAATCCTTGGTGCACCAGACAGCTGCCAAGCAGGGTTGGCGCAACTACGTCCAGATCTGCATTTAAATAAGTTGCAGAGCACAAGATACGAGCCGCTTCAAAACGATTGGGCAACTCCTCCAGCCAGTTACAGGCGCGCTTCAGGGCTCTGATCAAAGCCCCGGTGGTATCAGGATTCGCCTGCATCCAGCTCTGAGTGATACCCAACACCTTTTCAGGTTGATCTGGCCAGATATCACAGGAGCTGGTTGCGGTCAGGCCCAGTCCGGCTCTCACTGCTTTGGCATTCCACGGGCCACCCACGCAATAACCATCAACCACGCCTTCATGTAAGGCCGCTACCATACTGGTAGGCGGTAGTACCTGCACCTCAACTTCGGTTCCCAGTTCGATATCGGCATCACTGAACCATTGTCGTAACTGATAGTAGTGACAACTGTAGGCAAAAACCGTAGCGAATTTCATAGCCGGCCGCCCTTCCTGTATGCGTTTATCAATAACAGCTTTTAGCAAACTGGCTGGCAGTGGCAAAGGCAGCTTATTCAGCGGCAAACCATGAAGCTCACAAAGCTCCCTGCACAAAGATTCTGAAAGGGTAATGGCGTTGCCATTAAAACTCAGGACGAAGGGAGTTATAATCGGTGCTCGATTGCCGCCTAAGCCTAACTGGCTTGCCAGGGGCATAGGTGCAAGCATCTGGGCCCCATCGAGGATCCCAACCTGCAATTTGTCACGTAATGTAGCCCAGGAATTCTGCTTTCTGAGCGCGACATCCAGCCCTTCTGCCTGGAAAAAACCCAGCTCTTTAGCCATCACCAATGGCGCACTGTCAGTCAGAGGCACGAAACCCAATTGCAATTGTGTTTTATTGGCCGGCTGCATCTGTTACTCCTTTTCGTCTAACGTGTTGAGTATGGAAAGAAGAGTGCTGGCCACCTGTTCCATTTTCTGGCCACTGTCCATCGCCATCTTACGCATGGTATTAAAGGCTTTGGCTTCACTCATATTCTTTTTATTCATCAGCAACGCTTTGGCTTTTTCAATCACCCGTCGCGACTCAAGTTTATGTTTGGTTTCATTCAGTTCCTGCTTCAAAGTCTGGTATTGCTGAAAACGCGCTACGGCGGCATCCAGTATTGAACGCACCCTGGCACTTTGCACATCGCCAACCACATAGGCACTAACACCAGACTGCACCGACTGATTGATCAGCTGCGAGTCATCCTGTTCACAGAACATCACCACGGGTTTGGGATTAAAACTGGATAAAGTACTGAGACTTTCAAGAATGTCCCGGTCCGGTGATTCGATATCAATAACGATAATATCCGGCTTTAGCTGATCGACTTCCCTAAGCAGCGAGGTGCGTGAACTGACCAGATGAGACACGTGATAGCGCGAATGATCCAATGCCGAACTAAAGGCTGCAGCCCTGTCTAAATCGTCATCGATCAACAGGATCTCCAGTACTTTGTCTGCGACGTTTGGGTGGCTGTTCATAGACAGAATAATCCTCGGTACACCCTCTGCGAGCGTTGCGTAAAGTTACATTCACGCAACATTCACGCCAGCATAAAAGATAACTTTAAGATCAGCTTGTTACCGGCCTCTCCCCATAAAGTCTGCGGATAAACGCCAATATTTACGGCAGACAGGAAGCTGCCAGCACTATTTTGGTGCAACAACTGCACAAGTCAGGCACAAAAGCCTTGCTCACCACGGTAAAAGACAAAAATAACCACAGAGATAAATACCTTGAGATCTCTGCGCCCCTGCGCCTTTGCGAGATCGATCTGTTTTTTGTTTATCTCGCAGAGGCGCTAAGACGCGGAGAACAAAAGCCTTATAACCTCTGTGCTCCCTGTGTCTCCGTGGTGAAATCGCTCTTTTTCGTGCCTTTAGTGTCTTTCGTGTTCAGACCCTTATTCCGCTTCGCTTTATACGGGCTACAGGGTAAATACCTTCTGACCTCCCGCCCCTGCGCCTTTGCGAGATCGATCTGTTTTTTGTTTATCTCGCAGAGACGCTAAGACGCGGAGAACAAAAGCCTTATAACCTCTGTGCTCCCTGTGTCTCCGTGGTGAAATCGCTCTTTTTCGTGCCTTTAGTGTCTTTCGTGTTCAGACCCTTATTCCGCTTCGCTTTATACGGGCTACAGGGTAAATACCTTCTGACCTCCCGCCCCTGCGCCTTTGCGAGATCGATCTGTTTTTTGTTTATCTCGCAGAGACGCTAAGACGCGGAGAATAAAAGCCTTACAACCTCTGTGACCTCCGTGCCTCAGTGGTGAAAAGTATCCTTTTGTAATCTCTGCCAGTTTTGCGGAGTAAATCGCGGGCTGCTTTGGTGTCTTTATGGTATAAAGACGGCCCGAAATACTGCTCCCGAATCTTTGATCTATGAGTCTTGCTCACGAAATACGACAACTGGTAAAACTTGCCTGGCCTTTGCTGATTGCACAGGTTACACAAACTCTGATGGGAGTATCCGACACCATTATGGCTGGCCGGGTCTCAGCAACAGATATGGCTGCTGTCGCTATCGCGTCGAGCATCATTCTGCCGATCCTGTTTTTCCTGCAAGGCATCATTCTGGCACTCCCCCCTATCGTCTCCCGTCTGGATGGCTCAAGACGGATCGATGAGATTCCGGAAAAAGGACAGCAAACACTGTGGCTGTCACTGTTTATGTCGTTGCCATTGGCGCTTTGTTATTTTCTGGTACCACAGCTGGGTTCGGTAATGGATATGGAGCCCCAGCTACAACGCATAACACTTGAGTACCTTCAGTATATGCTTCTGGGAATGCCCGCCTTCGCCATCTATCAGGTACTGCGCCAGTATTGTGAGGGCTTGTCAGTAACCCGTCCGTCGATGACCATTATGTTTATTGGCCTTTTAATCAATATCCCGGCCAATTATGTGTTTATCTACGGCAAACTGGGGCTTCCGGCATTTGGCGGTGCAGGTTGCGGTATTGCCACTGCGCTGGTGTTTACCGGAATGATGGTGTGCACCTGGGCTTATACCCAGTTTTCCCGCAAAATGTCCCGCTATCCGTTTTTCAGTCAATGGTATGCACCACGGCTGTCTGAAATCGCCGAAATTGTTCGCCTGGGTCTGCCCATAGCAATGACGATTCTATTTGAGGTGTCACTGTTTTCTGTAGTGGCCTTGCTATTGGCTCCCTTTGGCGCGCTGATTGTGGCCTCACATCAGGTAGCGCTGAATTTCTCCGCACTGATGTTTATGATTCCCTTGAGCATTGGCCTGGCTGTGGCTATCAGAGTGGGTTACCTGTTGGGTGAAGAGAAGCCTCTGAATGCCAGGAAATCGGTACATGGGGCCTGGATTGTTGGTATTGGCTGCGCCCTTGTTACCGCCAGCATTTCTTTTTTACTGCGCTTTGAAATTGCCGAACTTTACAGCAATGATGCCGAAGTGGTGCGTATGGCCGCCGATCTGATGTTTCTGGCGGCGGTATTTCAGTTTTCCGATGCCATACAAGTGATCTCCGGCTGCGCCCTGCGTGGATACAAAGATGCCAAAGCCATGTTCTATATTAGTTTTTTGTCCTACTGGGGCGTCGGATTAACGACTGGCTGCATCCTCGGGCTCACAGACTGGGTAGTGCCGAAAATGGCGGCCACCGGCTTCTGGATTGGCTTTATTGTCGGCCTGACCAGCGCCGCCATCTTCCTGGGCTGGCGGCTGGCCTATATCCAGCGGGTAAAAGAAGAAGAAATTATTGCGGGTTAAGTTGGGATCATTCGCTGTTCACACACTATGTCAGTGCTGAAGGCAGCTCGTAGCCCGTGATGAAGCGAAGCGGAATCCGGGAATACGCAACCCCGCAATCCGCTTCGCTCCTTGCCGGCTACACCGCTGCGCTTTATTCATTTTATCTCGCTGAGGCGCAAAGACGCAGAGATGTTAAAGCCCTTTTTCTATCCTCTATAATTAAGTGTTTTTCGTGCCTTCTATGATTATAAAGCTTATAACCCTCTAACCACACGACCAAAGTATAGGGAACACGTGAACAGCCGAAGGCTGGCTTGCGTAGCGCCCTACAGCGCGAAGTAAAAGCACAAACAACTCATTTCACGCAAAGTTGTAGGGGCGAATTTATTCGCCTGATACCACCGCTACAAGCCGAATAAATTCGGCCCTTCAACAGTTTGTTGGACGAAAATCGATCTACAAGAGAATATTATTAATCCAGCCGTTCTATTAGGGTTTTGTGAACATTTCGCCTCGCATGAAATACGGCCAGCATCACAATTTCTTGCCGCATTTCAATGACCTCATAAATCAAACGATAGTCATAAACTAACACTTCCCTGATGCTCTTAGTTTGCGCCTCAGGCACCACTCTGCCTGCTAATGGCTGAGCAGGAAGCTCTCTTGTTCTACCCATCATCTTTTCAACCACAACACTGGCATAAAACGGGCTATCTCTATGGATATACTCAGCAATCTCCTCAATGTCTTGTAAGGCGGTTTCTGTCCATTTCAGGATATAACCCATTTGTTCATCCTGTTCTCTGCCTCTTCCTGACTAACGCCACCTTTGTCTCGATAATTTTCCTGCCCACGCTTTATCTTCTCCAGTACGTACAGGCGATAATGTAGCTCTTCGAGATCACACTCATCTGGCATCTGATTCAACAGTTCCAGCACTTCACTTTTTGCTATTTGCATTACAACAACCCGATAAGATGGTTTCATGTTTAATCATACACCTGATTTGGGATTACATCCCAGGGGATAATCTGAATCAGTATGCTTAGCAACAACGGTGCGTATGGAATAATTAACCAGTATTATCTGTGCGCTTTGGGTCTATATGGTGAAAATTCCTTTTCGATGGTTTGAAGTTAAAAGATTTCAGCGCAGACACGGAGAACACAGAGAATTAAACCGATTAATTCCCCTTACCCCTCTGCGAACTTTTCGCCTCTGCGTGATCTACAGGACTTTTTATACTCTCACTAAAGGCACTGGGTTCCCGCCAACTACCGCGGGAACGACCACTTGTCATGCACGAATGTTCATTAGTCATCAGCAGCTTGTAGCCCGTGATGAAGCGAAGTGGAATCCGGAAAAACGCAACCCCGCAATCCGCTACGCTCCTTGCAGGCTATACCGCTGCGCTTTATTCATTTTTCTCGCTGAGGCGCAAAGACGCGGAGTAAGAAGTACAGGTAATAAAGACGGGCTTTTCACCTCACTCCTGCCCCCTCACTCCTCACTCCTCACTCTTCCCCCCTCACCAACTAAAGCATTTCCACAGCGATGGCTGTGGCTTCACCACCGCCGATACACAGGGATGCGACACCTTTTTTCAGACCACGGTTTTTCAGTGCATGTAACAGCGTTACCAGAATACGTGCACCGGACGCACCAATAGGATGGCCTAATGCACAGGCACCGCCATTTACATTCACTTTTTCAGCATCCAGTTTCAGTTGTTTAACCGCCAGCATCGTTACCATGGCAAAAGCTTCATTAATTTCGAACAGATCCACATCACTGCTTTGCCAGTTAACTTTATCAAAAAGCTTCTGCATGGCGCCAACCGGCGCTACGGTAAAGTTCTCAGGCTCAATAGAATGGGTTGCATGACCCACAATGCGGGCCAGCGGGGTTAACCCTTTTTCTTTCGCCACCGATTCACGCATCACCAGCAGCGCTGCGCCGCCATCAGATATAGAGCTGGAGTTGGCCGCAGTAATGGTGCCGTCTTTTTTAAACGCCGGACGCAGATTGGGGATCTTATCCGGCATAGCGCTGCCCGGACCTTCATCAGTATCAACAGTCACATCGCCTTTACGGGTGGTAATGGTTACCGGTGTAATTTCGTTATTAAACGCTCCGCTGCTGATGGCCTGTGACGCCCGGGATAAAGAGGTTAACGCAAACTCATCCATCTGCTGGCGATCGATCTGCTCCTTGTCGGCGGTATCCTGAGCGAAACAGCCCATTGCTTTGCCATCATAGGCATTTTCCAGGCCGTCTAACATCATATGATCCAGTACCTGACCATGGCCCATGCGATAACCGCTGCGCGCTTTAGGCAACAGATAAGGCGCATTACTCATGCTTTCCATACCACCGGCAATGGCTGTATCAATGCTGCCCGCTTTGATCAGGTCATGGGCCAGCATTACCGCTTTCATCCCCGAACCACAAACCTTATTAATAGTGGTTACACCGGCAGACAAAGGCAGGCCGGCTTTCAGGCTCGCCTGCCTTGCCGGTGACTGGCCTAAACCCGCAGGCAATACGCAGCCCATAAACACTTCCTGTACGGCATCGGCGTCGTGGTTCTCCAACAGCGCTTTTATTGCCGCAGCACCGAGATCAACACCACTTAGTGGCGCCAGCGCGCCCTGAAACCCACCCATTGGTGTGCGTCTGGCATCCACAATTACCACTGCATCGTTGTTACTCATCATTTATCCCCTGTATGTTATGACCGGCCTGAACGGAATCTGTAATCAGCCCGGAGAATCTCGTAATACCCAGTGCATTAAATCTCTGGCATTAATGCTAGCTCAGTTATGCGACGCTGCGCTATAAGCCAAACGTACAGCATAATGAACATTTTCACAGGTTGACCAGTCATCTGGTCGCACCCCCGTGTTGACGCCTTGTTACGCTTACTTTACCTTTAGGTTAACTTACAGCTTACGTAAACGTAAAGTGATATGGCCGAGAACCACACCTACAGCATTGGCGAACTGGCAAAAGAATTTGACATTACGCCCCGATCAATCCGCTTCTATGAAGAGCAAGGGCTGCTGAGTCCTGAGCGTAGCGGGCAAACCCGTATCTATCACAACAAAGACAGAGTCAGGCTGAAACTCATTCTACGGGGAAAAAGACTCGGCTTTTCACTGGCAGAAACCAAAACTCTGTTTAACCTTTACGACAGCAACGAAAATTCGCTGGCACAAAATGAAGTGATTCTGGACATGATTGCGCTGAAACGGGCGAGCATGGATCAGCAACTGGAAGATATTCAGATGCTGAAGAATGAACTGGAAGATCTGGAGAGCCGCTGCCGGCTGGAACTGGAACAATTAACAAGAGGAAAACGCGCATGAAAGCCCATTACCCTACCCTGAATTTTGGTCTTGGCGAAGAAGTGGATATGCTTCGCGACCAAGTCTATGCCTTTGCCCAGGGCGAGATTGCGCCGCTGGCCGAAAGTGCCGATGAAGACAACGCTTTTCCCAATCAGCTTTGGCCCAAGTTTGGTGAAATGGGCCTGTTAGGTGTCACAGTGTCTGAGCAGTATGGTGGTGCTGACATGGGGTATCTGGCCCATGTGGTGGCAATGGAAGAAATCAGCCGCGCCAGTGCCGGTATTGGCCTGAGCTATGGCGCCCATTCTAATCTGTGCGTTAATCAGATCTATAAAAACGGTAATGACGCCCAGCGTGAAAAATACCTGCCTAAACTGGTCAGTGGTGAGCATATTGGTGCGCTGGCCATGAGTGAACCCAACGCCGGTTCTGACGTCGTAAGCATGAAGCTTAGCGCCAAAAAACAGGGCGACAAATACATTCTTAATGGCAATAAAATGTGGATCACCAATGGTCCCGATGCCCATGTTTTTGTGATTTACGCAAAAACCGATGTTAACGCCGGCTCCAAAGGCATCACCGCCTTTATTGTTGAACGTGACACACCGGGATTCAGCCAGGCTCAAAAGCTCGACAAACTCGGCATGCGCTCTTCCAATACCTGTGAGCTGGTGTTCGATAACTGTGAAATTCCCGCTGAAAATATTCTCGGTGTTGAGGGTGGCGGCGTAAAAGTTCTGATGAGTGGCCTGGATTATGAACGTCTGGTGCTCTCCGGCGGGCCGCTGGGGATTATGCAGGCATGTATGGATGTTGTTGTGCCCTATGTGCACGACAGAAAACAGTTTGGTCAGAGTATCGGTGAATTTCAGCTGGTGCAGGGCAAACTCGCCGACATGTACACACAGATGAATGCCGCCCGCGCTTATGTTTATACCGTCGCCAGGGCCTGTGATCGTGGTGAAACAGCACGTAAAGACGCCGCTGCAGTCATTTTATATTCGGCGGAACTGGCCACCAAAATGGCATTGGATGCGATTCAGTTACTCGGTGGTAACGGCTACATCAACGAATACCCCACCGGGCGTTTGCTCAGGGATGCTAAGCTGTATGAGATTGGTGCCGGCACGTCGGAAATCCGCCGTATGCTGATCGGTCGTGAACTGTTTAAAGAGTCGGCTTAAAGAATATTCACCACAGAGGCACGGAGAACACAGAGAATTAATGGTGAAAGTTTTTTCGTAAACCGTTAACTGTGCATCAACAACACAGTTAACGCTTGAAAAAGACTGGCACCATAGTGTCATAAAGTCGTGTTCTAGTAGTGATTTTATTTTCTCTGTGACCTCTGTGTCTCTGTGGTAAATGCAAATAAGGAGAGCCTTGTGCCCCGAATAGAATCAAAAATTAACGCCAAAAGCCAGGCCTTCGCCGACAATGCAGAGCATATGCAGGCTCAGGTGGATGATCTGCGCCAGCAATTCTCCCAAATCAGTCAGGGTGGCGGTGAAAAATCAAATCAGCGCCATATCAACAGAGGCAAGCTGCTTCCCCGTGAGCGTATCGAAGCCCTGCTTGACCCCGGCGCCCCCTTCTTAGAGCTGTCACAACTGGCCGCGTTGCATGTTTACGATGATGACGTGCCCGCCGCAGGAATAATCAGTGGTATTGGCCGGGTATCAGGCGTGGAGTGCATGATCGTCGCCAACGATGCCACCGTTAAAGGCGGTACGTATTACCCGCTTACGGTGAAAAAACACCTGCGCGCGCAGACCATCGCCGAACAGAATAACCTGCCCTGTATCTATCTGGTAGACAGCGGTGGTGCCAACCTGCCCCGCCAGGATGAGGTGTTTCCGGATCGTGAACACTTTGGCCGTATTTTTTATAATCAGGCTAACCTCTCAGCCGCCAATATTCCGCAGATAGCTGTGGTCATGGGTTCCTGTACCGCGGGTGGCGCTTATGTGCCGGCGATGGCCGATGAGTCCATTATCGTTAAAGAACAGGGCACCATATTTCTGGGCGGCCCGCCGCTGGTGAAAGCCGCAACCGGCGAAGTGGTCACAGCCGAAGAGCTGGGCGGTGGTGATGTGCATTGTCGCACCTCCGGCGTGGCCGACCATCTGGCCAACAATGATCATCATGCGCTGAAAATTGCCCGTGATGCCGTAGCACGTTTAAACCGCACCAAGCCGGTGTCTCTGCAACTGACTGAGCCGGTAGATCCGGCTTACGATGTGAAAGAGATTTACGGCATTGTGCCTAAGGATACCCGCCAGTCATACGATGTAAGAGAGATTATCGCCCGTGTCGTGGACGGCTCGGAATTCGATGAATTCAAGGCCCTTTACGGCAACACGTTAGTGTGCGGATTTGCACGCATCTTCGGCTATCCTGTGGGCATTGTCGCCAATAATGGAATACTATTCTCAGAGTCGGCCCAAAAAGGCGCCCACTTTATTGAGCTGTGTGCACAGCGCAAAATCCCACTGGTATTTTTGCAGAATATCACCGGATTTATGGTGGGTAAGCAATATGAAGCAGGGGGCATTGCCAAACACGGCGCCAAAATGGTGACTGCGGTAGCCTGCGCAAAAGTGCCCAAGTTTACTATTCTGATTGGCGGCAGCTTCGGTGCCGGTAATTACGGCATGTGTGGCCGCGCTTACGACCCTCGCTTCTTATTTATGTGGCCTAATGCCCGTATCTCAGTAATGGGTGGCGAACAGGCCGCCGGGGTACTGGCGCAGGTGAAGCGGGATCAGAAAGCCCGCCAGGATGAAGACTGGAGCGAAGCCGAAGAAAAGGCATTCAAACAACCCATCATCGATGATTATGAGCACCAGGGCCACCCCTACTACGCCTCAGCCAGACTATGGGACGATGGCGTTATTGACCCTGCAGATACCCGCACGGTGCTTGGCTTATGTCTTTCAGCATCTTTGAATAAACCTATTGAGGACACCCGTTTCGGCGTGTTCCGCATGTAAGGAGGCCCCATGTCAGATATTTTATATGAAGTGGATAGCCGCGGTGTGGCAACGGTTACTCTGAACCGGCCTCAGAAACACAATGCCTTTGATGATGTGTTGATCAAACAACTGACCACATTATTTAAACGCGCCGGGGAAGACAAAAACGTACGGTTGCTGATACTGGCCGCAAACGGAAAGAGTTTCTGTGCCGGTGCCGACGCCGGTTGGATGAAACGCATGGCAACCTATAGCTTTGAGGAAAATGTTGACGACGCCAAAGCGCTGGCGACCATGCTGCATACCCTCAACACCCTGCCCAAACCCACAGTGGCCAAAGTTCAGGGCTCGGCGTTTGGCGGCGCGGTGGGCCTGATCGCCTGCTGTGATATGGCCATCGGCAGTAAAATGAGTAAATTCTGTTTAAGCGAAGTCAAACTGGGCCTGATCCCGGCCACTATCGCCCCCTATGTGATAGACGCTATCGGCAAACGCACTGCACGGCGCTATTTCACCACCGCAGAAGTGTTCTCTGCCCGCCGTGCACGGCGATTAGGCCTGCTTAGCGAAGCGGTGACAGAAGAAGAGCTGGACAGCACGGTGGATGATCTGACCGAGCAGTTATTGAAAAACAGCCCGGATGCCGTCAGCGCAGCCAAGCAACTGATTTTCGATATTGCCGATCATAAAGATGAAGACGAAGAGCTGATGGAGAAAACCAGCCTGCGCATTGCCACTATCCGCGTCTCAGAACAGGGTCAGGAAGGTCTTAGTGCCTTTTTGGAAAAACGCCGTCCAAACTGGATCCAGGAGTAATTATGTTGGTTAAACTGCTCGTCGCCAACCGCGGAGAAATCAGCTGCCGAATAATGCGAACCGCGCAGCGCATGGGTATTCATACGGTAGCAGTCTACTCCGATGCCGATGCCAATGCGATGCATGTGCAGATTGCCGATGAAGCGGTGTGTATTGGCCCGGCTCCGTCGAAAGACAGTTACCTCAGAGCGGAAAAAATCATCGAGGTGGCCCGCAAAGTAGGCGCCGATATGATTCATCCCGGCTATGGTTTTTTGTCAGAAAACGCCCATTTTGCCCGTCTTTGTGAAGACAACCAGATTATCTTTGTGGGCCCGCCTGTTGCCGCCATTGATGCGATGGGCTCTAAGTCTGCCGCCAAGAAAATCATGGAAGCGGCCGGCGTGCCGCTGGTACCCGGCTACCACGGCGATGATCAGTCACCTGAAATCCTCAGAGCCGAAGCAGAGAAAATGGGCTACCCGGTATTGCTCAAAGCCGCCGCCGGTGGCGGTGGTAAAGGTATGCGCCAGGTGCATCAGGCTGGCGAATTTGAGCAGGCCCTGGCCGCTGCCAAGCGTGAGTCTATGGCCGGCTTTGGTGACGACCAGATGCTGGTGGAGAAATATCTGACCCAGCCCCGACATGTGGAAATTCAGGTATTTTGTGACGTGCATGGCAATGGTGTGTACTTGTTTGAACGTGATTGCTCGGTACAACGTCGCCACCAGAAAGTCATTGAAGAGGCCCCTGCTCCGGGCGTTTCTCAGGCGCTGCGCGCAGAAATGGGCGAAGCGGCACTTAAAGCGGCCAAAGCCATTAACTATGTGGGTGCCGGCACCGTTGAGTTCCTGCTTGATACCGACGGCAGTTTCTATTTTATGGAAATGAACACCCGTTTACAGGTGGAGCACCCGGTAACAGAAATGATCAGCGGCCAGGATCTGGTGGAATGGCAGATACGTGTCGCCAGTGGCGAAGAGCTGCCTCTGAATCAATCTGAACTCACAATCAATGGCCATGCGTTTGAAGCAAGAATTTACGCCGAGGACCCCGACAATGAATTCCTTCCCGCCACCGGTACCCTGCATTTTCTGCAACCACCGGATGAGTCGGACTATGTAAGGGTGGATACCGGTGTGCGCCAGGGTGATCAGGTGTCGGTTTACTATGACCCGATGATCGCCAAGCTGATTGTATGGGATGAAGATCGCGACAAGGCACTGCGCCGCCTGGTGAAGGCACTTTCTGAATACCGTATCAAAGGTGTTACCACCAATATTGATTTTCTCTACAATCTGGTCAGCACCCGGGCCTTTAAACAGGCTCAGCTGGATACAGGCTTTATTGATAAGCATCAGCAGCAGATATTTCTTAAAGATGAAGCCGATATTGCCAATTTATTGCCACTGGCGGCGCTGTATCTGGTGCTGAGACAGCAGCAGGAGCATCAAAACCTCAGCCAGCATCATCAGGACCCCTACTCGCCCTGGCAGAGCCTTAACGCCTGGCGCAGTAATCAGCAATACCAGCAAAAACTGCAAATCAAAGTGCATGAAAGCACCCATGAAGTGACGGTAAAACAGATTGAAGGCGACGGACAAAAACGCTTTATTATCAGCGGAGAGCGCTTCCAGGCTGATGCAACCGGTGAGATCCAACAAGACAGCCTGATCGCCATCATTAACGGGCATCGTCAACGCGTTAGCATCAGTGCCGACAAACAAAGCTGTTCGTTGTATACCCAATACAGTGCCCTGCACTTTTCCAGGCAGGCGCCCGATCTGGGCTTGCTGGATCATGATCAGCATGGCGGCGGGCTGGCGGCACCAATGAATGGTTCAGTGGTAAAATTGGTTGTCGAAGTGGGCCAACAGGTAAGCAAAGGTCAGGAACTGGTGATCATGGAAGCGATGAAAATGGAACACAGCCTTAAAGCCCCCTCTGATGGCAAAGTCACGGAGTTTTTCTTCCAGCAGGGTGACCTGGTGGACGGCGGCGCCGAACTACTGGCCTTTGAGGCTGATGATGCATGATGTAGGGGCGAATTTATTCGCCTGTATTCACAAACTGGCCGAATAAATTCAGCCCTACATTGTGTATAAAAAACGTAGCCCGTATAAAGCGCAGCGGAATACGGGGATAAACCCGGAATATCCCGGGCTGAAAGCAACTAACCACAGAGGCACAGAGGACACAGAGGTTACCCATTTCATTGTTTTTCTCTGTGCTCTCCGTGCCTCTGTGGTAAAAAAACTGGCTTCAAACCTATGTATCCGAAAAAAGTTAAAATCATTGAAGTGGGCCCCCGTGACGGGTTGCAAAATGAAAAGGGCCAGATAGCCCTTGCGGACAAAGTGGCACTGGTGGAAAACCTCGCCGATGCGGGCCTGAACATAGTGGAAAGCGGCAGTTTTGTGTCACCCAAATGGGTACCGCAAATGGCCGACAGCAGCGAGGTTTTTGCCGCCATCAGCCGCAAGGCGGGTGTCACTTATTCTGCTCTGACCCCCAATCTGAAAGGCTTTGAAGCGGCGCTGGCCGCAAAGGCCGACGAAGTAGCGATTTTTGGTGCTGCCTCAGAGAGTTTTACGCAAAAGAATATCAATTGCAGCATCAGTGAAAGCCTGGAGCGCTTCGCCCCGGTGATGCAGGCGGCCCAGGCCAACAATATACCGGTGCGCGGCTATGTGTCATGCGTACTGGGTTGCCCCTACGAAGGTGAGATCAGCGCCGACAAAGTGGCTGAGGTGTCAGACAGGCTGTTACAAATGGGCTGCTATGAGATCTCTTTAGGCGACACCATTGGCGTGGGCACCCCGGTAAAAACCGCACATATGCTCGACACGGTAAGCCGGATGGTTCCCAAAACCCAACTGGCAGTGCATTTTCATGACACCTACGGCCAGGCGCTGGCCAATATTCTGATTGCCCTGCAGCAGGGAATAAGCGTTGTCGACAGCGCCGTGGCAGGTATAGGTGGCTGCCCATACGCCAAAGGCGCTTCCGGCAATGTGGCCACAGAAGATGTGGTGTATATGCTCCAGGGTATGGGCATCGAAACCGGCATTGATCTGAATAAACTGATTCAGGCTGGTGAACAGATTACCGCCAAACTTGGCCGCAGTACTAACTCTAAAGTCGCTAAAGCCCTGTCAGAATAACGCTATGGACTCAGATCCGAACAGTCAGATTAGCCGCGCTGAACACTGGCTAATCTGACCTTTTTCTGTGTGGACATGTTCACTCCGTTTTGAGTTAGTGATGCGTGTCCGTTAAAGCGGGGGAAGTCTAGTGTCCGGTTACTTGCCTTGTTAGATTCATATAAGATCGGCTAAATGTAAAAATTCCTCTCCGGCCACTCTTATTCCAGCTATGTTTTTGTCAATGTCATTTTTCCTCGCGTTGAAGCGCCTAGAATGAGCAGATAAATCACCTAGCTTTTTAAAATCGTTTAACCCCTGCAGTGTATTCCTGCTCAAAGTGATGTTTTGATCACTTTCAATAACAGCTTTGAGCCCTGAAAACATATGGAAGTGACCACTTCCGTTCTTAAGTGTATCGGCCTCTCCCCTAGATTCGTACACCTCGATAATAAGTGTTTCCAACAGTCGCCTACACATTACGGCACAGCAGTCATAAAGCGCCCCATCATAGGCAGCATTTAGTTGCGCAACGACTTTTTCAATATAGGCTCGAGTCCCTTTGAAAAGCCCAGCGTCCACAACGGAGCTTGAGTTGTTTATAGGTCGATAATCGACAAGTTGCAAATAGGTCTCATCTAATTTTGCCCTAGCTTTAACGTTAATTCGGTAATGCTTATCTTTTGTTTTCGTCGTACGCCTATCTTTACTAAGAGCTTCTCTTATTCGGCTTTGGTTCTGTCTAGGGTATCCGGCGGCCTCAAAGATACTGGCTATTTCTCCAACACTAATATCAGTGACATGATTTTCAAGGCCAGCATACCAAACAAGCGCAATAGCTCTCTCCGAGTTCGAGATTTTTAGCGGGGCCAAATTTTTTAAGAAGTTAGATGGCATAATTTCCTACATTCCACAGTTTAGCTCTTGGCGATGGGCGATTTGGTACAGTACGCGGCAGCAACTGCTACAGCGCGAGAGCGGTGAACAGGATTAACGACTATTCCATTACCACGGGTTTGCAACCACTCGGTATTCCTTAGCGATCGCCCAGCGTTTTTGTCTGAAGTGTGGATAGTCTTTAACACAGCCTGACACTGCTTAGTGGTCGGGATACCATCAATGCCTGCATGCTTAAACCATAAAGCCAGCACCGTGCCTGCCAGCGAGATGGGGGCAATAGCTTGGGGACCACGTGGAGGAGTGTTTTTCTTTAGAGCCTCCCAGCAGTGAGGGTCAAGATGAATATATGGAGCCTCAAGAGAAGGATACAAAGCACCTTCAACCTCTTCTGGGGTAATGCCAAGCTCTCCAGCGAACTTGCTTAACCCATCTATTCCACCAGGGGTTAAAGAAAGGGATTCAACTTCGCCACTTGGGGCTGAGGGCAATGTCCCTGCACCCGGGGAGGTCGATTCTAACTGGACTTGGTTTGTTCCTTGATTAATGGCCGCAAACACCTTTTGCCATAATGTCTTATCGACTGATTCAGCGATTTCAACGTCATTTGCCATAAGAACTATTTTTAAAGATGCTTTCACTGTCATTTTTGACCACCATCATAAGAACCATAAAAAGAGGTTTCACCTCAAACAATAAGAGGAATTATCCTCTTTACCTCCAACTTGTCAAGTTTCAGTATGAATTTTATTCAGTTCGAAGGAGGGAGGGTAGGAACCTAACGCCAAGCTCACCTGCAGTTTTTGCGGAGAGCAATAGTGTAAAATGGAGCTACGCGACATACACAATTGAGCGTAGCAAAAAATGTCAGGTGCAGCTTTTTGTTAGGCATGCAGGCCTCGAATGTCAAAATTTGCATCTCCATGATGATGACCAGTAATTGACATAAAAAGCTTTCCAGTCAGCTCTACATCTGTTCGGATAATATCTTTGTTGGCGACATAGAACTCTGAATTTACACATAGCTGCAGCTTTCTAATATTTTCGATTTTTATCGTTTCTTCCGTCTCAAAGCTATTTGCAAATAAGCATATTGGCTCTGGAAGAACTAACATCCAATAAGTTTCGATTCTGTCTGTATCGAATGAATCGTAATTTGGCGGGCCAGGGAATGCTTCTCGCCAAACGAACCCGTTTAATGTTACAACTTGATCTTCGTAAACCTCTTTAAGCTGCTTGTTCTCGCTCGCTTCCCATTTGTGTTCTGCTAAATCGAGTTGCTGAACTGTCTGGTACCAGATATCCCGATGCCTTTTAAGTTCAGACGACGAATATTTCGTCCCCTTGGGGTGGTTGGTATTGTAGTGGCCAGCCTCGGCATGGCAATTAAAGCATAGCGGGATGCAGTTATCGAAGGTAGATTCACCACCTTTCGATTCCATTACAATATGATGAAGCTCTATGTTGCGTCCACAGAACATATGGCATACACAACACTTTCGCCGACAAGCGATTAATGCATTTTCTTTAACTTTTTGGGGCCACATATTTCTTCTTTCCTTGGCTCACCTTATTGCCTAACAAAGTATCAGATCGACGTCTGATCAGATTCAAAATCTGCTTGTTCTTATTTGATAGCTTAAAAGTCAATATTATTTTATTAAACAAAAGCTTATGATTTGAGTCCACCGGGTTGGCTGGTCTCGTTTTCTGCGGAAAGTAGGAATGCGGCACTATAAGACCCGACTAATTCCGTGTCAGAAAAGTTTTTCTTAAGGGCATCATATAGTTAGAAATCGCTTGTTGTCAAAGCGGCACTTCTGGCAGACGTGCTAGATCAGTTAGAAGCAAAGCGTGCCAGCGGGGCCATCCGGGCTTTATTCAGCGATAAACTGCCCTGATTGAGGCTGTAGTTATCGGCCATTTGCAGCGCTTTGAGTAACTTGCCTTCCTGTTGCAGTGCCGGGCAGGCCATCATGGTGGAGGCCATTTTATCAAAGGCCAGTCGCTGGCCTTGCCTGAGATTTACCTTACCAAAAAAACGGTTACAGCCAGCGAAGCCGGTTACCTGCATATCGGCGTCGATGGTAAAATACACGGGCTTTTGTGCATCAATGGTAATCTCCTGCCCCATTAGCTCTGTGAGTTGCCACTTAACGCCAACAATTTCGGAGCCGATTCGTTTAGCAAGACGATATTGCGCGGCCAGTTCACCGCTGATGCGCTGTCCATCCTGGTCGAGATGAAAGAGCTGGTTTTCCCCTACCTGATAAAGCCCCGGTGCCGATGTACGGCCCAAAAGGCGGATACGTAGCCCGTCATCCAGCCATTCAAATTCACCTTTTGACTTAAATGCACGGGCCTTTTCCCCTTCGCCCAGATAGGTTTCACTTAACTGATAATGACCGTCACCGGAGAGCATCAGGCGAGTCTGAATGCCCTCGCAATCGGCGCAGGGCAATATACCTTCATAAACGCCTGCCCAGTCCAGGGCATTTTCGCTGGTATGGGCATTATCCGGGTTGTGAGATTGCAGGGCCGGATTCTGAGCCTGGCCGGATGGTTCAGGCTGTGCACCGCTTTGCTTGTCCATCGCGGTGCAGGCACTAAGCAGTACAAGGGTAACAAGCAGTAGTGGTGTTTTTTGCATTATCAGTCAAGTCCGAGATTCTGGCGGGCATTATCATACAGGCTCTGAGCCTGGCCCCTGGAGTCTAATTTAAGCTCTTCGCGGTACAGGGAAATATCGCTGGCCGCTTTTAAATGATCGCGGCTGGACGACAGAAAGTCCACCACCTTTTGCTGTGGCACATCCTGTGCTTTGAGCTCGGCGGCAAATTCACGGGTCTTGCCCTGCTCGTACATTTCTGAAAGCCGGCTGAGCTGGCTGAGCTTGTCCTGCAGCGGCTGATTCGCATCCAGATATTGCTGCAAACGTTGCAATGACTTGTTATCCGAATCTGCATCAGCGCCTTCAACCTGCCATTTACCCTGCTCGTGCTGCAAAGAAACCGGCTGTGGTAAGTTCAGACGATCGGCCAGATCCTGCAGCTCAGCGGCAACAGGGCGCAGGTTAAAGGCAATCATATTGTCCAGTGTCTGCATTTTTACCGCTGACTCGCCGGATTCCATCTTTTTCAGTACGTCGTCCATCTGCCCACGGCCGGTCTGCCCCAGCTCCGTCAGTTCCGCACCAATGTTCTGATTGGCTTTATCAGCAATCTGTTGCAGGCTCTGTTTTGATTTTTCCGGATTGTCCAGGTAGTCAAAAAGGCTTAAACCATTTTGTATCTGCATGCTCTCCTCGCTGTTAGATCAGTGTGACTGCACATTAGTCTGCAAACTGAGGAGCAATTTACGCGCCATCTCTGATCTGGCTAACCCTTGCGGGATGTTTTGCCGCAAAGGGCAACAGGCCGTTGCACCATAGCACTATGGCATAGTCACTTAGGGCAAGGTAAAGTGATGTGATTGATTAATCTGAATTTATTCCATGTTTAGTATCTGGTTACTGACAATACTGGCGATTGGCTATCTGGCCGTGCTCTTTGCTGTAGGATTCTGGGGCGACCGGTTCCATCGCAGTGGCGCACAGCGGCCGGTGATCTACAGCCTGGCGCTGGGCATTCACTGCACATCCTGGGCGTTTTTTGGCACCACGGCCCAGTCTGCAACCTATGGCTGGGCTTTCACACCTACTTATGTGGGCAGTATTCTGGTGTTTGCCTTTGGTTACCCTCTGCTCAGGCGGGTAATCTATATCTGCCAGCAACAAAACGTCAGTTCACTGGCCGATTTTATTGGTACCCAGTACAACAAGTCACACCTTATTGCCGCCTTTGTGACCTTAATATGTTTTTTAGGGGTGATGCCCTACACCGCCCTGCAACTGGATGCCGTAACCACCAGTGTTAACCTGCTCGCCGACGGTGAGCCGCAGTGGCCGGGCGGCACCAGTTTTTACGTAGCATTACTGATGGCGATATTTGCCATTCTGTTCGGTACCCGCAGCCTCAGTCTCACAGAGAAACACCCGGGGTTAATGCTGGCTATCGCTTTTGAATCGGTGGTCAAGTTGCTGGCCTTTATTCTGGTGGGGGTGTTTGTCTGCTATATGATGTTCGACGGGGTGCTCGACCTGCTGGGTAAAGTGCAGCAGCATGAGCCCGCCCGCCAGATACTTTCCACTGGCTCGGCACCGCTAGTGTATCTCAGCCATATGTTGCTGGGTTTTTGTTCGATGTTCTGTCTGCCGCGCCAGTTTCATATCAATTATGTGGAAAATAACGGTGAACAGGAGTTACGCACCGCCCGCTGGCTGTTTCCGTTGTATTTGCTGGCCATTAATCTGTTCGTACTGCCGGTAGCACTGGCTGGCAAGATACTGCTGCCAGAAGCGAATACCGACACCTACGTGCTGGCTCTGCCTATGCTGGCACAGGAGCCACTGGTGGCCCTGATCGCCTTTATTGGCGGTTTGTCGGCGGCGTCGAGTATGATCATCGTGGCTACTCTGGCCATGGGTATTATGATTGCCAACAACCTGATCACGCCACTGTGGCTTAAATTGCATTTTCGCCCCAATCAGCATCAGGCGCTGAGGCCCAAAAGTCTGCTTAACATCCGTCGTCTTACCGTGGTACTGGTGATTGGGCTGGCGTATCTGTATTCCCAGTATCTGAGCCAGACAGCGCCGCTGGTCAACAGCGGTATTATCGCCATGGCCTTACTGGCACAACTGGCCCCGACGCTGCTGTTTGCACTTTACTGGAAACAGGCCAGCAAAACCGCGGCTATTCTGGCGACACTGGCAGGTTGCAGCGGATGGGTGATCTGGCTGCTCTGGCCCAGTATCAAAGCAAGTTATTATTTTGAGTCCACCCCCAGCGATCTGGCCATGAGTCAGGGGGTATTGCTTAGCCTTGGCATTAACCTCGGGTGCTTTGTGCTGGTAAGCCTGATGCGTCGCGGCTATCGGCACAGTCTCGCCACCAATGTAAAACCTGAGGCTGCCATTATCCCCACGATAAAAATATCCTCGTTGCTGGCCGTTACTCAAAAGGTTCTGTCACCCCATCAACAGCACGCGCTGAAGACCAGTATTGAACGGGCGAATAATATGAGCTATGCCAGTGGCCAGCTTATTCAGCGGGTTGAGCGGGAGCTTTCTGCCCATGTTGGTAATGCCAGTGCCAGAATTTTGCTCTCGGCGATTACCGAGCAGGAACACGTTCCTCTGGATGAACTGGTGGGGCTGGTAGAAGAAGCCAGTCAGAGTTACCAGTTTAACTACGAACTGCTGCAATCCTCGGTTGAGCATATTGAACAGGGGATCAGTGTGGTGGATCGCCACCTTAAACTGCTGGCGTGGAATCAGCGTTATATCGAGCTGTTTGATTACCCTGCCGGCTTTGTGCGCGCCGGGTTAACGGTAGAAGAACTGCTCAGGTTCAATGCCCGGCGGGGAATGCTGGGCCATATTGAGGATCTTGACGGCGAAGTAAAAAAACGTATCGGCTATATCCGCCAGGGCAGCAGTTACAAGTACCTGCGCACCCAGCATGATGGGCGGGTTATAGAGCTTCAGGGTAACCCGATGCCCGGCGGCGGGTTTGTTACCACCTACAGTGACATCACCGAATATGTGAAAACCCAGCAGGCGCTGGAAGAAGCTAAAAACACGCTGGAACACCGGGTTGAAGAGCGTACCGAGCAGCTCCAGCATACCAATCAGGCCCTGCAAATTGCCAAGCTGGACGCAGAAAAGGCCAACGAAAGTAAAACCAAATTTCTGGCGGCGGCCAGCCATGATCTGATGCAGCCTTTCAACGCGGCCACCCTGTTTGCCGGAATGATCACCCAGAAAGCGCAGCATACGGAGGTCTCAGAGCTAGCCAGGGGCCTGCAGCAATCGCTGAACAATGCCGAGGAACTGCTGGGAATGTTACTGGATATGACCCGCCTCGATGCCGGTATTCTTCAGGTGCATCGCCAGCGCTTTGCACTTAAAGACATTCTCGACCAACTGGTATCAGAATTCCGTTTACTGGCAGCCCAGAAAAACCTCGAGCTTCGCTATTGCCCCACCTCTATGGTGGTGGAGTCGGATAAAAAGTTACTCAGGCGGGTGTTACAGAATCTGGTGTCTAATGCTATTCGCTACACCGATAAAGGCAAGATTCTGGTGGGCTGCAGACGCCACCAGGGAAAACTCAGGATCCAGGTCTGGGATACCGGGCCGGGTATTGCCAAAGAGCAGCAGCAGGAAATCTTCAACGAATTTCACCAGCTGCAACAGGAAAACAAACAGGGGCTCGGGCTGGGGTTAACCATAGTGGAACGCATCAGCAAGCTATTGGGCCACCCTATCCGCCTTACGTCTGTGATGGGTAAAGGCACAACCTTTGAAGTTTCCCTGCCCTGCTATGCGCCAAAAATGGTAGCGGCCACGGCCCCACCCTCTGCTGAGCAACAGGATAAAAGTGCCTTCCTTAGCGGGCATACAGTATTAGTCGTGGACAATGAACCACAGGTGCTCAGGGCGATGACACAATTGTTTGAGCAGTGGGGGGCACAAACCTATTGCGCCGCCAATCAGGAGCAGGCGATTGCTGCTATGGATAACGCTCCTTCGCTGTTGATCATGGATTACCACCTTGATCATGGCGCCATCGGCACCGATCTGGCGCAGGTGCTTTATCAGCACTGGCAACGAAAGGTCCCCACAATTCTCAACTCGGCAAATTACGAAGAAAGTATCAGAGAACAGGCCATTGAAGCTGGCTTTAGCTTTTTACATAAACCGGTTAAAGCCGGGGCGCTGAAACGACTGATCAGAAAACTACTTGAACAATAAACCCGTGGAGGCCTTGATATGACGGATATCTCAGAAGAAAACTATGCTGCGGCGTTTGCCGGATGCCCGTTGAGATTACACCGTCACCGGCCTCAGAGCCTTAAAACGACGCTGGAAAAACTGGCAGAAGAAACGGCGAAAGGGGAAAACCCCGATTACTATGGCCAGGGAAAATTGATCGAAGACTTTGAACAACAGATCGCACACCTGCTGGGTAAACAGGCGGCCCTGTTTATGCCCAGTGGCACCCTTGCCCAGCCCATGGCACTGAGGATCTGGGCCGGGTTTGCCCAGAATGCCAATATCGCTCTGCATCCCACCAGTCACCTGGTATTACATGAACAACAGGGATACCAGGCCCTGTGGCAATTAAAGGGGCATCTGTGGGGGCAAAATGACCGCCTGCCCACCCTCAGTGAATTACAACAACTGGCCTCAATACAACCGCTATCATCGGTGTTAATGGAGCTGCCGATGCGCGAAATTGGCGGCCAGTTGCCAGATTGGGATTCCCTTATACAGCAGGTTGAGTGGGCCCGAAGTAAGGGTATTAAAGTACATTTAGACGGGGCCAGGCTATGGCAATGTCCGGCGGCCTACGACAAAACACTGAGCGACATTGCTTGCCTGTTTGATTCAGTTTATGTGAGTTTCTATAAAGACCTTGGCGGTATCGCCGGCGCAATGCTGCTGGGAGATGAAAGTTTTATCGAACATGCGAGAGTGTGGCTTCGCCGGGCCGGGGGCAACCTGCATACTCTCGCGCCTTATGTTATCTCCGCAAGAACGGGCATGGAAAAGCATTTACCGCAAATGCCAGCCCGTCATCATCGGGCACAGTGGCTGGCGAAAACCCTCAACACATTGCCCGGGATTCAGACCTGGCCCGAGGTGCCACAAACGGCCATGTTCAGGCTCAGGCTGCGCTGCCAGCCAGAGGTGTTTTTCAGACTGGCCTGCCACTGGATGGACGAACATCAGATAGGGCTGATCCCACCGCCTTATCAGGTTGAAGAAAACGTGATTTGTTCGGAAATTAGTCTCGGAGATGGCTTCAGCGCCATGACAGAAGCCCAGTGGCTGCATTGGCTGAATAAATTCAGTGACGAAGTGTTAAGCGGCTGTCAGTTATGACAGTCACTGATGCTCGGGTTTTTCCATAAACTGTTTAAACATCACCCCGGCCTGGGTGCGATTTATCACCTCAAGCTTACGTAATATCGCCGAAACATGCTGTTTGATGGTGGTTTCCTGTACCTGCATTTCATAGGCTATCTGCTTGTTCAGCAATCCGTTGGCCAGGTGTTTTAGTACCCGGAACTGGTGCGGCGTCAGCGACTCCAGTTTGCGGGCAAAGTGCTGATCCTTCACGCTGCCCTCTTTCTGGATCAGGGGCTCAATCTCTTCGGGTAACCATTGTTCGCCATCGAGTACCGCATCGACCGCATGAGCAATCTTCTCCAGAGAGGCCGATTTGGGTATATAACCACTGGCACCGAAGTCTATGGCGCGGCGGATCACCGCCGGGTTTTCTTCTGCAGAGACGATTAACACCAGCACGCCGGGATAAGCATTATGCAATGTCGTCAGGCCGGTCAACCCCTGATTACCCGGCATGTTCAAATCCAGAAATACCAGCTCAATGGCCGGGTATTGCTGCAATAAACTCAGGGTGTCTTCGAGATTGGCCGTCTCCAGAATATTACCACCGAGGGTACTCTGCACCGCCTGTTTCATAGCGCTGCGAAACAAAGGGTGATCGTCGGCAATAATGGCTCTGGGTTGACTACTCATAGGGAGGATACAGACTTATCTCAGGTTAGACGCCGGACTACTATCCGTTAGGCAGACAGGAAAATCAAGGGGCGAGAGCTCGCCCCTTTTTTAAGGTTTTAACAACCGGTTATCAGAAGCGATAGCCCACTGTCAGACTGACAGTACGGGGGTCGCCGTAGTAACCGATAAGGGTATTGTCACCACCCAGTCCGGGAATATACTCACCGGGGTTATTAGGATCCCTGGCGATAAAGGCGTAGTTACCCACCAGATACTCTTCGTTGGTCAGGTTTTTGCCATGTAAGCCCACAGTCCACTGGCCGTCATTGCTATACCAGTTTACGCCAAGATTCAGTAAGCCATATTCATCCTGAGTCAGCAGGTTATCCAGCTCCACCAGGTCATACTTGGTGCGATAGTAATAGCTACCATTGACAACAAAATCACCAAAAGATGACGTCATGTTATAGGTAAAACCAACATTAGCATTAACTTTAGGAGTGTTAGTTACACTGAACCGGTCTGAGATATCTTCAAAGTTATCGGCATCCACAAACGAACGTACTTCGTCAAACTTGGCGTTGATGTAACCGAGGTTTGCATGCATCTCCAGGTTATCCGTTGCGGCAACTGTCAATTCCATTTCCAGGCCTTTAGCACTGGACTGACCGATATTACCCAGACGCTGATTCAACACCGAAGCGTCTTCAGGGTCAGGGATAACGGATATATACTGGCGATCTTCATGATCGAGGCTGAATATGGTCATATTCAGGCGTACTCTATCACCCAAATCACTCTTAAAGCCCACTTCAATGGAATCTACGATTTCAGGGTTTGCTGCAGGCTCAGCCGTCTGGGCCCTGGGATTAAAGGTACCGGATTTAAAGCCCTGCGCATAAGCAGCATAGACCATCACATCAGGGCTGGCCTGATATTCAACGCCCAGACGGGGTGTAAAGCGTGACCAGTCTTCTTTATCATCCAGTACATTCAGCACCGTAGCATCGATTACATCGTCATTGCGCACATAACCAGGCACCCAGCCGGATTCAGGATAAATATTGTCAAACACCAGACCATTAAATACGGTGGCTTCTTTTTCGTCCTTGGTATAACGGGCACCGGCCGTGACTGAGAGTTTCTCGGTAATATCGTATGAACCCTGGGCGTAGGCGGCGATACTGTCACCATTACTGCACCCACGCACTTCACGGGTCAGGCCCGGTGTACCAAATGCCGTTTGGCCAAGAATACCCAGAATGGCCTCAAACTGACCGCAGGAGTCAGCAGTGTAATAATACAGGCCGGAGACCATGGTCAGGTTGTCAGTTACATAATTCAGCTGGAATTCCTGAGTAAACTGCTCATCGTCATAAATGGCTGGCACATCAAAAATCTGCAGTGATGTATTGTCAAAGTCGATATTCGTAGGCGAGTAGCTCTCGCGCTTCGAGGTTATAGATTTAAACGCAAATTCACTGTTGATATCCCACTCAACCGTCAGGTTGATGCCTTCATTTTCGACCCGGTTCCAGGTGGGCAAACTGGTATAGGAATCGTATTTACTGTCAGGTACCGGCGCATCCGTTAACAGGCTGGGCAGAAGACGATAGCCGCCTTTGGCATTGGAATCATCTTCCGTTTTATCATAATTAAGACGGATAAAGAGGTCATCGGTAGGCGTATATTCCAGGGTTACCCTATAAGCCTGCAGGTCTTTATTGTAGTTTTCTCTGTCCTGGCCCGGCAGCGCCGAGGTCAGAAACTCACCAAAACCGTCACGGTTAAGATTAGCGTAGGACACCCCCAGATAAAGCGTGTCATCAATCAGCGGCAACTGGCCGGAAATTTTCAAATCTTTTTGCGAATAGGTACCGACCGTGCCGCGAACAGACAGCTCAGTATCACCGGTCATTTTCTTGGTTACATACTTGACCGCACCACCGATGGTATTTTTACCGTACAGTGAGCCCTGCGGGCCACGCAGTACTTCAATGCGTTCAACATTAAGAATGTCCAGTACTGCACCTTGCGGGCGGGCCATATAGATGTCATCGACATAGATACCGACACCTGGCTCATAACCCCACAATGGATCTTCCTGACCCACACCACGGATAAAAGCTGTCAGGGTCGAGTTAGTACCACGACTTTTCTGCAACGTGGTATTGGGAGACAACTGCTGCAACTCAACAACGGTACTGATGCCTTTTTCAGCGATCTCCACTGAACCGACCGATGTAAGCGCAATAGGCACTTCCTGAATACTTTCAACTGTCTTACGGGCGGTAACTTCGATACGTTCCAGGCCGCCTTTTTTCTCTTCTTCCTGCTGTTGTTCCTGTGCCATAACCGGCATGGCGCTGGTGAGCGCAGTGGACACAGCCAGCGCGCATAGGGTCTTGTGTGAGGTGAACATGGTCATGATGTTTCCTTCTAACTTCTTATTAACTTGAGTGTTTGCTTGTTTGTTTGTTTTTTGTTGCATTTATTAACAAGGTCACCGCTACTCTAGTTCATTCCGTTAAAAACGTATGCTGTACCATAGTACTATGGGCCAAAAGCGGGCTATGACACACAATGTACAGGCTTCCGTAACAAGAAGCCTTGGCATTTATTAACAAAAGGTCATCAAGGCGCTCTGTGTTATTACAGTCATGCGTCTGTTATTTACACACTCCGGATTCTGCGGAGTTAATGCTAAGGACAACCTATTATGTTGAGTTTATTGGGTCTGGTTGGCGGACTGCTGTTACTCATTATCTTGACCATCAGAGGAATGAACCTCTTTATTGCTGCACCTTTGTGTGCGCTGATTGTGGCACTGACCAGCGGCATTCCCGTTTTTGTTGGTGAAACCAATTTTGTTGGTGCCTATATGGATGGTTTTTCCGGCTTTATCGCTGCCTGGTTCTTTATGTTTTTGCTCGGCTCACTGTTTGGCAAATTTATGGAAGACACGGGTGCCGCCGACGCCGTAGCCCGCTGGATCATCAGCAAACTGGGCATGAAACACGCTGTGGTGGCAGTGGTAATGGCTTGCGCGATTCTTACCTATGGCGGGGTCAGCGTATTTGTGGTGGCGTTTTCCGTTTACCCTATGGCGCTGAGCTTGTTTAAAGACGCCGACCTGCCCCGACGTTTTATACCTGCCGCCCTGGCCTTTGGCTCAGTGACCTTTACCATGACCTCTGCCGGCTCGCCGGAAATTCAGAACTGGATCCCAATCAAGTATCTGGGCACCTCCCCTTTTGCCGCCTGGGAAGTGTCTCTGGTGGTGGCGATATTTATGGCCAGCTTTGGTTACTGGTGGCTGAAGCGAATGATTAAAAAAGCACTGGATAATGGTGAGCGTTTTGAACACAGAGACAGTGACCCGACTATTCCTGAGCGCGATTATCCCCACCCCATAACCGGTATTATTCCACTGATGGTGGTGCTGGTACTGTCCTTCAGTTTTCACGAAACCTTACAGCAACTGGCACTGATTATTGCCCTGGGTGGTGGTGTACTGACCCTGATGGCGATTAATTTTAAACATTTTCATAATCTTAGTGGCGCGGTCAGTGCCGGCACTACCGGCGCATTAGTGGCCATTGGTAACACCTCAGCCGTGGTTGGTTTTGGTACTGTGGCTAAATCCACAGAAGCCTTTCAGGTTGCGGTAGATGTAATGACCCAGTTACCGGGTAATGAGCTGATTGGTGCAGCCGTCGCGGTGAGTGTGATCGCCGGACTGACCGGTTCGGCCTCCGGTGGTCAGGCCATCGCCCTGCCGCTGCTGGGACCTCATTATATGGATCAGGGCGTGGATCCACAGGAGCTGCACCGCATTGTATCGATTTCTTCTGGCGCACTGGATTCCCTGCCCCACAATGGCTACGTGGTGACCACTATTCGCGCTATCTGTGGTGAATCTCATCAGCAGGCATACTGGGCAGTAGGCGCATTAACTGTAGTAGTTCCACTCATTGGTCTGGCCATGGCTGTTGCTCTGTTTAACTGGTTCTGAGGTTTTAAAAAATGGGAACAATACAACATTTAAAGACTATTGGTGTTCTTATGCTGATGCTATCCGGATTGAATACCGCGCTGGCCGACACGATGGTCGTAGAGAAAAAGCGCTTCGAGCTTGACCAGTTTGCCACCTTTGGCGGTAAAACCATCAAACAGGTTCAGGTGGGATGGGAAAGCTATGGCAAGCTTAATGAAGACAAGAGTAATGTGATCCTGATCACGCATTATTTTTCCGGTAATTCCCATGCTGCAGGCAAGTATCACCCCGATGATACTGAGACCGGTTACTGGGATGCCATTATCGGCCCCGGAAAGGCCATCGACACCAACCAGTACTATGTACTCAGTGTCGACTCACTGGTCAATCTGGGTGTGCATGATCCTAATGTGATCACCACGGGGCCCGCCAGCATTAATCCGGATACGGGTGAACCCTATGGTCTGGATTTTCCGGTGGTCACCATCCGCGATTTTGTAAATGTGCAAAAGGCGCTATTGGAGTCTCTGGGGATTAACACCCTGCACGCGGTAATTGGCCCGTCAATGGGTTCACTGCAGGCGATAGAATGGGCAAGCGCCTATCCGGACTGGGTGGAGCGTATGGTGTCGGTAATTGGCGCGGGCTATATGGACGCCTGGACTGTCTCGGCACTGGAGCACTGGGCCATGCCGATTAAGCTCGATGCCAACTGGAATAATGGCAATTATTATGACGGCGAACCGCCCCTCAAAGGCATGACAGCGTCTTTAGCACTGATTACCCAAAATGCCGTACATCCGGATTTTATCAACCAGGTTAACCCAGAGCACCAGCCCATCGAGACCGCTGCGCTTGAAGATATTGGTAATTCTCATCAGGTGGTGAGCTGGCTGAATCAACTGGCCGCAGAACGGGCAAAAATTGCCGATGCCAATCATTTGCTGTATCTGGTTCGCGCCAGTCAGCTTTACCTTGCCGGGCAAGGGCAGACTCTGCAACAGGGGCTGAAGAATATTCAGGCCAAAACCCTGTTTCTGCCCGCTGACAATGATCTTATTCTGATGCCTTATCTGGCCAAAGACATCCATCAACGTCTTCAGAGCCTTGGTAAACCGACTCAGTACCATGAGATCAGCGGCCCTCTGGGCCATCTGAATGGCGTGCGTAAAATTGATCAGGCCAGCACCATGCTGAGCGACTTTTTAGCTTCCGGAGTAAACCTATGAAAACCCTGATAATGGCAGTAACCCTGGCCGCCAGTAGCCAGTCGATTGCTGAGACTCCAGCGCTGGATCTTAATATCGAAACGCTGAGCGTGTCCGGTATCTCCAGCGGCGGCTATATGGCCGGGCAGTTTCATATTGCCCATAGTGATTGGGTATCCGGCATCGGCATAATTGCCGGAGGGCCCTATTACTGTGCCCGAAACAGCATCATGACCGCCCTGGGCCAGTGCGTAAATAAGCAGGATGACGCCATTGATCTGGCGGAGCTCAAGACAACCGTGAACGAATGGCAAAAGCAGGGACTGATCAGCTCTGTGGATAATATTCAGGGCGACAAAGTATGGATCTTACATGGCACTGAGGATAAAAAAGTGCTCGCCGAGGTCACCGACCAACTGGTTGAGCAATATCAACACTGGGCGGGTGCAGAAAATGTCCGCTATGTTAATAACAAACCCTTTGCGCATCACTTTCCCACCGAAAAAACAGGTACGGCTTGTGATGTTTCCGAGATACCTTTTATTGCCAGTTGCGGTTATAACGCCGCCAGCGAAATGATGCAGCACATTGCTGCTACACCAGAGCAACAGGCAACTTCAAAGGGCCGGTTATTCACTGTGGACCAGCAGGAGTTGGGTGGCGATGACGCCTCGGGCCTCGCCGACAGTGCTTATCTCTATGCCCCTGCTCCCTGTTTGCAGGGTGAGAGCTGCCAGGTACATGTGAGCTTTCACGGCTGTAATCAGAATATCGAAGCGGTAGGCGATGACTACGCCCGGCTCACCGGCCTGAATGAATGGGCCGATTTCCATAATACTGTGGTGCTCTACCCGCAAACGAAAAAGTCCACACTGATGCCACTGAACCCTCAGGCGTGCTGGGATTGGTGGGGCTATACCGATGAGAATTATGCGAATCAACAAGGTAAGCAGATTAAGGCGGTGACCAATATGATCCGTAACCTTGCAGGAGAATAAAATGAGCAGTAAAGATATTTTAATCACCGGTGGGGCCAGCGGCATTGGTCTTGGCATTGCCAGGCATCTGGGTAAACTCGGGCATAATATTGTGATTGCCGATATTAATCTGGACTCAGCACGCCAGGCCGCAAAAGACCTGACTGAAGATAACATCAATGCAAGCGCTGCGGCACTGGATGTCAGCGACCCTGAGCAAATTGCCGCCTTGCCTGACCAGATTGGTCATATTGACGTGTTGGTAAACAATGCGGGGATTCAACATGTGGCCAAACTGGAAGACTTTCCGGCGGCCAAATGGCAACAGTTGATTAATGTGATGCTGGTGGGCCCTGCCCTGCTGACCCAGGCCTTTTTGCCTGAAATGAAAGCCCGCAACTATGGCCGTATTATCAATGTAGGCTCGATTCACTCGCTGGTCGCGTCACCCTATAAATCGGCTTATGTTTCAGCCAAGCACGGCTTGCTGGGCTTTGCCAAGACTCTGGCACTGGAAGTGAGTGAACATGATATTACCATCAACACCCTGTGCCCTTCTTATGTGAAAACCCCATTGGTAGAGCAGCAGATTGCCGCTCAGGCCAAAGAAAACAATATGAGCGAAGAGGAAGTCGTACGCAAAATTATGCTTGAACCGATGCCGAAAAAAGCCTTTATCGATATTAAAGAGCTGGCCGGCTGCGCCGAATTTCTGCTTAGCCCCCCGGCTAAAAACATCTGCGGCCAGACTTTAGTGCTGGATGGCGGCTGGGTAGCGAGGTAGTTATCCCTCCGCAGCAATAATAATCACCACAGAGGCACAGAGAACACAGAGAACACAGAGAACACAGAGATTTATATGATTAAACGCTTTAACCCCTTTCGTGTTTTTCGTGCCTTTCGTGGTCCAGAGCTTTTAAAACACTAAAATCACGAACAAGTAGCCATCTATTGCCGAGACGCTAAGCCACAGCGATACTGTGGCCAACCGTTTTTAGTTCTCCGTGCCCCTCTGTGTGCTCTGTGTCTCTGTGGTTGATCTTTTCTGTTCTGAACTCTGAAAAATCAGCCGATCACCCATTCGTGGCTTTAGTATTTTTCGTGGTTGAATGCTTTATCTCGCTGATTTCGGCACCGATTGGAACAATAGACTACTTGTTCCCAGCATCTTTTCCACTTCTTACGCCACTTAAAGGGACGTTCACAGACCGGACAGATTTTTTCAGGTAAGTGCTGTTTTTTCATTTGCAGAATATACGAGTCAATTGGCCCTATAGGGTCTTTACTAGTGACCAAATCTGCTTGTGGCCCGGTAAAAGCGATAAGCCAACGCCAAAAACAGACAAATCGATGCAGGTAGCAGCAAAGTTAAAAATGTATAACGGGCAAACAACATGGCACCGCTTATTCCACCGATAATAAACCCACTGATAATCAGTAAAAACAATAACGCTTTACGGTTATCGAAAGGTTTACCCCTGAAGGCTTCGCCTAACATAATCCCTAAATCAGTGAATATGCCAGTCAGGTGGGTTGTACGAACAACAGCGCCACTATAGGTAGTCGCCAGTGCATTCTGCAGTCCGCACGCTGCTGAACCAAAGAAATGCCCATAAACTGAGCCCTGTTGCAGAAAATAGATGGCCAGCAGCAAAAAGATTCCTTCTATTACAAGCAAAGAGTCATAGTGTCGCCCCAGTTGCAACGACCTGCCGGTTAACATCACCCCGGAAATAGCCGCTCCAAGCAAAAAGCTGATCAAGACCATCAGCAAATGTGCCATATCCGCAAGTCCGGAATTGACGATCTCAGAGCCCAGTTGCGTAGCAGTGCCGGAGAGATGAGAAATCGCCTGATGCTGAAACCCCAGCAAACCCACAGCATTAATGCAGCCTGCGGTAAAGGCCAGAATAAACGCACCATATTCCACCCAACGGGGTAACCTGGAGATCAAGACAACTCCTTAATAACACGGTAAAACACAAAAGAATTATTTCACCACGAAGAGAACAGCCTCAGAAAAGTTTTCGGCTTTCAGTTATGCAAAACCGACATCTGGGGGCTGACGGCGGACGACTAAAATCATGATACCTCTGTTTTCTCTGTGCCTTTGCGTCTCTGCGAGATCAAAGTAATTAAAGCTTAAGATCTCGCAGCGGCGCTGAGATCGCAGAGTCAGGCATGTTTTCAGCCAACAGCTTTCAGTCTTCAGAAACTGATATCTATGGCTGACAGCGGACGACTAAAATCATGATACCTCAGTGTTCTCTGCGAGTTTGCGGTGAATACCATGATTAAATTCGATCTCGCAGAGGCGCTGAGACGCAGGGGCTTTACAACGCCAATCCTGTACTTCTCTGCGCCTTTGCGTCTCTGCGAGGGTCATTTTAGGTTCGTGTTTTTCGTGGTTGAGTGCCTTTCTACCACCAACCTCACGAAAAGCACAACATTCACCACAGACACAAAGAGCACAGAGATTAAAATTGATTTATCCCTCTGTGTGCTCTGTGGTTAATCTTTTGATTTAAAAACACTTTATCCCGGATTCCGCTTCGCTACATCCAGGTTACAGCTGAAAACTTCTGCCGCTACTTTTTCCCTTTACGTTTATCGTCCACCTGCCATTTTCCGCCTTTATACCATGCGCTCCATCCTGTCGCTTTGCCGTCCTCGTTCTCAGAGGTGACATATTGCTGCTTGGTTTTGCGGCTATAGCGTACCATTGTCTTATTGCCATCCGGATCTTTTTGAGGTGCGTCAGCCAGATACAGGAACTTTTCAGACAAGCGGTCACGGAAGCGCGCCAGCTCTTCGATTAGAGGGGCACGGGTTTCCCTGGATTTAGGAAAGTTGTGCGCTGCCAGGAATATCCCCGAAGCTCCGTCACGCAATACAAAGTGAGCATCGGATTTGGTACAGAGCAATTCAGGCAGATCCACCGGATCTTCCTTGGGCGGTGCCACTTCACCGCTTCTCAGTAATTTACGGGTGTTTTTGCATTCACTGTTCGTGCAACCAAAATACTTACCGAAACGACCGTTTTTCAGCTCCATATTGGCGCCGCATTTATCACATTCGATAATCGGTCCGTCATAGCCTTTAATCTTAAAGGTACCCTGCTCGACTTCGATGCCTTTACACACTGGCGTATTGCCACAGACATGCAGCTTTCGCTTCTCATCAATCAGGTAGCTGTCCATGGCCGTACCACATATCTGGCATCGGCGCTTGGCCCGCAGCACTTCGGTTTCCAGTTCTTCCTCATCATCCACTTTCACCACTTCATCACCCGGAGTGAGGTTCATGGTGTTAGTGCAGCGCTCTTTGGGTGGCAGGCTATAACCGGAGCAGCCCAGAAACACTCCTGTACTCGCCGTGCGTATGGTCATAGGACGGCCACATTTGCTACAGGGGATGTCTGTCATCACCGCTTCATTGGAGCGCATCCCCCCTTCTTCGGCGGGCTTTTCTGCATTTATCAGTTTGCTGTAGAAGTCACCATAAAAATCGTTCAGAACTTCTTTCCAGAACAGCTTACCACCGGCAATTTCATCCAGATGCTGTTCCATATTGGCGGTAAAATCATAACTGATCAGATCCTGGAAATTCTCCAGCAATCTGTCGTTGACGATTTCACCCATTTTTTCAGCATAGAAGCGCTTATTTTCCAGCCTGACATAGCCACGATCCTGAATCGTAGAGATAATGCTGGCATACGTAGAGGGCCGGCCAATGCCGCGTTTTTCCAGCTCTTTAACCAGTGAAGCTTCAGAATAACGAGCCGGTGGTTTGGTAAAGTGTTGTTTGGGATCGAGCGCTTCGAGTTCGAGCACTTCGCCCTCTTTCACATCAGGCAGGATCAGATCTTCTTCACCTTTCTTGCGGGCCTGGGTCTGTACTCTGGTCCAACCGTCAAATTTAAGTACCCGCCCCTTGGCAGTCAATTCAAATTCATCAGCTTTAACCCGGATTGTTGTCGCGTCATACTTAGCCGGCGTCATCTGACAGGCAACAAATTGGCGCCATATAAGCTCATACAGCCTCTGAGCGTCCCGTTCCATGTCCCCCAGTGATTCTGCCTTAACTTTGACACTTGAGGGCCTGATGGCTTCGTGCGCTTCCTGAGCCCCTTCCTTACTTCCATATTTAATTGGCGAACCCGGCAGGTAGTCATCACCAAACTGACCGTTGATATACTCACGGCAGGCATCTACTGCCTCACTGCTGAGATTGGTCGAATCGGTTCGCATATAAGTGATGTGCCCTGCTTCATAGAGCCTTTGAGCCATCATCATGGTCTTTTTAACCCCAAAACCCAGGCGGGTACTTGCAGCCTGCTGGAGTGTAGACGTGATAAAAGGAGCAGAAGGTTTACTCTGAGTGGGCCGCGACTCGCGGCTGATCACTTCATAGTCAGCCTTTTCAAGTAAGGCCACAGCGGCATCTGTCTGCTGTTTGTTTTTCGGCTTAAAGGCCTCACCCCGCTGCTTAACCACCTGCATGCGCAGCTTTTGTTGTGCGCGGTTTAAATCAGCATGTACATCCCAGAACTCTTCAGGCACAAAGGCTTTGATATCCCGCTCTTTATCTACAACCAGGCGCACTGCCACCGACTGTACCCGACCGGCCGACAGCCCTCTGGCAATCTTTTTCCACAGCAATGGCGAGACCATAAAGCCCACCACCCGGTCCAGAAAGCGCCTTGCCTGCTGCGCATTGACTCTGTCGACGTTGACATCACCGGGATGAGAAAAGGCTTCCTGAATTGCTTTTTTAGTGATTTCGTTGAATACCACCCGCTTAAAGACTTTGTCTTTACTACCAATCAGCTCCTGCAGGTGCCAGGCTATCGCCTCCCCTTCACGGTCCAAATCCGTTGCCAGATAGATG
Source organism: Lacimicrobium alkaliphilum (assembly GCF_002591895.1). Taxonomy (GTDB): domain Bacteria; phylum Pseudomonadota; class Gammaproteobacteria; order Enterobacterales; family Alteromonadaceae; genus Lacimicrobium; species Lacimicrobium alkaliphilum. Next base: position 46,843 of record NZ_NISX01000017.1, read on the forward strand.
GTATCGGCATTCTTAGCCAGTTTTTTCAGTTCATTGACGACTTTTTCCTTGCCGCTCAGAACCTCATAGTGGGCTTCCCAGTCGTTTTGCGGGTCAATGCCCATGCGGTCAACCAGCTTTCTGTACTCATGCTCACGCAGGTAGGCTTCACGCTTAGCGTCACTCAGAGTTTTGAGCTCTTTGGCAGGTTTCTTAGCCGGGACTTTACCCAGGGCTTTAGTGGGAAGATCGCGAATATGCCCCACGCTGGATTTCACCACGAAGTCTTTACCCAGATACTTATTAATGGTTTTAGCTTTTGCCGGAGACTCGACTATAACCAGGGACTTTGCCATATAACGTCTGCTCTTAATTAGTGTGCTGGCTTTGATAAAAAGCCAGATAAGGTGCCTTCTCGGCACGGCATCTTTTTAGATATATCTATAAAAAAGGTGGAAAACAAGGTGTTTTAAATATTACTTTTGCGCATCATCTGCATAAAAATAACCTTTGCCATCTCCCTGTTCTTAGTACGACCCAGCGTATTTCACTCTCAGAATAATACAGCACAACAACTGAATATGACCCAAAGCGGTCAATATCTGCCCCAAACACAGCGGCAGCGGTCAAAGCCTAATTCTGGCCTGATTTCCGATTAAGTAAGGGCTACGACCTCTTTCTGACGGTTTCGTGCAAATAATTTCAAATTTTTTCTGGTGCGGATTTATGCGCCTGAAAATAACCTAAAGCATTGAAATATAAAGATTGTCAAAAATACTTATGCTGAAGTTTGCGGGCCGTATTCACTCTCCCTCATTGCGCGGCAATATTATGCATAGATTTGCCAATATGCAAATTTGGCAGCATGTTAAAAACTCGTATAATGAATTTCTCTGCTTCAGGCCCGTCTCAAAATCGCCACTTCACGAGCTTCATAAGGCAGAGCATCCTCTTAAACACATAACCACCGGGGAAATAATGAAACAGTTTGAAGTCAATTTCGACGGCCTGGTCGGCCCTACACATAATTATGCAGGTTTGTCTTTTGGCAATGTCGCATCACTGAACAATGCCAAGTCTGACAGCAGCCCCAGAAAAGCCGCAAAACAGGGTCTGAAGAAGATGAAAGCGCTGTCTGACATGGGCATGCTTCAGGGTGTACTGGCACCTCAGGAGCGCCCTGACATTGCCACTCTTCGACGTCTGGGATTCACCGGCAATGACGCAGATGTGCTTGAGAAAGCCGCCAAACAAGCCACTGAAGTATTTCTGGCTTGTTGTTCAGCATCCAGCATGTGGACCGCTAACGCGGCGACCGTCTCACCCAGCGCAGATACTGCCGATGGCCGGGTGCATTTCACCCCGGCTAATCTGACCAATAAATTTCATCGCTCATTAGAGCCTGAGGTGACCGGGCGTATTTTGCAGGCCACTTTTGCCAATGAAAAATACTTTGTGCATCACCGCCATTTGCCCGATAACGAACACTTCGGCGATGAAGGCGCCGCCAACCATACCCGTCTGTGCTCTGAATATGGCCGTCCGGGCGTTGAAATCTTCTGTTATGGCCGTTATGCGTTTAATACCAGTAAACCGGCTCCGAAGCGTTTTCCTGCCAGACAAACGCTGGAGTCCTGCCAGGCTATCGCCAGACTTCATGGTCTGAGCGATGAGAATGTGGTGTACCTGCAACAAAACCCCGATGTTATCGATCAGGGTGTGTTCCACAATGATGTTATTTCTGTGGGTAATCAGAATGTGCTGTTTTACCATGAGCAGGCGTTCTTTGATACCCAGGCCAAACTGGACGAAATTCAGCGTAAATTTGGTCAGGATAAAGTGCACTTTATTAAAGTAAACACCGATGATGTATCGGTACAGGATGCCGTCAGGACCTACCTGTTTAATACCCAGATCATCACCATGCCAGACGGTGAAATGGCGATCATCGCGCCCACAGAGTGCGAGGAGAACCCGGCTGTTTCTGCTTATCTGGACAAGTTAGCCACCCTTGGCACACCCATCAAAAAGGTACATTACTTTGATGTGAAACAGAGTATGCGCAATGGCGGTGGCCCGGCGTGTTTGCGTTTACGCGTGGCACTGACAGATCAGGAAGTCGATGCCGTTAATCCCAACACACTGATTAACGACACCCAGTTTGAAAGACTGAACACCTGGGTAGACAAACACTACCGCGATGCACTGAGTTTTGACGATTTGCGTGACCCTCAATTACTGCTGGAGTCCCGCACGGCTCTGGATGAACTGACGCAAATTCTGAAACTGGGCTCAGTCTATCCCTTCCAGCGTTGACACCAGATGATGCGCACTAAACCCCGCAGCGTTTAGTGCAGCGACACCATTATCGCGAAAAGATATACCCAGAAACAGACAAACAAAAAACCCGCTAAAGTAGCGGGTTTTTTATTAACTTTAACTATGACTTAAAGCGTATTCGTACAGGTTCTGCCTGTACCATCATCAATCAACGTTCCCGGATTATCCGGATCTTCGACCAGATTCAGACCATCACCAAAGGGATTGGTATTAGGCCGTGAATTTTCGATTACCAAATCAGAATTGGATGCGCCGAGGCGGTAAAACTGACTGGTTGTAGACTCAGAGCCTGACACACCTGTGCTAACGGAAATCTTGACCGTTACCCAGGCTGCATAAGTTTGCGGATAACGCAGCTCGATCAGTGCCTGACCGTTCTCGTCTGTGGTCACATTACCATCAATGGAGATAATGTTGCCCGGGGACAATTCTGTATCACCATTTGTATCCTCGTTAGGATCCAGCAGACCATCGCTGTCTACATCCTCATTGGCACAGCCCTGAGTAAATTCAGGCACCCAGTATTCGAAGTTATCTGCATTGGGGAAAGCAACCCAATAGCCTTTATTAAAAGCGGCCCGGCGCACACCAAAGTTATCATCACCAGGCCCTGCATTAGGATCCAGCAGCTCTGTATACTTGACTGGCGTACCGGTAACCGTCAGTTCCGCTCCGGATACCGGGTTAGAGTCCACATCGGTAACAAATACCGTAAACACTTTCAGGTAACTGGTTTCATCAGGCTCCTGAATAGTGTTACCCGTACCCAGTGAAATAAACTGTGCTCTGTTCCCTACTGTAATAGACGTGGAGGCAGCAATGTTCGACTGTTGTTCTGTCGCTGTCACCACCACGGCATCCTGGCCAGTAGTAACTGTGTTCGAGGTGTAAACAGTAGACGCCAATCCTTTACTATCGGTCACCGCTACTGCTGGGTCAATGCTACCACCCGTCACATCGTCCAGTGTAAAGTTAATGGTTTTGCCTTTAACCAGGTTACCCTGTGGATCCCTGAGTACCGCTGTAATGGTACTCTTCTGGCCGTCAGGCCCAATGGATTTTGGACTCGCGTCGACAATAACATTGTCCACCTCTGTGGCCACAAATTCCATATCGGTGCGGCTGTTGACCGCACTTCCGGCGCCATCCTCACCTTTAGCATAAACTGACGCCGGCCCGGCATTGGCTGAACTTATGGTGACACTTATCTGGCCATTTGCGTCCGTTACACCCTGCGTCGCAGATAAACTGCCACGCGTCGTGTTTAAACTGACACTCCCTCCAACAAAAGGTACCCCTTCTCGTAGCCAGGTAATAGTCAGAGGGGCATTTTCACCAAGTTCCACATCAGACTGAGGGCTTTGGGTAAAGCTAAACTCATCCTGCTGTACACTGATGTTCACACTACCACTGATATTTAGTGCGTTGGCAGTAATGACATCAATGCCGGAGTTTTGTGCCTTAAAAGTAATACTAAGCTGGCCCGTCGGGTCGGTAACAGGAGGGTTTTCGTCTGAGAGTTCCTTGTCTTTGTACAAGAGCACATTGCCATTGTCTGAGGTCAGGGTTACCGGTTGATTGGGAATCCCTTTACCATCCGAGTCTGCGACAATCACAGTAACACTGGCACTATCGTCTAAGATAACCGAAGAAGGCGCATTCAGTTTGACCTCGGTTCCAATCACATTGACGGTCAGCTCACGGGTAATTCCCCCTGCTCTTGCCGTAACCAGAATATCCCGGTTTTCTGGCTCATTCAGTGTTTTGAGAATATTGCGAGCGGTGCCATCTGCGCCAGTCGTAATAGTTCGCTGGCTCAGTTGCCCGGAACTGGCTGAAAAGCTCACCTGCACGTCCTCTAATAATGCATTGGCATCATCCTGGGCCAGAACGATAATTTCTACTTCATCAGAGCCGGACGAAGGCAGTTGGGTGGTGCTGGCAAAAACCGATAATTTAGCCACATCCGTTGTAGACTGATTGCCATCACCCGCTGATGTAAGATTCAGAACAAACTCATCACTATCAGACGTCGTCGCTACCACACTAAAGCCGCCGCCAACGTCACCCGCACGGACTTCGATACTGGCCACGCCATCATTGTTGGTTGTCGCAGTGCCGCTGGAAGGAGAAAGTGTGGCATAGCCAGCTGCCGGAAGAATGAAGGTTACCAGTTCACCAGGCACTACACTGGAATCTTCCTGTACTGTGGCATTAATAACCCAGGGCTCTGAGGCACTCAGTTGTTGCTCATTCGTATCAACGACGTTACCCGAACCATCGACCACTTCAAAACTGATAGTAATTGTGCCCGTTTGATCCGAGCCACCACCACCGCCTGAATCATCTCTGCTGACTGAGCCACCGCCACCACAGGCAATCATCGCCAGACTAAGCAGGCCTGCTAACGTGGCCCTTAGAGTTGATCTCATTCTTTTCTCCCTTGTTTTAAAATAAGCCTGGAAATTCCAAACTCAGAGTCTTATTTCAGTTCAGCTTACCCACTAAACTTGTTAGTCTTAGCCGCTAAATAAGAATAACGACCGGAATCCCTATGGCTAATCCCGCACAAAAACACAGTTTAACCACCAGAATCTTTTTCGGCATGATTGCCGGAATTATTATCGGAATACTACTCCGAACACTGTTTGATGATAGCGGAGATTTTTCATTTGGGGTATTCGGACTCAACGTTTCAACGTATGCCCTTTTGGTCGATGGTATATTTAATATTATTGGTCAGATATTTATTGCCAGTTTACAAATGCTGGTAGTGCCCCTGGTTTTTATCTCTCTGGTTTGCGGCACCTGTAATCTGAGCGAGCCAAGTAAACTGGGGCGTCTGGGTGGAAAGTCGATACTGCTGTACTTACTCACTACCGCAATTGCCATTTCCCTGGCCATTACCTTTGCCATCATCGTATCACCGGGAGAAGGCATAAATCTGCAGGCTGATGTAGATTTCAGCGCAAACGAAGCGCCGTCACTGGCTCAGGTCATTATTGATATGTTCCCCACCAATCCAATCAATGCGATGGCAGAGGGCAATATGCTGCAGATTATTGTATTTGCAGTGCTCTTTGGTGTCGCAATGGCCATGGCCGGCAGCGCCGGTGACAGACTTGGCAAAATGTTTGAAGACCTGAATAAAGTGGTAATGCGCCTGGTAACCATATTAATGAACCTCGCTCCTTACGGGGTTTTCGCTTTGATGGCCAAACTGTCGGCCACAATTGGTTTTGATACCTTTGCCAGCCTGGTTAAGTACTTCTTCCTGGTGCTCTTTGTACTGGCAGTTCATGGGCTTGTGACCTACCCGGTACTGCTGAAAGTGCTATTAGGCATGAACCCATTGATGCTGCTCAGAAAAATGCGGGACGCGGCGCTGTTCGCCTTTAGTACCTCAAGCAGCAGCGCCACCCTGCCGGTGACACTGGAAACCGCCAGAAACAAACTGGGTATTAATAATTCCGTTTCCTCTTTTACCATACCGCTTGGCGCCACCATTAATATGGACGGCACTGCGATCATGCAGGGAGTAGCAACGGTCTTCATTGCCCAGGTTTATGCGGTTGACCTTTCTGTGGGTGATTACCTGATGGTGATCCTGACTGCAACGCTGGCATCAATCGGCACTGCAGGTGTACCCGGTGTTGGCTTAATTATGCTGGCCATGGTGTTACAACAGGTTGGCCTGCCGGTGGAAGGTATCGCACTGATTATCGGGGTCGACAGGTTACTGGATATGACCCGTACGGCTGTCAATGTAACAGGTGACTGTACTGTTGCTACTATCGTGGCAAAGAGCGAAGGCGAGCTGGACGAAGCCCGTTACAATGACCCCGATGCCGGCTCTCGCGAAGAAGACGTAGACTTTGAAGACTTCGAAAAGAATAAATAAAAGTGTAGCCCTATGCAGCGCAGCGGAATACGGGGGAATCCAGCAGAGTTCTGGACTAAGCGGTAAAATAACCACAGAGGCACAGAGATCACGGAGGATTGAATGGTTAAACGCTTTCACCCCTTCGTGTTTTTCGTGGTCAAAAGCTTTTAAACCACTAACCACACCAAAAGCACGAACAGATCGTCTCTCGCAAAGTTGTAAGGGCGAAAGCGAAAACAGGGATGTATTATTTCGCGAACCGACGGATGGAATTTATTTATTCGCCTGACAACGCCAGCTCGTAGCCCGTGATGCAGCGGAGCGGAATCCGGGGAAACTCAACCCCGCAATCCGCTTCGCTCCTTGCAGGCTACGCCGCTGCGAGATCTTAAGCTTTTATTCATTTGATCTCGCTGAGGCGCAAAGGCGCAGAGATGTTAAAGCCCTTTTCTATCCTCTGTGCCCTCAGTGGCTCTGTGGTGAAATCTCTTTTCGTTAGTTAATAAGGATGCTGGGACTTTTGCCATAAGCGGCCAATGGTGGATTCAATCGCAATACTGGCAGACTTACCAAGCTTATCCATCAGGTTTTTCTTCAGGCTGTATTTTACCTGATAAATTTTCTGCTTCTGATTTGCCGCCAGCAAATAATCGTCAGAAGTGCCGAGTTCATCAACCAGCTTCATTTCCTTAGCCTGAATACCGTACCAGTATTCTCCGGTTGCGACCTTATCCAGATCCAGATCCTTACGGTGTTCACCGACAAATCCCTTAAACAGGACATGCACCTGTTCCAGTTCCTCGCGGAACTTTTTACGCCCGGCTTCGTTATTCTCACCGAACAAGGTCAGTGTACGCTTGTATTGACCCGCAGTGTGTTGCTCCCAGTCAATATCATGCTTTTTTAATAACTTATTAAAATTTGGCAACTGCGCAATCACACCAATTGAACCAATGATGGCAAATTTCGACGCGATCACTTTGTCGGCCACACAGGCCATCATATAACCACCGCTGGCAGCCACTTTATCAACCGATACCGTAAGCTGGATATGAGCATCTCTGAGGCGCTGTAACTGTGATGCGGCAAGCCCATAACCATGAACAACACCACCGCCTGATTCGAGCCTGATCAACACTTCATCTTCGGGCTTCGCCACGCAGAGTATCGCAGTCACTTCTTCTCGCAGGCTGTCTACCTCATGCGCATCCATTGAGCCTTTAAAGTCAACAACAAAAAGATTGGAACGGGCTTTTGAGTCAGCTTTCTTCTCCGCCTTTTTTCGCTTTTTATCCTCTTTTTGCAGCTTTTTAACTTCATCTTTGCCAAGTAGCAGATGATTTGCCTGTTCTTGCAATTCATCAATACGATCCGAAATTGAATGGATCTCCAACTCACCTTTGCGCTGTTTCTGCTTGCTTGCAAGACCAACAATACCGCCGACGGCTAACAATAAAGCCACAACCAATGTTACTGCTTTGGCGGCAAAGAGTCCGTATTCGTATAAAAATTCCAAGCGTGTTACTCCGTTCTATCGAAAAGCCAGAAGTTATAATAAGGCCAATGCTGCGTTATTCAACGTAGGGCTGAATTTATTCGGCCAGGTTCAACCAGCCTGTTAAATAAAAAAGCCAGACCGCAAGGCCTGGCTTTTTAATGGTTTCGTACTCTATCTATTACTGTGCAACCACTGAGGTATCCGTTACCAGAATTGTGGTGCCCATAGTCGCCATAAAGGTGGCCAACTGACGCTGCATTTCCATCGTCACCGCTGCATTTGGACCAGGATCCAGAATCGAGCTATGCGTGCCGGCAAGGAAGCTGACTACACCACTTCCCTCAGAGGTACTGTTTACGTTTGGCAGTCCCATCTGTTGCGCCAGCGGTTTACCGCCAGCAAGGGGCAGGCTGGTCTCAACCGGCACCACCTGATCCGGCGGATTCATCTCACTGCCATCCCCCACAACCAGAACCATATGTACCGGTGTATTGGCACCCAGCATGGCAGCATAGTTATTGGGATCACCCGCGTCGATGACAGTTTGCGCAGCAAAGGTAAAGGACGAGAAGGTCGCATTCGCCTCGGCTAACTGCTCTGCACTTAACTGCGATTCAAACACCGGATAAAACGCCGTCAGCAACTCCGGGGTGACCTCTGCAATACCATTGGCTTGCATATACTGTTGTAACGCTTGCTGAAACTCAGGTAATGCCTGTGACAAAAGCGACGCCTTGATCAGTGGCGAGAATGCCGCCGATTCAAGCAGGAAGCCTGCAATGCCACCGCCTGGATTCGCCAGCGTTGCTGCATTCATAGCATACATACCATCGAAGTTGGCAAGTTCACCACCCAGAGTGCTGTTTGACAGTGCCACCGCGGCGGTACCGGTAATTGCACCCAGCGAATGCCCCATAAAGGATACATTACTACCGTCTACATCCACTGTACCGCCCGTAGTATCCACCACAGCATTCAGGCCAAGCCGCAACCCCATAATATCAGCAATACTCTGGCGTACATTGTCTCTGGCTGTCAGCAAGCTGGACAGGTTCAGATAATCTGTGGCGCTGCCACCAAAACCATTAGAAGCGTTGACAGCCTGACCATTAATCACAAAGCCACGACTGGCATGTAAGGGGTGGTCAATGGCCACAGTGGCAAAACCTGCCAGAGACAAGGCGCCGGTAAGGGCCAGCATATCCTGCTTCTTGGACGTAATGCCGTGTTGTAATATCACTACAGGCCAACCACTATCGGGTTTGGAAATGGCTGGCTGACCGAGCTGTGCGTTGATCATATTGGCAAACGCAGGATCGGGCACAGTCATCTGAACCTCGATATTCTGTTCACTCTGAGCCAGTGGAATCGGATTCACCTTGGTCAGATGTCTGGGATCATCGATTCCCAGAACACTGAGATCCAGATCCACCAATTGTCCGCCTGAAGCTTGCTGACAGAACAGATTGTTGTCACCCACCTGCCCCTGAGAAATCAGCCCAGCCACCTGTTCCTGGCCCAGAGCCTGCAACATCGCGCCACTGGTACACGCCGCTCGCCACCAATCACCCTGAGGGTTTGTTGTGCTCAGATAATAAGGCAGGGTAATGGAACCCTGTTTCATACTGGCGGCACAAAATGCGCCTAACTGACCAAACACTTGTTGCGCTGTACCAGCTACCTGCGCATTAGAGCTAGACATACCTGCCGCTAGTCCGGCGCAAGAGTCCAGTCCCAAGGCACTTAACTGGGCCCATGTTTCTGCGCCAAGTACACCTGGAGCAACAGCGGTAAAGGCATCCGGCACAGCCGCTTCACTTACCGGAATAACCGGCAAATACTCAGCGGCAGTTTGCATCGCAGTCGCCTGGTCAGCACCTGCGGCAAGTGCCGCACCAAAAGCCTGAGCAAATTGACCTATCTGCAGTTGCTTGACTGTTGACAGCACCGTGCCGGCAGATTGCGTAGAGAAATAGGCTGCATACGACACCTCTTCTCTGGCAAAGCCTTCACCGCCTAACAAGGTCATAAAGAAATTAAGAATATTCTGTAACTGCTTTTGTTCAGCAGAGCCCAGCGGATTAGTTTCAGGATCCTGACGGGCCAGTTCCCAGCTGTTTGAACCTTTAACAGAGCGCCCTTCAGAGTCCATCAAATCATCCGTTACAACCAGCATATAACCTTGCGCTGCCTTCAGAGGCTTCAACGGCACGACACTGATGGTTCCGTCCTGTGCATCACTTACCTGGGTCACAAAATCCACCCCCCAGGTCAGCTCGGTACCCAGCTCACAAGGAATGCCTGGCGCCGCGGCCTGTGCAGCTATTCCCTGACATACCGCACTTTCGCCTTCCAGTGCCTGAGTGGCTTCGTACAATCGAATTGCACCCGCTCCTGCAGACTGACTATCCAGGGTTACACCCTCCGGCATATTGACACGGATCTGAAAAGGGTGATGCGTAGACCAGCCATCTAACGCACTTAAGGCATGCTGCGGGTTTGAAGGGTCAAAAGCACTGTCTCCTTCCGTGTTCAGGGTGAAATCAAAAAAACTCCCGTCCGGAATCATTAACAAATCATTGGGAATATTCAGATCACTTGTGGAGGGATCAAACACTATCCTGGCAAAGGGTTTGGCAGGATCCTGATTTGCCTCATTTCTAACATCGTTCAGCGTGTCTTCACCGCCACAGCCTGAGAGCCCCAGAGCGGCTGCGACTGTTGCGCTAATTATTAGTTTTTTCATTCTGTCTCCCAAAAATCCTGTTTTTGTTATTGTTCCACCCAGGGCGTATATGACCCAACCAATGCGGGCTTCACCAACATGTACGACCAGTTAAAGTTACTGCAATATTATTGACTTTGCTAGCCTTTTGCAAAGATTTGTTAATTGCTTGTGACAAAGTGGATGTCGTCAGATTTGCGCCCACAATGGCCTGATTAAGTGCTAGAATCCACCTCAGTTTCAATCAGTTTTTTTTACTATGCTTTCATATCAAGTTACTGAAAACGCACTACAAAACAAAGTCATTCTGATCACTGGGGCCGGCGATGGAATCGGTAAAACAGCCGCATTGAATTTTGCCCGCAAAGGCGCTGAGGTGATACTGCTGGGTCGTACCGTGGAAAAACTCGAGAAGGTATACGATCAGATTGTCAGTGATGGTGGCAAAGAACCGGCTATTGTTCCCCTTGACTTAAATGGCGCAACAGCCAGCCATTACCAGCAACTGGCACAGACGATCAGGGAACAGTTTGGGCGCCTTGATGGCTTATTACACAATGCCAGTGTATTGGGACATTTGCGACCATTTGTACAAATTCCCGAACAGGAATGGCAGCAGGTAATGCAGGTTAATCTCAACAGTGTGTTTTTGATGACTCAGGCGCTGATACCTGTGTTAAAACTCTCTGAAACAGCATCAGTGGTTATGACGTCATCGGGTGTTGGTCGCCAGGGACGAGCCTATTGGGGAACCTATGCAATTTCTAAATTTGCCACAGAAGGAATGATGCAATTATTAGCCGATGAATATTCCGGCAGCTCAATACGTTTTAACTGCATCAATCCCGGTGCCACCCGCACCAGCATGCGGGCGAAGGCCTACCCGGGAGAGGATCCCAATCAGTTGAAAACCCCAGAGGACATCATGCCGGTATACCTGTACTTAATGAGTGATGAGAGCAAAGAAGTAAACGGTCAGAGCCTGGACGCCCAGCCTAAATAGTCGCCCGTTACCAGTGTTATTTGATCTCGCGCAGAGACGCCAAGACGCAGAGAAGGATAAAATATTCTTCTCCTTCTGCGCCTCAGCGACTCTGCGAGATCATCTATAAAGACCCGTAGCCCGTATGTAGCAAAGCGGAATACGGGGGAATCCAGGAGAGCTCTGGACTATCCCGCAATCCGCTTCGCTCCTTGACGGGCTACAGACTATCGCAATTCACCGCTGAGGCGCGGAGTTTGTACCGTTTAAAACGGTGAAATCTCTGCGCTCTCGGCGTCTCTGCGGTAAAGCTCTTATCGGTGTTGCAGTTGATAGCTATTTCACTGCCCTTCTATTTTCGCCCAGGTATCCCGCAGGCTGACCGTACGATTAAACACCAGGTTATCTGCATGCTTGTCTTTGCAGAAATAGCCGATACGCTCAAACTGCAGGGCCTTACCCGGCTCTGCATTGACCAGACTGGGCTCAACGATCCCTTTAACCACCTTCAGTGATTCAGGATTCAGCGTCTCAAATAAATCTTCTTCTGCGCCGGGGTTAGGGACTTTAAACAGTCTGTCATACAGGCGAACTTCAGCAGGAATACCCTCAACAGCGCTGACCCAATGAATTACACCTTTCACCTTGCGACCGTCAGTAGGATCTTTGCCCAATGTATCCGCATCATAACTGCAAAAGATGGTTTCTATATTGCCGTCACCGTCCTTTTCGACTCTCTCAGCTTTGATAACATAGGCATTACGCAGTCGCACTTCTTTACCCAATACCAGTCTTTTGAATTTTTTGTTGGCTTCTTCCCTGAAATCCTCCCCTTCAATATAGAGTTCACGGGTAAAAGGGATCTCACGACTCCCCATGCTCTCGTCAGATGGGTGATTGGGGGCATTCAGCGTCTCAATCTTGTCCTGTGGATAATTTTCAATCACCACTTTTATGGGATCCAATACGGCCAGAGCCCGGGCCGCATTCTGGTTAAGATCATCACGAATACAGGATTCCAGCACCCCCATCTCGACCATATTGTCCATTTTGGTGACACCGATGCGCTTACAAAACTCACGTATGGAAGCAGGTGTATAGCCACGGCGACGTAAACCCGCGATAGTCGGCATACGCGGATCATCCCAGCCATCCACATGTTTCTCACTAACCAGTTGAATCAGTTTACGCTTGCTCAGCACCGTGTACTCGAGATTGAGCCGTGAAAACTCATACTGTCGGGGACGGGCCTCAATAGTAATATTGTCCAGCACCCAGTCATACAGACGTCGGTTATCCTGAAACTCAAGGGTACACAAAGAATGAGTAATGCCTTCAATCGCATCAGAGATGCAATGGGTAAAGTCGTACATGGGATACACGCACCACTTATCTGCCGTCTGATGGTGATGGGCAAAGCGTACCCGATAGATGGCTGGATCACGCATACACATAAAGGGTGAAGCCATATCAATTTTAGCCCGAAGAACACACTGGCCTTCCTGATATTCACCCGCCGTCATTTTCTCAAACTGTTTAAGGTTTTCTTCTACAGAGGTATCCCGGTATGGGCTGTTGATGCCAGGTTGTTTCAGCGTACCGCGCATTTCACGCATTTTTTCCTGAGGAGAAAAGTCTACATAGGCCAGCCCTTTCTCGATCAGTTCGATGGCGAAACCATGTAACTGATCGAAATAACCAGAGGAATAACACACGTCACCTTGCCACTGAAAGCCCAGCCAGTGAACATCATCTTTGATGGAGTTTACAAAATTGATATTTTCCTTCTCAGGGTTGGTGTCATCGAATCGCAGATTACACAAACCCTGATAGTCCTGTGCCAGACCAAAATTCAGGCAAATAGACTTGGCATGGCCGATATGCAGATAGCCGTTTGGCTCCGGAGGGAAACGGGTATGGATCTGCTGATGTTTACCTTCAGCCAGATCTTTATCAATAATTTGACGAATAAAATTGGTCGGACGCACATCTGTCTCGGCCATCAGAACCCCTATATCAGTGCAAGAAGAAACAAAACGCCGATTGTAGCAGGTATTATAGCGATGCAGAATACAACAACGCCGGTCAGTTGACCGGCGTTCGACTGGATAGCGATGGTAATCTAGTCCCCCTGACTGCTGTCTAGCTCCAGTGTTTTTATGCTATTAGCCTGAATATCTTCATTATGATAGTAAATCGGTCGCAATTGAGGTTGCTGTGAATACAGCTGCGTCTGATCTGAATAATGATCGGAAAACAGGCTCCTGGATTGGGAATAGGTCAGTATGCCCTCTGCCTCCGGCCCCTGCTCCGTAAACTGCATCACAAATTTCCAGCTTGAACCATAGGTAATATGATAACCCTGCTCACTTAATTGCGAACCCGGCAGCTGTGGATAAGTGTGACGAGGCAGAATTAAACCGTCGTTCGCCATATTTGAACGAAACACATTAAAGCCTCCTTCAACATTATTCGCTCCAGCCCAGGGCAGACGAATCCCGGAGGGACTGCCATCGGGCAGACTGCGTTCAACAAATTGAATTTCACCAAGAGTCGCATCCAGGGCCAGCCCGGCATTCTGGATCCGTAACATAGCGGTAGCCAACTGCTGCAATACCTTGTCATTGGTATTAATGTCTCGCGGTGTGTTTAACGGGTCCTGAGGGCTGAATGGCACCTGCCACTGGGGATTGCTGTCAAACTCAGTGGCAAACTCGCGAAACATCATCGCCCCTGCGCTATTGAGGTTCATTTGCCCATCCCACAGGCTCAGCGCATCACAAGCAGGAGCAATACTGACCGTCTGGCCCTGAACGGAAACGCCTTCATCACCCCTTGCCGTGCAAGCCGACAGCAAGGGTTCCAGCACGGCTTCTCCCAGATAATTACGATTATTGGTTAACGCATCACGCAGATCGCTCAGGGTAAACAAACCATTGTCAGAGCCGCCCTCAGCAAGCATTTTTTGCCCCATTCTCGAACGCAAGGTCTGCTGGGTGTTGGTGGTGCCATATAAAAGCGGCACATCAGTAATAGGCTCGGCCGGGTTGGTCAGCCAGTAACTGTTGTTAGAGTTCTGCACAAAATCAGTGCGTTGGAGTTTAGGCGCACGGTCGTATTCCATTGTACCCTCGGTCAGGTACAGGCTCGAATCGCCCGGTACTATGGTCAGGCCTGCCTCCTGAGAGAAACTCTGATAGAACACATCCTGTGACCAGGCTTCAACCGCATCCACCGACAAATTGGGAACGGATGAACCATCGATATAAAACACGTTACCCTCTTTATCTGTGGCCATCGCATTATTAAACACTATGCCCGTACGTTGCCGGAATACCTCCTTATACTCCTCGATATTGCGCGCACGGTTCAGACCCAGCCAATGATCAAACACATCGAAGTTAGGCAGGTTGGCGTCATTGATGGCAAAGGCAACCTTCTGTCCGGTAAAGTCTGTTCCCCAGGGCAGTGCCCCTGGCACCACGATAACAGGTCCAAACTCGCTGTAATAACTGTTTTTTTCCAGTGTTGTCGTAACGCCTGGTGCTATTGCTACCTCTACCTGGAGCGTTTTACTGGTCATCTCTACGGCTTCTCCGTCCAGCATGTAACTGATGCCTGAAGCATCTTGCGGATTCAGACTCAAACGATGCAGGATAAAATGATCAGCAGTAGAAAAGGTATGGGTCCAGGCCACATCCTCATTGAAGCCGATATTAACAATGCCCGGCATCCCCGACAAAGATCCACCAACCACTTTTAACTGACCGGGAATTTCTGTACCAAATTGCCAGAATCGCTGATTACCAGTATGGGGAAAATGGGGGTTAGCCAGCAGCATGCCCTGACCGCTGGCAGTAAGATCCTTACCGATTGCCCAACCGTTTGACCCTGCTTCAGTGGGATTAGCATCGGGGATCCCGTCGAGCTGCACATCAAACTTCATACTCTGTGGTAGCTGACCCGCGGCAGCCGGAACCGGTGCAAAGCCCTGTCCTGGCGGCGCGGCAATAAACATAGCGCCGACAAAATTACTGGCTCCGGGTAACAATGCCACACCTTGCGCATAGGTGAGCAAATCCATGGCACTAATGGGTTGTACCCAGGGCTGACCCGCACAGCCGGGATCAATATTATTCACACCGGTAGTGGTCAGATATTCGTTATAGCCTCGTGCATATCCTTCCAACAACGCCCGTGTTTGCTCGGTGAGCTGGTCATAATTCTGCTCGGCATTTTCGCGGATCCCTAAAGTCAGAAATCCGAAGTCATTAATCAGGTTGGCATTGTCTTCCGTTCCCGGAGTGTGGGGACCGAAAAAGCGCGAGCGCTGTGAGTTAAACTTGATAACCTGATCTGCCAGGATACAGATATTGTCATTGGCAAACGCAAAGCCCACTCCATACCCCAACCCTTCAAGGTTATCGGCTTTGACATAAGGCACGCCGTAATCGGTCCAGGTGATACTGGCACTGACAGGCTCACCCTCCGGTGAAAAAGTGCTGAGTTCAGGTTGTGGAGGAAGAGGTTCCGGCTCAGGAGCCGGTGCGGGAGAACCCGTGGGTGGTGGTGTTGGTGTAGGCAGCTCGCTGCTGTCACTGCCGAGACAACCGCTGAGTCCCAACAGTGCCAATGATAATATTGAATAACGAAATCCGGTTAGCGTCTGCGCGCTCATTTTCTCTCTCCTTAACGTTTTATTAACACCTCCAGTATGCTGTCAACTGGTCAGTCCTGCAACCACCACAAGACAAATCTCCAGACCTCCAGTCCATCACTAAATATAAAAAAACCCGCTCGGCGCGGGTTTTTTATTCTTTATTTTGCGTCAGCGCTGTATTTTACCAACCAGTTGCGTCACGCAATGCTTTGCCAATCTCGGCCAGTGAACGCACTGTGGTAACACCCGCATCCTGCAGCGCACTGAACTTATCATCAGCGGTACCTTTACCACCAGAGATAATGGCCCCGGCATGGCCCATGCGCTTACCCGGAGGTGCTGTTACACCAGCGATGTAAGAGACAACAGGCTTGCTGACATGATCTTTGATGTAAGCTGCAGCTTCTTCTTCTGCTGTACCACCGATCTCACCAATCATAACGATGGCTTCCGTTTTCGGATCCTCTTCGAACAGCTTCAGAATGTCTATAAAGTTGGAGCCCGGGATAGGGTCACCACCAATACCGACACAGGTGGACTGGCCGAAACCTTCATCAGTAGTCTGTTTAACCGCTTCGTAGGTCAACGTCCCGGAGCGGGATACGATACCCACTTTGCCGGCCTTATGAATGTGACCGGGCATGATGCCAATCTTGCACTCATCAGGGGTGATTACGCCAGGGCAGTTTGGCCCAATCATGCGCACACCTTTTTGGTCGATATACTCTTTCACGTACAGCATGTCGATGGTCGGAATACCTTCGGTGATACAAACGATCAGTTCGATACCAGCATCAGCCGCTTCAACAATAGAGTCTTTACAAAATGGTGCCGGAACATAAATCACCGACGCCGTGGCGCCTGTCGCTTCGACGGCTTCACGTACAGTATTGAATACCGGTAAGCCAAGATGCTCAGTACCGCCTTTACCCGGCGTTACACCACCAACCATCTGCGTTCCATAAGAAATCGCCTGCTCAGAGTGAAAGGTACCCTGACCACCGGTAAAACCCTGGCAGATCACTTTGGTATTTTTATCAATCAAGACGCTCATGCTGCACCTCCCGCTGCGGCTACCACTTTCTCAGCTGCATCGGTCAGACTGGTAGCGGCAATAATATTCAGATCACATTCTTCCAGTTTCTTGGTGCCCAGTTCGGCATTGTTGCCTTCAAGACGCACGACAACAGGAACATTGACGCCCACTTCCTCTACCGCGCCGATGATGCCTTCGGCAATCATGTCGCAGCGTACGATACCACCGAAAATGTTCACCAGAACGGCTTGTACATTGCTGTCGGAGAGAATGATTTTAAACGCTTCAGTTACACGTTCTTTCGTTGCACCACCACCAACATCGAGGAAGTTTGCCGGTGAGCCACCATGCAGTTTAACGATATCCATGGTACCCATCGCCAGTCCGGCTCCGTTAACCATACAACCGATGTTGCCATCCAGCGCCACATAATTCAGCTCCCACTTGGCAGCCTGCGCTTCACGGGAATCTTCCTGTGAAGGATCATGCATATCCTGAACTTTAGACTGACGATACAGTGCGTTGCCGTCTACTGCGAGTTTCGCATCCAGACAATGCAGATCACCATCACTGGTAATAACCAGTGGGTTCACTTCAATAAGCGCCACATCCAGATCTTCAAACATCTTCGCCAGACCCAGGAAAATCTTCGTGAACTGCTTGATCTGAACGCCTTCAAGGCCCAGCTTAAAAGCGATTTCACGAGCCTGATAAGGCTGAGCACCAACCAGAGGATCGATAGACGCTTTGAGAATTTTTTCCGGTGTTTCTTCTGCAACCTTTTCTATCTCTACACCACCTTCGGTAGATGCCATGAAAACGATACGGCGGCTGGCTCTGTCAACAACAGCACCTAAATAGAGTTCCTGATCGATATTGGTACAGGATTCAACCAGGATCTTGTTAACCGGTTGCCCGTGTTCATCAGTCTGAAATGTGACCAGGTTTTTACCCAGCCAATGCTGAGCAAACTGACGAATTTCATCTTTGGTTTTAACCAGTTTGACACCGCCAGCCTTACCACGGCCACCGGCGTGTACCTGACACTTAACCACCCATTCACTACCGCCAATACGCTCAGCAGCCTCTACTGCCGCCTGAGGTGTCTCGGCAGCGTACCCTTCGGAAACGGGTAAACCATATTCGGCAAAGAGTTTTTTGCCCTGATATTCATGCAAGTTCATGGTGTTCTTTCCGTTTTTTTGCGAAAAACTGCATCAGCAGTCAGAATTTACCGAAATTCACATTCCGGCGGGTTATCCGGCAACTATGCCGGCTCGCGGGGTCCCCCCCAAATTCGCGGTCTAATACCGATAGATATAAACCGCGTGCACTTAGAACAATCTGTGAACTAAGCACTCTACTCTGCTATGACTAACCATAGCAGAGACTGTACTGTAGCGGAGTCACCTTGCGGCAACCCCTCTGGTATTAAACGTCGAGTAACAGACGCGTCGGATCTTCGAGTAACTCTTTGATGGTGACCAAAAAGCCCACGGATTCCTTACCATCGACAATACGATGATCATAAGACAAGGCCAGGTACATCATCGGCAGAATCTCAACCTTGCCATCTACTGCCATGGGGCGATCCTGAATTTTATGCATACCGAGAATTGCACTTTGTGGTGGATTGATAATCGGCGTCGACATCAATGAGCCAAACACCCCACCATTAGTAATGGTAAAGTTCCCGCCCTGCAAATCAGCCATTGAGAGCTTACCATCGCGACCCTTGACTGCCAGTTCCTTGATCCCTTTCTCAATATCTGCCATCGACAATTGGTCACAATCACGCAGCACAGGTGTAACCAGACCACGGGGTGTTGAAACCGCCATAGAGATATCAAAATAGTTGTGGTAACAGATATCATCACCATCGATAGATGCATTCACTTCGGGGAAACGCTTAAGTGCTTCCACTACTGCCTTAACATAGAAAGACATAAAACCAAGCCGAACATCGTGGCGTTTCTCAAAGGCTTCCTGATACTGCTTGCGCAGACTCATCACCGGCTTCATATTCACTTCGTTGAAGGTAGTGAGCATGGCGGTAGAGTTTTTCGCTTCCAACAGGCGATTGGCAATGGTCTTACGCAGGCGCGTCATCGGCACACGTTTTTCAGTGCGATCAGCAGTCCCTGCCACAGCAGCAGGCGTGGCTTGTTCACCTGAGCCTTTACTGTCGGACTTATCATCAGCTTTAAGGTATTTTTCTACATCTTCTTTGGTAATACGGCCATTCTTGCCAGTACCTTTTACCTTAGCGGCATCCACCCCTTTCTCTGCAAGCAAACGGCGTACAGATGGACTCAACGCATCACTGCTGCTGTCGTCACTTTCGGAGTCTGACTGTTCCTGCTTGCTGCTTTTCGACTCTGCCGAACCTGAACCACCTGCATTAAAGTTTGCAATTACCTGCTCTGCGGTCACCGTATCGCCTTCTTTAGCAAGGATCTCTGAAAGTGAACCGTCAGCTGGTGCCACGACTTCGAGTACCACTTTGTCGGTTTCGATATCCACCAGATTCTGATCCCGGGATACCGACTCACCCCGCTCAACATGCCAGGTAGCAATAGTCGCATCGGCTACAGACTCAGGTAATACCGGCACCTTTATTTCCATGTTTTCGCCTTTACCGCTGGTTGGGGCCTGCTTCTTCTCGGTGTCTTTATCATCAGAGTCATCCTCATCCTTCGCGTCATCCTCACTATCGTCGCTACTGTCGTCAGATTTTTTCTCAGATGATGCACCGCCCGATGACTTTCCTTCATCCAGCTTGGCAATAACCTGTTCGGCGCCTACAGTGGCACCCTCTTCTTCGATTATTTCACCGATCACGCCGTCAGCTGGCGCCACAACTTCAAGAACCACTTTATCGGTTTCTATATCCACCAGATTCTGATCTCTGGAGACACTGTCACCGGGTTTAACGTGCCAGGTGGCAATAGTGGCGTCGGCCACGGATTCGGGCAATACCGGAACTTTAATTTCAATGGTCATAGTGGTCCCTTTATTTCTTTATCGATAATGCATCTTCAACCAGCGCTTTTTGTTGCTGATTGTGCAATGAAACATAGCCTACGGCTGGCGAAGCAGATGCAGAACGCCCTGCATAAGTTAACTTGGTCCCTTGTGGGATCGCAGCATAAAAATGGTGCTGACTACAATACCAGGCGCCCTGGTTTTGCGGCTCTTCCTGGCACCATACCCAGTCTTTAACATGCTGATAAGGTTTAAGAACCTCAGCAATCTCATCATGAGGGAACGGATACAGTTGCTCAATGCGAATAATGGCAACATCATCCTGTTCATTCTTACGACGCTGATCAAGCAAATCGTAGAAAACCTTGCCGGAACACATCACCACCCGTTTAACCTTCTTGGCATCCATATCATCAATCTCGCCGATGACATTCTTAAACTGACCTTCTGCCAGTTCTTCCAGACTGGACGTGGCCTGGGCATGGCGCAGCAGAGATTTAGGTGACATTACAATCAAAGGGCGACGCATTGGACGAACCATTTGCCGGCGCAGCATATTGTAAACCTGAGCCGGTGTCGATGGCACACAAATCTGCCAGTTATGATCAGCGCATAACTGTAAAAAACGCTCCAGTCTTGCTGAACTATGCTCAGGTCCCTGCCCTTCATAACCATGAGGCAACAACAAGGTTAAACCACACAGACGCCCCCATTTATGTTCACCAGAACTCAGAAACTGATCAATAACTACCTGCGCGCCATTGGAAAAGTCACCAAACTGGGCTTCCCAGACGGTCAGACAACCAGGCTCTGCAGTAGAATAACCATATTCAAAGGCCATCACCGCTTCTTCTGAAAGTACAGAGTCATAAATTTCGATCGGCCCCTGCTCATCGGACACATGCTGCAATGGCATGTAGGTCTGACCGTCTTCCTGATTGTGCAGTACAGCGTGGCGATGGAAGAAGGTGCCGCGACCAGAATCCTGGCCACAAATACGAATGCGACTGCCTCTGTCAACGATACTCGCATAGGCCAGTAACTCAGCACAGCCCCAGTCCAGCTTTTTGTCGCCGGCGATCATCGCAGCTCTGTCCTGATACAGTTTTTTGACCCTGGAATTCAGTGCAAACTCTTCAGGAAAGTGGCAGATTCGCTCACCCAACTCTTTCAGCTTGTCTAAAGACAGCGCGCCGTCGTATTCAGTATCCCAGTCGTGACCAATGAAAGGGGACCAGTCAACAGAGTGCTCGGTCATAGGCCGCCATTCATCAACCACGCAAGCACCATGGTCAAGGGCTGCACGGTAATCACTGACCAGTTTTTCTACTTCATGTTTTTCAATGATGCCCTCGGCCATAAGCTGATCGGCATACAGCTGGCGGGCAACCGGATGCTTCTTGACCTTCTTATACATAAGCGGCTGAGTAACGCTGGGCTCGTCGGCTTCATTGTGTCCATGGCGACGGTAACAAACCAGATCAATCACCACATCCCGTTTAAACGTATTGCGGTAATCGATGGCCAGATTGGTCACAAAAATCACCGCTTCCGGGTCATCCGCATTCACATGGAATATGGGAGCCTGTACCATCTTGGCAATATCGGTACAGTACTGGGTCGAACGGGCGTCTTCAATTTTAGACGTAGTGAAACCTACCTGGTTATTAATCACAATACGCACGGTGCCGCCTACGGCAAAACCGCGGGTTTGCGACATATTAAAGGTTTCCTGCACCACACCCTGGCCAGCAATAGCCGCATCACCATGGATAGTAACCGGTAATACAGCAGAGCCGTCTTTACAATCTCTGCGATCAAGACGCGCGCGCACCGACCCGATAACAACCGGGTTAACGATCTCCAGATGTGACGGGTTGAAGGCCATTGCCAGATGCACATTACCGCCTGGTGTAGCAAAATCAGAAGAATAACCGGCGTGATACTTCACATCGCCGGAACCCAGTGATTCATCATGCTTTCCGGCAAACTCATCGAACAGCACTGACGGATTCTTACCCAGTACATTTACCAGAACATTCAGACGACCCCGGTGAGCCATACCAACGACCACTTCCTTGGCGCCGTTGCTACCCGCATGGCTAATCAGGTTCTTCAGCATGGGGATCAGAGCATCCCCCCCTTCTAATGAGAAACGCTTAGCTCCGGGGAATTTAGAACCGAGGTATTTTTCCATACCATCAGCGGCGACCAACCCCTTGAGAATTCCAACTTTGGTGTCCCGGCTCAACGTTGGCTGGGCCTGAACAGACTCGAAACGTTGCTGTAACCATCGCTTCTGCTCAGTATTAGTGATATGCATATACTCAGCTCCGACGGAGCCGCAGTAAGTACGATTAAGAGACTTGAACAATTCACCTAAAGGCATGGTTTCCTGGCCAATGGCATAGGATCCCACATTAAAAATGGTGTCAAAGTCAGATTCGTTCAGTTCATGATGAGACGGTTCCAGATCCCTGACCCGCTCTTGTTTCCAGAGGCCGAGCGGATCCAGGTTAGCATGCTGATGTCCGCGGAAACGATACGCGTTAATCAACTGTAAGACTTTAACCTGCTTCAGATCACTGGCTGAGGAGCCTGCAGGGGCAGCACTGACACGACTCATGGGCCCCATTTGAGCCATGGCGCGGAACTGTTCGCGGATCTCGCTGTGTTTTGACTCAAGCTCGACGCCATTTACCTTGGGTAGCTGGTCGAAAATTTCACGCCACTGCTCAGAGACACTCTTAGGATCATCCAGATAGGCTTCATAGAGTTCTTCTATATAAGCAGCGTTTCCACCAGCCATGTGAGATGAATCCCACCATGCTTTCATCACGCTTTCTAGCATTTTTGTCCCTTAATCA
Source organism: Lacimicrobium alkaliphilum (assembly GCF_002591895.1). GTDB lineage: Bacteria > Pseudomonadota > Gammaproteobacteria > Enterobacterales > Alteromonadaceae > Lacimicrobium > Lacimicrobium alkaliphilum. The sequence goes on from NZ_NISX01000017.1 coordinate 69,798, forward strand.
TTAAGACAGGAGTTAACTATTCTGTACTGACGCCGTAGCGTCGAATTTCAAGGTGCTACATGTCAAAAATGTGCCCCTTTTAATAAAGAAATAGCCACCCTGTTATGGATGGCTATTCACCGATCAACATTTATCTAATCACTAATCCACTACGTTGCAATCTCACTGTCGGATAAACCTCAATTAAACAGCGCGTTGCAAGAGCATGGATTTAATCTGACCAATGGCCTTGGTCGGATTCAGCCCTTTCGGACAAACGCTGACACAATTCATAATGCCATGACAACGGAATACGCTGAACGCATCATCCAATTCACTGAGTCGTTCTTCTGTCGCCGTGTCCCGGCTGTCAGCCAGGAAGCGATATGCATGCAACAGCCCGGCAGGACCAATAAATTTATCAGGGTTCCACCAGAACGACGGACAGGATGTTGAGCAACAGGCACACAGGATACACTCATACAAACCATCCAGCTTTTCGCGCTCTTCAGGGCTTTGCAGATACTCCCGTGCCGGAGGCTTGGTGTCATCATTGATAAGATATGGCTTAATTTTTTCGTACTGGGTATAGAACTGGCTCATATCCACCACCAGATCACGCACCACCGGCAGACCAGGCAATGGGCGCACGACGACTTTACCTTTACCCAGAGCAGACAACGGTGTAATACATGCCAGTCCGTTCTTACCGTTCATGTTAACGCCGTCAGACCCACAAACACCTTCACGGCATGAGCGACGGAATGCCAGTGTCGGATCCTGTTCTTTAAGCAAAATCAGTGCATCCAGCACCATCATGTCACGGCCTTCTTCCACGTCCAGCTCATAGTCCTGCATGCGAGGGGCATTATCGACATCAGGATTGTAGCGATAAATTGAGAATTTCAATTTCATCTTATGCTCCTCTAGTAAGTCCGGGCCTTCGGTGGGAAGGCCTCACGCAGTTTAGGTGACATATTAACCTGGCGCTTGAGCATAGACTCAGACTCAGGCCGATAGACACTGTGGCACAACCAGTTTTCATCATCACGATCGGGATAATCGAAACGGCTGTGTGCGCCGCGGCTTTCCGTACGGAAGTTAGCTGCAACGGCAGTGGCGTAAGCCGTTTCCATCAGATTATCCAGCTCCAGACATTCTATACGCTGAGTATTGAAGTCGTTGCTCTTGTCATCCAGACGGGCATTTTGCAGGCGCTCACGAATCTCTTTGAGCTCAGCCAGGCCTTTAGCCATCGCGTCGCCCTCCCGGAAAACAGAGAAGTTAAGCTGCATGCACTCCTGCATGTCTTTTTTGATCTGTACCGGATCTTCGCCTTTGCCCACGTCGGAACCTTCCCAGCGATTAAAGCGTGACATTGCGGCATCCAGGTCAGACTCAGACGCATCACGCTGATCACCGATTTCATCCAGTGCTTTGCCCAGATGCATACCCGTGGCACGACCAAAAACAACCAGATCCAACAACGAGTTACCGCCCAGACGGTTAGCACCATGCACGGATACACAGGCAATTTCACCGCAGGCAAACAAGCCCTTAACAGTATGTTCATTGCCCTGCTCATCAACTCGCAAAGCCTGACCATCAACATTAGTAGGGATACCGCCCATCATGTAGTGACAGGTAGGAATAACAGGAATGGGTTCTTTTACCGGATCCACATGGGCAAAGGTACGGGACAACTCCAGAATACCCGGCAAACGCGATTCCAGAACCTCTTTACCCAGATGATCCAGTTTAAGTTTCAGATGCGTTCCCCAGGACCCTTCACAACCGCGTCCTTCACGGATTTCGGTCATCATTGAGCGGGCAACCACATCCCGGCCAGCCAGATCTTTCGCGTTAGGGGCATAGCGCTCCATAAAGCGCTCGCCATCTTTATTCAGCAGATAACCACCTTCTCCACGGCAACCTTCGGTCACCAGGGTGCCAGCCCCTGCGATACCTGTTGGATGGAACTGCCACATTTCCATATCCTGCATGGAAACACCTGCGCGCAGAGCCATGCCCACGCCATCACCGGTATTGATATGGGCATTAGTGGTGGACGCGAAAATTCTGCCGGCGCCACCTGTGGCCAGTACCACGGCTTTAGACTTGAAGTACACCACCTCACCGGTCTCAATATCGATAGCGGTACAACCAACCACATCACCGTCCTGATTTTTTACCAGGTCAAGGGCATACCATTCACTGAATACTTTTGTTTTATTTTTTACATTCTGCTGATATAGCAAATGCAACAGGGCATGGCCGGTACGGTCTGCAGCAGCGGCAGTACGAGCCGCCTGCTCTCCGCCAAACTCTTTCGACTGGCCACCAAATGGGCGTTGATATACACGGCCATTCTCGAAGCGGGAAAACGGCAAGCCCATGTTTTCCATCTCAATGATGGCTTCGGGGCCGTTCTTACACATATATTCGATGGCATCCTGATCGCCAATATAGTCAGACCCCTTTACGGTGTCATACATGTGCCATTCCCAGTTATCTTCATGGGCATTACCCAGTGCCACGGTGATACCACCCTGGGCAGAAACCGTATGGGAACGTGTCGGGAAAACTTTGGAAAGTAAGGCACAGGATTTGCCAGACTGAGAAATTTGCAGGGCCGCACGCATGCCGGCGCCACCGGCGCCAATCACCACTGCATCAAATTCGCGAATTGGAATAGTCACTTACACACCCCACAGTACAAACAGGCCCACCGCCACATAAGCGAAAGCCATCAGGTTCAAAATAAACTGTAATGCCGCACGCAAACCCGTCGCCTTGACATAGTCCGTCAGTACCTGCCATAGACCGATGCGTACGTGAATCATAATGCTGATCAACGTTGCCAGGGTGAACACTTTCATGCCCAGACCTGAGAACAGATCTCGCCAGATCTCATAGGTTACAGTTGGGGTCGAAACAAAAAACCACAGCATATACAGCGCAAAGGCCGTAATGATTAAAGCTGTTGTACGCAGAGACACGTAGTCCTGTACGCCGTCACGCTTGAAACTCGCCTGATTGGTAATCATATCAGAATGACTCCTACTACTATGGTCAGCACGATCCACAGGGCGATGACGACTTTAGCGCTGAGATCACCGGACTGCAGTTCTTCCCAGTGGCCCATGTCCATCACCAAGTGACGGACACCACCGAGTAGATGATAAATAAACGCGGAAGCCGTACCAATGGCAATCACCTTGCCAAGCACACCGTTCATACATTCCACCACCATCGCATAGCCCTGTGCAGAAGATACAGATACCGCCCACGCCCAGATCACAAAGATCAAAGCGAAAAACATGGCGACACCTGTAATCCGATGCAAAATGGACGAAATAGCAGAAGGAGGAAAACTAATCGTATTAAGCTGTAGATTTACTGGTCTTTGTTTTTTCACGATTTGTTGCCCGTTTTACCCTGTAGGGTTTGAATTTTTATCGCTGTTAATCCGACTTTGCGCAGGATTAACACCTTAAGGATTCAAGCCGTCGTTTTTGAGTGACGTGGTGACATGCCATTTGTTAAAAAAATGCTACAAACACCGATACTTAAACGATGCAAAGTATATCCAGCCAAATGCATAATTACAATTTTTGTTACAACCGAAACAGCGCCTGGCAGCATATAAACACATCGAGTGAGCAAATTTTATACTCCGGCCATTTTTCAGTCCGTTGATTTTTTAAAACCTTCCTGTACCAGATAAAATAGTCGCTAAATCCCTCTCAGGATCAATAATCTGCGAAGCATGCCATTAGAATTTGTCAGCGACCGCAGGTCATTTGACGGGTTCTGGCACCCGTTCTGATTGGCAATGCAACGGCTGTCAGCTTATCCTTTTAAGAGTACTCAGTAATACTGGACTTTAGTTGAATAGATATCGAACGAAAACGCATTAAAATTGACTTGAGCAGCTAATATCAGTACAAATAGCCGCACTTTTTATGCCTATGTGAGATTTTCCCTGCGATCAGGGAAGCGTTCTCAGCATATGCAAAGAGCTGAAAAGTTCCATTAAACACCACAGAAGCAATCTGAAGGAGAGCATCTTATGGCAGATAAAAAAGCCATCATGAAGGTAGGTGATAAGGAAATCGAACTTCCTATTTTATCCGGGACTGCGGGCAATGACGTGATCGACGTAAGACCCCTGGGCGCCAACGGCTATTTCACATTCGATCCCGGTTTTATGGCCACCGGTTCCTGCGAATCTGATATCACTTATATCGATGGTGCCAACGGGGTGCTGTTGCATCGCGGTTACTCGATTGAAGAACTGGCCCGAGAAGCTGACTACTTAGAAGTATGTTATATGCTGCTGCATGGTGAAGCACCTGATGCCGAACAATATGCTGAATTTAAGCATACAATTACCCGCCATACGCTTGTGCATGATCAGGTGAATAATTTTTTCCGGGGTTTCAGACGTGATGCCCACCCCATGGCTATGTTGTGCGGTACCGTTGGAGCAATGGCATCTTTTTACCATGATGATCTGGATATCACCGATCCAGAGCAGCGCATTCGCAGTGCATACCGCCTGGTAGCGAAAATGCCTACCCTTGTCGCTATGTGTTACAAGTACAATGTGGGTCAGCCATTTGTCTATCCCCGAAATGAGTTTTCATTTGCTGAAAACTTCCTGAACATGATGTTCTCTGTACCGGCTGAACCTTACCATTCCAGTGAAGCCGTGATCCGAGCTATGGATCGTATTTTCACACTGCACGCAGATCATGAACAGAACGCCTCCACTTCAACCGTGCGCCTGGCTGGCTCCTCAGGTGCTAACCCTTACGCGTGTATTGCAGCTGGTGTCGCTTCTTTATGGGGTCCGGCTCATGGTGGTGCCAATGAAGCCTGCCTGAATATGCTTGAAGAAATCGGTTCAGTAGATCGTATTCCTGAATTTATTGAGCGTGCTAAAGACAAAGACGATCCGTTCCGTCTGATGGGGTTCGGCCACCGGGTATATAAGAACTACGATCCACGCGCCACCGTTATGCGGGAAAGCTGCCACGAAGTGCTGGCTGAGCTGAACATCAAGGATCCATTGCTGGATGTGGCCATGGAACTCGAGCGCATTGCGGTCAGCGACCCTTATTTTAAAGAGAAGAAGCTGTTCCCTAACGTGGACTTCTACTCGGGTATTGTGCTTAAAGCCATCGGTATTCCGACCAACATGTTTACCTGTATTTTTGCTCTGGCCCGCACCGTTGGCTGGATCTCTCACTGGCATGAAATGCTCAGCCAGCCAGGACAAAAAATAGGTCGTCCAAGGCAGCTTTATACCGGCCATGCGCAGAGAGAATATACCCCGCTGAAAAAGTAACCTTTACCAGCGAACAGGGTTATTACTACAAAGCCAGTCAGCCTATCTGACTGGCTTTTTTATTCAGCGCTCTCCTATTTCCTTCTGCCTGATAAGCTTAAGAACCCGCTGAAAAAATGTAACTCTGCCGGCCCTGGATATTGCAGTCTGTAACAGAGTATTAACCAGCCCCTTTTTCACCCCGGTTTTTTTGTCAGTGAACGCAAAGCTATGGCGCTAACGTCCTATCAGGCTAGGCTTCTGCCAACTTTACAGAAAAGCCCACACATATGAATCTGACCCGAGCAAGTATAAAAAATCCGGCAGCCGTTTTCGTGCTGATGGCACTATTGCTGGTATTTGGCATTATCTCGTTGTTCAGGCTACCGATACAACTGATTCCGGATATCGAACAACCTCAGATTAACATCGGTTCAGGATGGCGAAACGCCGCACCCGAAGAGGTGGAGTCCGTGATCATAGAACCCCTTGAGAATGCCGTTCGCAATACGCCTGGTGTCACTGACATTACCACTAATATTCAGCGCGGCTTTGGCAACATCACCCTTACTTATGAAGTCGGTACGGATATGCAAGGGGCGATGCTGGATGTGATCAACAGATTAAATCAGGCACCGCCCTTACCCGTTGACGCCTTTGATCCGGTTATCAGCGCCGGAGGTGGTAATCAGGGGGGCACCGCCGCCGCTGCATCGCTGCTGATAAGAACCACAGATAGCAACCCGGCAACAGATATTTCAATCTATCAGCAGGTGATTGAGGATTTGGTGGAACCGAGACTAGCCAGCATTGCCGGTGTTTCTCAGGTTAACCTCAACAGCCAGCGACCAGAAGAAGTACGGATTACCTTCGATGTCCACAAAGCTGCATCGTTAGGCATTCCCATCAGTACTATACGCGCCAGACTCGCTGGTGCCACCGATGCCTCCGGTGGTTTTGCCGATGTGGGACGGCGTCAGTACACAGTGCGTTTTGCCGGTCAGTATCAGATTGAACAGATGGGGCAACTCATTATTGCTGAAGCAGATGGGATTCCAGTCTATCTGAATGACATTGCCAAAGTCGAACGCACACTCACCGATCGGGCCGGTTTAACCCTGCGTAATGGCGCACCGGCCTACTATATTACCGTTCAACGCACTAATGGTGCCAATTCAGTGGCTTTACTTGACAATATTAATCTGGCTATTGATGAACTGAATCAGGGGCCACTAGCGAAGCATGGCCTGCAAATTGATTTAAGCTTTGATTCTTCACAACATATTCGAAACGCCCTGATGCTGGTAAAAAGCAATCTGGGCCTTGGAGTGTTACTGGCACTAGGGATTTTATGGCTTTTTTTGCGAAGCTGGCGGGCTACTTTGATTATTGCCCTGAGCATTCCTTTTTCGGTAATGGTGGCCTTTTTAGCCCTGAACCTGTTGGATCGATCACTGAATGTAATTTCACTGGCCGGAATCGCTTTTGCTGTGGGTCTGGTACTGGATGCGGCAATCATTGTGCAGGAAAACATCGTGCGCCTGAAAGCAACCGGGCTGGACGACAAAAAGGCCGTACTCAAGGGCGCCACCCAGGTTACCGGGGCGCTGTTCGCTTCTACTGCCACCAGCGTAGCGATCTTTTTACCCATATTGCAAATGCAGGGCATCGAAGGCCAGCTATTTTCCGATCTGGCCCTGACCTTATCTGTGGCGGTAATCGCATCGATGTTATCGGCCATCACTATTGTACCTCTGGTGAGTCGTTTTGCGCTGTCTCATCAGCGGGGAGAGGATCCCCTGCAACAGTATTGGCGGAAGCTGGCGGCAAAACTAATGGTATTGACCGACAGCCACACTAAACGCCTGGGCTGGATTGGCGGTTTGCTGATGACTTCATTGCTGATCATCGCCATGTTACTACCGAAAACCGACTTTATGCCACGTGCCCCTATTGATGGTTTTTTCTATTCTTTTAATCTGCCCCCCGGCGGAAACATTGATTTTCTTGAGCAGGAGCTGGCGATGCGGATTAAGAATCGTCTGGCCCCCTATCTCGACGGTGACAAACAGCCCACCATCAAAAGTTATAATTTTTATACCTTTGGGCCTAATGCCAGCGGCGGTTTTATTTATGCTGCCGACCCGACCCGGGTTGAAGAGCTGATGACAGAGATCCGCACCCAGGTGCTCAGCGATCTGCCCGATACCCAGACGTTCCTGTTTCGCGGCTCAATGATCAATGTTTCTGGTGGTGGTAATGGTCGTTCTATCAATATTGACCTGCAAGGACCCGACCTTAACCCGCTGATGCAAGCAGCATCAGGCGCCATCGAACAGATTAATAAAGTGATGCCTGATGTCAGCGCTCAGCCGGTACCGGGACTGGCCATGACCGAGCCAGAACTGAGATTACAGCCCAATGACCGGCGAATCAGTGATGCGGGTCTGACCCGCGCAGAGATGGCTAACATGGTCAGGGCCCTGACCGGTGGCTTATTTGTCAGTGAGTATTTTGATGGCAACGACAGAATGAACGTTATATTGCGTGCCCAGAACTGGCAACATCCCGATGAGCTCGCCGCTTTACCGGTTTACACCCCACTGGCAGGCGTGCAGATGATAGGTGAACTGGCCAATGTAACCCGTACCGTAGGGCCAAGTCAGCTGCGGCGCGTTAATGGCAAACGTACGCTTAGCCTGGTGCTAAATCCACCCGCAGAGCTCTCTTTGCAAGAGGCCATGAGCACCCTTGAAACTGAAGTTCTGCCAAAAATACGTGCCCTTTTGCCTGCGGATGCCAGCGTTCAGGTCAGTGGTAATGCCAATCGCATGAAGCAGGCCATTTCAGACATGGCACTGAATTTCGTACTCGCCATCTTTATTTTGTTTTTACTGATGACCGCACTGTTTAAATCTGCCCGTGACAGTTTGTTAGTACTCAGCGTGATGCCGATGGCCATTGCCGGAGGTGTACTTAGCCTCTGGCTACTCAATCTGTTCAGTTTCCAGTCTCTGGATTTGCTGACCATGATAGGTTTTATCATATTGCTGGGCCTGGTGGTCAACAACGCCATATTGCTTGTGGATCAGACCCGGCGCAGCCAGTCAGAAGGGTTGAATTGTCGTGATGCCACAGAGCTGGCAGTGAGCATTCGGGCACGCCCGGTTTATATGAGTACTCTGACGAGTTTGTTCGGCATGTTGCCGTTGATGCTGATGCCGGGTGTTGGATCAGAAATCTATCGGGGACTGGCCACTGTTATTGTTGGTGGCATGGCTATCAGCGCTCTGTTCACTCTGGTGTTACTGCCTGCCCTGTTGAGGCTGGGAGAAGCCAGACCCGCACAAGCCATAGTTGGCAACGGTTACTTATCAAACATTCATGCGGAGTAAAGTATGAAACGTCATCTTATATTATTCATCACTACGCTTGCTTTCAGCCACAGTCTGACAGCCGCTGAGCCTCAACGGTTAACGCCGGTATCGGTGGAACCGGTGCAGGAGCTTCACGTCAATCCGAAAATTGAATTCGTTGGCAGCATTTACAGCCGCAACAATGCACAGTTAACTGCGGGCGTTGGCGGGCGATTACAATGGATAGCCGAGCCTGGGGCAGAGGTACAGAAAAACCAGAAAGTGGCGCAGATTGATCCGCTACCGCTGCAATTGCAACAACAGGAACAGCAGGCTCAGATTAAACGGGCCCGTATCGAGATGGACTATCTTCGCGGTGAAACTGAACGTCTGGCTGAGCTGGCTAAAACCCACAGCGCATCGGCCTTTGAACTGGCGCAAATGCGCTCGCGTTTCGCACTTGCGCAGTCGGATCTGGACATTGCCCGGGTCAGGCTGGCGCAAATTGACGATCAATTAAAACGTACAGCCGTTCTGGCCCCCTATGCCGGTGTTATCACCGAACGTTTGCGAGAGGCAGGCAGTGATGTTAACCGCAGTGATATATTAGTGATGTTACTGGATACACAACAGCTTGAAGCGCGTATCCAGGTACCAGTACGTTATCTCAGTGCGGTACGTCAGAATAAAGAGGTGTTACTACACCAGCACAATGAGAGCCTGCTGGCACCTGTCAGTGCAATTATACCCAGTGCCAATATGCGTTCTCAGTCTTTCGAGCTGCGTGTTAAATTGCCAGCGGGAGACCAGTCCAACTGGACTTCAGGCCAGCATATTACGGCCAGTTTACCTATTGCGCTCGACGGTAATCGTCTTAAAGTTCACCGTGACGCTCTGTTACTGCGCCAGGATGGAACCTTTGTGGTAGTGGTCGACAATCAGAATGTGGCCCATCGCCAGAAGGTCATTGTCGGCCCCGGCGAGCAGGATTGGGTCAGCGTGCTGAGTGATAGTCTCAAAGCAGGTGATCGCGTCGCCATCAGAGGCGCTGAACGGCTCACCGATGGTCAGCGGGTCAGTATTACCAATAGTTAATGTTGACAGCTTCACCTCAGTCAAGTGAACTAGAGTTCTGATTTACTACGGGTACCTTAATAGCAGGCCACTGTGTCCTTATTAAGGTGCTGAGGTTGGCAATGAAAAAAACACTGACAGGGATAGCATTGCTGCTGTTATTGTTAACAGCAATCTGGTTCGCCAGGAACCCCATACTGATGGGCCTGGCAAACCTGTATCTTAAGCCCGGCACCATCACGCTCCAGTGTATAGATTTTGACGTAGACAGCCTGAACAAATTAGCTGTTCATAAGCTATGCCTCTCGTTACCTAACGCTGATATCACATTGCAGCAGGCCAATTGGGACCTCAGTGAAAAATCACTGAACATAGACAGTGTTACGGTTATTCACCAGCAACAACGAAGTGCCTCTTCAGATCGACTAACCCAGCCCCTTAAATGGCAGATCCCTGATTTGCCCGCTATCAATATCAATAACATCCAGCTCTCCAGCCCCCTGCTTAAAACACCGGTCAACCTGTCTCTTGAATACCATCAGCCACAGTTGCGCCTGAGTGGCCCGGTAGTGCTGGAAGCAAAACTTGAAAACAACCTTTTAAGCGGCACCCTTAAATGGCATCCGGCAGAACTGGCGTCACTGGCAGACCTGCCTGCGAACCTTGAACAGAATATTGGTCACAACCCGGTTCAGACCGACTGGACATTTGATGGCCAGACTCTGGACAGCCAGCACCAACTCAGTGTTGAGAGCTCTGTTATCCTGGCTGAATCAGATGCAGAGCCTCCCTGCACGGTACAAATTGAAGCCAGTGGCAACCTTGGTCTTCGCGCAGATATTCTCAGTCAGCAGGCTATGGTGGATCTCTCGGCACTGCCTGTCAGCTTATTCGCACAAGGCTGTTCCCGCTTGTTACCCGAATCATTGACAAAGTGGCAGCCTGATAAATTAATTCTTCAGATACCTGAGCCAGTTAATCTGGGCCCTCAGAGCATTGCAGCACCAGAAATCAATATCCGCAGCGAGTCACCTCTGACGGCAGTACTGACCCTGAAAGATATCGCCTCGGACTTCCAGCAACTGAGCGCCGCTTATCGGTTGCGTGCAGAGAACGGCTCCGTTCAGTGGCAGGGTGAAGGAAATCTGAAAATCAATGATCTCACTGCTCTGAAAACGAACACTTTGCCTGATAACCTAAGCTTTAGTGCAACGAATCATCGTCTGGTCATTGAGCAGTTGCGCTATAACGACATCACCCTGTCGGCTCTGCAGGTTCACTTAAATGCCAGTTATAACCCCGACCAGGGGCTGGACACTGACATATCAATGACCCTGGACGCCCTTACTCAGAGGATGTTTGGTGGTGAAAAACTGCAACTTAAACTCAGCCTGAGTTCTGCCGATCTCATGTTCCTGCAGGGTGAGATGGATATCACCGCCGACAAGCTGACCAGCGAGGCGCTGCAACTGGCGGGTTTACGACATAAAAACAGCTTCGATTATGATGGCAATATACTGGCCCTTGAGGGCATAAGCAGTGCCAAATTGGCCCTGGTACAGGGAACAGAAATCAAACAACCAGAGCTGAATCATCAGTTCCATACCGCATTAGATCTTAGCCAACCTGCTACAGCGCTGGATAAATCGGTTTCCAGCCATACCTTCACACTGCCCTCCGGATTTAGTGCAAAGCTGTCACAACGGCAACATCAGCTCGACTTCAGAATCCCGGAGCAGTCTGTAAAGCTGCTAAACAATCTGCTGCAACAACAAAACCCACCTCTGCAGGCAGGTCAGGGCAAGTTAAGCGCCAATCTTCAATACCAGTCAGATAGCGGGCAAAGCACTGGCAATTTGACCATCAACGATATGGAAATAGCCTACGGCAAATACCTGGCTAAGGGCGTCAACCTGATACTGGATGGTAAACAGAGTTCAGGTAAGCTTCAGATTACTCCCGCTACTCTGAACATAGATTCGCTGCAAACAGGTGTGGATATCCTCGCAGTCAGTGCGCTGATAAAATCACAAGAGAGTAACGTTGTGATTGAGGAGTTAAAGGGGCAGTTATTTGATGGCCAGTTTAAACTGGACAAGCTGATGTTGACGGATGAACCTCAACGCAGCCTGCTGACCCTTAACAATCTGGATATGGCCCGTATTCTGGAATTACAACAGGAAACCGGAATCGATGTTCAGGGGCGGGTCAGCGGCAATATTCCGCTGCATATCCACAACCGGCAGGTGGAAATTCGCAATGGCAGCCTGTTTAACCTGGATCAGGGAAAACTGCATATAACAGATAATGCCGCCTTTGCTGCGCTTAAGCAGAGTCAGCCACAATTGGAACCGGTGCTGTCGTTACTGCAAAATCTGGAGTTCACAGAGCTGAATTCCGATGTCAGTATGCAACCAAATGGATTACTCTTTCTTGATATGCAGATAAAAGGGCGTAACCCGGATGAAAAACAGGATGTGAATTTTAATTACACCCATGAAGAGAATATCTTTACGTTGCTCAGAGCATTGCGTCTGGGTGAAGAAATACAAGACAAACTGGAGCAAGGAATAAATGAGGATTAAGGCCGTTAAGATTGTCAGCCTGCTAGTGGCGGGCCTGATGTTATCTGCCTGTACCCATAAAGTGCAGGTGGAAACCAAAGAACCCATTACCATTAACCTGAACGTGAAAGTCGATCACCAAATCCGGGTCAAAGTGGATAAAGAGCTGGATGATCTGTTCAGTGAAGACAGTGAATTATTCTAAGGAGCATATGATGAAATTACTCAAAACACTTTTTATTCTGCCGTTGATACTGCTGGCCTTCAGCGCCGCTGCCATCGAACTGGATCAGGCCAAGGATCAGGGACTGGTAGGTGAACAAACTGATGGCTACCTGGGTATCATTAAAGAGGCACAGGGTGTGCAGGAGCTGGTGCAGGAGATCAATGCCAAGCGTAAAAGTAAATATGAACAACTGGCCAGGCAAAATAATATTAAGCTTGAGCAGGTAGAAGCACTGGCCGGTAAAAAGGCCATAGAGAAAACCCAGGCCGGTCATTATGTGTTGCTCAGCGGCAGTTGGGTGAAAAAATAAACTATGCAAAACCAGATCCTGTTGCTGCTGATACTGCTTGGATTGTATTTTCTCAGTGGTACGGCTATTCGTATCTTTGTGCGTCGGGTGGTGGAAACCAAAGAAGCGCCCAATAAACGTAAAGCGCTTATTAAAAAAGCCCTGGGTATTACCCATCTGATGGTATTTGTTTTTGCGGCGCTGATGGTACTGGGCATCGATTACAGTAATCTGGTGGTGTTTCTGTCTTCCACCTTTGCCATACTGGGTGTGGCCATGGTTGCTCAGTGGTCTATTCTCAGCAATATCACCTCCGGCATTCTGATTTTCTTTAACTTCCCTTACCGGGTTGGCGATCGTATCCGCGTAGCAAACAAAGATTATGAAATGGTGGGCATCATCGAAGAGATTAGCACCTTCCATGTTTTGATCAGAAAAGACGAAGGTGAACTGATCACCTACCCTAACAGCCTGATCCTGCAAACCCCGGTTATAAAGCTTCCTCAAAGCGAAAAACCGGTTCAAAAACCTGAACAGCCGGAGACCGATTAATGCTGACCCAACGACTTTCTTTAGGCGTCTTGCCTACTCCTGTTGAGCCGCTACTGACATTAAGTAAACAACTCAACGGACCAGAGCTTTGGATTAAACGCGACGATCTGACCGGGCTGGCCTTAGGCGGCAACAAAACCCGTAAACTGGAATATATTCTCGCCGAGGCCACAGAGCAAAAAGCAGATTGCATTATTACCGCCGGTGCTATTCAGTCCAACCACTGCCGACAAACTGCCGCTGCTGCGGCGCGACTGGGACTGGAATGCCATCTGGTGTTAGGGGGCGAAGAGCCCGCGCAGGTTAACGGCAACCTGCTATTGGATAAGCTGTTTAATGCCCGCATTCACTGGGCCGGTGAAAAGCGCAAAGGTGAAGGTATTCCGGCACTGGTTGAAAGCCTGAAAAGCGCTGGTAAGCGGCCCTTTGTGGTGCCCTATGGTGGCTCCAATATCACCGGCGCCCTGGGCTATGTGAATGCCATGGCCGAATTGCAGCAACAAACTGAACTGACATTCAGCCATATTGTATTTGCCTCAGCCTCCGGGGGAACCCATGCCGGGTTGCTCAATGGGGCCAGAATGACAGGTGCTAAAACAAAAATTCTGGGTATCCGTATCGATAAGGCCGAATCAGCAGAGCAAAGCTTTGCCGGGCGGGTGCTGGAGCTCAGCAATCAGACCGCCGCACAGCTTGGACTTGAGCCCTTTAGCGAGGAGGATGTATTACTCAACGCCGATTATCTCGGCGGCGGCTATGCCGTGGTCGGCGAAGCCGAAAAGCGAGCGATTCAGACCCTTGCCCAAACTGAGGCCATTTTACTGGATCCTGTGTATACCGGTCGCGCCTTTGCCGGTCTGTCAGATCTAATCAGGCAGGGTTATTTCAGTGCTGATGACAGAGTGCTGTTCTGGCATACCGGCGGCGCACCGGCGCTGTTTGCCTATGCCGATAAAATCACTCAGCCCTGACCCGTAAACCTTGCACAAAAAGGAACGACCCTGGCGTCAGAATCACTTCTGACGCCAATCTGGTTCCAATATCGCAGAATATATGTGCACGAGAAAAGATACTGACGCCCCCCCAATTTCATCGGACAAACTTATTTATGCTCCCCTGAAAGTCTTATCAAGTGCCTCTTTTGATCACCCTACTGCTTGGCACTGCCACCTATTTGCTTACAATTCTCTGCTTCTGCGCCAATACCTTCAGCACTACAATTTCCACCTCATCGTTTTTTTGGGCATTTTGAATTTCATCATTCATTGGTCAGATTTATCAACCAAGTGGCGTGATTCCCCAATAAAGTTTACAGGGCTTATATATACCATTGTTTTTTATAAATATTTTAAGTGGCATAGGGTATGCAAATTCTGCCATTAACACATTCGTCGTTATGATTTAATTAACATCAGGATCTCAGGGAAATGTATAACAAAATAGTAAAATCCGCTTTCGCCCTTTCAATGCTCGTTTCAGCAAGCCTGCTCAGCGGTTGTGGCGGCGCCGATGCAAAAACCAATACCGACACGGCCAAAGAGGTGATTGCCATCCCGGTAGAAGTAGCGGGTCTGAGTAAAGGCGATATTTCCTCTGCCTACAGCACCACTGCTATTCTGGAAGCCAAAGAAGAGGCCTTTGTGGTGGCGCGGGCCTCCGGCATCATCCGCGAAATTCTGGTGGAAGAAGGCGACTATGTAGAAAAAGGCCAGGCCCTCGCACGACTGGAGACTGAGCGTTATCAGCTGAATCTGGATCGAAGTCAGGCCAACCTGAGCAGTATCGAAAAAGAGCTGAAAAAAGTCCGTGACATGCATTCAAGACAACTGGTCAGTGATGATACCTTCGATAAACTCAGCGCGGCTTACGATGCTGCCAGAGCAGACCTGAACCTGGCACGCCTGGATCTGGCTGAAACCACCATTACCGCACCTATTTCAGGCTTTATCGCCGAACGTAACGCTAAAGTAGGCAATCTGACGGAATCGTTTCAGCGAGAGCGCATGTTCCACATTGTTCAACAAAAAGAACTCTACGGTGTGGTGCATCTGCCGGAAAAAGAGCTCCCCCGTGTACATAAAGAACAATCCGCAGCGCTTGCTATTACCGCATTAGGAGACCAACAGGTTAACGCCTTTGTTGAGCGAATCAGCCCGGTTATTGATTCGCAGACCGGTACATTTAAAGTCACACTCAGAGTACCCAATACAGATAATCAGCTTAAAGCTGGCATGTTTGCTCAGGTAAACCTCAATTACGCTACCCATCAGAACGCCACCTTACTGCCCCGCCGCGCGCTGCTGAATATTGACGACAAGACCTCAGTATTTGTGGTCAAAGGCGGTATTGCCAGTAAACAGGAAGTGGTCACCGGCTTTAGTGAAGGAGACAACGTAGAAGTATTGCAGGGCCTTAGTGGTGACGAGCAGGTGGTGATCACCGGCCATCATAACCTTAAAGATCAGGCCACCGTCGAAGTGGTTAACGGCTAAATCCCGAAGGAATCTGTTATGAGTATTGTGGATATTGCCGTAAAACGGCCGGTTACTGTGTGCATGTTTACCTTTGCCATCATGTTATTTGGCATGGTGTCACTATCAAGACTAGCACTGAATTTACTGCCTGAACTGTCCTACCCCACCCTGACTATTCGCGCCGACTACCCCGGCGCTGCGCCCGCGGAAGTGGAGCAGCTGGTGTCAAAGCCGGTGGAAGAAAGCATCGGTGTGGTCAAGGGGGTGCGCAGCGTAAAATCCATGTCCAAAGCCGGCCAGTCTGATGTCATCCTCGAGTTTGAGTGGGGCACAGATATGGATATGGCCAGCCTGGATGTACGCGAAAAGCTGGATGTTCTGCAATTGCCTCTGGATGTGAAAAAGCCGCTGCTGATGCGTTTTAACCCGGATATGGATCCGGTTCTGCGACTGGGACTGACCCAAAGCGACCTCCTCCCTGGCGACTTGCAGGCTCATAAACGACTGCGGGTATTTGCCGAAGAACAAATCAAGCGCAAGCTGGAGTCGGTAAACGGGGTAGCCTCAGTCAAAGTCGGCGGCGGCCTGGAAAATGAAATTCAGGTATTGGTAAACCAGCAAAAAGCCAGCCAGTTGAATATCACCATGGACGAAGTGATCCAACGCCTCAAAGCAGAAAATATCAACAGCTCAGGTGGCCGGGTGCAGGAAGGCAGCCGCGAATATCTGGTACGTACCTTAAATCAGTTCCGCGATCTGGAGCAGATGCGTAACCTGTTTGTGGCCACCCGCGAAGGCCGGCATATCCGCCTTATGGATATTGCTGAGGTACATGACAGCCACAAAGAGCGTGATGCTATTACCCGCTTCGATGGTCTTGAGGGAGTAGAAATCGCTATTTATAAAGAGGGCGATGCCAACACCGTGCAGGTGGCCGAAAATGTGCGTCAGCGTCTTGAGCAGGTAAAAGAAGACCTGCCTGGCAGCTATCAGTTAGCCAAGGTCTACGATCAGTCCCGCTTTATCGCCAGCGCCATCGAACAGGTGAAATCCGCCGGTATCGTCGGCGGTCTGCTGGCCATGGTGGTACTGTATCTGTTTCTGAAAAACCTCTGGCCCACCCTGATCATTTCCCTGTCGATTCCGGTGTCGATTATCGCCACCTTCAACCTGATGTACGCCAATGATATCAGCCTGAATATCATGAGCTTAGGGGGTATTGCCCTGGCCATCGGTTTGCTGGTGGATAACAGTATTGTGGTGCTGGAGAATATCGATCGTCATAAACAGCAAAATACAGACAAAACCGAAGCTGCCGCCAGAGGCACTAAAGAGGTATCCAGCGCCATCGTGGCCTCTACCCTCACCACCATGGCGGTATTTTTCCCGCTGGTGTTCGTAGAAGGCATTGCCGGACAACTGTTCAGCGATCAGGCCCTGACCGTAACCTTCGCCCTGGGTGTATCCTTAGTGGTAGCCCTGACCCTGATCCCCATGCTGGCCTCCAGAGAAAAACAGCCGCAGGCGGATACCCCGCGCGACCAGTTGGATCTCAGTGCTGATAACAATACCAAAACACCGGGCAGACTGGGGCGTATTATCAGCATTGTGCTGTGGCCCTTTGCCAAACTGGTCTGGCTGATATCAAAAAGCATCTATGCCATCAGCTTTGCCCTGAGCACCCTGTTCCTGGGGAGCAAAGCCCTGCTTGGGAAAGTCTTCGCCATTATTTTACGCCCGGTATTATGGGCCTTCGACCGTCTGTTCAGCGCTATCGAAACAGGTTATGCAAGCATTCTGTCCAAAGCCCTGAGACAGCGTGTGGCCGTATTGATGACCATCCTTGGATTATCATTAGCCTCACTCTTATTACTGCCAAAACTGGGCATGGAGCTGATTCCCTCCATGGCGCAGGGTGAGTTCCATGTGGAAGTAAACCTTCCGACCGGTGCCCGGCTTGAACAAACCGATACCATCATCGCCGAACTGACCGATTTTACCAATCAACTGGATAAGGTTGAGCGCACCTACTCGCTGGCCGGTACCGGCAGTCTTATGAATGCCTCCAGTGCACAGGGCGGCGACTACTGGGGCAAACTCAATGTGGTGATGAGTGCCGACAGCAGCGCAGAGAATGAACTTAAGGTAAAAGAGCAGATGCGCGAGTATCTGCGCACGCAACCCGGCGTTAAGGCCAAATTCGGCAACCCGCAGCTATTCAGCTTCAGTACGCCGCTGGAGATTGAAATCACCGGCTATGAGCTCGGCGCATTGTCACGCCAGGCCGACCGGCTGGTCGCTATGATGCAGCAACAGGATCGTTTTGTGGATATTAAATCCAGTCTTGAGGCCGGACATCCTGAGCTGAAGATCTATTTTAATCACGGCAAACTGGCCCAGTTAGGGCTGACCGCCTCTGAAGTGGCCAAACGGGTGTCCGCTAAAATCGGCGGTGAGGTCGCCAGCCGCTATTCCATCGATGATCGCAAGGTGGACATTCTGGTGCGCAGCCAGGCAGATCAGCGGGATTCCATCACCGATATCGGCAATATGATTGTCAACCCGGGTCAAAGCCCGGCCATCGTGCTGGACGCAGTGGCCGACATTCAGATGTCAGTGGGTCCGAGCGAAATTACCCGGGTGGGTCAGGAGCGGGTGGCCATCATCTCGGCTAACCTGGCTTACGGCGATCTTGGTGAAGGTGCACTGGCGGCCAGACAACTGGTGAATCAGCTGAACCTGCCGCTGACTATGCAGGCCCGTGTGGCCGGGCAAAATGAAGAAATGCAGGTCTCGTTCGATTCCCTCAAACTGGCCCTGCTGCTGGCCATATTTATGGTCTATCTGGTGATGGCCTCACAGTTTGAATCCCTGCTGCATCCGTTTCTGATCCTGTTCACTGTACCGCTGGCCTGCGCAGGCTCCATCTACGGTCTGTATCTGAGTGGCACCCACATCAGCGTGGTGGTGTTTATCGGCCTGATTATGCTTGCCGGTATTGTGGTCAACAACGCCATCGTACTGGTGGACCGAATCAATCAGCTTCGCGCCGCCGGCAGTGATAAACACAGTGCCATCTTCGAGGCTGCCAGCAGTCGCCTGAGGCCGATTCTGATGACCACCCTCACCACTACCTTAGGCTTATTGCCAATGGCGCTGGGCCTGGGTGAAGGCGCTGAAATCCGCACTCCCATGGCGGTGACCGTGATCTGGGGGCTGGCCTTTGCCACCCTGCTCACGTTGCTGCTGATCCCGGTGCTTTACAGCCTGTTTGATCGCAAGGCCTTTGTTCCGGCCCCTGTTAATGGGGAGCTCAGCCATGAAGCAGTTTGATAATATGGGCGCCTCACTGGCCGCCTTTGCTATCCGCAAACCCGTTACCCTGTGCATGTTTTTCTTTTCCATGCTGCTGATGGGGCTGCTGGCAAGCCGGTTGCTGCCTCTGGAGAAATTCCCCGGCATCGATATTCCTCAGATCGTGGTGCAGGTGCCTTACAAAGATGCCAGCCCGGCCGAGGTGGAAAGGATGATCACTAAGCCGGTGGAGGAGGCTTTGGCGACCCTCTCCGGTATCAAGCGCATGACCTCCACCTCCAATGAAGACAGAGCGGAAATCTTCCTGGAGTTCGCCTGGGATGAAAATATCAGCGCCAAGAGTATCGAAGCCCGTGAACAGATCGATGCCATCCGCGACGAACTGCCGCAGGATGTGGAGCGGGTGCTGGTTTACAAGTTCAACACCAACGATATGCCCATCTTTCAGCTGCGCATATCCAGCGAGCGGGACCTGTCTAACGCCTACGACCTGCTCGAGCGCAACCTGAAAATGCCCATCGAGCGGGTACCCGGTGTGTCTAAGGTTGAGCTCTACGGCGTGCTCAAGAAGCAAATTGCCATACGCCTTGACTCAAACCGTATCGCCGCCCTGCATGTGGATGTCAATGAACTGAGCAAAACCCTCAGGGATGCCAATTTCTCCATGAGCGCCGGCCATATAGAGGATTTGAATCAGAAGATCATGGTCAACCCTCAGGGTGAGTTTCGCTCAAAGCAGGAGATTGAAGATCTGATCGTCCGCCGCGGCATCCACCTTAAAGACATCGCCGATATCAATTATGAAAGTCCCAAGCGCACCGAGGGCCGCCACCTGGATCGTAGCTATGCCATCGGCCTGAATATTTTCCGCGAATCCACCAGCAATCTGGTGGAGGTCTCTCAGGCGGTGCTGGATGTGATAGACCAGGCCAATGACAATCCGGCCTTTAACGGTATCAAGCTGTTTATCATGCAGGATGAAGCAGACAGCGTAACAGAGTCACTCAGCGATCTGCTGCAGGCGGGGTTAATTGGCGCCCTGCTCTCGGTGCTGGTGCTGTATGGCTTCTTACGCCAGTGGACCAGCACCCTGATAGTGGTGTTATCGGTGCCCTTTTCCATCTGCATCGCACTGGCCTGTATGTATTTTATGGGTTACAGCCTGAATATTCTGTCGATGATGGGTCTGATGTTGGCCGTGGGCATGCTGGTTGATAATGCGGTGGTGGTCACCGAGAGTATCTTTCATGAAAAAGAATCCGAGCCCGACGCCATAAAAGCCACTAAGGCCGGTGTTTCCAAGGTCAGCCTGGCGGTGATCGCCGGTACCGCCACCACCGCCATTGTGTTTTTGCCTAATATCATCGGTGCCAAAGTCAACATCACGGTATTTCTGGAGCATGTGGCGATCGCCATTTGTATCTCCCTGTTTGCCTCTTTGCTGATTGCCCAGACCCTGATCCCGCTTCTGACCAGCCGCATGCAGCCAAGGCGCAAACAAGAAGACCACGGGCCGGGCCGGTTCCGGCGTCTGTATCAGGGCGCGTTGCGCTGGACCCTGGCTCATCAGGGCAAAACCGCGTTGATTGCTTTAGGCATTCTGATCAGCACCGCCATACCCATGGGTGTGGTCAGCAGCGATCAGGATAATGAGAACCCCAATAACCAGCTGTGGCTGAATTACAATATTCAGGGTAACTACAGTCTTGATGAAGTCGAAAAAGAAGTAGACCGCATGGAGGCTTTCCTCTATGCCAATCAGCAGCGCTTTCATATCAAGCAGGTGTACAGCTATTACAATACCGGCCATGCCGTATCAGGTATTACCCTGAATGACGAATTGCCGGTTAAGCAGAATAAGATCAAGGAAATGATCAAAGAGGACTTTCCGTCTTTTGTCAGAGCCAAGCCCAGCTTTAGCTGGAATCAGCAAAATGGCGGTGTGCGCCTGACCCTGCTCGGCCAGTCTTCTGAGGTACTGATGGAAATGGCCGATCGTATTGTGCCGGTGCTTAAATCGGTGCCGGGCTTAACCGACGTGCGCGCCGATATCAGCGCCGAAAAAGAAGAGCTACAGATACTGGTAGACAGGCAGAAAGCCTTTCGTTTCGGCATCAGTGCCGAAGACGTGGCCAATGTGGTCACCACGGCCCTGCGCGGCAATAATCTGCGCACCTTCCGCCATGGCGACACCGGAGAGGTGGATATTCGCCTGATGTTTGATGAAAGCCTGCAACATTCGGTAGAGGCGCTTAAAAACCTGACCGTCAAACGCAGTGAAACCCAGAACGTGACCCTGGATATGCTCGCCGATATCCGCATTGTGCCAAGGCTTTCGGAGATCCGCCGTTATCATCGTCAGACCGCTCTGGCTATCGGCGCCAATCTCGAAGAGGGCACCACGCTGGAACAGGCCCGCCAAGGTATTGAAAATATTATGGGTAACATTGAGCTGCCCGCTGGCTACAGCTGGACCCTCGATGGCAGTTTCCGTAACCAGAATGAAAATGAATCGGTGATGCAGATCAATATGCTGCTGGCTGTGTGTATGATTTATATCGTGATGGCCGCACTGTTTGAGTCCCTGCTGTTACCTACGGCCGTAATCACCTCACTGCTGTTCTCCTTTACCGGGGTATTCTGGGCCTTTTTGCTCACCGGTACCTCAATGTCGATTATGGGTATGATCGGCATGCTGATCCTGATGGGTATCGTGGTCAATAACGGTATCGTGCTGGTGGACCGGGTTAATCAGTTGATTAACGAAGGCTATAAGGCCACTGACGCCATTATCGAAGGCTGCCTGAACAGAGTGCGGCCGATACTGATGACTGTCGCCACCACTATTCTGGGGCTGATCCCGCTGGCGCTGGGCAGTACACAGATCGGCGGTGACGGTCCGCCCTACTCACCCATGGCAATCGCCATCATTGGCGGGCTGCTGTTCTCGACCCTGACCAGTCTGTTGTTGCTGCCACTGACCTATTTGCTGCTGTTGAAACTGCGCCAGAAAACCGGAAAGATGATCGCCAGCAGCAAGGCGCTGGTTAGCCGGATGAGTGGTGATAAACCCGCTTAATGACGACACTGTTGTTTAACGGGGATAACTGGCATGATAACCCTCAGTTATCCCTGTCAAGGAGAAAACCATGCGCATCGAAGTCAGTTTTGCTGGCAGTGACGGCAATTTAAGCGGCCTGCTCGAGCAGCCACAAAGTCCCCCGCGCTGTTATACTCTGTTCGCCCACTGCTTTACCTGTACCAAAGACATTGCTGCGGCTTCACGTATTGCCAGAGCCCTGACCGGGCAGGGTATAGCGGTGTTGCGCTTTGACTTTACCGGCCTGGGTAACAGTGACGGCGATTTTGCCAATACCAACTTTTCCTCCAATATCGGTGATTTACTCAGGGCCTGTGAGTTTCTGCGCCAGAATTATCAGGCACCGCAGTTGCTGATCGGTCACAGCCTTGGTGGTGCGGCGATACTGGCAATGGCAGACAAGGTACCGGAGGTTAAAGCGCTGGCCACTATCGGTGCACCTTACAATGCCAGCCATGTGATTAAAAATTTTGGCGACGCCGTAGAACAGATTGAACAACAGGGTCAGGCCCGGGTCAGACTGGGCCCCCGCCACTTCCAGATTCAGAAACAGTTTCTGGAGGATATCGACCAATACCAGGGCAAGCGCCTTACACAGCTGAACAAGGCGCTGTTGATTATGCATGCACCTGGCGACACCCAGGTCAGTATTAATGAAGCGGAGAAGATTTATCAGGATGCCAGGCATCCGAAGAGCTTTATCAGCCTTGATGATGCCGATCACCTGCTAAGCCGGAAAAGCGATGCCGATTACGCCGCCAATGTTATCTCAGCCTGGGCCGGTCGTTATATCAGCCCTGAAAAACCGCAGACCAAAGTTGCACAAGGTCAGGTTAAGGTGGCGGAGAAAAACCACAAATTCACCCAGCATGTCAGCAGTGACAGCCACTACTGGCTGGCCGACGAACCTGTGGCTATGGGTGGGGAGAATATGGGCCCCGATCCTTATGAACACCTGTTGGCCGCCTTAGGCGCCTGTACCGCCATGACGCTGAGAATGTATGCCACACATAAGAAGTTGCCACTGGAGCACGTTGAGGTAACGCTCAGCCACCAGCGCCAACATGGCAAGGACTGTGAGGATTGTGAAGGCGATAATCTGGAAGTAATTGAACGGCAAATCAGGCTCGAAGGAGAGCTGGATCAGGCACAGCGCCAGCGGTTGTTGGAGATTGCCAATAAATGCCCGGTACACAAAACCCTGCATAACCAGCTTACCGTTAAATCGGTACTGGTCGATATCAATCGAGCCGAATAATTGGCCTCTTAGCGTATTTGCTGAGCCAGCCACTGGTGCAACTGAGCGGCCATCTCCGGTGTCAGTTGCCCCAGCACTCCCCGGGCAGGTTCCGGAATGTGGGCGGCGGGATCTGCGCCCTCTTCAAACAGATAATAATCGAGAATGCTTTTCCAGGCCTGGCGCTGGGCCGGTGTCATATTTTTGGTTACCTGCATACCGTGCAACAAAAAGGTAAAAGGCATAGAACTGGAAACAAATGAGCCGCTCCACCAATAGTTAATCAGAATATTGAAGGGCTCCAGCGATTGCACATGGTGCCACCAGGGTGAGGGTATATACACCGCATCGCCTGCTTCGAGTTCTACCGACAGACCATGTTGATAAGCCTCGGCATAGCGGGGAAAACGCTGCAGATCAGGCTCATGCAAATCCACCAGACTGACTGGCTGGCCGGCAGGTGTGTAATTAAGCGGGCCAATATACAGATTAGCTAACTGCTCCGGCGGAAAAAACGTGAAACGCCTGCGCCCCGTCGCTACCACAGCAATATTGTTGGCCTCATCAAAATGAGGAGACACCGTCAAACGATTACCTACCCAGACAAATGGCTTGGCCGTGTCACTGACAAGGGGATTAGGGATCTCATCCAGTAAGGCGGGAAACCCGGAGGTGACCGGTACAGATTGAAAACAGCGCTGCTCCTGAGCCTGGCTGTCACCATTGATCATCTGCTCAATGCCCCTGGCAAGATCAATATCCTGTAGCTGAAAGTTCATGCCATCAAGGCTCTGGTTGTAGCCAATCCGGCCCTTTATATCAGCCGGCGCAATCACCATCCTGTGCATGATTTTGGCCGCCCGGTGTTGCAGATAACCGGCCGCATCCCCGGCGCTCTGTCTGGCTGCCTTAACGATATCCCAGTCCCGGGCAAAGCCTTTAAATACCGCAGGCTCAAACTTCGGCACCACATCGGTGCTAAAACGCTGTGGGGTCATGCTCTGGTAAATAACAGGCTGAGGCAGGGTTTCAAGAGGGTAATCAGTCTGTTTATTACAGCGCATAGTATTTGATCTTAATTCGGCCAGGGCGCTATCTTAGCAAAGATATACGGGGTTAAAACAGGCTGATACGGTGGCCAGCGGCTATTAATACCTATTATCTGCTACGACAAACTAAAAGGATTATCCTGAATCAGTAAATCCTGTATTGCTTCCGATGATACCGGGTGGCTGAACAAATACCCCTGTACCTGATCACAACCCATTTTCTTTAGAATACTAACTTGCCTGATATCATCAACGCCTTCGGCAACGACTTTAAGTCCCATATTGTGAGCCATAGTGATAATGGTCGAAACAATGATCATGTCATAATCATGCTGTGACATCTTGATAATAAATGAACGGTCAATTTTCAGACTATCTATAGGCAGGCGGGCAATATAACTGAGGGACGAATAGCCGGTACCAAAATCGTCAATCGCCACTTCTAATCCTAGTGCTCTGATCGCAGAGAGCTTACTTAGGCTGTCTTCGACATCTCCCAGCAGCATACTCTCAGTCAGCTCCAGATCCAGCAACATCTCAGCCCCCAGGGCGCTGACCACTTGACTGGTTCTGGCAACAAAATCGCTTTGCTTTAACTGAAACGCAGATACATTGACCGCAACCCGCGGCACACTGACACCTTGTTGCTGCCAACTGAGAATATCTCTCACGGCCTGTTCCATAACCCATACGCCAACATCAAGAATCAGCCCTGTTTGTTCCAGCAGAGGAATGAAATGAACCGGTGGCACCAACCCCAGGGTTGGGCTTTTCCAACGGATCAAGGCTTCCAGACCACTAATCTGCCCCGTTTTCAGGTCCACTTTAGGCTGGTAATACAGCACATACTCCTTATTATCCAGAGCCTGGCGTAACATATTCTCCAGTTCCAGCGACTTGGTGACGCTGTCTGACATTTTCCGGTCAAAGAATACGAACTCCGTTCCTTTTGACTTGGCCCCTTTTACCGCCAACTCAGCGTTAAGAAACAATGAATCGGCATCTTTCCCATCTTCAGGAAACAGCGCTATACCGGCCTTGGCAGATATGCGTAATTGATCTCCATTCAGTTTAAACGGTTCGTCTACACACGCTCTGAGCAAGCTTTCCAGCCTTCTGGCAACATCATCTGCGTGCCTGAAATCAGGAAGCAACAAGGCAAACTGATCGGCGCCGACTCTTGCCAGGTGAGCGGAGTCCTTCACATGAGATCTCAGTCTTTGTGTCAGTTGCCGGATCAGGCTATCGCCTGCCTGACGGCCGAAGGTATCATTGACCGTCTTAAAACGGTTGAGGTCCATGATCACCAAAGCCAGACGCTCCGATTCATGTTGCGAAATCTGGATAAACTGACTCAGGCGATCATGAAACAGTGTCCGGTTTGACAACCCGGTTAATGCGTCATAGTAAGCAAGATAGTTAGCCTGTTCGGCCTTTTTGATATATTCCAGCGCAAACGAAATGTCATTCGCCAACTCCTGCAACAGTTTCATTTCGGTGGCGTCAAAGAATTCTTTTTCTTTTGCAAACAAGACCAGTACACCAACAACCTTGTCTTCCGTCTGGATTGGCAGAGAAACAAGCGAATTATAGCCGCACTCAAGGGCGGCCTGACTAAATGAACCGACCGCTTTTGCCTGACTGATATCATTACAATACATTGACTCGATCCGGGATATAGATTGCCCGACAATTCCGGTCTCGGCGTCATCCTCACTCAGACCATGAAACTTGTCCGCAACATTGCTCATTTCAGACTCACCGGACTGACAGGCGACCTGTACAATCGTATTGGTTTTCGGATTCCGTGTACCAAGCCACGCCATAGCAAATTTCCCATGGGTGACCACGATCTGGCACACTTCATCAAAAAGGGACTGGCGTTCATGAATCCTGACAATGGCGGCGTTAATCTGGCTGAGCACCGAATAAATCCGGGTCAGACGGGCAATTTTTTCTTCGTCTGTCTTACGCTTGGTGACATCTTTGGCAATTCCGGCAAAGCGATAAACCTGACCTTGTGCATCATATACAGGAAAACCGCGATCATGGAGCCACCGAACAGAACCATCGGGCCTGAGGATACGGTATTCCACATCATATTGCGTATCTTCATTTAACACTGAAGGTATCAGCTCGCGATCCTCCGGATGAACAGCAGCCAGCCAATACTCAGTTCGCCTGTTACCCGGTTTACTGGTAAGCCCCCAGACATCTTCAAACGCCGGGCTGATGTATATATCTTCGCCCGTCTCCACACAGACCAACCAAAACACATCATTGATATTTTCAGCAAGCTGCCTGAATCGCTCTTCCTGCTCTAATAAACTGGCGTATAAACTGCCATTTTCGTATATCCGGCCCGTCTGCGCTGCGAGAATGGTCAGTAACCTTTCGTCTTCCTGGTTGAATTTCTCAGCGCCTAATCTGTCGCTCAGACAAATCCAACCATATAGTTTGGATAAAGACATAATAGGAACCGCAAGCACAGAGTTCACCTCAGGATGGCCTGAAGGAAGGCCAAGGTCAGGCTTTCGTTGTTTCAGGTTAGTCCGGCTCACAGTTTTCTGATTTTTCATCTTGCCGGGTATGTCACCATGCCACAGATCATTGACCTGCAGACCAGTGGAAATATCCTTATCAAAACCGCTGGACGCTGTATATATCAGACTATGATCGCGCTTTTCTTTAACCGCCAGTACCGAATGTTTTGCCCCTATCAGTTTGCGGGAAATATGACACAAACTGTCCATTAAACGCTTGGGATCACGTTCAGAAGCCAGTTGTAAGTTGATCTCAATCAGGGTGGCATAGCGTTCATTTGTTGTGCCTAAATCGTCAGCCAGATACTTGAGTTTATTGGTGAGTAATTTCAGATGCTGTTCATCCAACTGAGCTTTCTCCGGCATTGGAGACATCTCGGTCACTTCCTTCAGAACTCGTTCCACCGTATCCAAAACAATTTCCGGGTCACAGGGCTTGGTCAGCACATCCGAAACCCCACAGCTTCTGGCCAGAGATTTGGCTTCGTGTTCATGATAGCTGGCGGTATAGAAGATCACCCGGGTTTGTTCGATATCAGGCTCGGCACGAACCCGCTGGACAAATTCGAATCCATCCATTGTCGGCATCAGGACATCGGCAACAACCAGATCAGGATGAGTTTCGCGAACTTTTTCAAGGGCTTCCTTGCCGTCGGCGGCTTCCAGTACCCGGTACCCACGGTAGCCAAACAGCGTTGTTAAAAACTCCCGGCTTACAGCATGATCATCCACTACCAATATGGTTGTCATTGCCGTGGTCCGTTTCGATTCATGCATTGTTCTACTTCCCGTAGTAATTGCTGTGGTTCCATCGGCCGAAAAAGAAATTTGTCTGCACCCAGAGCCAAACCTTTCGCGCGCTCTGTTTCACAAATGGCCGTGGAGGTCAAAAAGATAAAAGGTACGTCCTGAAGTGCAGGCTCCGCCTTAACCACACGAATAAAATCATAACCATTGCCGTCATCCATACAGACATCCGACAAAATCAGATCTGGCACACCGTCCCGCAGAATCATCCGCGCTTTTTTCATCCCCTGCGCTCTGAGTACCCGATAACCGTAGTGTTCGAGCAAACTGGTAGCCAATTCCAGATTAACAGGCTGATCGTCAACGACCAACACCGTTTTTTTGTTCTGTTCCACTGATGCCGGAGCGACAAAGGATGACTCCTGGTTCCTTACCTTCGCCGATGGCAGGAACGTGCGAATCTGCTCAACAAAATCTTCGGGCTCGATAGGCTTGGTAATGTAACCATCAAATCCAGCTCGCTTAATCTTTTGACTATCCGCCTCCATAGCAAATGCCGTCACCGCTATTACCGGAATATGGGCAAGACGGGTATCGTCTTTTAAATGCCGGATCACCTGGTACCCATCCATCTCCGGCATCTGAATATCACACAGAATAAGATCAGGGTTAACTCGCGAGGCGGTTTCCAGCCCCTTGTGACCGTCAGTCGCGGTTTCAACCCTGAAATCAAAGGCTTCTAATATGTAGACCATCAATGCCAGATTGTCCGGATTGTCTTCGATGGTCAGTATCGTCGCGCTCATTTTAAGCTCTCCCTGAGTCGTAGAGAAAACTCACTACCCTGGCCATACTCACTTTTACAGACGATCTCTGCATCCATAAGGTTGGCCAGTCGTTGACTCAAATGTAACCCCAGCCCTGTACCCTCCTGGGGTGTCGTGGAATTGGAGTCCACTCTGCAAAAGGCGGTAAATAATCTGGATTGATCTTCCTTGCGAATCCCACCACCGGTATCACTAACCGTAATGCTGACAACATTTTTATTATTCGATTTACTGCGCTTACAGCCAATTCTGACATGCCCTTTGTCGGTAAACTTTATTGCGTTATTAATCAGGTTGAGAACGATCTGACTTAATGCCCTTTTGTCAGCCTCTACCATCATTTTCTTCGCGGGCAAGTTGCACTCCAGCGACAAACCTTTGTCTTCAGCGGACTGACGTAACGTGCCTGAGACTTCCTGTATTATTTCGCGACAATCGAGCCGCTCAAGATTCAGCTCTATTTTCCCGGCACCAATTTTGGCCAGATCGAGCAAATCATTAATCAGCGACAACAGATGCCTCGCGCTGCCGCGTATAGTGCGTAGTTGTTTGTCCTGATCAGTAGTAAGAGGACCAGGTAATTTCATTAAAAGCGTTCCGGTGAACCCGATAATGGCATTGAGGGGCGTGCGTAACTCATGGCTCATGGTAGCCAGAAAGTTGTCCTTCGCACTGTTCGCTTTTTCCAGCTCCAGGTTCTTATTCTGTAACTCACGCTCTACCCGTTTACGTTCAGAGATATCCCGTATTGCGCTGGACACCAACAACCCACCCTCTGTATCCAGAGGGCTAAGACTGATTTCAATAGGAAACTCGGTACCGTCTTTGCGCTGCCCGTATAACTCAAGGCCCACACCCATTGGACGTACCCTGGGCTCAGTGAAAAACGAATCCCGGTGTTTAGGATGTTTATCGTGAAAACGGGCAGGCAAGAGCATTTCTACCTTCTGGCCTAACAGCTCTTCCCGTGAATAACCGAAAAGTTTTTGAGATTGCGAGTTAACCAGAACGATGCTGCCATCCCGGCTGACAATAATCATTGCATCAGGGGCCGATTCCAGTAGCTCGCGAAATTTATTCTCAGCTTTCTTACGCTCTGTGATATCCCGGATTGCGCTCATCACCATCGTACCCTCTTCCGTTTCGATAGGGCTGAGGCTGATTTCCACGGGAAATTCACTATTGTCTCTGCGCAGCCCATATAACTCCAGGCTGGCCCCCATTGAACGGGTTCTGGGTTGAGAAAAGTATTTGGAGCGGTGCCCAACATGAGGGCCGACAAAACGCTGAGGCATCAACACTTCGATGGGTTTACCCAACAATTGCTTGCGTGACCAGCCAAACATGCTTTCTGCCTGAGAATTTGACATGACGACCCTGCCTGTCACATTGACCATGACAATGGCATCGGGCATCGATTCCAGCAAATTCAGGTATCTGGCTGCCAGCAATTTCGCATCACGTTCAATCTTCTGATGAGTGACATCCTTTTGGTTGGAAACAAAGTATTTTACCTTACCCCCGTTATCCTTAACTGCACGGATAGAAATACTGAGGTATATCAAAGAGCCGTCTTTGCGCTGGCGGAGTGACTCGTAGGTGGCCACATCAGACCCCTGCGCCTTGCTTTGAATATCGCGTTCTTCTTCGACGCGGTCCTGAGGAATAATCAGCTCGTAAACCGACTTACCAATGGCCTCTTGCTGAGTATAACCAAACGTGGCTTCCGCCCCCCCACTCCATAGCCGCACCTTTCCATCCGGACAGGTGGCAATAAGCGCATCCGGCGTTTCATCTACCAATAATTTGTATAAGTCAACCGTCATAACGATAATCCTTTCTCTGACTTATCATGGTGGCAGACTGACAGGCCTGCAAGACTAAGTTTCATATCGAAATCAACTTCATCATACACGCCATCATCGTAAAAACACTTAGCAGCCTTATGGATGACCAATAGATACGCGTATCCTACTGAGTAAAGATGACAGAAATCGTTAACGCCAACCTTATCTTTATGGTTAACAATTTGTAGCAGAACGATAGTGATAGAGCCCGCTTTGCCGCTTAATATTAATTTCAGTGAATACTCCTTCCACTGTTATCAGGCTGTCGGAAAAAAAACTGAATTTAATCGGCCCGCACTTTATCAGAGCTAAATATACGTATAGCTGTATCTAAACATCATTGTAAGTAACACAGGACACTATTGGTTATTTTTCCTTATACATACGTCACTGAGTAAGTCACATCAGCTACTTCGCGAAAAATCCTGTACTTATAACGGCCAGATCCATAACAACATGGGAATACTGACGATCACCACTAACGCTTCCAGTGGCAATCCCATACGCCAGTAGTCACCAAACCGGAAACCGCCCGGACCGAGGATCATGGTGTTGTTCTGATGACCAATCGGAGTCAGAAAAGCGCAGGATGCTCCAATGGCCACTGCCATCAAAAAGGAATCGGCACTGACTCCCAGTGCTGATGCAGTGCCCAGAGCAATCGGACACATCATGGCGGCAGTGGCTGCATTATTCATCAAATCAGACAAAAACATGGTCACCACCATAATCAGAATCAGACCCACCACGGCATCACCCAGTGCAACCGAGTTGAGCAGAAATGCCGCTATCAAACCCGCTGCACCGGTGCTTTCCATCGCTTCGGCTACGGGGATCAATGCCGCCAGCAATACAATCACCGGCCAGTCAACATATTGATAGACTGCCCTTGGTGGAACAGTGCGCAACGCCATTGATACTAATACACCAAGAGTAAACGTGACCGCTGCAGGTAACAGACCGAACGCTGCCGCTCCCACGGCAAACAGCATAATCAGGCTCGCCTGCCAGGCCTTTTTAGTATCCGGAATACTCAGTTCCCGCTCAGCCAGTGGCACGCAGCTGTTGTCGGCACCAAACTCGCCAATTGCTTCTTTGCTACCCTGCATCAACAGCATATCTCCTGATTTCAGCGCAGTCTGACGCAGGCGTTTAATTGAGCGGTGGCCCTGGCGTGACAGTGCCAGCAGATTCAGCCCGTAGCGGGTGCGTAATAATAACTCTGAAGCGGAGCGGCCACTTAATGGAGAACCGGGCAAAACTACCAATTCGCTGAGTACTATTTCACTGTCCTGAGTGCTGTCTTCGTCTTCGCGGGAATCGGGATCCAACCCGTCGTCATGCTCAATATTCCTGCTGGCCTTTGCTTTTTCGTCCGCGGCGTGTTCACGCTTCTCACTACCCTCGCCGTGTTCGCTCTCGCTATGTTGCTCTTCTTCTGAACGAGTATCTTTAGCTTCTTCAAGTTTCAGCCCCAGACCAGATAACACATTCGACAATGCCTCTGTTTCGGCTTCGATCACCAGAATATCTTTGGCTCTGACCGTACGGTAAGGGTTGGGCGCCGTCATCCGCATCTCATGGCGCACCAACGCCAGAACCTGCGCATCATCACCATCCAGCACCTTCTGAACGTCACGCAAGCTCATCCCTTCGGCTTTACTACCTTGCTCTACGCGAGTTTCGGTAACATAAGCGCCCGACTCAAAGCCCTCCACACCACTTTGTTTGCGCCCGGGCACCAAGCGCCAGCCCAGCAATACAACGAATATCACTCCGGCCACAGCAACGGCCAATCCTACCGGAGTAAAATCAAACATGGAGAAGCTCTCCAGTCCGGCCTGTTGTCGAAAGCCCGCTACAATAAGGTTCGGCGGCGTACCAATCAGCGTTGTCATACCACCTAAAATAGTGCCAAAGGCAAGGGGCATCAGGATCTGACCGGGAGGTAATTCCAACCTGCGCGCCATCTGCACGGCAACTGGCATTAGCAATGCCATGGCACCCACATTATTCATAATCCCCGACAGTAATGCGGCAACGCCAACCAGTGCTGCCAGACTCAGCGTAATACCCGCTTTGGCCGGCAACACTTTGCGGGTCAGTGCATCCACGGCACCGGATGTCTGCAATCCACGACTGAGAATCAATACACAGGCCACCGTAATCACTGCAGGATGAGCAAAGCCGGTAAAGGCTTGCTCCTGTGAAACCAACCCGGTTATTACACAAGCCAGCAACGCACCCAGGGCCACCATGTCGTGACGCCACTTGCCCCACAGAAACATCACCACCGTTCCCAGTAAAATACCTAATACTGTTAACTGATCTTGTGTCATATTTTTCTTATACCTGCATAGACAGCGACGTTAAGCTCAGGCTATCAGTAAACGTACTAATTGGAAATCTGGCGCAACCTGTACTTTAGCTATGCCCAGAATTGCTTTTTTAGCTGTTCTGTAACCATAATGGGCGTATAACTTGTTGAAAGGAAAGGGCTTAGACAGCCATCAGATGAAGGGTAAACAAACATGAGTTCCCGGGGTGAGTATCTGCAGAAGCTGGTCGATCATTGCACCCATGATGACGTAGTGGATACCCTTGCGCTGGCAGAACAGCTTAACTGCACTTTGGTATACAAGCCCTTCAGCACGGCTGATAAAGGGGTACTCTTGCCACCGAAAGCCACGCGACTCGGACACACTGCTATAGTATTGAGTGAAGATAACAGCGAAGCGGAAAACCGCAGTTTAATACCACTACTGTTGGCTGACTATATTCTCAACAATGATCCCAATGCGGTTAAACGCTTCAGTTGCGATATGTTTTTCCTGGCAGAAGTACGCCGCTACCGCGCCTCCAGGCACCTGTTTCTGGCAACCCGACTGGCCCTGCCAGATAAAATCATTGAAAAGATCTGCGGGATCAACTTTGACAGCATAGGCTATGCGCGTAAGGCGGTTTTGTTACCAAACTTTGTCAATTGTGCCTTTCATAGCCAGGAAGTGGGCGGTCTGCTTGGCCTGATTGATTCACTGGATATGGTACCGGCCAGCCTGCTGAAGCTGGCATAATCCATCCGTATGAAAGGCTGAACTAGTTTAGCTTATCGGACTCGCAGATCAGATGAATGATATTGCCGGGGTTAGCCACCCAGAAACCTTTGAACCCGTCGGGCAAGGGCTCAATTTCATCACAACGGACTACGCCACTGTCGCTTAGAAAACGCGCGGCGTTGTCCATATCATCAGTCAGAATCTCCAGCCAGATCTCTGCCTGACTAAGGCCGCTGATTTTATCCAGCCACAGTATCTTATCGCCAAATTCAAAGCGCGGAGTAGCATCCTCTTCAGTCACCGGAAGCGGCTTGAGACCAATTACATCGCGGTAAAAACGTAAGGTTTGCTGATATTCATGGGGTGGGATTTTCATGGCAATATTATTGCCAGCTCTGAATTGGGGTTTCATCCATAGTCTCCGCATAATAATGGGCATCTAATAGTGTAGTCAGTCCAGCGGTGAAAAAGCACAAGATGTCACGCAACATTCCGTGCATACTTCGTCTTGCCTGCATCTGTCTTTCTATCTTAAGTTTGTACCTACAGTTCTATGGTGGGCTCCCTCTTTGATCCTGTTGCCATACAGACCTGGTTAATCAATTTTAAACACAGTACCGTCATAGGAAGTCTGTGTTTATCGTCAACTCAGATAAGGTTCAATTGCCAGGACACGCCATAGCGGTCATTCAGCCAGCCGAATTTTTTACTGAAACCATAGTTCTCCAATGGCATCAGCTCGGTACCACCACTGGCCAGGGCGCCAAATACTTCGTCGATTTCCTGTTCAGATTCACACTCAACATACATTGAGATAGACGGCGTAAAGCTGAATTTGTGCCCCAAGTGGCTGTCCATGGCCATAAACAAGGTGCCATTGAGGGTAAACCTGGCGATTTTAACTGCCCCCTCAGGCTCGTTTTCACCGGCACCATAGTGCTCAATGGAGAGAACTTCAGAATCAGAAAATAATGAAGTGTAAAAATTAACGGCCTCTTCGGTCTTCCCCGCCTGCTCACCGACAAACATCAGAAATGTGGTAATAGATTTCATCTTCACTCCCTGTTTAAAACCAAAGCCTCATTTTACTGCAGGTTAAACATCGTGCAGGACGCACTGAAAGCGCCCGGCTGGCCTTTAACTGCATTGTTTCATTGACTCTAACACCGGGCAGCTTAGCCCGGCATGGATCAAGCTGTTACAAAACTTGTCAGTTTGTAGGGCTTTGCAGGTGCTCTACAATGTCGACTTTAAAACCCGCCGGATCTTCAAGGATAAAGTGCCTTTGCCCCCAAGCCTCGTCCTTTATCGCCATCACAACAGGTAACTCCAATTTCTTCGCCTCTGCATAGGCCTTTGTTGCATCGCTCACTTCAAAGCTGATCACATAGCCATCAGCACACATCTCAGGATGGAGAAAAGCTGGCTGCGACTCATGATTGGCGCACATAAACCCCAACTGGGAGCCCGTGCCCGATGCAACCAGGTGCAGGTAAAAACCGGGCTCGAAAAACACCGCCTCAAAGCCGAAAACCCCGGTATAAAACTGCTCCAGTTTGTCCAGATTTTTCGCCACCATCACCGGAAATGTCGCCTGAATATCAATCATGGTATTGCTCCTTTGTTTTGCTGTTGCCAGGGCTGACTATAGCGCCACTCCAGGCCCTATTTATTGTACAAAACGGACATATTCAGAAAATTTACAGGCGTAGTTCCGGCCAGCGTTTTAAACTCGCGGATAAAGTGGGATTGATCGTAATAGTGACCGGCCCATACGCTCCGGTGTTCTTTTACATTAAGCAAATGCAGCGCCGCCTGAAACCTGACCACTTTCAGAAAATTTTTCGGCGACAATCCCAGATGCAACTGGCTTAAACGGCGAAGCTGACGGGCAGATATACCAAAATCTGTGCTATCCAACCGGGTCAGATCGGCGCCGGTATTTAGCCCTTTACAGGTACTGAGGACAAAGCCTGCCAATCGCGGGTCAACCCTGGGAACGTGCAACAGCTGCGGCAATGCAGCCAAAAGCAACTCACATCGCTGACTGAACTGATCGGTCAGTGAAATTACCTCCTGCACCTGCCCTGAAATCAACGGTTCAATAAGCGGTTTAGCATCGATACTATTATCCTTGCCCGCCCATTCACCGACAGGAACACCGGTCAGCCCCTGACAGGCCAGCGCGTGGAACCTGATACCAAAATAGGACGCCGGGCCTGATATAGGAAATTCCACTGGCGAAACAAAAGGCCTGACCATAAAGCTTTGTTCTTTGGCGCTGAGGTCAAAGATCCAATCAACACAATTATCGGGTACCACACGGTAGATAAACTCGCCATCCGGTACCCTTAGTTGCCAGAAGCAATTTACCCATTGGCTGAGTGGCAGGCCGGGTCGCAAAGTCAGATAAGCGCCCTGCTGTCTGACCAGACCCTGGTAAGTTATTTCAGCCGAACTAATAAACACAGCTGCTTCCCGCTATAAAAAATACTCATGCACAATCATTTCAAAGAACTGTACTGGCGGGAAATTTCCGCCACCTGTACAGAATAGGACGCGTACCACTTTTCCTTTCCCCGTTGTTGGGCCGCCCGATGTTCGGGGTGGGCGCGCCAGCGCCTGATGTGCTCTTCTGAGGGCCAGTAAGACAGGGCTACCTCATCACTGCCCTCGGTTACCGCTGAAAACTCCAGGCAGCCAAACTCTTTAATTGCCAGCTCCCGCATACGTGCCGCCGTTTGCGAATATTCGTCGTCAAACTCGCGGACCTTTGCCCGGAAAATCACCACAAACATAACATCTCCTTGTACGAATGGATTAGGTTCAATTTTTACCGTTAATCGCAGGTTGTTCATCCCACCCACTCAAAGGAGGCGCGCTCTTACCTGTTGAGCATATCCCACCGGCCGCGATTAAGCCGTCTCAAACACTTTACCGGGGTGGAAGTACCAAATCAGGATTGACGCAGGCCAAAACCGATTAACCCAGTAGCATCCAAAGTGCTACTGCAAACATCAGGCTGGCAGCGATCCGGTTAAGTGTTTGCACATTATTTTGCTGATTGAAAAATGCCGCCAGTGCTTTACCACCGCTGGCGTACAACAGCATTGATAAAAACTCCAGCAATATAATGATCGCAACCAGCACCAGTAGTTGTGGCCAGAACGCCAGTTGGCTGTCAATAAAAGGCGGCAGCAGCGCCATATGGAAAGCCCAGCCTTTGGGGTTAGACACTGCAGTAATAAATCCCTGGCTAAACAAGGCACGCCTTGGCATCAACTGAGGCACCAGACCAACCTGCTGCAACGCGAGCTTACCTTTAGCGCGCCACATTTGCAGACCGACATAACCCAGGTAACAGGCACCAACCACTTTCAGCCACTGAAACGCAGCAGGAAACTGCAGCATGATCGCGGCGACGCCACTGACAGCCAGTATGGCTACCAGCGCCACACCGAGCATTTCACCCCACATCATCCAGAAGGTACGGCGCACGCCCTGACTCATGCCCAATGTCATCGCCAGAGTCATACACATGCCCGGTGTCACCGAGACAAATAAGAATGTCGGAATAAATACTCCCAAGAGGGTCAGGTTAAGCATAGCAATCTCAGCGGCTCAAAAACGCTATTCTGGCGCCTTGGAGCAGAGTCAGCAACAGGCTTAACCTCTATTTATAATCAACTGAGCGCAGTCTGCTGCAGAAGTATATTGCACCACGCTCTGGCTCTTTTCTAACAGACCAGTTTGGATCCCGGCTCTGCATTCTTATCGTCGAAACATAGTTGCAACGGCAATCAGAAATAATAGAAACTCTCTGTGTTAAGCGCTGTGTAAAACGGGCAAGTAAATAGCCAAAACAGAAAACACTATCAGCACGCTTGCCACGACCAGCCCCACCATCGCGATATGTGTTGACGCATGCTTAAATAAGCTGGAACGTTTAATATCCGGAACAAAGGAAAACCCAAACAACACAAACATGGCAGTGGCTGATATCCACCAATACGAGTAACTTCCATATACCCAACCAAGCCAGAACGGCAGCCCTACGCCAAAGCCACCGAAAATATCCTGAAACTGAAGCAGGACATTACTGGCCAGACCCGACACTAACGCCAAAGCGGTAGCTGAAATAAAAAGTGCAGTAGTAGCACTGTCTTCGTAAAAACGTTCCATGTTTTCTCCGTTTTTAAACAACGTATTTTCTATAACCTGAATTCAGATAATCAATGAAAAACAACTCTGTCCGTCACTACATAAACTTACACATCCCGAACCCGAGGGTTTCACCATTGCGTATGGAATAACCAAACCTTTGATAAAACGCTTCTTTACCAAAAGCGGATAAGAGCCCGACCGTTGCGCCAGCAGCACATCGCCTATGCAAGTAGGTCTCTATCTCATTCATCAGCAGGCTGCCTACCCCCTGCCCTTGCTCAGAAGGGAGAACGATAACGTCCTGTATATAAAAGTACATATTACCATCGCCAACGATGCGCGCAGTGGCGACTAAATTTTTATTCAGCCAGATTGTTACCCAAAAAAGAGTATTAGCAATACTCTCTGTCACCGTCTGCAAATCCGGATTGCGCCATCCGGCAGATTCCCTAAGACGCATAAAATCCTGAGGTTCCGGAGCAATATTGAGTATCTCAATTGGTGCTGACATTGACGGGTAGCTCTGCTGTTAATCTTTATGGCATTGGCAATGGGCTTCGCCACAATCCGGCGCACCGGCTGGCAGAAAAGTATGCGTATTAGCCGCAGCCAAATGTGAACTTGACTGATAAATTGTACTGCAGGAATGCAAACGGCACTGAGTCCCTGTATGGTAAATCTGGCTACTTTCCATGGTGGCTCTTTGTCTGGTTCTGGAACGCGGCAATAGTGCCAGATTTTTTGCGGATGATGAATCGCTTTATGCATACATAGTTATTCACAAAGACAATTATTGCTGGCGCATCAGCTAAACGCTTTGCTAGCTGCAAAGATAAGGATGCCGGGCAAACCAGTTCTGCAAAAACTCAATAAAGCGGCTGAGTCTGGGGGGCGCAAAATGCCTTACAGGATAAAGGGCATAGAGGGTCATTCTGGGTTTTTGTTCACTGGCCAGCACTTCTACGACCTCACCGGACTGCAGTGCCGGGTGGCTGATAAAACGGGGAATAAAACCCACGCCCATGCCTTGTTTGACCATATCCAGTAAAAACACTGAGCTGTTGGCCTTAAGCCTGCCACCTATAACCACGCCCTCTGCGCCCACCGGCCACAGGTTTTTACTGCGAAAATAGCTGTATTCAAAACATTGGTGATTAAGCAGATCGTCGGGGTGGTTAATCGGCCCATTTTGCTGCAAATACGCAGGTGATGCACAGATGCTGTAACTAAACTGAGTGATGGCCTTACCAACATAACCTGAATCAAATGGCTGACTGGCTACCCGCAAGCCCAGGTCAAAATTATGCTCCAGTAAGTCCTGCGCCTCATCGCTTAGCTGTATATCCAGTTCAATGTCCGGATATTGGCGCATAAATTCGGCAAAAGCCGGGGCCAGAGCGGTTAAGCCCAGAGCCATGGCGGCGTTGATCCTGAGCCTGCCTTTGGGCACTTGCTGCTGTTCCTGAATATGGGCTTCGGTATCTTCCAGTTGCCTGAGGATCTCGCGGCAGCGCTGCAAATATTCCTCTCCTAACTGAGTCAGCTGTAGCCTGCGCGTAGTGCGCTGTAACAGCCTTGCTCCCAGCTCTGCTTCCAGGCTACTGATCTGTTTACTGATCATCGACTTGCTGGCACCGCTTTGCTCAGCCACCTTGCTGAAACGGCCCAGTTCCACCACCCGCACAAAGCACTGCATGGCTTTAAACTTATCCATATTGTTTCTTTATTGGAAAAAGTGTTATCGCATTATAGCCATATATCAGCCTAATACATCGCTTTATATTGGAGGTGTTCCGAATCAGCGGAGCGTTTAACAACAGGAGATCACCATGTACAAGCTGTATTTCTCACCCGGCGCCTGCTCTTTGGCGATTCAGGTGATTCTACGGGAACTTGAGCAACCCTTTGAATTGCATAGCAAGGCCAGGGTAGCCGATTATCAGCAGATCAATCCTGTCGGTGCCGTGCCCGCCCTTGAAACAGAAGGTAAAGTGCTGACCGAAGGGGCGGCGATTATTCTTTATCTGCTGGAAAAGCACGCCAACGACCTATTGCCTGGTGATGCCCAGGCACGGCAACAGACGATTGAAAATCTGATGTTTGCCAATGCCACCATGCATCCGGCGTACAGCAAGTTGTTTTTTATCAACAGCGTTATGGATGAAGGTAATGCAAAGCAACAGGCCCTGATCGCAGCGGCTGATCAGGTTACCCG
Organism: Lacimicrobium alkaliphilum; assembly: GCF_002591895.1. Lineage (GTDB taxonomy): Bacteria > Pseudomonadota > Gammaproteobacteria > Enterobacterales > Alteromonadaceae > Lacimicrobium > Lacimicrobium alkaliphilum. The sequence continues at coordinate 109,744 of NZ_NISX01000017.1, forward strand.
GCTGTGGCAACAGGTAGAAAACAAGCTGGCAGATCAGCCATACACGGGCGGACACAGCCTCTCCCCTGCGGATATTTTGCTGGCAGTGTATGCAAACTGGGGGCAGTTCTTCCCGGTTGAGATCCCTATCGGCCCCCGTTGCCAGGCGATGATCAACAGAGTAAGAACACGGCCCAGTTATCAGGCGGCGGTGGCCGCAGAAGGCCAGGCCTTGTGAGCCAGGATGCCGGCACTCAAGATCTACAGGCAGTTCAGGCAATTCTGATGCACTACTTCGATGGTTTGCATCGCGCCGATGTGAGCTTGCTCGATAGTATTTTTGACGCCAATACCCACCTCTATGCCCCGGGGGTGCGGCGCAGTAAAAAACAATGGCTGGAGCTGGTGGCAAACCGGCCCGTGCCTCAGGCACTGGATCACCCGTTTGCCTACCAGATTCTGTCAATAGAGCTTTGCGGCGAACAGGCCATGGCCAGAGTAAGCTGCCCGCTTCTGGGCAGGCAGTTTATCGACTATCTGGGACTGCTTAAAGAAGAAGGAGACTGGCGTATCGTCTCCAAACTCTATGCCGACAATCCCTTTACCCCACTCAATAAAACCGAGGAGAAACCATGCCATACGTAAATATCAAAGTAACCGACGAAGGCGTTACCGCTGAGCAAAAACGCCAACTGGTTAAGGGCACAACTCAGTTACTGGCAGATGTGCTGAACAAAGAGCCTCACACCACCTTTGTGCTGATTGAGGAGGTCAATACCGACAACTGGGGCATTGGTTATCAGGTGGTAACCAAACTGCGCCAGAGCGCAAAACAAGGTTGAACTGACACAAACTGAAGGGGGATTTCCCCCTTTTATTTTCAGCCTGTGAAATGGCTACACACTGCCTTCACTTTCAACAACCAGTATCCTGGCTTCACCTATCGGATGAGCGACATGCTCAGTGCCTGTTGAGGCAAAGAAAATATCGCCGGTGTTTAACACCGTTGATTCTTCCTCGCCATTTACCCGGTAAAACATTTCAACCTGACCATTAGAGCGCCATATAGTTTAAAAAACAGCACCAGCGAGAGTTCAAAAAGCGCGCAGGCAAGGCAAATTTTTGAAGGTTTAGTGGGCCTAAATCAAGTAAATTTGCCGCCGGATGCGCGTTTTTTGGGCCTCGCCCTTCGGGAGCGCCTGAAAAATCCTCACTCTGCGTTCTGGTTGCTTGAAAGAGTGTCGCTATTCCTGCTCAACCACGCCTTGATTGAGGCTTTTTCAGGCAGCTCTGGTGTTCGTTTTTTAAACTATATGGCGCTCTGGCACCACAAATACTTCTTCGCCATCATTAACGTGCCATTTGTAGGGTTGATCTGTCCAGTGCAGGCGGGTGGTAATGCCATTCATATTAGCGATATCTTTTGCGCCCCAGGCCCGATCAGCCTTAAACGCCTTACTTCTGATAACTTCCAACGATCTTCTCCGTAGTGATAAGTGGAACACTTTGAACAGGGTGCAATTCTGGCCGAAGACCAGCACATCAATGCCCGAAACAGGCCTTGGTTAAGGCCGGTAAGCAGACAGTAATCTTTTTATTAAACACATTAACAACGCCGTAAAAGCCACAACAACAATAAACTGCCCGCTAAGCTGAAGTACAAGTTTGGGCCAGAAATCTATCTCTTCAGTGAATAGGGGGTGCCATACATATACCAGCATAAAATTGCCGGGACAAAGCAACGCACCATACCCGGGCATATTCCCACCCCAGAGTAACCAGTTCAGCGCAAAGGCCACCGCGCCCACAACCACCGCAATCAGACCAGCGTACAGGGCGACACGTTTAATACTGAGGCTGTTCATTTTCACAGGCAAATTTTGTTTCACCCTGAGGCGTTACATACTCAAGGCGGCCTGTTGTACAGGCAGACAGAGCAAGGGTAATCGCCACCATAAACAGAGATTTTTTATACAACAACGGGATGCTCCTGGTAATCCGGGCCAATAAACTCATCTCAGACGGCAATTTCTTTCACACGCTGCAACGCAAGCGGTGACCATTCCAGCTTCACTGACGCAACCTGAACGACATTCCAATGGAGCCGATGCAGTAATGTATTAGCCATCACCGTAACTGGCATTAGCCGACAATTGCCAGCAGGAAATGTCGACCTTGCCCGGTAAAAAGCCAGACAAACGCAAAGATGTTCATCATGACCGTTGCCCAGTACACCCGCTTAAATTCTGTTTTACTGGATTTGTGCCTTAAGCTCTTTTGAGCGTAAAAGGCTCCCGGCCAGCCACCAACCAAGCTAAGAAAATGCAGGTGGCTTTCTGGTGTACGCCAGCGGCCATTTTTAGCCGCAGATTTATCAAAAGCATAAAAAATAAAAGCTATAGTGCTTGTGGCTATGTACAAATATAAAACCTCTGGCGGCAGGTATTTTAAAAGAACAGTTGCCGTTAGAATCACACTAAATGTAACAACAATTAACGCTCCCGGATTTGCGGATTTCTTCGGTGGTTCTGGGCGCACTTTACGGTCAGCAACTAAGCTGACATTGATTGCTTTGAATTTACCCTGAGGTTCTTTAACTTGCTCATAGATAATCAAATCGCCTTCAGCGGGTCTTCTGGAGCGTTTTTGGAATGATTTTATATGAACAAAAGAGCGATCACCACCGCCATTCGGCTCTACAAAACCAAATCCTTTATCATCATTCCAATTAGTAAGCTTTCCCTGAAATCTCAAATTACCTTCCTTGTCGGCTAACGGCCGCCATCACCGGTGACAGAACCGCAGCTAAGCGGAGGTTTTGGTATCCGGTGCATGGCCTGGTTACACCTCACTTTGGTCAGTGAAGCTGGCTAAAAACTTCCGGGTGTTGCTCAGCAATGCGCAGAAGCGCAATCGCAGGACCCTGCGGCTCGCGTCGACCCTGTTCCCAATCCTGAAGGGTTCGCACACTCACGCCCATAAGACCGGCAAATGCTGATTGCGACATGTGCAATTTCAGCCTGATCACTTTGGGCGGTGAAGGTTCTGAAAGCTCATGGGTTCGCAGGGCCAATTTGCCCTTCTTGAACTGTTTGATTTCATTGATACCGTCAAGGATCTCTGCCCCAAGGTTCCTGTCACCCATTTTTGATTGCCTCCGCTATCTGCTTGAGCATGTGGCCAGGAATACTGGCGCGCTCTGATTTACTGTACAGTGTGAGCATCCATATCTCGTGGTCAGATTTCTTCCAGTAATAAATTGCTCTGATGCCACCGCTCTTTCCCGATCCCGCTGGTGCCCACCGAACTTTACGAACACCCCCCGAACCTTTTATCAGCTCCCCGGCATCTGGCTTCTGTAGAAGGTAAGTTTGAAGCCCACGGTATTCCTCATCCGTAAGGTAGTTCGGTAATAGCTTGGTGAATGTTGAAGTTTCGATGAATAACATTGCCAAAATATACGGCCTTGCCGTATAGGTGTCAAGGCCAGATCAGTGAGGTGTAACAGCTTATATCTGGAGGGATTCCATGATTGCTCACAGAACACTTCGCTGTTTTTTTGTACCACCTCCGACAAACTTGCGCCAGCCAGAGGAAGGGCATAATACCAGTACTAGTTTTCGCGATGGGTAAAGCAATTAAAGCGTTCAAATCACGCTGCACTTTGTCGCTGGTCGCGGTAGAGTAATCAGTAAACCACTGCCATATAAAAACAAAACATCACAGAGGCGAGTATGAAAACATCTGTTATCCGGGCCACACTATCGGCGTTGCTGTTTACCTCCCTGCTTATTCAGGCAAAAACAGAACACTTTGACCAGGGGCGGCAGCTTGTGAGTACCGATAACTATCATGTACTGACGCCCAGAGAGCGGATAGCACCTGAGAATAAGATCCTGAATCAGCGGCTGGAACAGTTGCTGCCAAAGCTGATGGCGGAATCTGATCTGGATATGTGGCTGGTGATTAACCGCGAGTATGCCGAAGACCCGGTGTATTTTACCCTGGTGCCCCAGCCCACCTTTGCCGCCAGGCGCACCACCATGTTGTTGTTCAGCCACAAAGCCGACGGCAGTGTGGAAAAGTTATCGGTAAACCGCTATCCGCTGGGTGAACCCTATACATCAGCCTGGGCCGGTGGTGATTTAGAGCAGCAATGGCAGGCGCTGGCCGATGAGATAGTAAAACGTCAGCCTCAGAAAATCGGTATTAACGTTTCTGAGCACTGGCCGGTTGCCGATGGCTTAACCTCAGGCCTACACCAGAAATTGTTAGAGGTACTGCCTGCCGAATACCAGAATCGCTTAGTGCCCGCCGAAAATTTAGTAGTACGCTGGCTGGAACAGCGTACAAAAGCAGAACTTGACCTGTACCCGCAAATTGTCAGCCTGGCCCGCGCCGTGATTGCCGAAGGTTTCAGCAACAAAGTCATCACTCCCGGTGTTACACACACTGATGATGTAGCCTGGTATCTTCGCGAGCGCTTTGAACAGCTGGATCTACCGGTATGGTTTATGCCCTATGTGAATCTGCAGCGCCCCGGCCTGGAATGTGAGGCTGACAGCCCCTATTGCGGTATCAGCGGCACCATTGAACGTGGTGATGTACTACACACCGATGTGGGTATTTGTTATCTGAAGCTGTGTACCGACACCCAGGAAATGGCCTATGTGCTGAAAAATGGCGAAACCGATGCCCCGGCAGGATTAAAAGCCGCGCTGGCAACGGGCAACCACTGGCAGGATTTACTTACTACAGAGTTTAAAACCGGCCGCAGCGGCAACCAGATTCTGGCTGCCACTCATAAAGCCGCCGAAAAACATAATATCAACCACAGCACTTACACCCATGCTATCGGCTTTGTGGGCCATGCACCGGGCCCAACCATCGGCATGTGGGATAATCAGGGCGACACACCGGTACAGGGCGACTGGCCGCTGCATGCCAATACCGCCTATGCGATTGAAGGCAATATCAAACAACAAGTACCGGAATGGCAGGATCAGTGGGTGCAAATCAAGCTGGAACAAAGCGCCTACTTTGATGGCAGCAAGGTTATTTACTTCGCCGGCCGACAAACCCAATGGCATTTGGTGCGGTAACCTTAAAATAAATGGTGGTGCCGGGCTGGGTGAAGCCAGTTTCTATAGGAGCGAAGCTCAGCCTGCCTGAACGACAAAAATCTGTGATTTTTGGCTGGAATAGTCCGCCTGGCGATACCAAATTCCGCCTACAGCTTCTTCTTTAAACGCCTACGGGTAGCGCTTATACGTGCTTTCTGACTCATTTTGACGCCTCATTCGTTGAGCTCCATTGTCTCTGATTAATGCGTCAGGATCCATTAGACATGTACAGGTGAAAACTTGATAAAAATATTCCATTACTTTCTTATTCCTTTTATCCACAAAATAAAACGGTCAAACTTTGTGAGCTTCGTTTTTGGATGAAGTACTGATTCTCCTTCGTTCAATTTTTTTTGAGTTTTAACAACCAATTGAGCAACTAAGAAAGGATCGTTTTGTTCCAGTTGCTTATCAAGCATCGATTTTGGTAGTGGCTCTCCGAGACGAACATTTACCCTTTTAACGAAAGCCCTATTTTGCTGTTCTATAGCTTGCTTGATGTCCATATTAATTCATCAAGTATTTATAAAAAATTGATTCCACCATTTGCAGACCTTGCTTGTATTCACTCTTCGCGCCGACTGAGGTTTCATCAGCGACCTTCACGAAGTAACGACACTCGGGCTTGCTGTTTACAGCCGCCTGATAAAAAACACTCAACTGCTCAGTAAAACCGTTAAGAGAAAGTTCGGTGTTATCATAGTCTTTGCCCACCAACTTATAGTAAGCCTCCTGCCTTGACCCAGGATATATAGAAGAAACAGCAAGCGAGTTATCTCTAACTGCGACAAGAAATGTGTATTGCGCTCGGCCATCAGCAGTTGCCCAACAAGGAGGGAACTCCAGCCCGTTTGAGAGGTTTTCTACCTGACCAATCAGGTTATAGTTTTCTTCTTCTACAGCCTTGAATTCGGCATCTTTGGTAGCGAGTTCTTGTCTCAACTCCTTATTCTCTTTTTCTATATTTTTTCGTTTCCTTTCATTATTTGCTAATCGCTCCTTTGTATCCTTAAGCTCCTCAAGACACTTCTCAAGTGCCTCGTTGGCCTTTTCGATGGCAGCGAGCAGCTCGGGAATGTTGATATTTTCACTATTAATCTTAGTAAGCGAAGACCAGACCTCATCTAACTTCATTTTTGCTAAGACCTTCGCAGCCTCATCTGATTCTACTGAGTTCTTTAACGCTTTAACCAATGCTTGCATTTGAGCTACTGCTTCAGTTAACTCCATGCTGGCTGGTTCTTTTGTCTTTGGAGTTAAGCCCAGAGCGTCATTGATTCCCTGCAGGGTTACTGCTATCTCTTCATATTCAGGGCGGGATTCCACTTTGAT
>NZ_NISX01000018.1 GCF_002591895.1 Lacimicrobium alkaliphilum
ACACAGATATTTTTACAGTCTCTATCTAAGGAGCATTTTTTTCAGTTTAGTATTCATTTCCAGATTACCTTCTTTTCTTAGGAAGGCTCTAAGGGTTTCGTCAATAAGCCCCTTTTCATGCATCTGCAATATATCTGTCCCACCTATATCATTAAGTTCAAGCATAACTGGGCCATCATTTGTAACTATGATGTCCCAATGCAAAATCTTAATATCAGTGAAAAATCCAGAAGCTCTTTTAACCGAAGAGGCGATACTTTCCCAGATTGGTATGTTGAAATCTTTAAACTTTCTTTTTGTCACTTCGTGTGCGGATTTGTATTCTGCAAAAGGCCAGCACGCCGTTACCGCATCTGATAGCGAGCCTGTCTCAGGACATACATTGACAATCAGGTTGCCTGTTTTACCGACATTGAAATTGTCATTGATGTTTCCTTTTGAAACAATTTTCCAGATTACTCTATGTATTTTGGGCCCATCAGCCATATTTAAAACTACAAATCTGAAACCAGATGGCGTTGTGGAGCCGGTAAACTCAGTGATTTCGTCGTGTTGGATGACAGATTGCTGAAACAGATAGCCTGCCTTTTTAACATATCGCTTGGCTTTATGATTTATTGTCTTTTGTAAGAACTCCTCAAAAGATAATTCATTGCCATCAGCCTTTTTGATAGTGTCTGTTTCTCTGCAATAATCGCTTATACAGATTGCGCCAGTTCCCAAGTTCCCTTTTACAGGCTTTGCAAAAATAGGATATGTGGCACCAGAAAAAAATGATTTTACTTCTTCAATGCTAGTTAATTTTCTTTCTATAAAATCAGCGAAATTTCCGTCTGGTTTGTATACGGCATAGAGTTTTGGGGTTGGTATCTGATAAGTGTTGGCTAAGATTGTAAAAAGCATCTTATCCCAGGCAATTGATACTGCATGTCGGGGGTTGAGGCTTCTGCTCAGAGTTTCCTGGCTATCTCTACTTAATACGTTTTTGTATATTTCAGAACCTCTCTGCGATGCATATATACGATGCCGATAATAGTCCCAGATATTGCACGTGGGATTCAGCTGATACAGCTTTATAATATCAACAAGTTGAGATAAGTAGTTCTTACTATGAGCATCTCTTACCAATGAAGCCATGGCGTTGAGTTGACTAATTTTATCAATTTTCGATTTGAACACTATACTGCATCCGTGATGAGTGCTTGAAGGTTGAAGTTACGGCCCAGATATACTAGTACCAAACGCCATAAATTGTCAGTTTTGGGTTATAAACGCAACCAAATTCTCAGAGGCATCTCCAGCTGGCACCGTTTTATAGTGAAAATCGACTGTAATACTTGTATTCTACCGTCCTGAAAAAAGCCTTTATAAATGAGATAGTTGAATGTTGAATATCAGAACAAGGCTTAATGAGCTAAAGATTGAGACAATGGCACTAATGCTAAGGAAAATGGCCTGGCTGGAGCTCAAACACTTTCCGAGGAAAGTCATAGCTATCACCGGAAGTGTGGGGAAAACAACGACTAAAGAATATGTAGCCTTAGTTCTGAGTGAGGGCTTCAATGTCAGAGCTACCTCAGGTAACGCTAACAATCGCACAGGTGTCCCATCCACTATCATTAACAGGCCCAATGTCAAAAGCTATACAGCCTTGATTAAGGCTTTGCTTGTTACCACTTACTGGCTTTTTTCCGGCCGTGAAAAAGAGCAGTATCTGGTGCTTGAGGTGGGGGCAATGCTGCCGGGGCAAATAAGAAAGCAGGTGACGGTTTTCAGCCCCAGCATGTCTATCGTTACCACTGTCGCGCCGGGCCATTTGGAAACGCTGGGCAGCATTGAAGCGGTAGCTGAAGAAAAAAGTCGTATCGTTTCTGCCTTGCCAGAAAACGGTGTGGCCATTTTGTGCGCCGATGACAGCCGGGTACGGGAGATGCAGAACTTGCATCAGGGTAAGACGCTGTTATTTGGTTTTGATGAAAAGGCCGATGTATATATGAAGATAGTCACTCAATCCGTAGAGGGCATCGAGGCGCTGTTATCTGATCCAGAAGGGCAGGTGCAGATGCATTTTCCTTATGTGACTAACCGTTATCACTTATACAGTGTTATGGCATCCTGGTGTGCCGGTCTTGTTGCCGGAGTAGACAGAGCGAAGATGCAGACAGTGCTGCAAAATGTGCAGCCCAGACCGGATCGGGGCACGATCCAGAAGGGCTCCTCCAATACGTTAATTCTGAACGATGCCTTTAACGCTAATCCGCTCTCAGTTAAGGCGGCACTGGAAACGTTTGCTTCGGTGGCCTCAGACCGGCGTAGAGTTGTTGTATTAAGCGATATGCTGGAATTAGGAGAGCAAAGTGAAGCCTTGCACTATGAGACAGGTAAACAGGTTGGTGCGGTGGCTAATCAGTTTATCGCCTGTGGCGACTACGCCGGAGCGTACATCAGAGGTTTCCGGGAGGTTCAGCCAGAAGGTAATAGTTTTTGTTGTGAGGGTGTCGACCAGGCCGAAGAGATTCTGGATAAGCTGTTACAGGCAGACGATGCAATACTCTTTAAAGGCTCACATGGTACAAACCTCTATCAGCTTGCCAGTCAGGTTTCTGAAAGATTTAACGCTGTAGATCCACAGTAAAATATAGCGGCAACGCACCAGCGTTGCCGCTATATAAGCGCCCTAATATAACTCAATATCCAGTTTTGGCCAGGTATCAGGAGCTGCTGATTCTTTGCTGTGGAAGTAATGGGAACGACCGTCGCGTATTTTCAGCAGGATGCCGTGATTGTCTGTATCACTCAACCAGCCTCGCACTGTCCAGGTGATATCGATTTGCACTGGCTCGGTGGCGTTGGTATCGGGCAGATCGATTAAGGCCCTTGGCTCATCACCGTGTAAATCACCATTTTTGTCCAGCCAGTCACCAATTTCACGCACCCATTTGCGTTTGGCGCTGCGGTCAGCATAGTCGCGGCTCGCCTGAAGTTCATGCCAGTCTTTGGCAACCAGGTGTAATTCAGCCAGTGAATTACCATACTGAGCTTTTGGAGTCAGTGTCAGGATTGCTTTGCGGAATCTGACTCTGTCGGTACCTAACAATTCCACCGGGAACTTGAGCAGTATATTGCGCGCGCCTGAAAGCGACAGCTGAGTGCTTTTACCTAAAGATTTAAAGGTAGAGCGTGCCAGATAGGTATCCGATGAAGGGTAAAGGGTAATCTTGCTCTTATCCTCTCGATTATCCGGCACGTCAACGCTCAGTGGTTCTGATGGTGCCGACATAAAGCCTTTACTATTGACCGCCTGCACCCGGTATTCCAGCGTCACACCGGGCACCAGGTTCTGCACTGTCAGATAGGGCTCGGTTACTTCATCCAACAGCACATTGTTCAGTAGCACCCGATAGGTTTCTATCTCTTCCTGTTCAGGAGCTTCGTCCCACTCCAGCTTCAAAAAGGTATCGGTCAGTTCTGTGACCTGTAAACCCGAGGGGCGGGATATGTTGATATCGGTCCGGTCTTCTTCAATGGGGTTGCCGTTAACCAATACCGTTGCCTGACGGGCTACTTTGCCGCCACTGCCTTCACAATCCAGTCTGACAATTCCGGATTCGGTGAAGGGGCCAATAACTTCCTCGCCCTGGGTATTTTTATGCCCTTCCCAGATACCAGTGGCCCGGCAGTTTTCGGCATTGTCACTCGACCATGCCACGGTAACAGGTTCATTTTCGGTGGGCTGTTCAGGCGTTACGGTTAAACTCATAGTGGGGGGCAGTTCAGTGGAGCTGTCTACTCCGCCAATGGGTTGGTCCAAAGCTATGACCATCTGATCCAGATACACATGGGAGGTACTGCAGTTGCCGTCCAGGCCACCTTTAAAGATATTGAACCAGGCCAGGCGATTGTGCAGGAAGTCATGGCCCTCATTACGGAAAACCATATTGGTTTTTTCGTAACTAAGCTGGCCATTGACCCAGCCGCGAATTACACCATCGGCTTCACCAGGTGTGTTCATGCCCACCTGCATCTCAATCTGATACCAGACTCCACGTTCCAGCACGCCGCCGTCGCCTTTACCACAGAATAGGTTGCCGGGTTTGCTGTCGCACTCCCCGGCTTTGGCCTGACTCCAGTCATCACCATCCCAATGGGCCGCACTGCCGGTACTGCCTGGCTGTAGCGGGTGATAGAGGTAAGAGCCCAGGCGCATGGCGGCTTCCGGTTTGGTGGCGCAGGCTTCGCCGTCATTACTCTCACAGTTACGATAATTCAGGCGCATCGACCAGCAGTTAATACCATCGCCCGAGGCACCACCATTACCGCACTGGCCAACGGGGTCAGCCCAGGTGCGTACATCGGCAAGGCCCGGAAATTTACCCCCGGCGCCGGATATATCGCCATTGGCTTTGCACATATTGATATCCCAGTCATCGCTTAACTTGAGGTAGTAGCGCATATACAGGTTATCAGGGGCCAGGTTGGCATTTTTTAGGGGCCAGAAAGCACTAAGGGCCCAGTTTTTGTCTTTTTCCATCTTTACTTTCAGGCATTTGCCATCAATACAGTTTTCATCAGTAAGCTCGGCATAAGCCACTGAGCTTTCCCGCATCGGGCGCGGATCATCTACTATGGGGTCGCGAAGGTATTTGCCTGTCTGCCACCAGTTCTCATCTTCCCAGGGTTCGCAAAATACAATATCGTCCCGTTCAGAGAGGCGAGGCTCTTTTGAACAATCTCCCAGGCGCATTTTCGCCTGACTGGCAAGCAGAGTGATATTCTTGGGAGCAGAGAGCGGGCTGAGGTTGCCAGCCGAATCAAAGGCCTGCACCTGAACCTTCAAGGTTTCACCAGGCTCATAAGCCATGGATTTATATTCTGTACCAAGTTGCTCGACAACCTGCTTATCGTTGACCATCACCTTATAACCGGCGACACCATAGTTATCCTCGCTGGGCTGCCAGGTTACCGACACTGCACCAGGGTAGGGGTATTCGGCGTTAAAATTAGCCGGGGTGGAGGGAGCCTCGGTGTCTTCTCCCTCTGGTAATTTCAACAGATAGGCATTTTGTACCGGGCTGTGTACCAAAACAAAGCTGTCAATGGATTTCAGATAGGCGAAACGGCCAAAAGTGCCCTTGCTTGCCTGAGGTCCGGGATCGTTTGACAGGGCCAGGCTTTGCCAGGACATATCTTCAGAATTAAAGCGGTACAGCTTGCCATTGCCGGGCCAGGCATAAAAGTGGCCGTCCTTGCTGTTATAAGTCAGGCCCGGTGCATCATGTTTTTTAATAAAATCGGCATCACCTTTAAGGGGCGCAGCAATGCGCCGGTATCCAGACTCTTCAGTCAGCTCATAGATATATTGCTGACCGTCACCGATAATTAAAAACAGCCGGTTAACAGGATCAATCGCGCCATTTAAGCCCAGGCCGAGACTGCCACTGTTGTTGAGCTGCTTATATGTGCCACCATCTGGGTGATATTCGTAGCTGTATAGCGCTTCTCTGTTATGCAGAAAGACTTTTCCTGTCTCGCTGTCATAAGCTGATACTACTCCAAACGACCCATCAGGAATGTCGCCTTTAGCGGGATCCAGCTTCCATCTGTTCTCGTGGGGAAAATACAACCAGGTCAGATTATCCAATAGTGGGGAGTTGCGACCCGCCAGTGCACCAGAAAATGCCCACAATATTTTTTCGTTCTGAAGGAAAGTCAGACCATCATATGTATGCCGGGAGTTCGGCTGAGAGCCATTGAAGGGCTCCAATTCGCTCTGTGCTGGTTTTGCATAAGGGTCTGCGACTGCTGCTGGTTCTGTCAGGCGTAACATTTCCTGATTTATGGCATCGAACTGATAAAGCTCATTGCCATAATAATCGGTATGTCCTCCTCCCCAGATAAACATTTTGCCGGAACTTTGATCCAGTGCACCACTATTCCAAGCATAGATGACATTCTTACAGTAATAACTGAAGCTATAGTCATACAGCCCAGAGGGCGGACAATAATCCTGGAGCTCGGTGTTGGCGATAGGTTGCCAGCCAAACTCATCGTTTTGAGCGGATAAGTTACTACTGAACATAAGTGATAAACTGCTGAGGCCGATAACAAGTGGCCGGAGAATCGGTTCCATAAATGGCTCCAAACGATGAATACTTTGAGATCGAGACTAACTTTTTGACTAATCTGTGACAATGACCCTGATAGCAAAGAGTATAGAAGACTATAAGTTTAAAATCTTGCTATATGGGTGGTCTAAGCCCCCGGTATAATTTAGTATCCTACTCTTATTACGTGGGTAAGCGAGATTTAGATGAAATTCTGCTATGGCCGGTTCAGCCTGTTAATTTTACCTTTGCTGTTAGCGTCCAGTATGGTCAGTGCATCCTGTTTTAATTTGGAATGGAAGCGGGGCAAACCATATGATTACTATGACAATGAAACGAGAGTTGCAACACAGGGGCGCGGGAAGAGCCTGTTGTATTTTGTTGAGCATTATCACTTTACACCAGAGGTAAGATCTCTCCAGAAAGGCACAACGACAGCCCTTCCGGGTGATATACTATTCGTATTGAACTCCATCCCCAACCATCCCGGCGGTCTGGACGCATATTCGCGGTATGAAAAGCGTTACAATAATTCACCTACTCTGCAAAACAGTCGCAACTATAAAAAACCCCAGTTTAAAGCAGACTGTTTTTTTGAGAGAGCCGATAGGGTGTTTCCTGGAAGAGCGGAAACCTTGATGGTTTGGGGGATCCATGAGTTCAGGAACAATCGCTTAGACAGGGCTAGATCCTTGTTGCAAAGAACAATTGAATTAAAACCTGAATATATAGAAGCTCATTATAATCTTGGCTTAGTTCTGGTGGATCTTAAACTGCCGGATATAGCTCGCAAACATGCCAACATTGCCTATGAGGCGGGTTATCCATTGCCGGGGTTACTTAACAAACTTGATGAATTAGAAAAAGAATAAAAGGAAAAGCTGTGGCAGTTGATAAGGTTCTGATTACTGGCGCCGGGTTGAGACCCAATGGTTTCGAATTAGGGGATGGTAAATACTACGAAAAATCGATAATGGTGTCTCTCGATCTTAGTACTGGGCACTTCACTGAGGTGTTAAGTAAAAAGGAAGGTGGGGCCCATTATCCTGATGAGCACCCTAACCTGCAATATACTGCGGCCTGTCTTGAGGGGGATGTTCTCTGGTTGCCGACTGACACTGAGATATATAAATATTCCTTACCAGACCTTGAAATTCAGGCGGTCTTTTCTCACCCTTGCTTTCAGAATGTTCACTCTGTACACGTATTTGGTGATGATCTGGCGGTAACGTCTACCGGGCTCGACAATGTTGTGTTATTGGATAAGCGTAGTGGCAAAGTACAGGGAATTCTTAATACTGAGGGCCTTGATCCCTGGCACAGGTTTAGTCCGACTACAGATTACAGAAAGGTTCATTCGACCAAGCCACATCATAGTCATCCTAACTATGTGTTTAAGCTTGAGGGCAAGCTTTGGGTGACGAGATGTACTCAGGGAGACGCAGTTTGTCTGTCAGATGTTAATGATTCTATAGATATCAGTGATGGGGGAGCAATTAGTGTTCATGATGGACTTTGGTGGGGAGACAAACTTGTATTTACCAGGGTCGATGGAACATTGGTAGTGTGTGAGCCAGAAACAAGGACAGTGACCGAAAAGCATGACCCATTCAAAGCCCACAGGAATAGACCCAATGGTTGGTGCAGAGGCTTGTTGATTGAAGAGGATATTTTTTATATTGGTTTCTCAAAACTGAGAAAAACCAACTTCAAATCCAAGCTGAAGTATTTATCAAAAGGTAACTTCAGGTACAGCTCCGGCAATAATTCAATTGTGGTTGCTTATGATATGCGTAATAAGCAAGTACTTAGTATACATGAGGCACCCGAAGGCATGATTGACGCTATCTACGGCATCCTGCCCTGGCGGTATTGATAAGAAGGATTTTGTATCTGTGGGGTCGAAAGCGAAGACAGGGTGGGTTTGTTTCGCACACCGAAGGATGGAATTTATTTGATGTAGGGTCGAAAGCGAATACAAGGATGTATTGTCTCGCGAACCGAAGGATGGAATTTATTCGACTTTTAGAGGTAGGCCTAACGTTACTAGCCCAATAAATTGGTCCCTACAAGAGATCCTGACGTTCGCCAGGATGACGAGCAGGTGAGGATGACGGGTATTATCGGGTTCATGCTGGACAACGGAAATAAAGGATGAATAATTAACCCATGCCAACAGTAATGCGTATTGGCCCATACAGATTCTTCTTTTATAGCAATGAAAGTGGTGAACCGGCCCATATACATATCCAGCGAGATAGGATGTTGGCTAAGTTCTGGCTGAAGCCTGTTGCATTGGCCAGCTCAATACGTTTTGCACCCAAAGAACTCAGGAAGCTTGAAGAGCTGGTTGTAAAAAATAAAGATACCTTTACGGAGGCCTGGAATGAGTACTTTAGCGGTTGAACTGCACCCTCAGGCAGTTAATGTAGAATTCACCAGTGTAGCTATTGTTGTTGAACTGGCAGATGGTCGTACTTTATCTGCACCATTAATCTGGTTCCCCCTGCTATCCTCCGCCTCAGCAGAGCAACTTGCAAACTGGCAGTTACTAGGAGATGGTGAGGGTATTCACTGGCCTGATTTAGATGAAGATTTGAGTGTTGCGGGTCTGTTGGCAGGCACGCACCGTACGTCTTTGGCCCAATAAATTGGGTCCTACAAGGGTTGGCGTAACTCCTATTTAACCCCCCCCTGTAGGTTGGACTTTAGTCCAACAAAACAAGGCATAAGTAGGGTCAGAGTAAACTTAAATCATCAAAACAGACTGGCGCTGGTCACATCGGTTTTTAATTAAGTTTACTCTGACCCCACTTTTTGTATCATGGTGCTGTTTTATCAGGCTAAAAGGTTAAGGAAAGCAAGGAATTATGTGGAAACTGGAAAGCAGCTCAGAACCGGCACAGAATCACACCGCAAGCCAGCGTATCGAGGTAACCCGCACAGGCGATAAAGCCTGCAAGCTTACCCTGGTTGCCGAGCATGGTTTATCGGTGGCTGAAAATGATCAGCACCTGGTTTGTGTGCTGGGCAGATTGCGCCCCTATAACCAGGATTACGGCCTTAAACAGCCTGCTCAGTGGCTGCTGGAGTGCCTGGCCGAAAAAGGCGCTGATTTTTATGCTGAGATTGCCGGTTTCTTTGCGCTGGTGATACTGGATAAACAAACCGGTGCCCTGCGGTTGGTGACCGACCATGTGGGTAGCGTGCCGGTGTATCTTGCCCAACATGCAGAACAATATTGGGTCACCGATTCCCTTAAGTTGATTGAGCCTGAGCTGGAGGACGAGAGTCTGGAGCTTAACCCTCAGGCGCTGTTTAATTATTGTTTCTATCATTGTATCCCTGCTTCGCGATCCATTTATCGCAGTGCCCAGAAACTCAAACCCGGCACCGAGCTGTGTGTTCAGGCATCGGGGGAGATGCAGGAATCTAATCTGTATCAGCCTGCATACAATTACTCCGATCAAAGTACTGAGGCTTTGATGGCTCAGTGCCGCGAGGTGATTGAACTTGCTGTTAAGCGCAATATCGCCCCAAAATCAGCCGCCTTTTTAAGTGGTGGGCTCGACAGCTCTACTGTGGCCGGAATGTTTGCCAAACATCAGCCAGGGGCACCGACTATTTCCATTGGGTTTGATGCTAAGGGTTATGATGAAACCGAGTACGCAAAAATAACCGCAGAAAAGTTTAAGACCAACCACCAGGTGCACTACCTGCAGCCGCAGGAGATTGTCGATAACTTTGTCGAAGTGGCAGGTTATTACGATGAGCCATTTGGTAACTCATCGGCGATGGCGGCCTATATCTGCGCTAAAGTGGCTAAAGAAAGTGGCACCGAAGTCATGCTCGCCGGGGATGGTGGTGATGAGCTGTTTGGCGGCAATGAACGTTATGCCAAGCAGAAGGTATTCGAAGCCTATTCCCAGGTGCCCGGGGTAGTACAAAAGCCCCTTGAAATGTTACTCAATACCCCTCTTGGTAAGCTGCCTGTACTGAAAAAAGGTCTCAGTTATGTGGATCAGGCCAATATCCCGCTTCCGGATCGTATGGATACCTACAACTTCCTGAATCGCTTTGATCTGAAAACCATGTTCCGGGAAGATTTTCTGGCCAGCATTGATACCGAAGAGCCAGCCAAGGCCAAGCGCGATCGTTATCAGCAATGCCGCTGTGATGACGCCGTTGAGCAGATGATGTACCTGGACTGGAAATTCACCCTGGCAGACAACGATCTGGTTAAAGTGTCCAGAATGTGCCGCAAAGCCGGTGTGGAAGTGCGTTATCCGCTGCTGGAAAAAGAAGTGGTGGATTTCAGTTGTACTGTGCCTGCCAGTGTTAAATTGCCCGGTAACAGGCTGAGAGATTTTTATAAGAATACCTTCCGTGGTTTTCTGGCCGATGAAACCCTGAGTAAATCCAAGCATGGCTTCGGCCTGCCATTCGGGGTGTGGATGAAAGA
The DNA here is from genome assembly GCF_002591895.1 of Lacimicrobium alkaliphilum. Taxonomy (GTDB): domain Bacteria; phylum Pseudomonadota; class Gammaproteobacteria; order Enterobacterales; family Alteromonadaceae; genus Lacimicrobium; species Lacimicrobium alkaliphilum. Next base: position 10,567 of record NZ_NISX01000018.1, read on the forward strand.
ACAACCCACCTTGCAGAAAATCACCAACGACAGTCTTAAACGACTGCGGGAAAGACAGATTTTCCGGCCTGAATTTATTGATACAGCCTTAAGCACTTATCAATCCGGCCATGCAAACTACTATGGCGAGCTGATCTGGATTATGGTGGTGCTGGAGTTGTGGCTGACCAGCAGGGGGCTTTGAGGGTGTTGTTGAGAGATGGTGTTATTCGTTCTTCTCGTTTTGCGGAAAGAAATAGTGGTTGGTTTGGCCAACCAGTAGATGATTGCACAGAGCAGCTGAATTTCGTTCGTTACTAGTTTATTAAGATGATGGGACTGTAAATTGACTGCTACTTATAAGGTTTTCTCGGGTTTTGATGAATTCGATTTCGAGCGAGCAGTGTCTGATAAAGGTTTATCTCAGGTTCCTCTTTTTATTAGATCTGAGTGGTTTCGCATATATGAACAGTACGCGGGGCAGCCCGGCGCCAGCAAGATTGTAGAGTATCAGTACAGTAACGGCGAATTCGCACTATTGCCATTTAAGCAACTGGAACAGGACTACAAACTATTTAAGATAAAACATCTCTATAGTATGAGTAATTATTACTCGCCGATGTTTGGATTATGCACTGAGGAAGAGGAAACACCCGACTGCAAAGAGGTCGTTGCAGTTGCGTCCGGTTTTTTTGATAAATTTGATCTGATCAATATCTGCCCCCTAACACACGAACAGGCCCTCCTATGGAAATCAGCTTTTGATAGTGCCGGTTTCAAAAGCTATATCTATTATTACTCGGTGAACTGGTTCCATGATGATATCGAGGGGGTTGACTCATTCTGGGCTCAACGCTCCAGTCGGCTTAAAAATACGATTAAAAGAAAGCGTAGAAAGCTTGAGAAGTTGGGAGAGTATAAAGTTGTTTTAACCGATACTATGGACAGTGACCTGGAGATGCTGCTTAACGATTATCACCAAGTGTATGCGAAGAGTTGGAAGCAGAGAGAAGCCAGTACAGAATTTATTGATCAAATTTGCCGGTATCAGAAGTCCCAGGGAGAGCTGCGGTTCGGATTTGTGTATCATTTTGAGAAACCTGTGGCAGTCCAACTATGGTTTGTGAATGATAGAACCGCATACATTTATAAGCTAGCCTATGATGAACAGTATACCCACCTGAGTGTTGGCACGGTTTTGTCTGCGGCAATATTTGAGTATGTAATCGCAAACGATAGAGTGACAAAGATCGACTTTTTAACCGGAGACGATCCGTACAAACAAGATTGGATGAATAAGTGTCAGAAGCTCTACGGAGTACAAGTCTGTAATAAGCGAAGGTCCATTGGCATGATCAATATTTTTTATAACTACCTCTCAGATATCAGGAAACGTTTATTGTCAAAACGTTAAGGCTATCAGCACCCATACTTAATGGTGTGTTAGTCAACAGAGCATTGGTTGTCGATTAGTACTACTCTGCCAGATTAAGATCATCAAAGTGAAATTCATTAAAATTTTTGGTGGAATAATGAACAAGTCCTGCATTTTTTGGGTTAATCTCTATTTGACCAGACTAAGAATGTTTTGGTCCCCTAAATGACTTACATGGAAGAATGAGTATGATTGGCTTGGGTTTGTCCCTAGCGGGAAAGTTATTGGGAAAAGGAAAGTTATCAATCCTAATTTATCATCAGGTGCTGGAGAAACCTGATCCTATGCGTCCTGATTTACCTATGGCGGAAAAATTTGACCAACAAATGGCCGTACTCGCCCGGTATTTCACACCAATCTCTCTTGATCAGGCTCTTCATGGTCTGAAGAGCAATGCACTGCCGGACAATGCTGTATGCGTCACTTTTGATGATGGATATTCGAACAATCTTACAGTTGCGGAGCCCATTCTGCGTAAACATAAAATTCCGGCAACAGTATATGTTGCGACCGCGTTTAGCGAAGGCGTTAACATGTGGAATGATCGGGTGATCTATCTCTTTAGTGACCCAAAGTGCAATTGTCTCACCCTTGATGGCGAAGAAGTAGCGCTGGAAGACTTCGCGCAGCGCCGACATTTGGCTGAATTCTGGCTGCAAAAGTTAAAGTATCAACCGGTTCAGGAGCGACTTGCCAAAATAGAGTCTTTGTATCGGCATAACTCTCTTGATGAAGAACCTCCATTGATGATGACTCCCGAGCAGATAAGAATGCTATCTGACAAAGGAATAGCCATCGGCGCCCATACCGTTAATCATCCGATATTAAAGGTTTTGTCTCCCGAAGAGCAAAAATGGGAGATTGAGAACAGTAAAGCGCAATTGCAGGACTGGACAGGCAGTGAAATCCACCATTTTGCATATCCAAACGGAATGTTGGGTAAGGATCTGGACGAAGACACAGTGGAATATGTCAAGCAGGCTGGATTTCATTCAGCTGTAGTCACCAATTGGGGAACCTCAGATCATCAAACGTCACCCTGGCTTCTGAAGCGTTTCACTCCCTGGGATAGAAATCCGTCAAGATTCATGGCGCGACTGGTGATAAATCAGATTCGGGGTTACGGATGCCATCAGTAATTCGTAAGCTAAAAAATACCTATCAAGAGTTTGGGTTCCTGGTCGCGACGGCATATCTGTCTCATCTTGTTCTGACCAGACTGGGCGGCTCATCTGGACTTTATATCTACCATTTTTATGAGCAAGCCCTGGAGCGACCGGAGGCGCAGCGAATAAATGGCTTTACGTTCGAATGGCTCGACCGTTATAGCGATTTTCTCATAGTATTGCCTCGTCCAGAGGAGAAGTTGAAAGATCGATTTAATGGTAGTACCCGATGTTTGCTGGGAAAGAAAAACGGCGAACTTGCCTCATGTGCCTGGTTTGCTTGCGGAGTATTTGACGAAGATGAGGTGAACTACCGTATTAGGCTAGGGCCCCAGCAGGTTTGGGATTTTGATGTCTATGTGATCCCTAAATATCGTCTTGGTCGACTTTTCTTATATACCTGGCAAAGAGCTTCAAATGATTTAAGAACAGAGGGCTACCAATCAACCTTAAGCCGAATTTCAGCCTACAACCGCACCTCTGTAACGACTCATGAAAAATTGGGTGCCAAATGTCTTAGTACTGCGATATTTCTGAAAATCTGGAGTTTTCAAATTACAGTAGCGACGAGAATACCTTATCTGGCATTAAGTATTGGCGAGAGAGGAAAGCCAACTTTCGACTTCAGTGACTCTCGTTCGCCTTTATGAATCTATCTGGTCATTTTATCCCCTCATCAGCAGGTAAAGTGCTGTTGACCCGTAGCGGTACGCTGCCTGCGAAGCAGGCAATTCTGTGCCTGCCGCCGTTATTTGAGGAAATGAACCTTGCAAGAGCAGTGATGGCAAAACAGGCGCAATATTTCGCCGCTCAGGGCTTGCCCGTATGTCTGCTGGATTATTCAGGCACCGGCGATAGCGAAGGGGAGATTAATCAGGTCAGTACTGATATCTGGCTGCAGGATATCATTGCCGCAGGGCAGTGGTTGCTGGCTCAGGGCGTTGAACAGATTAGCCTGTGGGGCGTGCGTTTTGGCGCACTGATGCAATTACACTTTCAGCAGCCGTTACATCAGGCACTGCCGGTGAAAAACCAGTTGCTGTGGAAGCCGGTGACCGGTGGTAAATTACTGGCCAGCCAGTTTCTGCGTCTGAAACAAGCCAATAGCATGATGCAGGGCAGCGCCGAGAAGGTAAACTGGCGGCAGCGGATAAAGGAAGGTGAAACCGTTGAAGTCGCCGGATACCCGCTAAATGAAACATTGCTGGCTTCTATTGAACAGCTTAAAGCAGAGACGGACGCACAGTCACCTGTTACCTGGCTGGAACTGGGCACGGATAAGCTCACTCCGGTGATAGCGCGTTTAACCGCAGAGTGGCCCGAAGAGAGCCTGCCGATTCAGGCGGTTCCTTGCCCGGCGTTCTGGCAGATCCCGGAAACCTTCGATGTTCCACCTTTGTACCCGATGAGTTTAAAAGGAGTGCAGGGCTAATGGAAAAAGCCATCAGTTTTGAGCTTAATGATCAGCAGCTTTTGGGCATTGTCCATCAGCCACAGGAATGTCATTCAACCGGCGTACTGCTTGTGGTGGGGGGGCCCCAGTATCGTGTGGGCAGTCACCGTCAGTTTGTGCAGTTATCCAGAGCGCTGGCCGCGCAGGATATTGCTTCCATGCGCTTTGATTACCGGGGCATGGGTGACAGTGAAGGTGAAAAGCAATCCTTTGAGGGCATTTGTGATGATATTAAAGTGGCCGTTGATGCTTTTTGTACACAAACCGGTCTAACTCAGATAGTCATCTGGGGCCTGTGTGACGCGGCCTCGGCGGCAATGATTTACGCCCACAAAGACAGCAGAGTTAAGGGGCTGGTATTGCTCAACCCCTGGCTTCGCAGCGAAGCGGCTATGGGCAAGACTATGGTCAGGCATTATTATTTGCAGCGGCTGCTATCAAAGGATTTCTGGAAGAAACTGCTCGGCGGCAAGGTAAACCTTGGCGGCAGTATTAAAGACGCCAGAGGCTTTGTGCAGGACTCAATGTCAACAGGCGAACAGCAGCAGGGCAGTTATCAGCAGCGGATGCAAGCGGGCATTGGCAAGTTTGACGGGCAAATCTGTCTGATTTTAAGCGGGGTAGATCTCACCGCCAGGGAATTTGAGCAACAGGCAGTGGGTAACAAGGGCTGGCCAGCCATTAACGGTGACAAATGCCAAATTCACCGGCTGGAACAGGCCGACCATACCTTTTCCGCTTCAGAGTTTAAACGCGAAGTGGAAAAGCTTTCCTGTGATTTTGTCTGTAGCCTGTTGAATAAGAAGTAATTATTATATCTGAAAATCAGTACCTGACAGCCACATGAAAAAAGGATTAATCCATGCTGTTTAATTCCCCGGAATTTTTGTTTGCCTTCCTACCTCTGACATTATTGGCATTTTTCTTCTGCGCCAGGCGCTGGGGAAACGAGGCGGCGATAGGTGTACTGGTTGTTTGCTCTTTGTTCTTCTATTCCTGGTGGAATCCTGTCTACCTGCTGCTGTTGCTGTTCTCCATGGTGTTTAACTTTAAGCTGGGTCAGCGGCTCGGTAACTCTGGCAGTAAAACCTTACTGACAGTGGGTGTGGCGGTTAATCTGGCGTTAATTGCTTACTATAAGTACGCCGGATTTATTGTTTTTAATATCAATGCCACTTTTGATACGTCCTGGGATCTGGGGCAAATACTCTTGCCTCTGGCTATTTCCTTTTTTACCTTCCAACAAATTGCCTATCTGGTGGACTCCTATAAGGGGATCACCCGAGAGTATTCATTTATTCACTATGCACTGTTTGTGTGCTTTTTCCCTCAACTGATTGCCGGCCCTATCGTTCATCATAAAGAGATGCTGCCTCAGTTTATGCGCAACGAGCGGTATCGCTTTGAGGTAAATCACTTTGTGGTTGGGATCAGTATCTTCGCTATTGGTTTGTTCAAGAAGACCGTGCTTGCTGACGGTGTTGCTGTCTATGCTAATCCTGTTTTTGCACAGGTAGATGCGGGGCAGACAGTGGATTTCTTCACCGCCTGGGGCGGCGCGCTGGCCTATACCTTTCAGTTGTACTTTGATTTTTCCGGCTATTCAGACATGGCAATTGGCCTGGCAAGAATGTTTGGTATCATATTGCCCCTTAACTTTTACTCGCCATATAAATCGGCCAGTATCTCTGAGTTCTGGCGGCGCTGGCATATTACCCTGTCGCGCTTTCTCAGAGACTATATCTATATTCCGCTGGGTGGGAACCGAAAGGGCGAAACAAAGCGCTACACAAACTTGTTTATTACCATGCTGTTAGGCGGCTTGTGGCACGGAGCTGGCTGGAATTTTGTGATATGGGGTGCGTTACACGGATTCTATCTTGCTATCAATCATGGCTGGCAGCGAGTGACTGCTAACTTTTCTGAGGGGGTCCGTAAGGCGGGTTTTTACGTTTTTGTCTCCTGGATGCTGACTATGTTATGCGTTGTTATCGGCTGGGTATTTTTCAGGGCCGTAACCTTAGATGGCGCAACCGGTATGTTGCAAAGCATGGCGGGTATGAATGGAATCGCTATACCCAATGGCATAGCGGTCAGGCTGGGGTTAACCGATCTGCTTTATTCCCTCGGCATTTCAACGCCAAATGGTGGAGGAGAGATCTTTATGAAGACCTGGCTGTGGAACGTCGTATTGCTGTTTGCAGTAGTTTTGCTGCCTAATGTTCAGGATTTATTTGCCCGTTATCAGGGGTCTCTGAGCTCATTGTGTTACGCGAGATCGGCAACCTTCTGGCCACTGATGTCAGTTATGCAAGGAAATGGCTTCAGAGTGACCTGGTATTGGGCTGCCGCAACGGGAGCGATGGCGGCGCTGGCGGTACTGACACTTTCACAGGTCAGTGAATTTTTGTACTTCCAGTTCTGAGGATTATCGATGAGGTATATTCTGGTTTTTGCGCTTTCGTTCTCGTTTGTTTTAGCCTCTATAGGGGTAATCAATTGGGTCGTTGATCCTTTCGGAATGTATTGGTCGCCGGTTTATCAGGGCGTTAATGCGACTAAGCCTGAGGCCGGGAACCGCTCAAGGGTTTCTAAAGCCTATCGCAGTGTGGAAGCGGCTCCGCAGGTGTTACTGCTGGGAAACTCCAGAATTGAGATGGGGATAGATCCTGAACATGAATTGTTTAAGACCAGGCAGGTTTACAATTTGGGCATGCCAGGTGCGAGCTTGTCGATGCAACTGGATTATGGACTGAATGTAATTCATGCCAATAAAACGGTAAAAGAGGTGATTTTGAGTGTGGATTTTCTGGACTTCCTGTCGATTAAATCGCCGAATGTGCCGTCTTCTGCAAAGGCTGACTATAACAGCCGATTACCTTATCTGAGTTCAGAGAACAGCGAGCAGACTGAATGGTTTATGCTGAAGGAAAAGATGGCAATGACCTTATCTCTGGATGCACTCTCAGCGACCATCAGAACCCTTATTTCGCAAAATTCTCAGGTTAGCAGCATAACCTCTAAGGGATTTAATACGGCTCAGGAGTATCGTCAGATTGTACGGCTGGAGGGCGTTATCCCATTGTTTAACCAGAAGTTAGATGAGATTGAGCAGCGGCTCGATCAGGAAAACCTGGTATTTGAGCCAGAAAGCGAACAAGGGTACTCAAAAGAATTTTCGAAGCTGCGCACTTTTATCAGCGCTCTGAATGATGCTGACATCCGCCTGACTATTTTTACCAGCCCTTATCATTACTCCTACCTTCAGGTGCTGTCAGAAAAAGGCTACTGGCAGGACTTTATGAAATGGAAAACTTACCTTGCGGCTTTGAAAAGCCATAACGAGTCAATAGATATCTGGGATTTCAGTGGCTTTAGTCAGTTCTCGCTGGAGCCGGTGCCTGTACCTACGCCACACCAGGAAATGGATTTTTATTGGGAGCCCGCCCACTATAAATCAGAGGTGGGGGATTTAATATTACAGCGCATGAAAACAGGCGAGCCTGATCACTTTGGTCATCCTTTGAACGAGCAAACTATCGAGACAATAATTCGGGCGAATAACGAAGGGTTGCTACGATCACAGGCGCAATGGGATAAACTGAAATCAGGACTTGGCAGATAGCCCATACCACAATAGGCATGGGCCTTTTATTCACATCTGGTAGCGGATGCCCGCTCTGGCCTGGCGGCCCGGGTCGATAAAGCCTACCGATTGCTCGAAGTCTTTATCCAGCAGATTATCCAGATTCAGGCTCAGGCTGAGTTTTTCACTCAGTTGCCACTGCGCAGCCAGGGCCACTTCAGTGTAACCGTTCATCAGGATCTCACCTGTAGGTACGGAGCTGTCGTAGGACTCGCCACGGGAGTCTACCTTGCTCAAGTTTGCTGTGTATTTCTGAAATACATACCAGCAAAACTATGTATTATTGGATGAAATATTTAAAAGGAGGTTTTCATGGGGGCCGGAAGGTATTTGGTGGGTTATGGTGCGCTATGCTTGTTGATGGTGTCGTTTGTCTGTTCTGGCGCTCAGAAGGTTGATGTGTCAGGGAACTGGGAGGGTGAAATTCAGACCTACGGGGCAAAATCTTTGCAGAAGTCTATTGCCCTGTCACTGGAGCAGGCAGCGGATGGGAAAGTGAAAGGCCAAGTCTTTTATGAGGATGATGGCTGTATTTTTGCTGTTGAGGGGCAGATTTCAGCGCCAGGCAATAATACCCCGGCGCGCGTAGATCTGCTTGAGAAGGGCGCTTTAACAGGTGTTTCAGATGGATGTCAGCATCAGAGGATAACTTACGCGCTGGGACTGACGCCTACAGGAAACAAACTAAAAGTAGAAGGAAGTCACCTCAGCCAATTGATCAACCCGGAAAAAAGCTTTCTCACCAGGCAACCTGAAAACCGATTCTCTGAGCGATTAAAATTAATTGAGACCGTTACCAGCGAGGACAAGCGCAAGCCCAAGCAGTGGAGCGGCGCGATGAATACAACTTTGCTAAGGTTTTTGTTTCCGGCCGGCTACGCATCACCTAATCATGTTTATGTCTACGCAGATCAGCTCACTGTCCGTGGTTATGGGAAATGTAAAAGTTCCCTCTATTCTCAGGATGGGGCTGGCAGCGATTTAAAGTATATTTCTGATGATCCTGAATGTGACATCTTGCCTGCCGGGCATTTTGATATCAGTGCGGAGGATAACCTGAAAATTACCTGGCGACCTAAAGCCATCGATGCCAGGGAAGTGGTGCTGGCGGATCAGGATATTTCTTTGGTTCATCAGCAGGTACTTACCGGGGAAATGTGGCATTTACAAGATGTTTATAATAAGCATGGTGATTCTCATACGCTCTCACAGATAGCGTCAAAATTGCTGGTCGCGAGACAAAATGCTTACCAGCGCTTCAATGATATTTTCGCTATGCAATTTCCGGCCTCTAAATACAGTCCAGAGTTTATTGGTTCATGGGAGGGGTTTATCAGGTTTAGTGATGGAAAAAAGCCTGATGAAAACATAGAGCAAGCGGCATTAGCGCTTTGGTCGGCTAAGTCTAATGATCGTAGTTATATTCTGGGTTACCTGACAATATCCGAAGCCTGTTTCTACAGCGTGTATATGCAAGATAAAAATGGTGTGGCGATGTTGCACGGTTTCGAACAATTGAAAAGAAGATGCAGCAGTGACCTGTTTAACTTTGAGTTCCCCAAGCAGCCGATAATGTCGATGGATACAAGCAATACACTGCTCAGGATCGGGCCAGAAGTTCGCCCCGAAGGCCGCAAAGGTATCAAACAATTTCAGGCTGTGTTCCATCGGGCAAAACCGACCCCTTACCTGATGTCATTACTTGAGTCTGACCAAGGGCAGAGTTTTGCGCTACCCGACGAGGTGACAAAAGCCCTGATGATCGCCGGAAAAGTGCCGGATGAAAACCTGGAAAAGCAGCATGATCAGAGGATGCGGGAGTCAGCTGAGCTATTAGCCAAAAAGGCTGAGCAGATAAGGATACAAGAAGCCGAAGCCAAACAGCGCGAGTGGGCCAGATTAAAAAAGGAAAGTGAATATAGGACAGCTGCCCGACAGTCCAAATCAGGCGAGCGAGCTTATGCCAGCAAGCCAGTCGGTGACCCAATGCCACTACCAAAAGTCAGGGGGCCATTCGATGGAATACCCGGAGCGACGTTTTTAAATGCGGTATATCAAGGCGATAGATCAGTAGTACAGCGCATCAACCGATCATATACCGGTAAGCAGGCGGCCGGGTTAAAGGCATTCTTCGGCAGTTATGGAAATAAGATGACCGATGCCATGGCTGATTTGTATAAACAGGTCAGAATAGAAGACTCAGTTGCGGCAAAATATCTGTTTGAATACGAGAAACACTATCGTCGATGCTTGTCAGAATCTCCAGCTGTATTCTATGTGACGGGTTACCAGCCGGACATGGTGGTGACTAATTTGCTGGGAGCGGAAATTGCACGGCATTATGGTGGCACGACAAAAACAAAATACCAGGTTAACTCGGAGTTTTCGGATGTATTCCGGCAAGTCGGGAAAATGCAGCCAGAGGGCGTAGCGGCTAATATTACCGGGTTTCTCGCAAGCCAGAGCGGAGAGGACTTGAGGAAGTTATCGCTAAATGGCGTTGCGCAGATGTTTAGCAAGTTTTCCTGTGACAGCCCTGAAGTAAAGACCTTCGAGAAAAATTTGATTGCGTTGTTTTAATTTCGTAGCCAGTTTCATCCGGCGTGGGGTCGAATTTATTCGACAGGCAAAGGTGAGATTGACGCCATTGGCCCAATAAATTGGGCATCTACAGGGGCTGGTGTAAACCGTTACCCAAGGAGAATCTCCCCTGTAGAGTCGAATTTAGTCGACTAAAAGAGGTTAGACGGTACCGGTATTACGCCTCTTAGCCTCTCAATATCCTCGTCTGTTACCCCGGATGCGGAAAATGCCTCCGGCCACGTCAGGGTAACATCAGATACATCATTGAAAATGGACTTGGCTTTTGCAACAGAAAGGCCAAACCGACGATGTTGAGACAGCAGGTTTTCTACAGTGGCTTCGCGTCCAAAGTTGCCCAGGCCAAGACCGTGTTGACGGGAACTACTGATCGGCAGCACATCGTAGGCGGGTGACAAGTGCCAGCCCCGGGAGCCGAAGGGCATTATCAGACCGTGGTTGCGAACGTGATCATCGGTGTTGCCAATGAGCGCGTTAAAACACATTCGGGTAAACAGCTCTTTACTGTCAGAGGCCCTGTCGCTCTCTCTGCGCAGAAAGTCAGCTATTTCACCGTAAGTGTATGTCGAGGCTGCCAGTCCCGGGTTCACAACGTCAATATCAAGTAATGTCCGGGCGCTTATAAATGCACAGGATGGAATACTGCCTCGTCTGTCAAAGCGCTCGACCAGCAATACATCCTCATCGTCAACACGCAGTGTCTTAGTGTTGGCGACATTGTCTGTCAGTTCCCGCAGCAATAACATGCTGGCGTGCTCAACCCGTGCATGATTAAAGAGATCGTCTTTGCGGTTGAACTTGACCAGATATTCTCTCTCACCGTCGTTAACCACCGCTTTGGGGCGGGCGCCGCCCATACTTTCGCCATGCTGAAACGCTTTCTTGGCTTCTGGTGATACGGCCTGATCATTAAGAATGGCATTTTTTCCACGCAGCAGATCGTTGATCTGGCCAATTCTGGCTAAAGAGCGCTTTGGTTTACAGCTGTTTCTCGACAGGCTGAGTGTGATTGCCCCGACACCCATCGCACTGCCGGATAGCAGAAACTCAATGGTGTTTTGGGGCTTGGTTTTGTGCAGCGAAAGGATAAGCTTCTTGCCCCAGGCGTCTGCGCCGGCATCAAGCAGAGCGCCAAACATGCCGCCATGCCTGCGTGTAACAAAGACATCCTCAGATAGCGGCAGATTAACGGGATCAATGGCAAAAGCCTTTGCATGATTGAGATAGGATTTGCCATATCGGAATTGCGCGACGGTATTATTGTGGTTGAGTGCAACAATGCCGCAAATCAGCGGTTGATCCTCTATGCCATCAATATACACGTAGGCTTCAGAAGTCATTATCCAGAACTCGTTGATCACTTTTGCGGTGACGCAGCTTGGGATCAGGCAGGCGCAGTTTCCCTAACTCTGATAACAATGGCTGATCAAGCTTTAACAACGACAGGGCGTCGAACAGTATTTCACTGTTAACCGCTTTGCCCTGCTCCATGTTCGAAACTGTTTTACGGGACACGCCCAGCCGTTGAGCAAACTCATCCTGTGACATAGCGCTGGCCCGGTATTCTTTGATCAGCAAGCCCAATGTGGCGAGTAGTTTCTTTGCGCCCATGCTGTGTAAAATAAGTTTCATAATAAGATTATGTGTATAAATATACTCTAAAATTCCCGATATTGCTATGTTGTATCAGGTTCCTCCATGTAGGGTCGAAAGCGAATACAGGGATGTATTGTCTCGCGAACCGAAGGATGGAATTTATTCGACCATCAGAGGTGGGCATAACGCCATAGGCCCAATAAATTGGGCCTTACAGTTGCTCACATCTGGTAGCGGATACCCGCTCTGGCCTGGCGGCCCGGGTCGATAAAGCCTACCGATTGCTCGAAGTCTTTATCCAGCAGATTATCCAGATTCAGGCTGAGGCTGAGTTTTTCACTCAGTTGCCACTGCGCAGCCAGGGCCACTTCAGTGTAACCGTTCATCAGGATCTCACCTGTAGGTACGGAGCTGTCGTAAAACTCACCACGGGAGTCAGCAGACAGTGTGATGCTGAAATTATCCAGCTGTGCATTGAGTTGAATACCCCCTGACCATTTCGGGCGGCGGCGCAGGTGGTTGTCGGTGTCTTTGACATCAATATCCAGGTAGGCAAAATCCAGACTGGCGCTGAGCCACTCGTTCAGTTGCCCGCTGCCGCGCCATTCGATGCCGGATGTATGCACTTCTGAACGATTAACATTGGTAAACAGCTCGGCATCGAAATCCACCAGATCTTCAAACTTGTTATAGAACAGGTTCATCTGCACGCTGTAACCGCTTTGCCCCTGCACGCGGATGCCGATTTCGCTGTTCTCGCTCAGTTCAGGTTTCAGCTCAGGGTTTCCTACCAAAGGGTGGGCCAGGGCAAAGAAGCTTGGCAATTTGTAACCCTCACTGTAACCGGCGTGAAGCCGGGTCTTTGAGTTAAGCTGCCAGGCCAGGTTCAGCCTTGATGATAACTCACTGTTGAAGCTCTGCGGTGCATCAAAGCGCAGGCCCAGTTCCAGGGTCAGGTCATCCAGGCGCTTACTGGTTTCCATAAAGGCGCTGTAATTCTCCTGCTCCAGTCTGAAGTTCACCGGCATGGGAAAACCAAAATCCAGCGTACCGCGATTCTCGCCTATCGCTTTTTTGCCACTGGCACCGCCAAGCACCGACCAGGTATCAGACAACTGCCAGTTCAGATAAATTTCACCATCCAGCTTGCGGTAATCGGATTCAATCAAGCTGGCGGGAATGCCGTCGATAACACCGGGAGCAATGCCGGGATTGTCGGTTTGCTCTTCGGTGCGGGTCCAGGAAATCCGGCTGGTCCACTTAAGGTTGTCGCTGCTGTTAAACTGGCTGAGCCAGCTGGCCAGAGCGTGTTTACTGTCGCGGCTTTCAGCTTCTCTGGGAATGGCAAATGTCTCTCCGCCGCTGTCTTCGGCAAAGGCCAGTCGGTCAGTGTTACTTGCACTTAACAGCAACTGATGTTCGCTGTTTTTGGTATCGGCACCGAGTTTCAGCAGCGCCTGTTGATGCTGTATCTCGGCAAAATCTGAGCTTTGCTGCTGATTGGCTGACAAGCTCAGTAATGCGCTGAGATCCTGGTTACTCTGAGTTGACAAGGTCAGGTTGCCACGCTGTTGTTTGTCGCTGCCCGCTTCCACGCTGAGGCTGTTAGCGGCGCTCTGGCGAGTAATAAAGTGGATCACCCCGCTGACCGCCTCACCACCGTAGATGGCGCTGGTGCCACCGCGATAGACATCGATACGTTCAATCACTGCCGGGTCGAGCTGGCTGAAATCGAAACCGCCGCCACTGCTGTTGGTGGGATCATTAACCGTCACACCGTCGATCATCACCAGGGTAAAATTTGATTCTCCGCCACGAATGGCAATATGAGAGCGGCCGGCCACGCCATCACGGGAAATCAGCAGATTGGGGATCTGTTTAAGCAAATCCAATGTGTTTAACGGGTTAATGCGTTCAATCTGGGTTCTGCTCATGCTGGTACTGGTTTGCAACTGATTTTGTTGCAGCCGGGTGCCGGTCACGGTTAGGGATTCAATGTTGTCTCCATGACGCTGACTGGCGAAAGTATCAGAGCTCAGGCCGATCAGGCCGAGTGCGCCGAAAGTCAGAGGTAAAAGGGTTAATTTCACCGGTTACTCCTTTGGTTTTTTAAGAAAATTCACTTGTAAAGGTAAGGCAGAGGTTGGCAATATACAGAACTGAATAAAAAAGTCATATTTTTGACTGTTTTAACCGCCATTTAATCGCTACAGGCTGTTAAGCGAGTCAGCCAGGAAGGAACACTGTGAAACAATCTGCATTTAAACATCAACTCTTCGTCGCACTGATACAACTGGTACTGGTTGCCCTGGCCTGTGTTCTTGGCTATGCCCTGTCACGGGAGATGAACCTTATTCCCAAGGCTGTATTGCGCCTGCCTGAGGTGTATGTCAGTACGGCGGATATGTGGAGCCTGACGCGCATTTTTGTGGTGATTTATCTGATTCAGATTGTGATCAGCACGCTGAGCCTTAAAAGTCATGGTTTTGCTTCACTCAGGCGTTTCGGCACCGAGTATATTTTCTACCTGTTTGCCTATACCACGGCTTCGTTGTACAGCTTCCTGGCCACTACGATCAATTATGATCCCCAGTTAATTGCCGCCATTGGCCTGTTGTCGACACTGTTTTACCTGCTGGCCATGATGGCCATGGTGCTGTGGCGGGATAAGGCTGCTATCGGCGCTGCCATCGGTCAGCCTGTCTGGGCACTGTTAAAACGCCTGGTGAGTATTCCCGGTGTGCTGGCTATTGTGTATTTTCTGGTGCCACTGGCGCTCGGTGTGGCCTTTACCGCTGATCGGGATATCGCTAACCGTATTACCCAGATCCGTATTTTCTTCAACCCGGTCCCTGAATCCGAATGGGGGCTGAAGAACCTTTATCCTGAACTGGTGTTCGAACAGCCGGTGCTGGTAAAAAAGGCGCCGCAGGATCCGGACAGTTTGTATGTACTGGAACGGGTTGGTCGCGTCTACAAGGTGCCGTTTCCTGATGGAGGCAATAAGGAACTGGTGCTGGATATCCGCGATCAGTTAGGTGAAGTGGAAGTGGAGAACGGCGCCATTGGTATGGCCTTCCATCCGCAGTTTAATCAGGCCGATGATAAACAGTTTATGTACCTGTATTACACCGATACCCGTCCGGAAAAAGGCCAGCTTAACAAACTGTCCCGTTTTGATTTAAGCGAAAGCGACCTTAGCGACCGTAAGGCCTCCGAGTTTAAGATTCTGAGCCTGCCGAGAATAGCCGATGGTTTCCATAATGGTGGTTCGGTTGAGTTTGGCCCGGATAATTATTTGTATATTGGTTTAGGTGAGGGAGTGCGCCCTAAGGGCGTTCAATCTTCTGCAGACGTTTTCCGTGCCGGAATATTGCGACTGGATGTGGATATGCAGCCCGGCAATCTGCCTCCCGAACCCTTTGAACACGGCGAGGTTCAGGGCTATCACGTGCCCGCAGACAATCCCTTCGTAGACAGAGAGGATATCCGTTCAGAGTTCTGGGCTCTGGGATTACGCAATCCCTTCCGTTTTACCTTTGATGAACAAACGAATGATCTCTGGTTGGGTGACGTGGGATCCACCATCTGGGAAGAGATTAATCGGGTGGAAAAGGGTAAGCATTACCAGTACCCGGTGATTGAGGGTCGTGAGCCTACCGGCAAATCCGGGTGGGAAGAGCTGGACATTCCCATGCAGGGGCCGGTGTATACCTATCAGCATACCGCTTATGATCGCGCGGTGATTGGTGGTGCGGTGGCCCGTGGCGATATGTATGCGTCACTGAAAGGCAAGTATGTGTTTGCCGATAATTATTCGGCCAAGATCTTTGTGATGGATGCCGACAACCCCCAGGTGGATGAGGTACAGCTGATTGCCAGGGCCAGCCAGTATGCCCAGCGCGGTGTCAGTTCGGTGGTACAGGTTGAATCCGGTGAGATCCTGGTGACCACCTTAGGTGCGGCTTCTGAGCCAAGTGGTGAAGTGCTGGTGCTAGTGAAAGCCGAAGAAGCCGATGTGGTAGAGCGTGAAGACGAAAGCACCGAGGCGCCAAAGGATTATGATGAAGAAACCACAGCCGCCTTGTTTGCGGTTAACTGTGCCCGGTGTCATGGCGTGAAAGGTGATGGTAAGGGGCCGGATTCATCCATGCTGGGTGTGGAAATGCCCGATCTGACCTCACCTATGTACCATTTTGAAACCTCAGCCGAGGATATTCATGCAGTGATCGAAAAAGGCGGTGCAGAGGTGGGCATGAGCCCGATGATGCCGCCATGGGGCGGTTTCCTCAAGCCTGAAGAAATCGACCACCTGGTGATTTACATTCAGTCGCTGCCTGATAAACATCATCATCACTGATTAGCGTGGGCCCAATAAATTGGGCCCTACAGGAGTAACTCCTTACTCAAAGAAATCTTCCTTGTAGGGACGAATTTATTCGGTCTGCTTCACCGGGCCAATGTACTCTGATGCAATCACGATATTGTCTATGTACATATCAAAGGGATATTTCGGCTTGTCGACGCCGCCAAAGTAAAAATTAAACCAGATTTTTTCAATTTTTAATTCGTCTGTTTTACGGAACATTAAATCGGTTTTGTGCAGAATTTGCACCCCATCAACCCAGACTTCCAGTAACCCATCTGACTGGCCCGGTGTATTGAGCCTGAGATGTTGCTCGATACTGTACCAGCGCCCCGGTGATATGGTTGACAGAGGATGGCCCCAGGGCAGAATACTTCCATATTTACTGCTGCTGTCAGCCTCATACAAATAACTGCCGATGGGCATATGGCCGAGCCACGGGCTATCGGCATTATCTATGCTTTCGAAAAACGCACCACGGGCTGACCAGCCCTGGTATCCGTCGTTACCGCGGCCTCCCCAGCCAGCCTTACCGTAGGTTCCGCCAAAACCGGGCAATTTTCCCCCGCCACTGATATTGGCACCGGGAGCAAGCTTTAAATAGTAACGAAAATAGGCTTCTTCAGGCTCCTGATCATGATGGCGTTTAAAGTAATAATCCAGATTCAGTGCCAGGTTCTTATCTGTGTCGAATCGCGCCAGGGCACTACGGCCATCGTCATCCAGGAAATGTTCAGTGTGTTGGTGGGTGACATAATCCAGCGTAGCGGCATTCGACCAGCGACTGTCTTTTTGACCAACCGCTTCAGAGAATGTATCCAGCCAACTCTCGCGGTCAAAATTATCGGCGTAATAGACGCCTGGGTGGTGGTTAATATTCTTGTCAGTGGGATATTGCGCGGCCAGCCCGGATTCTGCCTGTTGGTATGATTCAGGAATGGCTAATTGGGTCAGGCTAATCTCGCTGTTGCCATATTGTTTATCTGTGAGTTGCAACAGTAATTCGGCTCGTTGCACATTTTCAATGTGAATGTCTTCGGGAATTTTGAAACTGATCAGCCCCAGTCTTTCACCACCCACTTTAAATATCTGTGCCTGGCCTTGAGGCTTGCGAATCGCCGGGCCCAAAAATGTGTCAATGTTCGCCTCAATATAATGTTCCTGCTCATCAGTATAGAGTAACAGGTTTGGGGCCTTAAGATCCGGGGCTTCTTTACTGAAAAAGTCTGCCGTGCCTTTGCCCCCGGTTGACTGAAGCAGTAGCACTATTTGTGGCTGTTGGTAATCCAAAAAGGGGAGTTTTAACAGTAAAGGTCTGGCACGGTTCTGATCCTCAACCGTAAACTCCAGCAGTCTGCGGTTGTCCTGATTACCTAACAGGTGAATGAGGCCCTGATCATTCCAGTATAGTTTGGCATCACGGCTGGCATAGGCAAATGTGGCCGATTCATCCAGTGGCAGAGCCCATGACGGCCTTGCCATCGCAATCAAACCCATAAGCAGAGGCGTTATTATTCTGTTCATCACATGTCTCGTGAGATGTTTGCAAAAAATGAAGAATAACAAAGTTCCCGAAAGGCTACTGGGATTTGTTGATTCAGCCCAATAAATTAGGCTCTACAGGGCTACTTCTTATCCTACATTATCAGTTTTTGTAGGGGCGAATTTATTCGCCTTTGGGTGTTACCGGAACCTACAGGGGAAGTTGATGCAGGTCTGAATATACCCGACCGGGTGGCAAGGTCTCATCACCATAAGACTCGACCCTGGCATCGTCTCTGGCTTTGATGCGCCCCTGAATCAGGTTGTTTTCCAATACCACATCAGTTGCAGCGAACCGGGCGTCAAGGCCCAAGGTATTTAGCAGCACATTATTATGAATCCGAGTCTGAGTCGCTTTATTCAGATATATGGCCACATCATTACTACAATTGAGCAGCAGGTTCTGCTCAATGATGCCTCCTTTGTGTTCATAGGCACAGTCTTTTGACTGACAAAACCGCTTGCCTGTGCCACCGTTACCCAACGACAGCGCGACACGGAGATCCAGTACTGACTGATGAGGTAATTTCCAGGCGCAGTTAATCACGTTATTGCGAATAACACCGTCTTTCCCGCCGCCTTTGAGGTAGGCGCCATATACAACACTGGGTTTGCCTCTCACTGTGCGGCTGAAGTCTGCAATATAATTGCCCTCGATAAGCCAGTTATTCCCACCCACCACGTCAATGGGAGAAGCAGGGTTGCGGCTCTCTCGTATACTGTTGTTGTAAAAGTCGTTGTGCCGGACAGTCACATTATCCGGGAAATGTAATGTGCCCCCTGACGTCCTGCCATTACTTTTGAGATGGGCGTTAAAGTCAATAAAGCGGTTATTCTCAATTACAATATGGTCGGCCTTTCCGGTCAGATGAAGCGCATGCTCACAGGCACTGTGGCGTCGACAGACACCCCTGAATGTCAGGTTTTTAATCACCCAATAGGGTTTATTGATATACAGGCCCTCCAGCGAGTTAAGCCGGATTTCCGCCTGTCCAGGCTGTTCTGCAGCCAGGGTTACGGGAAAGCCGGGTTCGCCGCTGTGACCGATTCTGATAGTGCGCTGTTCGACTAAGTAATGGCCAGGCGCAAGCAAAATTAACTGACCCGCTTTGGCATCTCGAAGCGCCTGTACCAATTCCTGACTATCTGTCACATGCAGTACATTGTCTGTTGAAGGCAGAAACAGGCTGCTGCGCTTGTAATCAACACTGGCCCCGGCAGGGCTTCTGGCTCTGTCAAACTCAACCCGATCAGGCACAGGCCGCCACTGAAGTATGCTGTCTGCGAATTTCAAAAAGGACTTTCGGACTCCCCAGTTCTTGGGGATGTTCATGGTCACGTACTGCTGGGCTTTGATACCATATTCGTAGGCAAAGGTTGTGCTGCGCGCGAACCAAAGTAGCAGGATCACTACCAGCAAAAAAGCCGCACTGAACCAGGCGGCTTTTTTCAACCTTGAGACTTTTCTGTTCACTTAACCGGCATCACAATAAAATCTCAGCCACGTGGGGATGGCCGAGAAAATCCTGTGGGCTGGCGGTGGCACCGTAGGCACCCGATTGATACACCACGAACCAGTCTCCAACCTCGGTCTGGGGTAGCCAGACCCGGTCTGCAAGAGAATCTAAGGGAGTACACAAGGGGCCTGCAACATTTACCTGTACGCTGGCGTCCTGGTCCAGCTTATTGCCGATGGCCACCGGATAGTTTTTGCGGATCACCTGGCCAAAGTTACCCGAGTTAGATAAATGATGGTGTAACCCGCCATTGGTCATAACAAAAGTCTGGCCACGTGAAGGTTTGATATCTGTCACTTTACAGGCATAAACACCTGCCTCGGCTACTAAATAGCGGCCCAGCTCCATTACCAGTTCAGTGGTATCCAAATCGATAGGTGTACCACCAAGCAGGGACTTAAGGTTTTCACCAATAGGGCTGAGATCAAGGCGGCGTTCACCGGCAAAGTAGGGGATGCCGAAACCACCGCCCAGATTAATCGACTTTACCGGCACAGGGCACAGGCCAACTAACTTTTCAGCCAGAGCAAAAGTCTGGGTATGGGCTTCAGTCAGGGCCTCAGGTTTGAGATTTTGCGAACCACAGAAAATATGAAAGCCCTGAAAATCAATCTCGCTATAATCCAGTTCTGGCAGCATCTCAATCAGGCGTTCTTCATCGATGCCAAACTGCTTGGCACCACCGGCCATTTTCATCCCGGAAGCTTTGAGTTCAAAAGCAGGGTTAACCCGAAAGGCGATGCGTGGTAAGAGGTTGAGCAATTGCCCGGCCTTTACAGCCCTTTCAAGTTCCAGTTCAGATTCAATATTCAGGGTAACGCCAGCGACGATGGCGGCACGGATCTCCTGTTCGCCTTTAGCCGGGCCGGCAAAACTGATTTCTTCTGCTGGCATGCTGCTCTGCAGGGCAATAAGCAGCTCTTTTTGTGACGCCACATCAAGGCCATCCACCAGCGGGGCAACATAGTGCACCAGTGCAGGAAGGGGATTGGCCTTAATCGCAAAGTGCAGCTTTATGGGGTGGGGCACATATGCTCTGAATTTCTCGATTTGTGCCTGTATCACCATTTTGTCGTAAGCGTAGAACACCTCTTTATCTAATAAAGTAGCGATCTGATCCAGCGTCTTACCGCCAACCAGCAACTGGCCTGCCTGATGGCTAAACTGATCCATTATCTGATGAGTTACCGCGGGTTTATTCATGGGTGTAGGTTTCCTTTGCCTGTTGTGTCAGCAATGCTCTGTCTACTTTACCATTGGGGTTTCTGGGCAGGCTATCGCGAATTTCCAGATGTTTAGGGTGCATAAAATTGGGTAAGTTTTTCTTACATTTGGTCAGAAGGGCTTTTTCATCCAGGGATCCGGGTTGTTTAAGTGCCGCGTATACGACAATGGCCTGGCCCAGCTCCCGGTCCGATACGCCGGTTGCAATTACCTCTGCCACTTCGTCAGCTCCCTGATAGCAGGCCTCTTCGATTTCTGAAGGGCTGACACGATAGCCTGAAGTTTTAATCATCTCATCCTTGCGGCCAACAAAATATAAGAAGCCTTCGCTGTCTTTTCTCACTGTGTCACCGGAATATACCGCCATTTCTGTCAGTACCAGCCCATTCACCTGTTTAGGCACGGGCTTAAAACGCTCTGCGGTTTTCTCCGGTGCATTCCAGTAACCCAGACTGACATGGGGGCCGCGATGAACCAGCTCCCCCGGTTCGTCGGCGTCACATTCGGTGCCATCCGGGCGTACCACCATGACTTCTGCATTGGGGATCGCCTTGCCCATAGAACCCGGTTTTGTATCTACCAGCTCCGGAGGCAGATAGGTGCTGCGAAAAGCTTCTGTAAGTCCGTACATTAAATAGGGGCTGGCATTGGAGAACGTATGACGTAATTTTTCCAGGGTTACACCTGGCATAGCGCCACCAGAGTTGGTGAAATAGCGCAGTTGCTCACCCACCTCCGCAGGCCAGCTCGCTTTGAGTAACTGTTGCCACAATGGCGGTACCGCGGCCAGGCCGGTAACACCAAAGCGCTGAACGGCTTTAACCACATCATTGGGTAACAAAAAGTCCATGATTACCGCTGTCGCGCCAACAAAAAAGGCGGTGGTCAACTGGCTGAGACCGTAATCAAAACTCAGTGGCAGCAATGCCAGAATGACATCATCTTGCCGGTTTTCCAGATACGCAGATACGCTGTGTGCACCGCAAACCAGATTGCGGTGCGAAAGCACCACCCCTTTGGGTTTACCGGTGCTGCCGGAGGTATACAATATGGCCGCCATATCCTTATCTGTTACCGGAGGACTGGGGCGGATATCGTCCGGCAGTGATGCCAGTAACTGCAGTTTTGGCCGGCCCTGCCAGCTTTCAGAGAGTTTATCGGTGAGTATAATATGCTCCAGTGCCGGGCATTGCTCGATAATATCTGCCAGATTTTTGAGGCGGTCAGAGCTGGTCACCAGTACTTTAACATCACAGTCATTGAGAATATGTTCCACTTGAGGAGCTTTAAGTACCGGATTAATGGGAACAAATACGCCGCCGGCGGCGCTGGTGCCAAACAGGCTGATAACATTTTCAGGCGTCTTGGGTAAAAAAACACCCACCCGGTCATGGCGTTTTAAATCTAAAGCTGTCAGGCCTGCGGCGAAATGGTTAACCTCACGCTGAAGGCCAAGGTAACTGTAGTCCTGCTGTTTAAAGCGCAGGGCACATTTTTCCGGAATACGGATAGCATGGATACTGATGAGCTGATGAAAAAATGTGACCATAGTTGAATATTCCCTCTTCATGCAGGTAAAGCGGTTTCTAAAACCGTTAAATAATGGAACAATAAAGCGATTTTCTTCCGGCCATGGGGCGCGGATTCAATCAAAAAGATTAAATCATACAGGTAGTTTGACGATGAATGTACCCGCTGTTGTTAAAGATATTTTAATTGAGGTGTTGCAGATGCCCGCTGACACCGAGTTTGAGTCCGATACGCCATTACTCGGAGCCATTCCTGAGTTTGATTCAATGGCTGTGGTGTCAGTATTGACAGCTGTCGAAGAGAATTTAGGGATTGTGGTGGATGATGATGAGATCAGTGCCGAGACCTTCGAAACTTTCGGTAGTCTGTGCAGCTTTGTAGAAGAAAAAGTGTAAGTGAATGGGTCTCGCAGAGACGCAAAGACGCAGAGGGTTAGAAGAGGTTAGGTAGTGATATTCTCTGCGAGCTCCGCGTCTCAGCGAGATCAAAAAGAAAAGGTTTAGGCAAGGTTAATGTAGGGCTCAGTTGATTGGGCTGCGGGGTATTCGGTTATTGGCTTTGTTGGTCGAATAAATTCGACCCTACATGGTGCTTTTGTAGGGCCCAATTTATTGGGCCGGGGTTGTTGGTTCAACGCTCTTGGCCGAACATATTTCATCGCCAGGCTGGTGAAATATTATTTTTATGTATTTGCTTCCAGCACTGCAGTATACAAAATAAGGACAGTTATGCGTTTTAAAAAGATCCTGTTGGTTTTTGGCACCCGGCCAGAAGCGATAAAAATGGCGCCGCTGGTGCTGGAACTGAAGAAGCGGCCGGAGTTTGAGGTAGAGGTTTGCGTCACCGCGCAGCACCGGCAAATGTTGGATCAGGTGTTACAACTGTTTGAACTAAAACCTGATTATGATTTGGATCTGATGCAGCCCGGGCAGGATTTGTACGATATTACCAGTCGCGCTTTACTGGGGGTGAAACAGGTACTGACTGAGGCCAGGCCTGACCTGGTATTAGTTCACGGCGATACGACAACCACCTTTGCCGCGTCTCTTGCAGCATTTTATCAGCGGATTGCCGTGGGCCATGTGGAAGCAGGATTGCGCACAGGCGATATTTACAGCCCCTGGCCAGAAGAGTGTAATCGTAAGCTCACAGGCGCACTGACATCATTGCACTTCGCACCCACCAAAGGTTCTGCTGATAACCTGCTGGCGGAAAATGTGCCTGAAGAAACCGTGCATGTCACCGGTAATACCGTTATTGATGCGTTGCTGCAGGTGGTAAATCGTATAGAAAGCGATGCTGGCTTAAGTGAATCATTTGCCCGCCAGTTCGACTTTTTGGATACGAATAAGAAGCTGATTCTGGTTACCGGGCACAGACGAGAAAGCTTTGGTGGTGGCTTTGAACGGATTTGTCAGGCGCTGAAAACCTTGTCTGACAGAGATGATGTACAGGTTTGTTATCCGGTTCACCTTAATCCGAATGTTAAAGAGCCGGTTGAGCGTATTCTCGGCAACGCAAAAGATGTGCACCTGATTGCACCACAGGATTACCTGCCGTTTGTATATCTGATGAGCCGCTCATACCTGATACTGACCGACTCCGGGGGTATACAGGAAGAGGCGCCATCATTGGGTAAACCTGTGCTGGTTATGCGGGATACCACAGAGCGCCCGGAGGCACTGGCGGCTGGTACGGTAAAACTCGTGGGTACTGATACTCAGCTAATAGTTGATGAGGCCACCAGGTTACTGGATAGTGAAGACGCTTACAGTACTATGAGTGTTGCCCATAACCCTTATGGTGACGGCAAGGCCTGCGCGCGAATTGCAGATATTATTAAGCAGCAATAAATAACCTAATATTTGAACAGAATGTAACGTCAGTCGTACAGAGGAATATTATGAAAGTCACCGTATTCGGTGTGGGGTATGTGGGGCTGGTGCAGGGTGCTGTATTAGCTGAAGTGGGCCACAAAGTCGTATGTGTGGACGTTGACCAGCACAAAATCGATTTTTTAAATGGCGGTGGCGTACCTATCTATGAGCCCGGCCTGGAACCCCTGGTGAAAACTAACCTTGGGGCCGGGCGCCTGAAATTTACTTCCGATGCCAAAGCTGGCATTGAGCATGGCGATGTAATTTTTATTGCCGTTGGTACGCCGCCCGATGAAGATGGCTCGGCAGATCTTAAGTATGTACTGGAAGTGGCCGGTTCTGTGGCTGAGCATGCACAGTCGCATAAGATCGTGATCAATAAATCTACTGTACCGGTAGGTACCGCGGATAAGGTCAGAGAAAAACTAATAAAAGTGCAGGCCAGCCAGAAAGCAAGCTTTGATGTCGTCTCTAACCCTGAGTTTTTAAAAGAGGGGGCGGCTGTAAGTGACTGCATGCGCCCGGATCGTATTATTCTGGGTACGGACTCTGAAGTGGCCGAAAAGACACTGCGTGAACTCTATGCCCCTTTTAATCGAAACCATGACAAGATTATCGTTATGGATATACGCAGTGCGGAGCTCACGAAATACGCTGCCAATTGCATGCTGGCCACTAAAATCAGCTTTATGAATGAAATGTCTAATCTGGCTGAGCGCTTTGGCGCAGATATTGAAAATGTGCGACGTGGTATTGGTTCAGATGCCCGCATAGGATATCAGTTTATTTATGCTGGCTGTGGTTATGGGGGCTCCTGTTTCCCCAAAGACGTGCAGGCGCTTGTGCGCAGTGCTAACAGCGCCGGTTATCAGGCCAGAATTCTGCAGGCAGTAGAGGCGGTCAACTACGCACAAAAAGAAAAGTTGTTTGAATACCTTAATCTTCACTTCAACGGTGAGTTAAGCGGGAAAATCATCGCACTTTGGGGCCTTTCATTTAAACCCAATACAGATGATATGCGTGAGGCATCGAGTCGGGTATTAATGGAAAAGCTTTGGCAGGCGGGGGCGAAGGTGCAGGCATTCGATCCTAAAGCTATGGATGAAACACAGCGCATTTACGGTCACCGCGACGACCTGCAGTTACTTGGAACTAAGGAAAGTGCTCTTACCGGAGCCGATGCGTTGGTGGTATGCACTGAGTGGCAGATGTTTAAGGCACCGGATTTTGAACTAATCAAAGACAGACTTACCTCCCCGGTGATTTTTGACGGCCGTAACCTCTTTGAGCCGGACCAACTGGCTGCTATGGGAATTGCCTATTATGGCATTGGCCGGGGTAAGTCATTGGAAGGTAAAGTGTTGTGAATAATGTCACCAAGGCGGTCATTCCGGTTGCAGGCCTGGGTACCCGCATGCTGCCCGCCACCAAAGCTATTCCTAAAGAAATGCTGCCGGTAGTGGATAAACCGCTTATTCAATATGTGGTGGCAGAGTGTATCGCTGCCGGAATTAAACAAATTGTACTGGTAACCCATGCCAGTAAAAACAGCATTGAAAACCATTTTGATACCAGTTTTGAACTGGAGGCCACATTAGAGAAGCGCGTTAAACGCCAGTTGCTGGATGAAGTGCAGTCCATCTGCCCCAAAGATGTGACTATTATGCATGTACGCCAAGGCGTGGCGAAAGGCTTAGGCCATGCCATTTTATGCGCCCGCCCTTTGGTTGGTGAGAACCCCTTCGCTGTTGTATTGCCCGATGTGTTGATCGACGATACAGCCAGTGATCTGAACAAAGAGAACATGGCAGAGATGATAAGGCGCTTTAATCAAACAGGTGTCAATCAGATTATGGTGGAGAAGGTACCCCATGAACAAATCAGTCAATTTGGAGTGGTAGATTTAAACGGCCGGGATTTAAAGCCTGGTGAATCAGCTCCAATTTCTCAGATGGTGGAGAAACCTGATGCTGACAAGGCTCCCTCTGACCTGGCGGTAGTCGGGCGTTATGTGTTGTCGGCTAACATCTGGAACAAGCTTGAATATACGCCTCCCGGTGCCGGTGATGAAGTTCAGCTAACCGATGCTATTGCCTCTTTGATGAACATTGAACAAGTAGATGCTTATTATATGAAAGGTAAAAGTCATGACTGTGGCAGTAAACTGGGGATTATGAAGGCAAACGTAGAATATGCGCTTCGTCACCCACAATTAGGGGCGGATTTTGCTGAGTATTTAAAGACCCTGTAGGTCGGGTTTTAACCCGACAAATGTAGCGGAAAGCGACATAGTTGTCGGAATAAATTCCGGCCTACAGGGAGCACAATTCCCGCTAACAACATGCGGGAAAGACAATGAATCGCATCGTCAAACCCCTGCCGGGGGCGCGTACAATAAAATAAATAAGGATGATTATGGCGTTTAAAAAAGTATCAGTGATTGGCCTTGGCTATATTGGCTTACCCACTGCAGCAGTGATTGCATCCCGTGGTATTGAAGTGATAGGGGTTGATGTGTCGCAAAAGGCGGTGGATACCATCAATCAGGGCAAAGTGCACATTGTTGAGCCGGATCTGGATATGGTGGTGCAGGCCGCAGTGACCATGGGTAAATTGCGGGCGTCTATGACCCCGGAGCCTGCTGATGCTTTTATGATAGCGGTACCGACGCCTTTTAAGGAAAATCATCAGCCAGATCTTAGTTACATTGAGAAAGCGGCGGAAGCCATTGCGCCGGTGCTTGAAAAAGGCAACCTGATTATTCTCGAATCTACCTCTCCGGTTGGCGCCACCGAGAAGCTTGCCGGATGGTTACAGGCGCTTCGTCCGGATTTGTATTTTCCTGATCAGGGAAATGCCGAACCAAACATTCATGTTGCCCATTGCCCTGAGCGTGTTTTACCCGGCAGGGTGCTGGAAGAACTTGTTTCCAACGATCGTATTATTGGTGGTCTGACACCAAAATGCTGTGACAAAGCCATTGAACTGTATAAAACCTTTGTGCGTGGCGAGTGCATTCCAACGACCGCCCGCACTGCGGAAATGGCTAAGCTAACCGAAAATTCTTTTCGTGATGTGAATATTGCCTTTGCCAATGAGCTGTCAATTATCTGTGATGAATTGAAAATTGATGTGTGGGAGTTGATTGCCCTGGCAAACCGCCACCCCAGAGTGAATATCCTTAAACCCGGGCCTGGCGTTGGCGGCCATTGTATTGCAGTTGACCCCTGGTTTATTGTTGATTCGGCACCTGAATCGGCACGGATTATTCGTACGGCCCGTGAAATTAACGATCATAAGCCAGAGTATGTCATCAGCCGGGTTAAGGCCGCTGCCGACGAATTTAAACGCCCGGTAATCGCCTGCCTGGGGCTGGCTTTTAAAGCCGATATTGATGATCTGCGTGAAAGTCCGGCACTGGATATCACTGCGGATCTGGTTGAATCCGGTATCGGTGAAGTGCTGGCCGTGGAACCCAATATTCACTCATTGCCTGAATGCTTAAAAGATAAAAATGTACGTTTGGTGAGTTTGCACCAGGCGCTGGAGGAGGCCAATGTGCTGGTGGTGCTGGTCGATCACAAACCCTTTAAGGCGCTGACCAATAATGATATTAATACCAAAGTTGTTGTCGATACCCGGGGCCTGTTTAGTCGCTTTTAATTAGCGCGGTGCAGAAAATAACCCATATGTCAGAAGGCGGCCAGGCGGCCGTCTTTTTTGAATAGATAGGAAGAATCATGAATAAAGCCCGATTATCTGCTGTTACGTTAGCACTAACTCTCAGCCTTTCTGCCTGTAGCCAGAAAACTACAGAAGAGTACATGGCGAGTGCACAAAGCAAGATTGCCGATGGAAATAACAAAGCAGCAGTGGTCGAACTCAAAAATGCGCTGTCTGAATCTCCGGATTTGGGGTTGGCAAGGCTGCTGTTAGGTGAATTGTACTTTGAGCAGAATGATTTTGTCGCTGCACAGAAAGAGCTCCTCAGGGCTATGGAGCATCAGGCTGAATTAAGCAAAGCTGTGCCATTACTGATACAAACCTATTATTATCAGGGTGACTATGCTGGCGTTATGACGCTGCATGAAAAGCAGACCGATATTTCAGAGCCTGCTGCTCAGACCGTAGCACTTTTCGCATACATTTCCTCTCTCCGTTCAAGTCCTGAAAAAAGTGAATGGCTGTCGTTTCCTGATACGCTGACTTCCGATAATCTGCTCATCGCTCAAGCCTACAGGGCTTTGGTTGAAGGTAACCCCGAAGACGCAGAGTCTGCCATCGCTGGCTTTTCTGAACGCGATCTAAAGGTTGAGAAAGACTTTTTAAAAGGGCTGGTGGCTTTTCGGCAGGGAAGGTATGAGGATGCTGCAATCCACTACAACGATGTAATACAGCGTATTCCTAACCTTCATCCCGTCCGGTTTCAACTGGTTGAGGCGCAAATTAATGCGCGGCAGTTTAAACCGGCGGAGAAGAACCTTAACAGGTTACTAGGACTGAGCAAAGAGAACGCTTATGTCAACTTACTAAAAGGAAAGTTGCATTTCGTTCAGCAGGAATTTGATACCGCTTTGCCCTTTGCTGAGAAAGCAATCCAGAATGGTATGGATATCAAATTGTCGCAAATTATTGCGGGGATCAGTGCTTTTAAACTCAATCAGTTTGAGTCTGCATACCGATATCTCAAAAGAGCGGCAGCGGGTTTGGGCAAAGGGCATGATGTGCATCGTTTACTGGCTCAGGTGCAGTTGATGCTTGGCTATACGGATGAAGCCAAAATGACTCTGGATGAACTGAATTTACTGAGTGAAACAGATGCCGGTCTTTTTGCTAATGCCGGCCTGAAAATGGCAGAGCAAGGAGATCTTGCAACGGCAGGCGATTATCTTTCCAAAGCCAGTAAGGCTGATCAGGATAATGCGCAATTCAGATTGACAGAAGGCTTAATAAAGCTGGTCGGTGAAGACCAATCCGGTATCGCCGATATAGAGGCTGCCCTGGCTGGTGATGCCAGTCTTCAACAAGGATGGGTGGTGTTGGCAGAAACCTATCTGAATGAAGGGCAGTTATCAAAAGCCCTGGATGTTGCCGGACAATGGCAGCAAAGTGATGCGGCAAGCGGGCTGGCACTAAAAGGTGTGCTGTATCTGAATTTCGGTGACCTGGCGGCGGCAGAACAAGCGCTGCTTGGTGCTCTGAAACAGGATGATCAGCACCTTGGTGCCAATCATTACCTTGCGCAGTTATATCAGCAGCAGGGGCAACTGCAAAAATCACTCGATTACGTCAAACACATTCTGACTTTTGCGCCCGCCAATTTGCAGGCATTGTCTGATCTGGTAAGGCTCAAACACCAGTTAGAGCAGCCTGAAGAAATCGTCTCTTTGCTAACATATCATAGTGACAGGTACCCTGAATTGTTAGAGCCAAAACTGGTGCTGGCAGAATATCTGCGAACCATTCAACAACCAGAGAAGGCAATCGACATTCTGAGCAATGAGCGTGAAAAGCTTCCGGCGGCAGGTATGATAATTCTTGGGGATGCTTATATACAGACCCGTCAGTACAACAAAGCAAAAGGCATTTTTTCCGATATTCGCGAAGTGAGTCCGGATTTGTTTGGTGCATGGTTACGTAGCATCGGCATAGAAGAATTAACCGGGCAGTTTGATAATGCGCTCGAACTGGTCAAACAGGCGCTGGAACATTTTCCGGATAGTCCCCGGCTTGCACTGCTGAAAGTTAACTATCTGACAATAACTGAACAGTTTGAGGAGGCGAGCCAATCCCTGGAGGACGCCCGTGACAACAACGCCGACGGCGCATTATTAGCGAGGCTTGAAGGAGAGTTGGCGTTGTCCAACAAACGTTACTTGCAGGGAGAGCGGAAGCTCAGAGAGTATTACGAGGCCAGGCCTGGCTTTGAGTCAGCTTCATTGCTGGCGATTGCACTGCAAAATACAGGTAAACTTACGGAAGCGGCAGAAATTCTCGAGGCTGAGTTTGCAAAATTACAGAGTCCGATGATGGAATATCACACGTTGGCCGAATTCTATAGTGATAATCAAATGTATCCACAGGCCGGGCGGAAGTATCAACAATTTCTGCAGCGTTATCCTGACCACTTCCCCAGCCTGAATAACTATGCAAATGTTAAAATCAGGCAGCAGCAATTTGATCAAGCATTAGAGCTGGCCAAGCGGGCTTTAAAGGCTGCGCCGCACATTCCTCAGGTTAAAGACACTCTGGGTTGGGCATATTATAAAACCGGCGACTTACAGAACGCAGAGCGTCTGTTAAAAGAAGCAGCCAGTGAGTTAACCGGTGATATAGAGATACAAATGAATTTGGCGGAAGTGTTAGTGGCACAGGGGGATACCACCTCAGCGTTCAGAATTTTACAAAAGCTGGAACCACAGAGCGAGGCACAGAGCCAAAGGCTGCAGCAATTGAAAGTTAAGGTAGGTGGTATGGGGTGATTGTGCTCCCAATAGCTGTCAGTGATTTTTACAAATTGAGTTTTTTCAACCTATCGGGTAAAGCTTTTTGACGAATAAAACTCTTTAAAAACAATATTTTGAGTTTTATTTTAAAAGTTGGCACAGTAGGTGCATTTACTAAGTTTGCCAGTTTCATAACGATTAGTAGGATGTAATTATGAAGAAGTTCGTTAAAGCCGTTGGCGCATTATCGCTTGCCGCTCTTAGTTTCTCTGCCGTGTCTTCAACAATAGACGCCGGTGGTATCACCTGGGATGAGTCAACCCCAGCTAACCCATATATTGCTGATGTATCTTTCCAGCAGTGGTTCACTAACGGTGCTTATGGTAGTGCTGGCGGTGTTTCAACTGTAAATGCTGGTAGTGCAGCTTCAACTGCCCCCGCTTTTGGTGCCTCATTAACAGGCGTGGGTCGTTTCTCGATGTTTAATGATGGCCGTGACCAGATTTTTGGCACGTTCTGTTCAGACGGTTTCGGTTCTTGTGAACTGACCTTTGCTTTTGGTGGCCTGGTTGCTACCGGTCAGAACCAATGGGATCTGTCTAACAGCTGGTTGAACGTTTATGTTGATGACAGCCTGGACTTTGGTCCGGCTAACTCAACCGCTTATCAGCGTTACGACGAAGCTCAGAACGGTGATCTTTGGGCATCATTCACTTTTGAAACTTTCAATCTTGATAGTGATACCCTGGATGCCGGTTTTGTAGATTCTTACCTGAATATTGTTGAAGGTGTGGGTAACCCAGATGTGGTTGAAGCCCTTAACTTCCATGATGGCTGGTATGATATTTTCTACACAGCTTCTTCTCAGATTGGTAGTAATGGGTACTCAACCAGCAGTAATGGTCAGGTTTCTCAGGTTCCTGAGCCGACTACGCTTGCTGTCTTTGCTCTGGGTCTGATTGGTCTGGGTGCTGCAGCACGTCGCCGTCGCGCCTAGTAAGACAAAAGATAGATTTAAGAAAGCGCCGTAAGGCGCTTTTTTTATGCCCAGGGATGGGCGGGCAGGTAATTGCTCCTGCATAACCTGCACTTCCGCCATCCATGGCGGTCGGCAGGTGAACTGCTCCTGCGTCACCTGCACTTCCGCCATCCCTGGCGGTCGGCAGGTGAACTGCTCCTGCATAACCTGCACTTCCGCCATCCATGGCGGTCGTATGCCGAAAATGTCGGGAACGTTTTTTTCGGCGATGTCCAGGGATGAGACGGTGTAGGTCAGAATTTATTCCGACAATCTGCTTACCCTTCCACTGCCGTCGGGTTGAAACCCGACCTACAAATGTAGCTGTTGTCTCCTGAGTTTGCTTCATTAATTGGAAACACAGGCCCCGCTGGGAACCTGGTGTAGGGTCGAATTTATTCGACCGCGGTTCTGCCTTTACGGATTATATCGCCCGGGTGAGAGAACATTGTTCGGATCAAGGGCCTGCTTTATCTTATCTACAGTTTGCCAATGTTGCTGGGTCTTGGTCAGTAGTTTTTGTTGCTGATGGATATTCATTCTGTATGGGACAAACCCCTGTTTCAGACCTTCTTCAACCAACGTACTTAAACACTGATGGGCCTGCTCGCGACTCTCCGAATCCTTGAGGTTGAAGACAATAGGAATCGTTGAGTCCACACAATCGTGCTTGAGATTGGTAAAAGTGATCAGTGGTTCAATACCAAATTGTGGCGTTGTCGTGCGAATGAACTCTACAAACGCGCGCATTTTATCACTGTGCATGGGAATAAGCGGGGCATACCACAGAAGTCCGCATCCATCCTGATCAGGCAGTAATGATTTGCCTGGTTCCACCTTGCCAGTGCGCCAGTAGGCGAGGGGCAATGCAACCTGATTAGGTTGGCCGAGCATGATCTGCATACCTAGCTCGAGTGAGCTAAGTTGCTTTTTAATATCTTTCAGTGGGCCAATACTCACCCGATCTGTTACCTGTCTGGCTATATTGAGTAATAGGCTGTCTGAGTAAAGTAACTGTCCCAATCCTTTTAATCTTGACCGAATGACCTTCTTAGCGGCTTTGACCACTCCGGGCTCCCCATATACAGACCCTACTATTAACCAGTTTGGCACATTATTTTGTCTGGCTAATGTATTGACCTGTTGGTCTGTCATGACCTGGTGAGCGGTGCCATTGGGATTATCGGCCACCATTGATACAAGACGCCTTTTATCCATCAGGTTTATAGAGCCGACAATCCCCTCTAAGTCTCTGAGTATGTCGCGAATCCCCTGAGTTAATGGAGCAAAATTATCTTCATCAAAGCAGCGTAGATAGAAGGCCGTAAAGGCTTTTGGTTTTCTTCCGAGACGGATAGTCATCTGCGTGACGACGCCAAGATTGCTTTGCGTCATCAGACCATCGAGGTAGGGGCCAAGTTTCCATTTATAGGTCTTGTCAATAAAATCTGTATCACTGTGATCCAGTGATGATATGGGAGAGTGGTATTGTTGTTCACATAGTTCAGGGTGTGGAAGAACTGCCTTTAATGCGGTGACTGCCTCAAAATGATCTGTTCGTGGAGTAATGCCATAACCTCGCTCCAATGCATTGGCAACGATGCTGCAGTTTGGACCGGCACCGGTTACCGGTGTCATGTAAGACCAGTGGTGCTGTTCCAGATAATCATAAAGTTGTTGTTGCGTCACCCCGGGCTCAATTGTAATAAGTCCCAGCTCCTTGTCAGTGGGGTAGATCTGGTTCATGAGGCTGAGATCAAGGACAACTTTGGGATTGTCAGTAGCAAAGTCAGAAACCGAGCCATAGCCCCAGTTTTTCGATGAACTGACCGGGTAGAGGTGAAAGCTTAGGGTATTTGCAAGTTTTATCAGCTTGCTGACTTCATTGCTATTGACGACTTTTACAGCTGCATCCAGATGGATGGGTTGCGAAAATGTGGTTTTCCCGTAAGCAGACGTTGCCTGCTCGGAATGGAGAATTCTTTCCTCAGAAATAATTCCTGCTTGCACTAGCTGCTGGTAAATATCTGTCATGGTAAGAAGGCTTAAATTGCAAAATTAACAGAGGAGGTAGCCTTTCCGACATTCGATGCTTTGCTCTTTGGATCTTTTGAAGCATTGATGGGAGCATTACCTAATTGTGATGAAATTTCATCCTTAACGTACTTCAGTAGCTTTTTAAAACCCGGAGGCAGGCTGTCAAGAAGCACTTGTCGGTTGATATAATAGGGCGCACGTTCGCCATGGTAATCCACAACAGGGCCTATTTGTTTAAACGGAATGCCAACCAACCGCAAGCTTCTGGCCAGTCTGGGTTCCATCATCACAAAACAATGATTAATACCCTGCTCAAGGGCGATAGATGCCGCCGCCATATAAAGGCCAACTGCGATAAAAGGAAAACAACGTAGCTCTGCTTCCGAATAGCTATCTTCATTGATGACACCTGTAGCGGCACCTTTAAATTTATCCATTTGACGGCGTCTGAACTGATCGGGGACTGCCAATCGAGAAATCTCACAAATCTCACCACGAGGAAAATCCCACGGCGCGTGTTCCGCTAAGCTGATGGCTTCGGCACAATATTTTTCAATTGGCAGCAGTTCATTCCCGGAGCCCGAGTAGACAATACGTACCGTACCTGCAAAATTTCCGCTGGGCTTATGTTCTATAACGCAGTGGTGCGAGTGGGGGTCGAAGTCGTCGGTTTCCATACCCGAAGCTCTCTCAGGCTCAAATTTCAGTTCTTCACAATACACCTGATGACGCATTCTGAATGATGTTTCTCTTAACTCCTGAGTGCCCGCATAACGAGGACGAAGATACTTAGCAAAATGCGCGGAAATATTGCCAGCTTCCCGGTTGGCGAAGAATTTTAATGCAACCCTGGCTACTGGCCCTATCAGAGGCATTTTGGTCGCTTTCCTTAAATTAATAGGTGGCATTAATACTTATCTTTTCCCAGTGGTCTTCAAATCTTATGCCAGCCTGTCTGTGCGTCAAGGGTATTTGTACAAATTTGCTGAAATAGTCGTGATATGCACAAATAAACCTGAAATTCGTCTGTTCGGTTATTTTACGTTCGTTTGATAGCCTTACTACACGGTTAGTTAAGATGCTGATCAAAAAGATTTAAAAAAACGCCAGAATGATATTTGTATAAGGTTTTAGCACAAATATTCGTGTTTATCTTAACGTCGTATTGTGGCAACCACTCTTGCGGCACCGTCGCTTTCCGGACAGTTTGAGTACCTTTATGGGGCGAAAGCGACGGATTCCTCTGGACTAACCTGTCATCAGGTGCTGTAAATGTTCTGGTTGTAATTGTTAGCGTAGCCAGATTCTCAAAGACCTGGACGGCAACGACGAAGTGCATCTGAATGATGGGCGGCATACGTTGATGTTTCTTCGGATATAAACGAGCCTTTTAACTACTTTTGTGTGTTTTAGATGGTGTGATTGACACTGTGACATCGGCCTGAACAAAATACGCATGACAGACTTATGGTTAAGCGTTTTTTACTTTTAGTAATGGTGATATTTTGGTTGGAAGTATGTTTTTTGCCGTTTCGTAGCCAACTTCGAACAAGGTGTTTTTTTGTTCTGGCGTCATATCGAAGTCAACGGCAGACAGTGTACCGGTATTAATGACCACAGTATTGTGCCAGTAGCTGGCATTAACATATTCTCTTGAAAGGGCTGTCATAAAGGTACGTATTAACAGCAGAATATACTGAGTTAAAGGAACCCATGAGCGTTTCATCAATGGCTTGTATTGATTATCACTCTTCAACCTGAAGCAAACTGATGGTGTGCCATCACCAGCCCAATCCCGAAAGAGAGCGTCTTCTGAGAGGATTGCTCCATCAACCAGTAAATGATCTTTATATGATTTGAAGCTGAATATCAGTGGAATTGACATAGAGAATCTTACTGCCTTCGACACACGCATGGTGGGAGAGTTGTCCCGATTAAAAATGACGGGCCCCCCGCCATTTACATCGGTCGCGACAATATGCAGATCAACTTCCAATTGTTCGAAGGTTTTTCCTTTAAGGTGTGTATCCATCCATCGCTCAAACTTATCTCCGGAGCTCAGTCCCCCATCCCTGAGTAAACGTATCAGAGAAAAACCTCTGAATTGTCTGAAGTTTGTATCCAGTGCTAATTGGTGTATTTCTGTCAGCGGCATACCCGTGCTGTACAGTGCTGAAACAATTGAGCCCCCTGATACCCCTACCAGGTGCTTAAAGCCTATATCAAGATCTTTCAGAGCGGCCAGGATCCCAATATGCGTTGGTAATCTGGTGCCACCGCCAGAGAATATCGGAATGATTTCCTGTGGAAGATGATTGGCATTACTCGTCATCATTAATCTTATAAATAATCTTATTAATCAGGTAATTATGGTTTATCTTCCGATAAGTACAAGGGAGTAGAACAATTTGCGTAAAGGTTGGGGACCTGCAAATGATACCAGTTGCTATTCCGCCAACTGGCTCAGATATTGGTATGTAAGACCGGCCCATTCGTAAAATGCCCTGTGGCTGCGTTCAAGGCCCAGGGTACTCGGCCATCCCCAATCTGTTCCTGTTGTGCTGAGAAACTCTACAGGTACAGGAATGACTGAGATGTGTTGTTGATTCAGATAATATTTTGCTCTTATCTGGTGGCTGGCAGAGGTGACCAGTGCCACCGTTTTACCTTTAAGAAAGGGGCTCAGCGCTATAGCTTCCTCTTCGGTGTTTGTTCCAGAAGGTACGCTGATAATATCAGTTGGCGAGATACCCATGGCGAGGAAGAATGCTTCATTGGCGCTGGCTTCTGAGTTTTTCCTGTATTTCAGTATGCCACCTGAAACATAAATAGGTTTTTCATGATATCTGTGAATCTGAATGGCCTGGAGGTTTCTGAGCAATGAGCAACGATGCCATCTGTCCGCAAAAGGCAGGGACGCATCTTCATAGTGACGACAACCCAGTACTAAAATGGCATCTGCCTGCTTCAATACAGAAGCCCCGGCCTGTACGACAGGGTAGCTGCGTTCAATAGGTTTGAGCATTATATTGCTGGTAACCGGCAGACTGCACCAGAGTATAAATGCGAATGCAAAAAAAGAAATCATCCAACATGCCCTGCTGGCTTTGCATAAAAACTTTAACAGTAGCGAAATGATGATCAGGGTGAAGAAAAGGTTGAGCGGTTGAATAAAGAAATGCACGGTACTGCGCAGAAATTCAGTCATGGGAAATCTTCGGGAAATGTTTTCAGATACAAACAAAAAGTGCGACCCATGGGCCGCACTTTTTAAACACTTATGATGCGGGTTGTTTACTTACGGAAACGTCTCGCACCTAACATCAGCAGGCCCATACCCAAAACAGCAATAGAAGCTGGCTCTGGAATTTCCTGAGCGGTGATGTTGAAGAAGAAGTTTGCAGGAGTCGCCTGACCTTCAGGAGTAGTGAAACCGACGCAACCTGGATCTTTATCAACGACTGCACAGGTGGCTGCATCCATTGGGCCCAAACCGGCTGAGCCGATAGATACAGTGTAAATAAAGCCGTCGTATTCAAAAGACTGTATCAGATCACCTAACTCGATTGTGAAAATGTCATCGCAAACAGTATCAACATCAAAACCACAGGGAGCGGTATTTGTTGTCTCTTCAAATGCAATAACGAAATCAGTAGTAAATGTGGGCAACGCTAAACCGGCCGGGGTATTGGGGGTCAATGTCAGGCTGGTTTCCAGCGTAGCATCGATAAGCGTTGCATAATTAGCACTGATAGCATTGTTATAATGCGTCAGAGTAGACGACTGTGCATTACCCATGTTGGTATCTACCGTGCTGGTAAATGGAGAATCTGTAATCACCAGAGCACTGCGACTGTCAGCGGCGGCAGCGCCCGAGTCATTGTGGTCACCACCCGTTGCACCCCAGCTGATTTCACTGGCATTTTGCACTTGGTCGCCGTTACCGGCAGAAAAGTTAGCCCCTGTCCAATCACTGGATACTGTATAATCCCATGTGATGACCATAGATGCACTGGCGACGGATGATGCGACCATTGCCGCGCCTGCCAAACTGTTTAAAAGTAATTTATTCATTGTTTCAATCCTCGAAATCATGTCAATTCGTTTGTTTTGGGGTTACTTCATTACACCCGTCGGGATAGATAAAGCAATTACCCTGCCACTTTTTAAGTGCATGAAAAATATGAAAAAGTTAAGTTGAGGAAAACAAGAGTGTTAAAGAATCAGACATCGTAAAGTTGTATTGCGTACACTAATGGTGGAGCGCCTTCAGATATGTTCATTCTATTGTTGTTGTTCAGCTTATTAGAGGCGATACTTTTCTTCCGGGTAATTAGCCCCGTACTTAATTATTTGTCAGAAAAGGAAATTTGCCATGTTCAGAATTATTTCTCTGGTGGTGCTCAGTATGTTCGCTGGCCCTGTATCAGCTCAAAGCTTTGAAGCTGTCGTCTCTGAAATAAAAGAATCGGTAGTGGGGATCGGTGTACACGATCCTCTGGGCGCACCTAAAAACACTCTCCAGGGTACCGGATTTGCAGTAGGCGATGGCAGGCATATTGTTACAAACTTTCATGTGGTGGAGCGTGCCCTGGATACTGAGTCTATGCAAAAGCGGGTCGTCTTTGTCGGGCAGGGCGAGCGGCCTGAAGTATTAGAAGCTGACATTGTGATTACAAACCCGGCCCATGATCTGGCCGTGTTGCGGGTTAAAAAGCAGATTAAGCCATTTAAACTGGCCCCGACAAAACGTTTACCGGATGGCAGAGAGATTGCCTTTACCGGGTTTCCAATCGGTGCAGTGTTGGGTTTGTATCCTGCTACACACAGAGGATTTATTGCGGCCAGCACACCAGTGGTAACTCCTAGTGCAAACGCACAACAGCTGAGTATTGAGATGATTAAGAGAATGAAGGAACCTTTTCTCGTTTATCAGCTGGACGCTACCGCATACCCGGGAAACAGCGGGAGTCCTGTCTATGATGTTACAACGGGTGAAGTTGTGGCGATTATCAATAAGGTTTTTGTGACGCAAAGCAAAGAATCTGCGCTGTCAGCGCCTAGCGGTATATCCTACGCTATTCCGGTTGAGCATTTACGTAAGTTACTCAGTGAACTTAACGATTAAACGGGTTTCTCTTGTTGTAACCGTGCAAATGACTTTCTCATCAGATGCGGGATTAAAAGTCTGAGTGGCATACGCAACAGATGGCCGCGCCAGTACAAAATGGTTGCGGCGATATGGCGTTTCCAGGTTCGAGAGCTCTTGTGGTTGGGAGTGAATATATGCCGAAAAGCAAAGTTCAGAACAGCGCCTGGAGGGCGCTGTTGTTTATTTATCGGTGTATCAAGCAGCTTTTGGCAGTAATACAGAGCCAAATCCACATATCCCCTGAGGCCTAACTTGCCTGCCCTGCTGATGACACTTTCAACGAAATGGTCGTTTGCAGTGCTGAAATGCCGGAACAGCATATCCAGATCGGACAGATCTCTCAGTCCGTTATGAAATTCACTCTCGGTGAACAGGTGACAGGCGCTGTGAATGACAAGGTCTTCCGCCGTTAGTGTTAACAATGTCCCGATATCTTCCAGTTCAACCCGTTGTGTCTCAAAACGTTCTGGTTCAGGACAATCTCTGTTGGTCAGGGGTAATATATTATGGTGAACATCAAGCACTGTGCGATTTTCACTGTGTTTAAGAGGGGGGATTTCATGCATCCATTGCCGGTAATAACGATCATCGTAATCGTCAATCTGAGTGCGCTGCCAGCCTTCACCAAGTAAGCTGAATTCTACTCGTTTGATACTGGTTTTATCCACCAGGATATCGATGTCAGAAAAACTTCGGCCGTCGGCAACACTCAGTCCCCGGGCAATGTACGCAGCCCCTTTAAGCAAAACCCATCGTTGACAGCGCTGATCCAGTAGTTTGCTCAGAGAAGACAGCTCACATCTGGCTTGCTGAATCTGCCGCAGTGCGACTTTCTGGGCTGAAATTAATTGCCAGTGCACAAACTCTGGTATGTCTTTGCTTTTCTCAGTGTCAAAAAGCCTGTAAGCCAGTCGTCCGATTAGATTTGCCATACGGGCCTGGCTGAGAAGTATCTGCCAGTCAGCATCGTTAAAATTTTCGACAATGTGGGGGGCTTTCAGTGTATCAAGTAGCAGACTCATGCATCTTCTACCAGTTTATCAAGGGTGTCGCTGGCATCTTCAAACCGGCTGTACTCAAACTCATAACTGGGAACAGATTGTAAGATATCAGCTACTTTATGAAAGCCTTCGGCTCCAAGCACATTGTAATTAAAGCTGTTATCAATGAGCCGTTGAAAGCTATCCAGTGATGACAACGGAGACAACCTTGCTTCACTACCTGCCTTGTACGTTGGAAAAACGATACAATGCAGAGGTGCTTTTTGGTGCATGTTGGCAACACTTTCCTGGCCCGGCTTCATAAGCGCTACAGTACCCTTGAGTGTGTCGTGGGCTATATCGCCGAATTCTGCCTGGCTAAAGTGAGACTGAAGTATATCAATGGCATCATTTTTGATATTTATGGGGCGTGCCAACGGTATTACTTCATTGCCTTGCAAAGACAGTAGTGCCAGTTCATCTGAAAATAACCGCCACCCGGATAACATCATTGCAGCGGTCAGTGTACTTTTTCCGGATCCCTGAGTGGCAGGCATCATGATAACCCGCCCGTTTTTTTCTATTACTCCGGCATGCTCGATTAAGTAGTGATGAGCATGGTTGGCAATACACCAGTTCATACCCCACTCCAGCATAGGGTAGGCCTGATCCCTGGGAAGTGGCTTAAACGGATTGATTTCATCCATAAAAAATTCAACTTGCGGGCGAAACCAGCGCCGGTGACTCAGAGGGGTTTTTACTCTTACATTGAAGTCAACATATGAAGGGCATGGGTGACAAAGGTGATGAGCATAGAGCTGTTCTATTTGCTGACTTACAGAACGGATATTGGTAGACAGAGAAAAAGAGAAAGGACCTATGGCAAGACGGTGATTATACAAGTTAATGCTCTCAATCTGCTGGTGCTTACTGTGCAGGGGTGATAGTTGATACTTCTATAATACCCAGTTCTACTGCCTGTTCAATGAATTCGTCTAACTGAGGCTGTTCGACAGACAGCGCAGCTAATATGTCAGCTTTTTTAACAAGGCGATTCGATTCACGAGATTCAGCTAAAATTGCTAACAGCGTGTCGAAAGGTTTACCAATAAGCTGAGTTGTACTGGCCAGGTTATTAAAAACCGCGGCCCCTTCTGGAAGGGGCCGGTATGCAAACTGATGAGATAGTTTCAATACCACGTTTATTCAATATTCTGAGCGGATTCCCAATCGGTCATCATCAGCTCATCTTTTCCACGTGCGTAGACGCCCGCGACTTGTGCAGTTGTCATAGGGAAATAAAAGCCGGGAGCAAGATCGTTAACGATTTGACAATTTGGATCACTCTGACACTCATTCATTGCAGTTTGCCACAGCGCCGCATTCAGCCAGGCACAAACACTCTGACGTTCCCACCCATGAGGACCGCCGGTTAAGGCTTCTGCAATAGAGCCTGTAAAATCAGTGTTTGGAAATATACTGCTCACTAATGTTGATTTGCTAACACCGGTATAAACCCAGAGATTCGCATTGGGGCCTGAGCCAGCGGCTCTGCCTTTAAGCCAGCCGCCGGGGCTGTAGGCGGAGAAAGTACAAACTTCATTCTCATCGTGATGAGATGCATTTCCCGAAAGGTTACCTGAAATTGAGCACTGACTGGCCCAAACAGGTTTGCTGGTGATTGTGGTAATCAGCGCGGAGCTTACCGCCACTCCCTTGATAAAGTTACGGCGACTGCTGCCCACATTTTGTGAGGTAACGTTCTGCGACTGCTTCTGTTGTTCTGCCATAATGTACTTCCAATATATTTACCGATGACCGGTCAGATTTTACTTACTATCGTTAGTTAAGCAAAAAGCGGACCAAACATCTATCCTTATGAAAATAAAGGGTTTATGTCATTGTGAAAATCTTTATTTATGGGTAATGTAAAATTTTTCGACTAATTCACTGTGCTATTATGCCTTTCATTATACGGCATGACCAGAACTGAGGGAAAATACTGATGTTTGCTGCCGGATACGCGCTGACTTTAGCAGGGAATCTGCTGCTTTTACTGTTACTTTTTACGGTTAAAAAACCTGGCCTGGCCAAACGCCTGCTGATGTTGGCTGTATTCGTTAATATGGTGTGGGCGCTGGCTAATCTGGCGTTCGCATTGGAGATGATTCAGCCAGCATGGATGATGCAGGCGGAAAGTCTCAAAGGCCTGCTCTGGTTATTGTTTACCTGCTCAGTACTGAAGCGGGAGTTGACCCGGTTTCGCGGGCTGATTACACAACCGGTGACGATGCTGGTGATTGTTCTGCCAATGCTCGCACTGCTGCTTCCATGGTTTTCTGTGCTCCTTAAATGGCAGTTCTTACTGCACACGGTTATTGCCCTTGTTGTGCTTGTTCTGCTCGAAACCCTTTATCGTCAGTCAGGTGAACAACGCTGGCACTACAAGCCTCTGGTTATCTACCTGGGGGCCACCAGTCTGTACGATTTTGTCATGTTTGCTGATGCCACTATGGTCAATCAGATGGACCCCATGTATTGGTCAGCCCGGGGGTATATCTATGCTTTGTTGTTGCCTGCTTTAGTGGTGGGTATACGTAGGATTAAACACTGGGGAATAGAAATTTTTATCTCCCGAGATGTCGTGCTGCACAGTACGTTGTTGCTGGCTGCTGGCGGCTACCTTTTTGTTATGGCGGTGGCCGGTTATGCCATACGCTATCTGGGCGGTGACTGGAGTGGCCCGGTACAACTGGTACTACTGTTTTTGTCGCTGACACTGTTAGCCGTGTTGTTGTTATCGAACAGCGTTCGTGCCAGGGTTAAAGTATTCATTACTAAACACTTTTTCGCTAATAAATACGATTATCGGGAAGAGTGGCTTAAACTTTCTGAGAGCCTCAATGCCAGTGAGAAAAGTCTGCCAAAGGTATTTGAAAAAGGCCTTCGCTGTTTTTTACAGGCGATTAATTATGACCGTGGATTTTTACTTAAATGTAATGGCTCCAGACTGGATGTGGTAAGCAGTACCGAAGAGCGGGAACTCACCAATGTAGAGAGCGACGTGCTCAGTCAATTACAGCCTTTCTTAGAACACAAACACTGGTTAGTGGATATAGAAGAGCTGCGTTACAAACCCTTTTTGTACGAGGGCCTGAAAATTAACCATGCGATATTAAATCAGTGCAATTTCCAGTTGGTGGTTCCGATTTATCAGGATGACAAGTTGTGGGGGATGGCATTACTGCATACCAGTCTGGCCGAGCGTGTTCGTCTTGACTGGGAATTAAGAGACTACCTGAGTGCCGTGACGGCTCAGGTAGCTAATTACCTGTTCCACTACGAAGCCGCGCAGGAGTTGGCTGAAAACGCCCAGTTTGCCGCATTTAATCGCATGTCGGCTTTTGTGCTCCATGATCTGAAAAACGTGTTAGCTCAGATCGATCTCATTCTCTGTAATGCCGAGCAACATAAAGATAATCCTGAATTTATTGAGGATACTTTCGAAACATTGCATCATACAAAAACACGGATGGACAGAATGCTGCGGCAATTGACAGAGAAAAAGGAGCCACAGCCCAGTCCGACTAAAACAATCGACCTGGTGGAACTCACTGATAAGGTTATCAGCGAGCGATGCCACCAGTACAAACCGACTCCGGAGATTCAAACACTGGCTGAGGTCAGTTTGTCTGTGGATGGAGAAAAGCTCAGCAATGTCTTATATCACTTAATCAGTAATGCTCAGCAGGCGACTGCGGATGATGGTCAGGTAACCGTTAGGGTGGGGATGGCTCAGGAATCAGGTTTTGCGCTGATAGAAATTGAGGATAATGGTTGTGGTATGAGTATTGATTTTATCGCTAATCGGTTGTTTAAGCCATTTGATACCACTAAAGGTAATGCCGGGATGGGGATTGGGGCTTATGATGCGAAAAATTATATCGAGAAATTAGGTGGCCGCCTTGAGGTGAGCAGTAGCGAAGGTGAAGGTGCTTTGTTTAGCCTGTATCTGCCATTATAGTCATGGTGATGACTGACAGGTTATTGGCATTGAACGCCTGAGTGGAGCTATGTTGGGGACTTTACGGGATGGATGCTGAAACGCAGGTTATTGTTGTTCCCAGACTTGCTGCACCCGTGACGATGGCGCAAAGCCAGCATAGAAGAATCACTCGCGCAGTTTGAGTTACATGATAATCTGGTAGCCGGGTTTTCCCCTACAAAAGAAAAACAACAGGAAAGTGCAGTTATGGAAAAAATATTGGTTGTTGACGATGACATGGGAATTCAGAAGCAACTGAAGTGGAGCTTCAGTGGGTATGAAGTGATTTTTGCTGATGATCGCCAGTCTGCCATCACCCAACTCAGGCGCTTTGAACCAAAAGTGGTGACTCTGG
Source organism: Lacimicrobium alkaliphilum (assembly GCF_002591895.1). Lineage (GTDB taxonomy): Bacteria > Pseudomonadota > Gammaproteobacteria > Enterobacterales > Alteromonadaceae > Lacimicrobium > Lacimicrobium alkaliphilum. Next base: position 54,532 of record NZ_NISX01000018.1, read on the forward strand.
ATCTTGGTTTGCCACCGGATCCGGCCAATGCCTCAGAGGGATTGCAGGCACTTACAGAGATCCTCAGCATTGCCCCACAGACTAAAGTTATCGTCGTAACCGGCAACAATGACAAGGAAAATGCCCTGAAGGCGGTTGAGATAGGAGCCTATGATTTCTATCAGAAACCCATAGACTCCGATACGATCAAAATCCTGGTCAGCCGGGCGCTGAACCTTTACAACCTGGAACTGGAGAACCGTCAGCTCGCCCAGTCACAGCCTGCCATGGGTAAGATAATTGGCAATAGCGACAGTATTCAGCAGGCCAGCCGGCGTGCGGAAAAAATTGCTCAGACTGATATCAGTGCCTTGTTGTTAGGTGAGAGTGGCACAGGTAAAGAGGTTTTCGCTCGTTCAATCCACGATCACAGTGGCCGTCGTAATAAACCGTTTGTGGCAATAAACTGCGCATCTATCCCCGAAAACCTGCTGGAGAGTGAACTCTTTGGTTATGAGAAAGGTGCTTTTACCGGGGCGAACAAAACTACTCCGGGTAAGATAGAGACTGCTCAGGGAGGAACCTTATTCCTGGATGAAATTGGTGATATGCCGATTGGCTTACAGGCTAAGATGTTGCGGTTTTTGCAGGAACGCGTTGTTGAGCGGGTCGGCGGGCGCAATGAAATACCGGTTGATGTGCGAGTTATCTGTGCCACACACAGAGACCTCTCAACAATGGTTCAGGAACAAACTTTCCGGGAGGATTTGTATTACCGGGTCAGTGAAATCACTATTCATATTCCGCCGCTCCGTGATCGGGGCAGCGATGTTATTCTTTTAGCCAGAACCTTTCTGAGTGATTACAAGGAAGAATATAACTCTAAAGTTAAGAGTTTCAGTGAAGCGGCTATCGATGCCATGCTCAAACATCGTTGGCCGGGCAATATTCGTGAGCTGCAGAACAAGCTTAAATCAGCGGTGATTATGGCCGAAGGCAATGTTATTCAGACCGATGATCTGGGGCTTTTTTCCGATGATAGTGAAGTGGGTATGCAAACTCTGAATTTGCGTGAGGTGCGTGAGGAAGCAGAGAGTAAAGCCATTCGTCAGGCCTGGCACCTGGCTGGTCAGAATATGTCCCGCACGTCAGAGTTGCTCGGTATTACCAGACCTACGCTGTACTCATTGATCGACAAATATCGTCTCGAGGATATCAAACCGGCCAGTTGATCGATGGCATGCGGGCGATTTTCATCCCAGTGGCAGAGATTGACTCGAATATTATATTGAAAAAATGTTAGATTAATGGAATATAAAATCTTTACTCTGCGGATGATAGCCGGGCAGAAGGTGTTCTGAACGTCTCTGATGATAATTATCACCCGTAAATGATTAATAACAATAAAGGTGTCCCTTGTCTGACTGGTTAACGCTCCTTCCCCCCGCACTGGCTATTATCGTTGTCTTCTGGCGAAAAGAGGTGATCCTCGCTTTGCTTGTCGCGCTGTTCAGCTCTGAATTGTTGCTGATGCTGCAAGGTCAGAGCGGGCTGACGGTGTCTGTTTTACAGAGCCCGTTTCAGACTGTTGAGCGCATCATTTCAGTTCTCAGTTCACCGGGTAATACACGCCTGCTGGTGTTTTCACTGATGGTAGGAGCGCTGCTCGCCTATATGCGCCATTCAGGCGGCGTTACCGCGTTAGTCGAAAAAATGATTAACAAAGGGGTTGCCAGGAACCAGCGCCAGGTTGGTTTGTTGTCTTTTTTCACCGGTGTGGTGGTCTTTATTGAGTCAAATCTGAGTGTACTGACCGCTGGTATTTTATCACGGGGTCTGTATGACAAGTTTAAAATGAGCAGGGCCCGCCTTGCCTATGTCATAGACAGTACCAGTGCACCTATCTGTATTCTGATTCTGCTCAATGGTTGGGGGGCTTATGTACTGGGTTTGCTCGGTACTTATCCTACCGAACAAACGGCGGTGTCTATCCTGGTGGGAACCATAGCGCTGAACTTTTATGCCCTGATTACCCTGGCTATTGTGTTGTTTACCATTATTACCGGTAAAGTCTTCGGGCCGATGAAGGAGTCAGAGCGGGCATTGAGCAAATCTGCCAGTCATACTGAGATAGATTATAAGGCTTCCAAAGCCCGCTACATGGTGTTGCCATTGATGACAATGGTTATTGGTATGCTCGGTTTCATGTACTGGACAGGGAATGGCAATCTTACCGATGGGGATGGTTCCAAGTCGGTGCTCTATGCCACCACTCTGGCCTGTATGCTGGCTTATTTTATGATGATTGGTTCGAAACGATTTGAGCATAAAGAACTGGTTAAAGTGGGTTTTGAAGGCATGAGTGAATTGTTGCCTTTAGTGGCTATTCTGCTGTTCTCACTGGCGCTGGGGGGCAGCTTAAGAGCATTGGGTACCGGTGATTTCATCTCTGGCATTGTTGCCGAATCACTCCCGCTGTTTATTATTCCGGCGTTGCTGTTTCTGGCCGGGGCACTGATTTCCTTCACGACGGGTACCTCCTGGGGCACCTTTGCCATCCTGATTCCGATTGGCATGCCAATGGTGCTCAATCTTGGCCTGCCCCCGTCACTGGTGATGGCCGCGATACTTGGCGGCGGGGTTTTTGGTGATCATTGCTCGCCCATTTCCGATACCACTGCCGTGAGCAGTCTGGCCTCTGGTTGTGACTTACTTGAGCACGTTAAAACGCAGTTACCTTATGCTCTGTTTAGTGGTGCGCTGACATTGGTGGCCTATATTCTGGTAGGCATGTTCTGGATAGGTGTGTGATGCAAAAAGTATTTGCTGGTGTGACGCTGATTACCTCATTTTATGCAGCTTGTGAGCCGATGCCTGATGATTTTATGGATATGAACCAGGTGTTGCCTGAGGCCATTTATGATATTCGCTACTATACCGACAATAACTTTGTCGGAATGCCCGTAGAAGGGTACCTGGCCCCTAAATGTATCTTGCAGAGACAAGCAGGGCAGGCTTTACAAAACGTAGCCGCCAGGGTTGCTGAGCAGGGAATGAAACTAAAGATATTCGATTGCTACCGGCCGCAACGTTCCGTCGCGCATTTTATGCGCTGGGCACAGGATCTTTCCGATACCCGCACCAAGGAAGATTACTTTCCGAATTTGCCTAAAACCAAACTGGTAGGGGAGTATATCGCCGAGCGTTCGGGCCATAGCCGGGGTGCGACGGTGGATCTGACTCTCGTAAGGCAGAATAGCCAGGGAGATTGGGAAGAGCTGGATATGGCCTCACCTTTTGATATGTTTGACCCGCTGTCTAATACAGCCAACCCTACTATCAGCAGCGAACAGGCTGCCAATCGCCAGTTGCTGAAAGGTTTTATGGAAAGCGAAGGGTTCGATAATTATTCGATGGAATGGTGGCATTATTCATTGGTACCACAACCCTATACGGATACCTATTTTGATTTCCCGGTAAAATAAAAAAGTGGGGTCAGAGTAAACTTAACTCTGTCTCCCGAACAACCGGCTCCGGTGGTTGCCCTGATAATTAAGTTTACTCTGACCCCACTTTTTCACTTACTCCAGCATCTCAAGCCCCTGAATACTTTCGATACCAATTCCTGGCTGATCTTCGATGATGATGTCAGAGCCTTTAAATTTGACGTTACCTACCACGGGATCAAAAGCGCAGAGTGAAGGCCCGTCGAGATCTACTTTGGTAATCACATGGGATTTGGCGACCGCTAAATGCACCGCAGCACTGACGCTTATGCTGGTTTCCAACATGCAGCCGATCATGCACTGAATATCATAGGTTTCGGCAATATCGGCGATACGTATGGCGTTGCTGATACCGCCGGTTTTCATCAGTTTGATATTGATAATATCGGCGGCGCGCATGCGGATCAGTTCAATCACTTCTTTGGGACCGAAGGTGCTTTCATCAGCCATTACCGGCGTATGTACCCGTTCGGTGATGTACTTCATGCCTTCCAGATCATGACCTTTCACCGGTTGCTCAACAAGCTCCAGGCGCACACCGGCATCTTCAAGACGGGTAAGCGCATAGACGGCTTCTTTTGCGGTCCAGCCCTGATTTGCATCTAATCGCAACAACGCCTTGCCTTCCACTGCCGCATAGATGGCTTTAACCCGTTCTATATCTACGCCAATATCTTTGCCAACTTTAATTTTGAGGGTCTCAAAGCCCTTGTTCACGGCCTCAATGCTGTCCTGCACCATCTTGTCGATGTAGTCAACGCTGATAGTGATATCGGTGCTGAGGGTGGGCTCACCGCCGCCGAGTATTTTATACAGCGGTGCTTTGTAAAGCTGTGCAAAAAGATCGTAAACGGCAATTTCGACAGCCGCCTTGGCACTGTAGTTTTTAACAATTGAACCCTGAATAAGATGGGTAATACGATTGAGGTTTTCGATTTCCTCACCAATCAATTTGGGCTTAATCATGGTTTTAATGGCTTCGATAATTGAGCCGTGGGTGTCACCGGTAATCACAGCTGTTGCCGGTGCCTCTCCATAGCCAATATGGCCGGTATCCGTTTCAATTATGACCACGACATCTTCTATTTTGTCTACCGTACGCAGGGCAGTTTTAAATGGTGTGTTCAGCGGTACTCTGAGCATGGCGAATTTGATATCAGTGATTTTCATCTGGTTCCCTTAGCGAATAGACTTGATAGTGTAAACTTTATCCACATAGCTGCTTGATTCCGACAAGCGCATGGGTAAAAGCGGAGTAACGGACACGCCATTGAGTATGCCCTTGTAATAATTGTTCTGATCATCCAGGTAAGACATCCCATGTACGTCATGGATAATATAGGGCTGGCCATTATCTTCACCCAGATACATCACCACATGGCCGGGAATATAGGCAAGATCGCCGACGTCCATGTTGTTAATGGCTGATAGCTTTTCCTTCTTCGAGGCGTTCTGGTCAAAGCGCACATTAATCCCATATCGCCCTTTGCCTTGCTGAGTTGAGTTCCTTGGCATCAGAATACCGAAGGTCCGGTAAACTTCCGACACAAAGCCTGTGCAGTCACGGGCATTATAGTCATGCCCCCAGCCATAGCGCTCACCGAGGAACTTAAAGCCCTGACGAATAATATTCCCACGGGTGAAAGGCAGATATCCGCTACTGATGTCCTGATTCCTGCTGATCAGAGCGGGCTTAATACTCAGACTGCCATCGTCTTCACGAAAAGGCAGTGTTACGACATAGCTGGTATAGGGGTTCTGGCCATAAAGGTTATGCTCTACCTCCTGATTGCTCAGTAAAGGTAAACGCACCCCCATATCGAGCTGCTTTTCTGAAAGCTGGGGCAGTTGTGGATTGTAATTGGTAAAGACTTTCGCGCCGGTGACAACTACAAAAGGCTCTGCATTTTTAAAGCCATAGACTTTTTCTTTGCTGCCAATGGCTACATCCTTTGCCGGTATCCAGGCCAGATAATGATAGGCTCGTGCTAACAGCCAGTCACCGTCTTTACTCTGGTGTAAAATTGCCACTGCATCACCAGGAAACAACCCGGTTTCAATAAAACGATCAATATCCGGATCCATTTCATCATTATAAGCTTTGTCAGGGGAGGGGAATCGGCGCATGGTAGTGCGTGTGGTGACCAATGCATGACGAACGGGATTGTTCGGTTCCAATGCATCAAGGTTCATATTATCACGATAGCGGGCATAGTCTTGTTCGGTGAGCGGGTCGCCATTGGCAAAAAAGCGATTGTAGCCGGGCACGGAGCTGACATTGTTGAGCATCTCCAGTAATTGCGCCCTGGCGTATTGTTCAGGCAGTTTATCTGTTTCAGCCAGCTCTGATTGTTGTTTAAAAGTATGCTGGTTCAGCTCTTGTATTGCAGACGCTGACAATAACCTTTGTTCGGCATCCTCTGTCTTATCTACCCAATACTGAGCGCTGAGGTGGCGGGGTGAAATGTGCGGCACATCTGTGGGCTGAGCTGACAGATAGTGTGACCAATTCAGGGCCAGTGTTGTCGCGGTAATAATAAGCAAAGACGATAGTTTCATTATGACTCTTTTTGTGAATTCCTGAGTTAATGGTCGATTTTTTTCCCGTCAGTATATCAATTGCCGAAACAGGCAGTGAGCCCCCTGAGGCTATTAATCTGAGTCTAAAATGCCTCAGAATCTTGTATCCGTAAACTCACTTATCCACGACGGATGCTGACAAGGCAAGGTGACTCTGCTTCTGACCAGAATCTGCACAGAGCTCTATTGTGTTAAAAAGTATGAAGGAATATTATTTCAAATCAACTTTAAATCAATAATAAATTATTATTCTGCAGGTTTTCAGCTAATACAATATTGCAGATAACTGCTACACTTCTGTTAGGTACAGCCTGAAGGCGGGTGCTGAAAAACTACGCTAAGGCTAGTCAGGGTAAGGGATAAAGTGTCTGCTGTTGTCAGTGTCAGCAGTTGGCAGGTTGATAGCAGAGGACTATGGATTGGGACATATTCAACAGGTGAAAGTATGAAGGGCTTATTCCTTGGTTACCATAATAAAGGAATAAAATATTTTATTTTTGCAAAAAGAGTGATAGGTTTAATAGTGACTGGCTAAAAAGCCAGCAGAAAACAAACTCACAAGTGTTGAATAACAAGTAAACAAGCAAAACTGATCCAGGGATACCGAAAATTATGAAACTCAAAGATATAGCTTTTGCTAAAAAGCGTATTGTCATGGCAATGCGCGGAGCACTGAGTGCTCCAGTAACTACAGTGTCAGCCGCCGTATTGGCCAGTTCGATGATGGTGGCTCCCGCCTTGGCGCAACAAACAGGTGGATTAAGCGGTAAAGTTACTGTTCAGGGCGATATGGACCCGACTACAGTAACCGTCACTGCCAGTAGCCCGAATATGCCTAAGGCGAGAAGCACTAAACTGAATGCCAACGGTGGTTTCAGACTACCGTCTCTGATTCCGGGTGTTTATACCGTTAAGGTTGAAGCTGAAAACGGTACCAGTCAGACCGTGCAGCTTGAAGTCTTGTTGGATCAGACTTCTTCGGTGGATATCACTTTACCTGCGCAAACTTCGGATGCGGAAGTGATTACTATTGTCGGAACCCAGTTGGTGCGTGTGGGTGACTCGGCTCTGAGTAACTCGCTTGGTGAAAATGCCATTAAAGGGTTGCCCATTGGCCAGTCTTACCGTGATCTGCTGAAAATTGTACCTGGGGTAGAATACACTGAAACCAGTGTTCTGGGCCCCTCTGCAGGTGGTTCCGGTCGTGATAACCAGTATTCATTCGATGGCGTGGATGTGTCTTTGCCGCTGTTTGGTAATCTGGCGTCTTCTCCGTCAACGCACGATATTGCCAACGTTTCCATCGATCGCGGTGGTGCCAAAGCCGTTGGTTTTAACCGCTCCGGTGGTTTTGCCATTAATACCACTTCCAAATCCGGTACCAATGAATTTCAGGGCAGTGTCGAATATCGCCTGCAGGACAGCAATTTTGTTGCTGACAGGGATACTACCGACGATACAGCCGCAGAGAGCTCAACGCTGGACAAAAGCTGGATTATTGGCAGTTTCAGCGGGCCTCTGATTGAAGATGAACTGTTCTTCTACGGCTCTTATTACCGCCCCGAAGATAAGCGTGTTAACAAAGAAACGGCTTATGGTCCGACCAAAGATTACTCGCTGGTAGACAACGAGTATTTTGCCAAGCTGACCTGGGCACCGATCGCCGATATGCTATTTAACGTCAGCCTGCGTGATTCCGAAGAAGAAACCAAGGGAGATTCTGTTGGTGCGTTCGCGCAGGATTCAACATCCACCGGTGGACTGGTAGAAGAGCAGATCTTTACGCTGGATGGCTCTTACTACGTGGGTGATGCCACTACCGTTACATTCAGCTACAGTACCTGGGATTATGAAACACAGGGCCAGCCCGATAATCTGATTGATGTGACGCCGCAGCTTGGGGCATCGCTGGATCTGGGTAATCTGGACCAATTGGGGCTGTTTAATGTTCCTACCACTAATCAAGATGATCCTAACTATGACTTAGCCGGTGCTCAGGCGCTGATTGACCGTTATGGTTATACCGAAGACGGCCAGCTGAAGGGCGGTGGCGATGTTGGTGTGGGGTCGACCATCGGTATACAGAACTTCTACCGCGATATGTTCGAGTTTAATGTCGATCATGAGATGCAGATCGGTAGCAGTTATCATACGCTGCATTTTGGTTTCCAGTGGCAGGAAAGCGAAGAGGTTCTGGCTCGCCGCTCGAACGGTTGGGGTTCTATTTCCTATACCGGTGGCTTACCACCAGATACTTACACTGGTGATCAGCCGGTTTATTATCAGGCCATTGTAGAGCAGATGAGCTTCTTAGGTGAAGACGGTGAGTCTGTACCACCGATTTCTTCTTCTACTGAAACCTACAATCTGGAGATCAATGACACCATTGAGCATGGTGACTTCATCTACAATGTGGGTGTATTGATCAGTGAAGATATTCTGTATGGCCAGGGCTTGCGTGAAAACTCTTCTAATGTTTCTGGTTATGAACTGGCGCCAGGCAATAAGTACAAGATGTACACCGTTGACTGGCAGGATATGATTCAGCCACGCCTGGGTGTGACCTGGCAGTTCCAGCCAGATTCCACCGTGTTTGCTAACTTTGCCAGCTACAATCCATCCGCCAGTTCACTGGCCCGTGCGGCGTCCTGGGCGCGTAATAGTCAGGCTACACTGAACGTGTATTTCGATGAAAACGGCGATTATATCGGCAACGATCCCAGAGCAGGGTCTTCCGGCAAGTTCTTCCAGGAAGGCATTAAGCCCCGTCGTACTGATGAGTTCACTATTGGTATGACCAAGAACCTGGAGAGCGGCTGGATGCTGCGAGGTCACGTTCGCCACCGCGAAGCCTCACACCCCTGGGAAGATACCTGGAACTATTCTAGAGAGTATGATTATGACGGACCCTTTGGTGGTGTACCGGATCATATCGCAGCTAAGGGACCTTATATTCCTGAGCTGGAAGATTATCGGGCCGAAGTAGGTGGTTCTTCTTATGTTGTCGCCGAACTGGATGATGCTAAGAATAAGTACTGGGAAGTCAGCCTTGAGGGTGAATATTTCAGTGATAACTGGTATATCAATGCCTCTTATGTCTGGTCTCATTACTACGGTAACTACGACCAGGATATAACCAGTGGTGTTTCTGATGCGAACCGCTTTATTGGTTCATCATTACTGGCCGATGGTATTGGCCGTCAGTTGTGGGATGGCAAATACGGTACACTGAATGGCGACCGGCCGCACAAAGTGAAACTGTTTGGTTACTACACCACAGACTGGAATGCGAATATCGGCGCCAACTTCCTGTTCCAGTCAGGGGATGTCTGGGAAGCCTGGGATGGAACGTTGTACGGTTATTCCAGCTCGACTATCCGTTATGCTGAACCGGCGGGAAGCCGTCGTGAGTCCAGTCACTGGCAGTTAGACCTGAACTATCGTCAGGACTTTGCGCTGACCGATGATATTAATCTCGAGTTTGCTGCCGATATCTATAACGTGTTCGACAATCAAACCGGTTACAACTATGACCCTTACGTATCTAACGAGACGTTTGGTCAACCACGTGACCTGATTTTGCCGCGTCGAGTGCAGTTATCGGTTAACCTGACGTTCTAATCAATTAGATGTTGTGTGTTGTACCGGCAATGGAGTGCCATTGGGTTTGCTTCCCCTTCGTGGGGCTACCTGTTTTAATCCCCGCAGTATAGCGGGGATTTTTTATGTCCAGGGAGGGACGGTATGCCGGGATTGTCGGGAACACTTCCCGGCGATGTCCAGGGAGGGACGGTATGCCGGGATTGTCGGGAACAAATCTTCGGCGATTAAATTACTAGATACCTGTTTAATAAAGCCATTTGAGTTAGACAGAATTCGGATACTGATTCATATGAAAGTAAAATCTCTGTTTCTTTCACCTTTTTCCATTGTCGTCCCCGCGCGTTTTAGTGCTTTTTTTGTTTTGTTCCTGTTGGTTGGGTGCACCAGTCTGCCAATCGAGCAGATGCCTGCCAAATCCTATAACCACAGAGTACAGTTTCTGGTGATGCACTTTACTGCCATAGACTACGAAAGGTCAGTTAATGCCCTGGTTAAAGGGCCCTATGTGAGTTCTCACTATCTGATTCCTGAGCGTTTTGATGACAGTTACCCTGACGAAGAACTGAAGGTGCTGCAGCTGGTGGATGAACAGAACCGTGCCTGGCACGCAGGCCGCAGTTACTGGCAAGGTCGAAAGGCTCTGAACGATCAGTCTATTGGTATTGAAATCGTCAATGTGCCGCAATGCGAGCGGGAAATGGGGCACCATTTCAGCGACCCTCACAATGGCAATGAACACGGCGATGGCAGGTTATGTATTTTCCCCGACTTTGACCCTGAACAGATCGCCTTACTGGTAAAACTCTCCAAAGACATTCTGGCACGTCACCCTGATATTGGTCCCACGCAGGTGATCGGCCACTCTGACATTACCCCCAGTCGTAAAAACGATCCGGGCCCCAGATTTCCCTGGTATCAGTTATATAAGGAAGGCATTGGTGCCTGGTATGACAATGACACAGTCAATGATTACTGGCAGCAATTTACCAAGGCTTCGCCTTCTTTAGGATTAATACAAAGAGCGTTGAGAACGTACGGATACGGTATTCAGGAAACCGGTCGTATGGATGCCCAGACACTGGATACTTTATCTGCTTTTCAGATGCATTTCTTACCCTGGCATGTGAGTGGAGAAGCCACCGATAAAACCGCTGCTACATTGTTTGCGCTGATTGATAAGTACTTTCCGAAAGAAATAGCGCCTTTGATGGAGCGCTATAAAAAAGAACAAACAGCTGTGCCGGAGGCTGAATTTGTAGAGCCTCTGGGGCAGGTCGACAGCCACTTCCCGGAACCGGAGCCCAGCGAGAGGGTGCTGGTGAATGATCGCAGATCTTTTCAGGCTTATGCCGGGCAGGGAGAGATCATTATCGATAGTCTGGACGCCGAGTTTGCTGACATTTATGTCAATGGCGACCAGCTCAATATCCAGCAGCCCTTTGCGCCAGAGGCACAATATCGCTACTCCCTGGCGCGGCGCACTCATGATGGTCTTAATCAGTTGCGGGTAGAAAATGTTCGGCCTGAGGGGGCCAGTATACGGGTCAGAATTCCGTATCCAACGCTGCAGCAGTCAGCAGATAACCAATATGATTTCTCGGCATTGGATAAGCTGATTAATTCAGAAATAGAACAAGGTTACCCCGGTGCAGTATTGCTGGTGGTCAAAGATGGACAGGTGATCAAGCATTCTGCGTACGGAAATAAGCGCTTATACGACGATAACGGCTTAATGCTGCCTGAGCCACAACAAATGCGTAAAGACACATTGTTTGATATGGCATCCAACACCAAGATGTTCGCCACGAATTTTGCGCTTATGAAACTGATGACGGAAGGGAAGCTGAGCTTTAATGACAAGGTTTCGGACCATATCCCAGAGTTTAAGGGGCAGGGCAGGTCGGCGATCAGGATCAAGGACTTGTTGAATCATACTGCCGGGTATGGGCCGGAAGTGCGTTTTTTCGAACGGGAGAACAAGTTCGGAGAGGCTTTTTTCTCTCAGAATAAGAACAAAACTGCACAATTATTGCTCAACGAAGTGCCGCTGGAAATCGGTCGTGGTCTTAAGCCTGTCTATAGCGATACCGGCTTTATGCTGTTGGGAGTGCTGGTGGAGAGAGTCACCGGTATGCGTTTGGATCACTATGTAGAATCACAGATTTATGAGCCTCTTGGTTTGCGTAACAGCAAATTCACTCCGCTTAAAAAAGGCTTTGTTAAGAGTCAGTTTGCGGCTACCGAGATACAGGGTAACAGCCGTGGCGGGCGGGTCAGCTTTGATAATATCCGCGATTATGTGTTGCAGGGAGAGGTGCATGACGAAAAAGCTTACTACTCCATGCAAGGCGTCGCCGGCCATGCCGGGTTATTTTCCAGCGCAGAAGACATGGCCGTATTGACCCAGATATTGCTTAATCGCGGCGGTTACGGTGAACAGCAAATCTTTGCTCCCTCTGTGCTTGATCAGTTTACCAAAGCGTCTGATATGGATATTACGCTGGGGCTCGGCTGGCGCCGGGCAGGCAATGGTGAGCGTCGCTGGCATTTTGGCCCTTACGCCAGCTCTCAGGCCATCGGCCATACCGGCTGGACGGGTACCGTGACCGTAGTGGATCCTGAATATGATCTGGCGATTGTGTTGCTGACTAATCGGCGACATACACCCGTTGTGAATCTGGAAGATGATCTCTATGGCTTTACCGGCGATGATTTCGAACTGGGCCGCTATGGCAGTATTGTCTCACTGATATATGAGTCGGTAATCTCTCGTTGACAATTTGCCTGTCAAAATTGTGACTCCAGGGATGACTCAGAGATAAAAAGCGGTATTCTATGCAGATAAACAACAATAAAAATGCAATTGCAGTAGGGAAAGCCATTGACCTGTTTACTGAAAATGAAAGCCATGCGTGACAACCTTTCTTCCAGTGAGAAGAAGCTGGCTGATTTTATTCTGGATAATACCCATTTGCTCAGGGACTACTCCTCACAGCAACTCGCCAGTGCAGTGGGGGTCAGCCAGTCCAGTGTGGTCAAGTTCAGTCAGAAAATGGGCTACAGGGGCTATCCGGATCTGAAGCTGGCTGTGAACGAGAGTCTGGCCCGTGGGATCGGGCTGAATACCAGCAATGGACCCCTGTCGCGGCGGCAGAAGAAAGAATCTATTACCGACTTTATCCGCGAGGAATCAGCAAAAACCATTGAATATCTTGCTGAGGTGGAAGCCTCTGATGCTTTTGTACATGCGGTGAATGTATTGGCAGAAGCCAAATGGGTGCAACTGCAGGGGCTGGGGGAAGGTTTGTACCCTTCGACCCGACTGGCTCAGGGGTTATGTCAACTGGGCAAGCAGGTACAGCACATAGCAGACTATCGGCTCGATCTATTGTTGGCCGATCAGGTAGTGGAAGATAAGGTGTTGGTGATTATCAGCCTGGAAGACTGCGATGAGCATCTGCAGGAACTGATTCGACTGAACCGCAGCCACCGGAATAAAATCATCGGTATATGCAAGTATGGTGATACCAAGCTGCCCAGTATGTGTGATATTACCCTGCAGATGCTGGTAGATACGCAGGTACCCCAACTGTTACTGCCACCACAGGCAATTAACCTTTCTTATCTGATGGATATGCTGATCATTGCGCTGCAGCGTGGCCGTGAGTGAATAACCTAAAAAGGGGTCGTAGTTAATTATTTTATCCTGGCCGGTATACGACTACTTGCAGAGCCGGATAATTAACTACGACCCCTTTTTCGTGCTTTTGGGAATTTAATCAACAAAATGTTTGGGCAGGCGCTGGTTAACGCGGGTCAGCAGTTCATAGCTTAACGTGTTCACCCGCCGGGCAAGTTCTGTTACCGGTATATTGTTGCCCCATAATTCCACTTTATCGCCGACTCTGGCCTCAGGGATATGGCTGATATCCACCCCCAGCATATCCATAGAGACACTGCCCGCCACGGTAGCTCGCTGGCCATGCAAAAACACCTCGCACTGGCTGTCTGTACTGCGTGGATAACCATCTCCGTAACCGATGGCAAGGGTGGCAATACGACTTGGCTTCCGGGCTTGCCAGCAACCGCCATAACCTACGGCATCACCTTTTTTCAGCTCCCGAATGGCGATAATTTCGCTGTATACTGACATGGCCGGTTGCAGGCCAATTTGCTCCGAGCGCTGTACAAGCGGTGAGCAGCCGTAGAGCATTATACCCGGTCTGTTCCAGTTACTATGACTGGCAGGCAGTTGCATCAGTGCGGCGCTGTTGGCCTGGCTCAGTGGGCTGTTCGTATCTTTTCCCAGTTGTCTTAATCGATCAATCTGCCGTTGGTTTAGCGGATTATTCATCTCTTCCGCGTTAGCCATATGGGTTGCAAGTACGGGCGACTGAGCCAGCTTTCCTCTTTTAGTCAGTCTTTCCAGTATTGCCGGCACGTGTTCAGGGAGGATGCCAAGCCGGTGCATGCCAGTGTCTACTTTTAACCAGCAGTTAAGAGGTGATGGCAGAGGTGTTTTTTCCAGCATTTCAATCTGCTCCGGACTGTGCAGCATCAGCCAGAACCCTTTTTCTGAAGCAAGACTCAGTTCTTGTGCGCGAAAAAATCCCTCCATAATTAATATCGGAGAACGGATCCCGGCCTCACGCAATGCCAGGGCTTCATCAATAAACGCGACGGCAAAAGCCGGTGCAATATCCTCCAGCTGCTTCGCTACCTGAACGGCACCATGACCATAAGCATTTGCCTTGATCACTGCCAGTTGTTTTGATGCGGGAGCCTGCTGACAACTCAATTGGTAATTGTTGCGAATAACATTAAGGTCTATTTCGGCGAAACTTGGCCTGTACGTCATATCTGAAAAGGGCTCCAATGCAACTTATATGAGGAATATTAACTTACTACAAGTTTAGATATTAGTAATAGTTTATTCTTGAGTGGGCTTGCTCTATTATTCACTAATCTTGCTAAGGTGATAAGGATTAATATGTTGAACACACTACTCAAACTTTCTATGGGCCTGCTGGTGGTTACCAGTCTGCCGATTGAGGCGGCCTGGCAGGTTCCCGACGAAACGCAACAGTTGGTGGTGGTGACGACGGACGATTGGGACGGGATCACCGGGACACTGCAAACTTATGTCCGTACTGACAATGGTTGGGAGGCTCAGCCATACAGCTCTGGTGTAACCATTGGCCGTACCGGTTCGGCCTGGGGTATTGGACTTCATCCTGCTCAGCCGGGACAGCAGAAAAAAGAAGGGGATGGTAAAGCCCCTGCCGGAATCTTTGCGCTGACCAGTGGTTTTGGCTATGAGGCCTTGTCCGGACTGGAGATACCTTACCAGCAGATGCAGGGCAGCCACTACTGTATGGATGTCAATGACTCTGCTTATTACAACCAGATAGTTGATGCCAGTGTTGTTGGAGAAGACGCCGTTGAAGGATCTTCAGAGGGGATGCGCCGTGATCTGCACTATGGTGATGAGCTATATCGACAAGGCGTGTTTGTTGCCCACAACCCGAAGAATGTGCCCGGTGCCGGGAGTTGTATTTTCCTGCATTTGTGGCGTGGCGACGATAAACCTACAGCGGGTTGCACTGCAATGCCGGCAGAAGTCATGGATAAGTTAATTCGTTGGCTGGATGCCGATGACGCGCCTGCCATGGTATTGCTGCCGCGTGGTGAATATATAAAGCGCCAGTCTGCCTGGGGCCTACCGGCGCTGTAAGGTATTCAAAAGATTTCACCACAGAGGCACAGAGAACACAGAGGGCTAAAAATATTTATTTTGTAAGCTAATGGTGTTGAGCCAACGTTGTTAGTCGAATGAATTCGACCCTACACCGCGTTCCCCTGTAGGGTCCAATTTATTGGACTTGTATGGTTAATCTGGCGGTGTCAGGTGAATAAGTTCCATCCTTCGAGCCAGCCCCGCGCTTGATGCTTCGGTTCGCGAAACAAACTATCCCTGTATCCGCCTTCGCCCCTACTGACAACTGACGACTTAAATTATGATACCTCTGTGTTCTCTGTGACTCTGTGGTGAATAGCTTTTTATTCATCATTCAGCACTAATCACTCCCCCCGCGCCTCTGTGGTTATTTTTGCTTTTCAGCGATCCAGTTTTTCACATCCTGTTCAACAATACTCATCGGCCGTGCTCCTGGCAGCAGGATCAGATCATGGAAAAATTTCAGGTCGAAATCCTCTCCCAGTTGTTGTCTGGCCATGTCCCGTAGCTCAACCAGTTTCAGCATTCCCAGTTTGTAGCCAAGCGCCTGACCAGGCCAGGCCATATAGCGCTCCACTTCAGCCACGACGTCTGTCATAGAGGTTCCGGTTGCGGTATGGAAGTATTCAATGGCCTGCTCGCGGGTCCATTTCTTTGCATGCAGCCCGGTATCCACTACCAGACGCACTGCACGATAAAGTTCTGCCTGCAGTCTCCCAAGATCGCCAAACGGGTCATCCTGGTACATGCCCATCTCCTCGGCCACCAGTTCAGAATACAGTGCCCAGCCTTCTACAAAGGCGTTAAACGGTGCGTTCTGACGCATCAGGCCAATATCCTGCTGGGCCATATTCAGGGCAATCTGAAAGTGGTGCCCCGGCACGGCCTCGTGGTAGGTCAGGGTCTTCAGACCAAAACTGGGTACCGCCGACATATCACGCAGATTTATCCAATAGATTCCGGGGCGTTTACCGTCCATCGAAGGCGGCGTGTAGAAACCACCTGCTTCGCCTTTTTCCGACACTTTTGGAATACGACGGACTTCTACAGACTGACTTGGCATGGTGGCAAACAAAGAAGGCGCCATTTCCATGATAGCATCGATTTCTACGTTCAGTGAGTCCAGCAAAGCCTGGCGCCCTTCGTCGGAATCCCCGAACAGAAATTGTGGCTCACTGGCAAGGGCCACCATGCGTTCGCCCACCGTGCCCTCTTCATAGCCATTGGCCTTAAGAATGGTATCCATCTCAGTGCTGATCCGGTCTACTTCATCAAGCCCGGTCTGGTGTACCTGTTCTGCGCTCATTTGCGTATCACCCAGATAGGTGAGCGCGTGTTGATAAAACCCTTCACCTCCCGGTTGTGCCCAGATACCATCGCCCTCAGGCGCCTGTTCGACTGAATCCGCGACCACCTGCTGAGCGCGCTGATAGGCGGGATAGATTTTTGTGGCAATGAGCTGAGCGGCTTTATCGGCTAACGCCTGACGTTGGTCAGCCAGTGATTCAACGTTTTCCAGCCTCTTTGCAAAGCTTGTGACCAGTGAATGTTCAGATGGCTGTGGTGCCACAAAGCGTTCAAAATAATCCAGCGTACCGGGGATAAGATTGGCGGGCAGTCTGACCCCCTGTTGCTGATCCTGCTGAAATTTAGCGACCACCTGGTTAGTCATCTGCTCAAGGGCTTCCAGTCTTTGCAGATAAGCTTCTGCCTGAGCCGCATTGGTCACCGGTTGCTGTACCTGCATTAATTTGGGGATATCAATCAGCGGCCCGGAAATCTGGTTTATGATATAAGGAAGGTGACCTGCCCAGGTATCGATGTATCCTGCACTGTAGTCTTTATCACCCGCATAGTAGGCCAGTATCACCTTGACGATATTCACATGCCGGCGGGTATCTTCATCTAACTGCTGATTATCGGCTTTCTCCAATGACGCCAACGCCTCTGCCATCAACTGCTGCACTGCCTGCATACCTTTTGCAGAATAATCCGGCAAGCGATGGTTATAAGGCCCCCCTGCAAGCTCTTCAGGAATATCCAGCATGGTAGCCAGAGCCGGCTGAAGTGCCAGAAACTGTTGGGTATACCTGTCAATTTCGGCTCTGACATTTTGTTGCTGAGTTTGCTGCGCTGCAGGTTCCTGAGCCTGGCTGCTCTGTGTTTGGGTGGTGGAATCAGGCTGGCAACCCGCCAGCGACATGGCGATAACACAACTGATCAGACTTTTTGAGTACATTGCGATGCTCTTCAGTTAAAAAATGACTTTATTAGCTTAACTTACTCCGTTTGTGGGTGAAATGGCATGGCTTTTACCGTGAAACCCACGGATTCTGTCTGATCATTTACTGCTTGGGCGACTATGATGGTTCAGTGTTTCTGTATCCTTGACTTGTCATTATTGCGAATATGACGTGATGGCTTAGTGTGTTGCACAGTCTTTGCCGCTCTGGATTGGTGCGTCCGGGTATGGTTCGTTTTCAGGCGCTGGGTACGTTCAGGTCTCTGCCTGCTATGCACCTGAGATCTGCTGCGGGTTGCGGTGTGTTTGGTTTTGCCAGCCGGAACAGGTTTCCGCTTTATCCCTTTTGCGGAGTGAAGCCCCTTGTTTACAGATTCAGAGCGCATCCTCCTGGCTTGTCTGATTGCACGTTGCGTAGGAGACTTAACCGTATCGCTGGCCTTGTTTCGACTCTGTTCAACCGACCTGCCGTATTTGTGCACCGGCCTTTGCGTTTTTGATTGTTTATGCAGTTTGTGCTGCACAGCCTGATGATGGCGAACAGATTCTTTGGATCTCACAGCCCGGCTTTGTGCTCCTAAAACTCTGACGGGATGTTGTTGGCTTTCACGACTCAGACTGACACGCTGATTGTTGACTTTTCTGTGTACTACGGGGTTTTTATACTGTACCCCACGACGATGTTTCTGCTCATGATGCCAGCGTTTACCATCGCGAATGATGACGGTATGACGTGGGTAGTATCTCGGCCGTTTGTAAAAGTGGGGGCGGTTGACCACGATATGGTGGTTTTGCCAGTGAAAATTACTGAAGTAGAAATAGGGCCTTACCGTAATGCGCGGACCCCAAAAAATATTGACTGAAGCATGGGCATAAGGATTATGCCAGTAGTGGGGGGTATGATGAGCCCACCACCAGTCACCATAAACCGTACGGGTATCGTAATAAGGCACATATACCACTTCCTTGCGAATGGTCTCGATACGGATCACTTCCGGCTCTGGTTCTACCGCTACATTTTCGTTGGAATAAAGGTTTCCAGCGTCATACGCTTTACGACGCAGTACCTGAATTCTGGCCAGCACCAGCTCCTCATCGGCAATAAACGCTTCACCTAAATTCTGGGTCCACTGCAGATCTTCACTCATACGTGAAAGAATATCATCAAAGGGCAGTAGTGCTTTAACACTGGGGTCCCATTCCTGATCTTCGGCTTTGTCAATTATGTCGCTTTGATCAGGATCCTGGTGTTGCGCGCGCCATCGCGATGCCTGAACCACTTCAAGTGGGTAACTGGCGGCAATCAGTATGTGTGACAAAAGGGTGTCAGGATACAGTGCGACAGGAGCTAGCAGGCTGTCGAGCAAGGCTTCGTCCGGTTGTTCATCGGTCTGTGCCGCCTGTGTAACGGACGCGACACACAGTGCCAGCAGCAGAATAATCAGTAAGCGAAGATGGGCTTTCCAGTAGGGTAAAGTGGGCATAATTGCCTCCGGTTTAACGAATCACTATTGCTTTATAGACAATCGGGCCTTAACCCCGGCTGAATTAAAGGTGAACTGAAAAGCTGATTCGGTTGGTATAATTAATAACCATAAGTTGGCGTAACCGGATAAGGCATGAGAATACAAATCAGATGGTGGTGCGCAGCTTTATTCCTGATCTCTGCGGTGCTGCAGGGAGATGAACACCCGCAGACCTATGTTATCAAAGGAGCACAGCGGTTTACCTCAGAGCATCAACAAAAACTAAACCAGTGGCTGGATCATGGCGTTATACAAACGAAGCGGGTGTTCGGGACGTATCCCTTTACCATGGAGCTGCACCTGCATCCCCGTCAGGGCAGGCAACCTGTGCCATGGGCGAATACATGGCGGGCAGGTGCGCAATCAGTTCACCTTTACGTCGATAGTCGTTTTTCCCTGGAGCATTTTACCCGGGACTGGACCCTGTATCATGAATTAAGTCACCTGGCGTTACCCTATCTTGGCAGTAACAATGCCTGGTTTGCCGAAGGCTTTGCCAGTTTTATGCAATATCAGGTTATGCATCAGCAATTTAGTCAGACAGCGGCCAGAGAAATATTGCCCGTCCTTGAGTAACTGGTGGTGATTACTCAATACAATATTTAATCGCATTTTTACCCTGATGTTTAATCTGGTACATCAGCCCATCGACTTTTTTCATCAGGTCTTCAAAGGCGGTGTTGGCATTCTGACATGTTAATACGCCAATGCTAAAACTCACCGGCCATTGATTTTCATCCATCACTTTTTCAAGCTTTCTGATCAGTCTGGTCATCATTTTTCTGGCCAGCGCCGCGTCTGTTTCCGGTAGTAAAATTCCAAATTCATCGCCGCCCAGTCTTGCCAGCATATCTGAGCTTCGGATGCTGTGCAGGGTATTCGATGCGACCATTTTAAGTAATTTGTCACCGGTATTGTGACCGAAGCGGTCATTAACCAGTTTAAAGTTATCCAGATCAATATACACCAGGGTGAATATCAGACTATGACGAAGGCTGCGATCTTTTTCTTTTTCTGCAAACTCATAGAAAGCGCGCCGGTTAGCCACATTGGTCAAAGAATCCATACGGGCAAGCTTTTTCTCTTTATCGAGGGCGTGTTTAAGGGATAACTGCAGCCGTTGTAATTCACTTATGTCTCTGATGGAACAGATAACCCAGGTTTTATCTTCCAGGATGATGGGGCTGAGCATGATATCAACAGCAACAAGACCGCCATTTTTATGTTGTCCGGCCAGCGACATAATCTTACCCATCGTACGACGATTCGGTTCAGCCATATAATTCATGAGTTTATTCTGGTGTTGCTTTCGCTGCGTTTCCGGCACCAGAATGTTAACGGTTTGCCCTATCAGTTCGCTTTTTTTATAACCGAATAACTGTGATAGCTGGTCATTACACATAATGATTCTGCCATTGCGATCCGCAACCAGAACGGCATCAGGAAGGGCCTGTAACAGGGTGTCGAAAACCATTGTTGGCGTTGATATATCCACGTTTTCGACACCCCTGATAACAGACTCAGATTATTATTGTAATGGAACTGTTAAAGGATCTTTTGACCTGGATCTAGAAAACCATCGTCGGTGTGATTCCTCAGCGGTAAAAACTTGCATGATAAAGGTGGAATTTGGTTTACCCAAAAGGGCAAAACCGTTAGAATTGCGCCGCAACTAAAGCCCCATTCTAAAGGTGTTGTTGCCATGCTCAGAATCGAAAAAGAAGCCCTGACTTTCGATGACGTATTGTTAGTGCCAGGACATTCCACTGTTCTTCCCCACACAGCCAGTCTTAAAACCCGAGTGACCCGCGACGTTGAGTTGAGTATTCCACTCATTTCCGCTGCGATGGATACTGTCAGTGAAGCACGCCTTGCCATCGCTCTGGCGCAGGAAGGGGGAATTGGTTTTATTCACAAGAATATGACCGCCGAACAGCAGGCCAGCCATGTGCGCCAGGTGAAAAAATACGAGAGTGGTGTGGTTTCTGATCCTATCACCGTTACTCCGGATGCCACGATCACAGAAATCAATGCCCTTAGCCAGCTGCACGGTTACTCTGGTTTTCCGGTTGTGGATGCGGAGAATAATCTGGTAGGGATCGTGACCGGCCGGGATCTGCGTTTTGAAAACAATCACGATTTGGCTATCAGCAAGGTAATGACGCCAAAAGAGCGTCTGGTAACGGTCAGAGAAGGAGCCAGCTCGGATGAGGTATTAGCACTGATGCATGAACACCGGATTGAAAAAATCCTGGTGGTGGATAATGCCTTCAAACTCAAAGGTCTGATCACGGTAAAAGATTTCCAGAAAGCGGAAAGTAAACCCAATGCCTGTAAGGATAAGTTAGGCCGCTTACGTGTAGGTGCAGCAGTAGGGGTTGGCGCCGGCACTGATGAACGAATTGCACTGCTG
Source organism: Lacimicrobium alkaliphilum (assembly GCF_002591895.1). Taxonomy (GTDB): domain Bacteria; phylum Pseudomonadota; class Gammaproteobacteria; order Enterobacterales; family Alteromonadaceae; genus Lacimicrobium; species Lacimicrobium alkaliphilum. The sequence continues at coordinate 76,118 of NZ_NISX01000018.1, forward strand.
GTGGAAGCAGGAGTCGATATTCTGTTGATAGACACCTCCCATGGTCACTCTCAGGGCGTTATCGACCGCGTCACCCGGGTGCGTGAAGATTATCCTGAACTGCATTTGATCGCAGGTAATGTGGCCACCGCAGAGGGCGCCAAAGCACTGGCCGATGCCGGTGTGGATGCGGTTAAAGTGGGTATCGGCCCGGGTTCCATCTGCACTACCCGAATCGTGACCGGTTGTGGTGTACCTCAGATTACAGCGGTTTCTGATGCCGTTGAAGGGCTCAAGGGAACCGGTATTCCGGTTATTGCTGATGGCGGTATTCGTTTCTCAGGTGATATCGCCAAAGCCCTGGCGGCAGGTGCCAGTTGTGTAATGGTCGGCAGTATGTTGGCCGGTACCGAAGAGGCGCCTGGCGAGGTGGAGCTGTATCAGGGCCGTTATTTCAAGTCGTACCGGGGGATGGGCTCATTGGGTGCCATGAACCAGAGTCATGGTTCTTCTGATCGCTATTTCCAGGACTCAGACAACGCCGAGAAACTGGTGCCTGAAGGCATTGAAGGTCGTGTGGCGTATAAGGGCCCTATTGCTAATATTATCCATCAGCAGATGGGCGGGTTGCGAAGTGCCATGGGCCTTACAGGTTGTGCCACTATTGATGAGCTCGGCAGTAAAGCCCGCTTTGTCAGAGTGAGTGCTGCGGGCATGGGAGAGTCCCATGTGCATGATGTCTCTATCACCAAGGAAGCCCCGAATTACCGTATGGGCTGATGTGCTTCCATTGTGCGGTACGCTTTGCGTACCGCCGTGTTAAAACTGCTTTTTGTATGTTGTAACTTAAACAGACCTTCCAGGAAATTTCATGACCAAAAACATCCATGACCATCGTATCCTGATTCTGGACTTTGGATCCCAGTATACCCAATTGATAGCCCGCCGGATCCGAGAGATAGGCGTATATTGTGAACTCTGGGCATGGGATGTGAGCGAAGCACAGATCCGCGAATTTAACCCACAAGGTATTATTCTCTCCGGAGGTCCGGAGTCGGTGACGTTACCTGACTCCCCAAGAGCGCCTGATTATGTATTCGAGGCTGGTGTGCCGGTTTTGGGGATATGCTACGGCATGCAGACCATGGCGGTGCAGCTTGGAGGTGCAGTGCAGGGCTCTGATATGCGCGAGTTTGGCTATGCGCAGGTGGAAGTGATAAAGCGCTCGCCTTTTCTGAGCAATATTGAAGATCATATTGGTGAGAATGGCAATGCCCTGCTGGATGTGTGGATGAGCCATGGCGATAAAGTCAGTGCTATTCCTGAAGGTTTCGAAACGCTGGCCCGCACGGACAGCTGTTCCTTTGCGGCGATGGTTAATCAGGAGAAGCAATTCTACGGTTTGCAGTTTCACCCTGAGGTGACACATACCCGTCAGGGCTTGCGGATGCTTGAACATTTTGCCAATGATGTTTGTGGTTGTGAAAAGTTATGGACACCGGCTTCGATTATTGAAGATGCCGTTGAACGGATTCGTCAGCAGGTGGGGACTGATGAGGTCATTCTCGGGCTTTCCGGTGGTGTAGATTCCTCGGTTACTGCCATGCTGCTACATCAGGCTATTGGTTCACAGCTGACCTGTGTCTTTGTCGACAATGGCCTGTTACGCCTGAATGAAGGCAAACAGGTTATGGACATGTTCGGTGACCACTTTGGCCTGAATATTATCAAGATTGATGCTGAACAACGTTTCCTGGATGCACTGGCCGGGGTGGATGATCCTGAGCTTAAGCGTAAGGCCATCGGTAACAGCTTTATTGAGGTGTTTGATGAAGAAGCCGGTAAGCTGACTAATGCCAAGTGGCTGGCTCAGGGTACTATCTATCCGGATGTGATTGAATCGGCCGGTTCGGCAACCGGCAAGGCTCATGTGATCAAGTCTCACCATAATGTCGGTGGTCTTCCGGATAACATGCAGATGAAACTGGTGGAGCCCTTAAGAGAATTATTTAAAGACGAAGTGCGCAAGATTGGTCTGGAATTAGGTCTGCCCTATGACATGCTTTACCGCCATCCGTTTCCCGGCCCCGGTCTGGGTGTGCGTGTACTTGGTGAAGTGAAAAAAGAGTATTGTGATCTGCTGCGCCGTGCCGATGCGATTTTTATCGAAGAGCTGCACAAGGCCGATCTCTATCACAAGGTCAGTCAGGCCTTTGCCGTCTTCCTGCCGGTGCGTTCGGTCGGTGTGATGGGCGATGCGCGCAAATATGATTGGGTGGTATCACTGCGAGCCGTGGAAACCATCGACTTTATGACGGCGCGCTGGGCCCATCTTCCCTATGAGTTTCTGGGTAAAGTGTCCAACCGCATTATCAACGAGATCAATGGCATATCCCGTGTGGTCTATGATATTTCCGGTAAGCCCCCGGCGACAATTGAGTGGGAATGAAGCGTATCTAATTCATTGACTTTGAAAAGGCACGCTATCGTTTTGATCGCGGCCTTTCCTGAATGGTGTCGTCTTCGTTAAGTAATACTCCGGCAACACGTAGCGGCGGTTAGCTGCACTGAATACGATTGCGACCCTTTGCTTTGGCCTCATAGAGTGCCGAGTCCGCAGCGCAAATCAGGGACTCTGAGTTTTCAAAGCGATGATCTTGCTGACAAGCCACACCAATACTGACACTGATGGGATCCGCAGAAGGTAAATTCAGGTCTTCAAAAGTGAGTTCGGCAATATGACGATTCATTCTGATCGCAATAAGCTGGGCAACACGGGCCGGGCAGCGCGGCAATAATACCGCAAATTCCTCGCCACCATAACGCGCTGCCAGACAATCCCGTGCTGGCAGACACAACTCAATGATGTTCGCTATCTTCCTGAGGCATTTATCGCCGAGAATATGGCCGTGCTGATCATTAAACCGTTTGAAAAAATCAACGTCTATCAACAGCATACTCAAGGGTAAACCTTCACGGGCACAGAGTTGCCAGTTCTCGGCAAGGGCTTCAGCGAAACGGTGTCGATTAGACAGGCCAGTGAGATGGTCTGTCCGGGCGAGTCTCTTCAGGCGTCCATACTCGGCTTTGTGAACGGTTAAATCGTGAATCACGCCCAGCAGATAAACGCCATCAAAGCTGAAAATATCCGGTAAGCTCGACAATGACATATCGGCCTCAAGCAGATTGCGGTTATTACGACAAAACGCCACTTCTTTTGGGCCGTGACTGAGTTTGAGCCCGTTGTCATTTCGTATTTCATTAAACAGGATGCGGTACTCTTCTGCATAGGTTTCGCTCATCATAGACAGCAGATTACATCCCAGTAATGAGGCTCTGGAGTCGCCGAATAATGTTGCCGCGACCGGATTAACCATTTCGATAATCCCCGAAGCATTGAGGATAACAATACCTTCGCTCATGAAATTAATCATCGTCGCAAGTGAACCTGATTCAGACAGCAATCCATGGCTTTGTGATGTTATGGATGGCGGTGCGTTATGGTGGTTAGAAAATTCTATTGTCTGGGGGGAGGTTGAAACAGCATGGGAGCCTTGATGGGCTTCATAACCGTTTGTCCGGGACTGATCACTGGTTTTGTCAGTATTACGCATCATTTTTCCTTAACTTCAATGAATCAGGCTTATGCCAGGAAAAAGCGTATCAATTTTATGCGCGCTAAACCTTCCGCCAACCTTCCCGTGTAAGGTGTTGAAAAATAGATGAATATTTTATGTTGTGTGAACTGAATCAGCGATTTGAAGGTGCTGAAACAGAAACGTGCAGGCCCGCCAGCTCATGTCCGGGGGCCAGGAACGCCGATAGCAGGTGAAACTTCGGGCTGCGTTGATGTGACTTATATCAGGCTGGCGGACGATTGCGGATTTGTGGATCCTGACTGACATAATGCGTATCTGGTGAGTTCGCCTGAATCACCACGAGCCTGACGCAAATGGTCTCATTGTCGGCATCGCTATCGGTGATGGTCAGCGTTTGACCATCCTCAGAAATACTGGGGGTAATGTCACCGTGAGGGTCATCAGAAACCTCTGGTGCAATAAATTTCAGGCCATCATTGTTATCTTTTAGCCTGTAAATTATCCGTGTGTTGTTTTCTGTCACATTGATTGGATTATTGTCGATATGGCCCTGTTGATTATAAATGGTAAAAACCGGAGGTGTAACGGAGATATCAACAGTGACTTTAAATTCAATCTGTGGAGTGTCAGTCATATAGCGTACCTTTTGGTTGTTGAGTTAAGGGTTATTAAAATAAAGACAGGGAAATCCCCTGCCGGGTTAACTGCTTAACATACGAAGTCACGTCGGGATTGTCTGAAGCACACTGGCTCGCACGCACAAACAGTAGCAACGTCTGTGGATCCTTGCTGACTCTGGTGTATGGTGCCAGTGCATCTACAGCACGCTGACAATATTGAGCCTGTTTATCTGGAGTCTGTAAAGCCTCTGCGGGATGTGCCAGTAGCATCTGAAACTGGGCAAAAAAGACGGCATCCTGAGTGTCCGTTGCAGAATCCAGGCTTTGCAGCCAGTCATTGGCTTTCTCCAGCATAGAGTGTTTTTGTTCAAAATGGCGGCGCAGCTGGTAAATCCGCGCAAGGTTCAGATAATCAGAGCCAGCAAGCGCACCAGAGGCCCTGATGGCAGAGACCTGCTGGTTCACTTCGGTCTGTGTGAGATGCTTGTGTTGATCTGGCAGCTTAGTGTTGAGTCGAATCAGTAACAACTGAACACTGCGCCTGTCTTGTTGCCAGAACAAATTGTCTGCATCCTGCATTACAAGTGCGTCCAGATAGTGCAGCGCGCCTTCAGCCAGCGACACGGCCCGGCTTATTTGCCCTGTTAGTTCGCGCAGATTGGCATGTTGCCACAACAGTAGCGCCAGGCTCTCCATGGTATAAGCATTGTCTGAATCTACTTTTAGTGCCTTTTCCAGACGTTGTTGTCCTTGTGAGAAGTAATCAAGAGCGGCAGTAATATCGCCCAGATGACGGGCAGTTGATGCGAGCCAGGAATAGGTGTCTGCAATGTCAGCAAGTAACGCAACATTGCCAGTATCATTTTCTATCAGTTGTTTTTTAAGAGTCAGTGAATGATTCAGCTCGGTCAATGCCTGCTTATATTTTTGCTGTTTAAGGGCCAGGGAACCCAGTGTGTTGTGAGCATAAGACAGTTCAGCAAGAGCATTAGTATTGCCAGGTTGAACTGCTACAAGGCGCTCGCTGTAGGCAAGATACTGCTCAAAAGCCGGTAACGCCTGCTGGTAGTGCCCTGCGTCGTAATCAAGCTGACCACGCCAGAAGGCGTTGACGCCAAGCGCTTGCAACAGTTCAGGGTTGTCTTTATCTTTTTGCCATAGTTTATTCAATTGCTGCCCGGCAGCAGTAAAACTCTGCCTCGCTTCATTGCTGTTGCCTCTGGAATAGGCGACTTCCGCCAATGCCTGAAGTGTTAGTGCCCTCTGAAAACGGCCTTCAGTACTGCGATTTAGGGTAAAAAGTGCCCACCAGGGATGATCCTCGGTCAGCGCCTCACTGGTGCTGAAATATTCAATGGCTTTCGCGCTGATACCATCAAGGAGGTCCATCCGCTTAACACTGCGCAACTTGTCCGCAAACTCGCCTACCATAAAGCCAAGCAAACTCTCTGCTTCCTGGCGTTTTTGTTCGGCTATCTGTTGGGCATGCTGACTTTGCAGGCTCATAAACAACGATATGCTGGTGAGTATTGCTAATAACCCCAGTGTTGCCCGTTTGAGCCAACGCCTGGTTCTGGCTTTGTTGGAAGACGCCTTTATTAGAGCTAACTCATGAGGCAATAGGGTAAAACTATCTACCTCGAGTAAGCTCTTTGCTTCCTGCAGGGGTTTACCTTCTGCAAGCAAATATGCGGTACTTTTTTGTTCTGCCAGCCAGTTGTCGGCTTGCTGATGCAGGCGGCTTCTGATGGCCAGACTGGTTTTGTGACGGGTGATCCAATCTGTGACACGGGACCAACAGCGCAACAGCGCTTCGTGAGCGACCTGGAAGCAGGGTTGCTGGTTTTGTAAACGGGAAACAAACAAACGATTATCGACCATTGATTGCACAAATTGGTGCTGTGCCGGGGTTTTCAGCTCTTCCCAGCGGGCAGTTCGGCTGGTCAGATTACTGGTGTCATGACTGAGCGTGATAAGGAGAGACAATACATGGGGGAAAGCGTGCTGATTGTCAGGCTTCATGGCAGCGAAAATTTCTTCTGCTTTGTGTCCTATGGCACCCTCAATTCCCCCTAGCTCCCTGTAAACAGAGGCCTGTAGCTGATTGTCAGTGCGCTGTTCGTACAGCTCCTGAAGAGTATATTGCAATAATGGCAGTGCATCAGGCTGAGAGGTGGCCTCCAGTACCAATAAATCGTCAAGTGGCATACCTGTCGTACTGTCGATATCCCATTCCAGTTTTGCGGCAATGGCGGGTAGCCGAATCATCTGGCTAAGCTCGTGAGGCGAGGGCGGTGCCAGATCGAAATGGGCACCTTTGTCTTTGCCGCGCATTAACATCGGGTAGCGGGTTAATTGCGGATAAAATTCGTTACGACAGGCTGCAAAGATGATAATAGCGTGACAACCTGCCAGAGCGTCTGTCATGGTTAAAAATGCCGAGCGCACTGCCGAACTGTACTGAGGGGCATCCAGCAGCACCTCCAGGCGATCCAGTACCAGTAGAAGTTTTGGTTGGCTGTAAGCCGGGGAGTTTCTGATAGCGAGTTGGCATAACTCACACACCTGACCAATATCTGTTTGCAACACCTGTGCTAATGACTCGGCACTGTGACCTTCGAATACCGGTGCGTCGTTAACGTCCCAATCTAACAGACAACTGGCGAAGTGTTGCCAAAGGTTTTCCGCTATGACGTCGGCAAAGTCAATCGTCACAGCGCTGACAACGCCTACGCCATCAATGCCATTCGGCGCCATCAGCCGGGGAATAAGGCCTGCGTGGATAAGCGAGGATTTACCTGAGCCACTGGCACCGAGCAAAAGGGTTAGCGCATGATTGCGTTTCAATTGCTCTGTTAGCCGTTCAAGAATGTGTTCTATTTGTGATTGTCGACCAAAGAAGACACCGGCATCATCACTGGTAAACGCTTTGAGTCCGGGAAAAGGTGAGCTACCCTGCCATTGGCTTTTTTCAGCTCTGGCCTGATCATCCTGCGGAAATACCACGTCGGCGATAACACGGTATCCACGTTTACGGATCGTTTCGATATAAATCGGGGTGTTCGCCTTATCACCTAAGGCTCTGCGCAACTGAGTGATGGACTTGTGGATTGGATTATCGCCCACCACCTCACCGCCCCAGCATTGATTCACGATCGTCTCGGCATTGACGACATTACCTGCCTGCTGACATAGAAACAGCAATACGTCCATGGCTCTGGGTTCGATTACGCTGACTGTTTTACCCAGTCTCAGACTATTACTTGCAGGTGATACCTGCCAATCGCCAAGATAAAACTGACTACTATCCACTTCTCGCTCAAAAAGCATGCCTCTGATGACACCTTTGGCGGTGATCAGGGGGCCAACGTCAATGCTAACTTACTATACGCATATTTATTCTGCCCGCCACTGTTTCAGTTGCATGTTGATGGTGGGCAATGCGTTTCGGAACTATGCAAAACGCACCCTTAGAAGGTTTCAGTCTTTAAGATCATCAAACTGCTTTTTCAGATCGTAGTTTTCGTCGATAACAATTTTCTCCAGAGTCTGAACCCGGTCTTTTAAGCCAGCCAGTTCCTTTTGGAGCGCGCTGAAATCCTGATTCTTTGGTGCCTTTTTGTTGCGTGAACTGAACAGTTCCACAATGGCCCAGCAAACAATGGCGACGATGACGACGGCGGTAATATTCATAGCAATATATTCCTTGTTGAGATTCTAGTATCCTAACCTGTATAGCAAACCTCAGGCCAATGAAAAAAGTTATAATTTTCATTGTCTTATAAATTAGCAAAGAACCATAGCCACGTGCTGTTGGTGAATTAAGCGAATCAATAGTAACTTTGACCAGATGAAAGATAGCCAACAAAAGACCGATGCATATTGGATGGGCGAGGCCCGTAAACTGGCCCTGAGAGCCTGGAATGAAGGAGAAATTCCGGTTGGTGCTTTGCTGGTGCGGGAGGGGAAGATTCTCGGCGAAGGGTGGAACCGTTCCATCGGCAGCCATGATCCCTCCGCCCATGCTGAAATGATGGCAATTCGTGAAGCGGGTGTGAATATTGGCAATTACCGGCTACTGGATACTGTGCTCTATGTGACGCTGGAACCCTGTGCCATGTGTGCCGGTGCTCTGGTACATAGTCGCATCAGCCGATTAGTGTTCGGTGCCAGTGATCCCAAAACAGGGGCGTGTGGTTCGGTAATGGATATTGTTCGTCATCCTGCGCTGAACCATCAGATAGAGGTTGAAGGCGGGGTGATGGCAGAATCCTGTGCCACGTTGTTGTCTGATTTTTTTCGCTGGCGAAGAACGCAAAAAAAAGCCTCCCGGATAGCGCCTGAACGTAAAGCTTAGTCGGTCTGTGTGGTGTCGTCGGTCTGAGCCTCAGTTGTCTGATACTGCTGTCGTCTGAGTTGTATTTTGCGTTGTAGTTTTTTCATTACCAAACGACGCCGGTGATGGGAGCGAGGAGGTGGCGTGGCTCTGAGCTGGTTTCTTCTGCGCAAACTTATCTCCTTTAATACCGGATTATTCAGATTTCGAAAACATTAGTCGCCGATCGCTTCCGGCTGATCAGTATCGACGCCGAGCCTCTGCTGTTCGTCCAGCCATACTAGCGTGTCATAATAACGGCGAATATTAGACACATAGGTAACCGCTTCGTCACCGCGGGCATACCCATACCGGGTTGTTTTATAAAAACGTTTCTGGCGCAACAATGGCAGTCTTGATTTCACATCCACCCAGATATCCGGGTTGCCTCCCTGGCGTTCGGTCAGGATCCGGGCATCTTCCAGATGCCCCATACCAACGTTATAGGCGGCCAGCGCAAACCATAGTCTGTCCGGATATTCTATTCTCTCAGGGATACGTTCTATCAACCCCTGAAGATACCTGGCGCCGCCCTGAATACTCTGTCTCGGGTCCAGCCTGGACGTGACGCCGAGCTCCTTTGCCGTGGGCAAGGTCAGCATCATCAGGCCTCTTACGCCAGTGGGTGAGCGAGCCCGGGGGTTCCAGTGGCTTTCCTGATAACTCATCGCCGCCAGCAAACGCCAGTCTATTTTATCGGCATATTGCTCAAATAGCGGCAGGTATTCAGGCAAGGTCTTCTCTGCAGCTTTGATAAATAAACGCGTATCGACGTAGTTAAACTGTCTGATGTGGCCAAAATACTTATCTTCCAGCGCAGCCAGGCGGCCATCCTCATACAGTGTCCCAAAATAATCCAGCATGGCGGCGAGTAATGAATCGTCCTGGGCTTTGCTCATTGCCCAGGCGACCCGTTGAGGTTCCTGCAGGGTAAAACCGATGGACAATTCAGGATGGCGGCGGCGCATAATGGCCAGGATATTGGAATCGGCGATGGTATAGTCATATTCCTCACGCAGTACCGCTTCCATCAGCTCCTCGTTATCCATCTCATTCGTCGCCTGCCAGTCGAGGTTCGAATATTCCTGCTGCAGGCGTCTCAGGGTATCAGTGTGATTGCTGCCCGCCACGACAATCATTTCGCCGGTAAGGTCTTCGGGCCCTCTTGGTCTTACTGCACCCTGCTTAAAAATCAATTTCTGGCTTACGTATTGATAGGGGGGGCCAAATTTAAACTCGTTGGAGCGCTGTGGTGTTACCGACAGGCCAGCTGCGAGCAGCTGAATCTGCTGTTTTTGCACCTGTGAAAATGCCTGACTGAGACTGAAATAGGGATAGATTTCAAGGCGTACGCCCAGAAAATCAGCGAAGCCTTTTACCAGTTCATATTCAAACCCTTCGGGTCCGTTTGGTCCGGTGTAATACGTAGTCAGTCCATATTGTGTGCCCACCTTCAGTACGCCTGAGTCCGTAACCTGCTGCAGCACATTGGGCTTACTCTGTGGCTGGCACGACAGCAAACAGAGGCTCAATATGAATAGCAATATTGCCCGACGGGAAGTGGTTAGCGAAAGCACGGTTATCCTGCACTAAATCAACAGATTAATAGCCATTGTGACCAAAATTTAGCGTGGGTGCCAGTGTTGTCGAAAACGCACAGGGTAAAGCAGGAAAACCAGTGCAGATAAGCTATGTATCTATGCGCATTGGTATTACGCAACGAGCGTCGCTGAAACTATCACTCAGGGGGCATTTAGGTATATAATTCGCGCCCTGACATTTCCAGCAATTTTGGTGACAGATAGCATGCTAGTTCTTCGCGGGGCGCCGGCCCTCTCTGAGTTTCGAATCAATAAACTGCTCGCACAATTTGCGGACAAACAACTTGGGGTATCGGCCCTGACCGCCGAATACGTGCACTTCGCTCAGACAGAGGGGGAGTTAAGCGCTGAGGAACACCAGGTGCTCGCCAGCTTACTGGTGTACGGACCAAAAGCAGATGAACGCGAAGCCAAAGGCAAGCTGATACTGGTTGTGCCCCGACCCGGTACAATTTCTCCGTGGTCGTCAAAAGCCACCGATATCGCGCATAACTGTGGTCTGAATAAGGTCATACGAATTGAACGGGGCATTGCTTATTACCTTGAAGGCGTCAGTGAGGAAGATCAGCAACAGTGCGAGGCGTTATTATATGATCGCATGACTGAATCGGTGTTAGCCGGAACCGCACAAGCCGAAGCCTTGTTTGTGCAACAGCAGCCCGCACCAATGCGCACAGTAGACATCCTCGGCCAGGGCCGACAGGCCCTCGTGCTGGCCAACGAAGAGATGGGACTGGCGTTGGCGGAAGATGAAATTGATTATCTGGTCAGCAGCTTCGAACGCCTTGGCCGCAATCCCAATGACGTTGAACTCTATATGTTTGCCCAGGCCAACTCAGAGCACTGCCGGCATAAGATCTTTAATGCAGACTGGAGCATTGATGGCCTGAAACAGCCCAAGTCGCTGTTTAAAATGATCAAGAATACCTTTGAACAGTGTCCGGATTATGTGCACTCCGCTTATAAGGATAACGCTGCGGTAATGGAAGGCTCTTTTGCCGGGCGTTTCTTTGCCGATGGTGACAACAAAGAGTATCAGTTTCATCAGGAGCGCATCGATATACTGATGAAAGTAGAGACGCATAATCATCCTACGGCGATATCTCCGTTTCCAGGTGCTGCGACAGGCTCAGGCGGGGAAATACGTGATGAGGGTGCTACAGGGCGCGGCTCCAAACCTAAAGCAGGATTGGTAGGGTTCAGTGTGTCTAACTTGCGCATCCCCGGCTATGAACAGCCGTGGGAACAACAGTATGGCAAACCCGGGCATATTGTCAGTGCGCTGGAAATAATGCTGGAGGGGCCTCTGGGTGGCGCCGCGTTTAACAATGAATTCGGCAGGCCGAATATTCTTGGCTACTTCCGCACCTATGAGCAACAGGTTACCAGCTTTAATGGCACTGAAATCCGCGGTTATCATAAGCCCATTATGCTGGCTGGCGGGCTGGGTAATATCCGCCCTCAGCATACGCAGAAAGGTGAAATTACCGTTGGCGCAAAGCTGATTGCTCTGGGCGGACCGGCAATGAATATTGGCCTGGGTGGGGGCGCGGCCTCCTCGATGACGTCAGGACAATCCAATGAGGCATTGGATTTTGCTTCTGTGCAGCGCGATAATCCCGAAATTGAACGGCGCTGTCAGGAAGTTATCGATCGTTGCTGGGGCATGGGTGAAAATAATCCTATCCAGTTTATTCACGATGTGGGCGCTGGTGGCCTGTCAAATGCCTTTCCTGAGCTGGTCAATGATGCCGGACGCGGCGGGCGTTTTGAGCTGCGTAAGATTCCCAACGATGAACCGGGAATGTCGCCGTTGCAGCTATGGTGCAACGAATCTCAGGAGCGCTATGTACTGGCCGTGGCGCCAGAAAATCTGGATGTATTTACTGCGATCTGTGAGCGAGAGCGTGCGCCTTTCGCCATTGTCGGTGAAGCGACCGAAGAAGCCCATCTGAACCTGCACGACAGCCATTTCGATAACAATCCGGTCGATATGCCACTGGATGTGCTGTTGGGCAAGCCGCCGAAAATGCATCGTGATGTTAAAACGGCCAGCGTTGAAGGTAATGGGCTTGAGTTAAGCCACGTTGAGCTGTCGGATGCGGCCGAGCGGGTATTGCAACTGCCTGCGGTGGCAGAAAAAACGTTTTTGATCACTATCGGTGACCGCTCGGTAACCGGATTGGTGAATAGGGATCAGATGGTCGGGCCCTGGCAGATCCCGGTGGCTGATGTAGCTGTTACCGCGTCTGGTTACGACACCTACCATGGTGAAGCCATGTCGATGGGGGAGCGCACTCCGCTGGCACTTCTTGATCATGGTGCATCGGCGAGAATGGCAGTGGCGGAAGCCATTACCAATATTGCGGCGGCTGATATCGGTGATCTGAAACGTATTAAACTCTCTGCAAACTGGATGGCGGCGGCAGGGCACCCCGGTGAAGATGCAGGTCTCTATGCTGCAGTAAAAGCGGTGGGTGAGGAACTCTGCCCGGCACTGGGATTAACCATTCCGGTGGGTAAAGACTCGATGTCAATGAAGACCCGCTGGCAGCAACAAAACGAAGATAAATCCGTCACATCTCCTTTGTCTCTGGTGATCACCGCCTTTGCCCGGGTCGAAGATATTCGTCGTACCCTGACGCCGCAGTTACGCATGGATAAGGGGGCTTCCCGCCTGTTGTTAGTGGACTTAGGGGCAGGACAGAATCGTCTGGGTGGGTCATGCCTGGCTCAGGTCTATGAACAGCTGGGTGACAAGGTGCCTGATCTGGACAAGCCGGATTTACTCTCAGGTCTGTTCAATTCGATTCAAAAATTGATCGCTCAGGGTAAACTGCTGGCCTACCACGACAGATCAGACGGTGGCTTGTTTACCACATTAACGGAAATGGCTTTTGCCGGTCATTGTGGTCTCGATATCAACCTTGATGGTTTGGGCGAGGCGATGCCAGCGCTGTTCAGTGAAGAGCTGGGTGGGGTGATTCAGGTAGCCGAAGAACATATTGCAGCGGTCAAACAGGAGTTTGCCGCACAGGGCCTGCAAGAGCATGTGCATGATATCGGTCAGCCAACCGCCGGAGATGGTATCCGCTTTGTTCAGAAAGGCGCGACGGTGCTGGAAAACACCCGCAGCCACTATCGGAACCTTTGGGCACAGACCACCCATCATATGCAATCTTTGCGGGACAACCCAGAGTGTGCTGAGCAGGAATTGCAGCAGAAAAATGACCCGACCGATCCTGGTTTACATGCCAGTCTTACCTTTGATTTAAACGAAGACGTGGCGGCGCCATTAATTGCTACTAATCTGTCGTCGGGTGTACGGCCGAAAGTGGCGATATTGCGGGAACAGGGAGTTAACTCCCATGTGGAGATGGCAGCAGCATTCAGTCGCGCCGGATTCAGTGCTATTGATGTGCATATGAGCGATATTCTCAGCGGTCGGGTTGAGCTGAATCAGTTCCAGGGGCTGGTGGCCTGTGGTGGCTTTTCCTACGGTGATGTGCTCGGTGCCGGTGAAGGATGGGCGAAGTCTGTTTTATTTAATAGCCGTGCCAGAGATCAGTTCGCGGCATTTTTCAATCGCAATGAAACCTTCTCCCTTGGGGTTTGTAACGGTTGCCAGATGTTGTCCAATCTGAAAGAGTTAATTCCCGGCGCCGGCCATTGGCCTCATTTTGTTACTAATCGCAGTGAGCGCTTTGAGGCCCGCTTCTCTATGGTGGAGGTGATGCAATCAGACTCAGTGCTGTTGCAAGGCATGGCGGGCTCACGGATGCCGGTAGCAGTGTCCCATGGTGAGGGCCGGGCAGAGTTTGCCGATGCCAGTGCTCTGAAGCAGTCTGTGCAAAGTGGTGAACTGGCGCTGCGTTATGTGGACAACTATGGGAATGTGACGCAGCAGTATCCGGCTAATCCTAATGGCTCGCCCGAGGGCATCACCGGCCTGACGACCAGTGATGGTCGCGTGACGATTATGATGCCGCACCCGGAACGGGTATTCCGCACTGTTGCGAACTCCTGGCACCCCGATGAGTGGCAGGAAGACAGCCCCTGGATGCGTTTGTTCAGGAATGCGAGAGTATTTGTGGGGTAACCTGAAACTTTTTGTTCTCTTCTCCTGTCTGTATGGATACTCCTTAGCGTGGAGTTTTGAGTGAACATTGAATGAGTTTCGGCTCACTTTTAACAGGCACCGCCGGTTTTCGGCTGGTGCCTTTTTTATGTCCAGGGAAGGACGGTATGCCGAAAATGTCGGGAACATTTTTTCGGCGATGTCCAGGGAAGGACGGGCAGGTGATTATAAGCTACCTCCCTGTAGCTTACCTGCTGCGCAGGCCAGCTAAAGCTGTTCCATGGCGTTCCATACGCCATGGTGCTCCTGCATAACCTGCACTTCCGCCCTCCTTGGCGGTCGTATACCGAAAATGTCGGGAACATTTTTTCGGCGATGTCCAGGGGCTGTGAACGCCCGGAAAATGCGCAGCTTTGTAGAGCCCAATTTATTGGGCCTGAATGACAGGAAGTCGATCTCGCAGAGGCGCTGAGGATTTTGGTGGTGAATTTCTCCTATTTCTCTGCACCTTTGGGAGAGCAATGCGGTGCACTGGCCGAATGGATTCGACGCATAATTCCATCCTTCTGTTCACGAGACAAACCCTCCCTGTACTCGCTTTCGACCCCTATATTTGGCCGAAAACAGGTGTTCTGCTGCCTAAATGTCAAAAAAATGACATTTTTTTACCTAAGCTGTTGTTAAATAACAAAACCCTGTTTAGTATCTATACTAATTTCCGAGGGGAAGCTGATTTTTAAGCTATTTCCCGGAAATTGCCGGTTTACAGAAGTTTGTTCATAGCAGGGACGTAATGGGTAAGTAAATCGGACAGAGCAGGGATTTGTAGACAATAAAACAATAAAAGAGATGGTTTATGAATCGCTCATCACGAGGTTTTGGCCTGGCCGGGGTGTTGTTCGCCGTGATTATCATGGTCGTTACTGCATTTTTCGGGACGAGGGCCGAGTCTGCGCCTGATTATCAGAATAACGCAGAACATAAAAGTGAGGTTACCGTGGTTTCTGATGGAGCTCGCGATTAGTCTGTTTTTGTCGCTGGTTTTTCTGTAACAATACATAGGTGGCTGCCAGGCCGCCGTGGGCTCTCTGCGCTGTGTGAAAAGCCAGTACCTGAGGTAATTGTCTTAGCCACTGATTCACATAACTTTTCAGAAATGCCGGAAAGGGTTTACTGTCTATCCCCATTCCATGCTGTATCAACAGGGTTCTGACTCCTCTGTCATGGGCCTGTGTCAGCGAGTCAAACATCTGCTCCCGGGCTTGCTCAAACTTCATTCTGCGGATATTCAATACATCGTCGATGCGATATTTACCGAGGCGTAGTTTTTTATACACACCTTCCTGAACACCATGTTTTTTAAACTCAAGAAAAGCATCAGGCTCCACGGACTCAACTTTTTCGATACTGAGGATATTTGGGTTCTGTGATGCTGCTTTTTCAAGAGCCTGTCGTTTGAGTCGTTGAGCCAGGGTTTCTGTGCCCCGAACCTGGTGAACCACTTTGTCATTGGCTGCAATTGGCCTGACGTCCTGCATGGCGTCGAGAAAAGCTTGTTGATCTTGTTTAGCTGCCCCCATGATTCCTCCTGTTGCACTGACAAGTCTATATTTACGTGACAAAGAGAAAGTGGATTAGTTTACTTCACTATTGTGCTGATATCTTTACTGACTTCATCACTGAAGTGAACCAGTGCCTGACGCATTTTCTCTACCGCATGCTCATAGCCATCGGCTGTAAGCTGTATATCGATATCGCTATTGGCACTCATCAGGGACTGATGAGAGTCACTTTTCGTCACCCAGTACCTGGCCTGCAACCGGACAGCATTCTGTTGTTCAATCAGCAGGTGAATAATCTGAATATGCAACTGGTAGTCGCTTTGTTGTGCCAGAGGCTCGGTAATCGATTGGAGGTGAAACGACGCATCGGGGTGATTGAGTTGTTTGAGCATTATTGTTTCGATGCTGGCATCAATACGCTGTGCCCAATAATGTTCACTGGACAATTGTAGCCGATTATTGCTGAGGCGCATTACCAGTCCATCCTGACGTAAATAATCCGGTAAGTTAAGACTTTGCAGCGTCACTGTCGGTGCCTGGTTGTTAGGGGCTGACATTGTCCGGGTCGGGTTATCCAACATGTAGTATGTGATCTGAGTGGGGGCGCTGCTACAGGCACTCAGCAGCAGGACAAACAGAAGCAAGTGGCTATTTTTCATTCCCGGGTTCCTTTGGCTTTAGGCTCTGTTTCATCGCTGTTATGGTCGAATATCAGGCTGTTGGGCTGTCGGTTAAGCTTATGCAGCAGCGGTTGTAACTGACTGAGACTTTGCTCCAGCCGCTTTAAGGAGCGGTTTAGCTGGGTATGACTGGAAGAGCCTGAACCGTAGTCGCCGCCGAGTTTCTCGAATGTTTGCAATGTGTTGTTGAGCTGCTGTATCAGTTGCTTCTTCTCCACATCGTCGATCAGGTTGTCGATTCCTGAGAGACTACCCTGCATCTTTTGTAATGCCGTCGTGGCACTTTGCATGGTTTCTGAGATATCCATACTGAGTTGCTCCAGTGGCAAACTACTGAGTTTATCCAATATGGCATCGAGTTTTTGTGTCAACAGAGAGAACTCACCGGAAATACTGGGAACCAGGGTGAAGTCGGCAATTTGTTCTACTGAAACCGACTTTATGCCCGGATGATATTTCAGCTCGATATATTGTTTTCCCGTCAGCAGGTTTCCTGTTGCCAGCGAAGCCTTCAGGCCCTCTGATATCCAATTGTGCATATTCTTTTTCAGTGTTTCTCTGCCGTTGTCATCGTCTGTTAAGCCTAACTGAGCAGGGTAAAGGGAGAAAATCACCGGAATGCGATAGTCCCTGGCAAGATAAGGCTGGTGATTCTGCTCCAGCGCCACATTCACCTGCTCAACTCTGCCAACAGTGAGCCCGTGATACTCAATCGGTGCGCCGATATCCAGCCCTTTTACCGAGTCCTTTATCAGTAATGCGTATTCAACTTTTTGTTTGAGTTGCGGGCGGGAAGCCTGGTCATAGTCAGCGTAGATATGAAAGAAAGTGCGTCGCCGCACGACTTTTCCTGCCTCCATTCCCTCGGGTATGCCAAATGTTACGCCATTGGTCAGTAAGGTCTGCAGGTTACCGGTGTGCACTGTCAGCCCTTCAGTGTTTAACCCTACCTGGATGCCACTGATATTCCAGAAGCGGGTATTCTGAGTGATCAACTGGTGATAGGGCGCATGGACAAAGGCGTTATAATAGACTGTACGCTCAGCATAGTTAAAATAGACATTTTCAATTTTTCCTACGCTCATTCCTTTGTAAATGATCGGATCGCCTTCAGTAAAGGCAAATTCTTCGCCGCTACTCAGGGTTAAGTGCATACCGGGCGAACCTGCCGGAGTGAGTGGCGGATCATCCAACCCACGAAAACTTTTGGCAGTTTGATCACTCGAACCCGGTGCTAATTCTATATAAGCGCCTGACAATAGTGTCGAGAGTCCGGACACACCCGACAGGCTAACCTTGGGTGATACCACCCAGAAACTGGCATCTTCAGTTAATAAGGGAGTTGATTCCTGAGTCATTCTGGCCGTTACCAGCACCCCTTTACTGCCCTTTGCCAGTCGGATCTCTTTAACCAGACCAATATCCACATCCCGTGTTTTAATACGGGTTTTGCCAGCCTCCAGACCTTCAGCAGAGCTGAACTGAATATTGATCATCGGGCCTTGCTGGCTCAGTTCTGTGTAGATCATCCAGATCCCGATACCCAACGCAACCAGGGGAACCAGCCAGACTTTTGACCATGAGGAAGCCTGTTCGAGTCGGGCGCTGCTACTGTTTTGTGTCGTTGTCATCAGGTTTTTGTGTCCATATTAATCTGCTGTCAAAACTGTTGGCGGCCAACATGGTCAGAATAACCACTGCTGAAAATGCCAGTGCCGCTGGTCCGGGGTAGACACTCATTGTATTACCCAGCTGGATCAGGCTGACCAGAATCGCGACGACAAATACATCTATCATTGACCAGCGACCAATAAAGTCGGTGATTCTGTATAGCTTTGTACGCCAGTGCTGGCCTGTGAGCACCTGCCTCTGAATACTGTAGTTCAGCCAGCACAGAGTGAGCAGTTTACCGATCGGCACAGCCAGACTGGCGACAAAAATTACCAGTGCAACAGGATAAGAGCCATCTTGCCAAAGACTGACGACGCCGCCAAGTATTGTACTGGGCTGCTCCTGCCCCAGCACTCTGGTATGCATAATAGGTAAAGTATTGGCAGGGATGTAGAGTATCAGAGCAGCGAGTAAATACGCCCATGTCCGTTGTGTCACCTTGTTTACCGGGGGCGGGGCAGATTTTGCCAGTTTCCATCTTTGTTCACCAAGGCGGCGTAAACTTTTAGACAACTGAAATTCATCCAGATATATCAGACAACAGAGCAGGCACAGGGTAAAAAAGAGATACGCATAAAACGACAAACCCAACTGAATGTCAGCCATATCCCGGATCTTGATCAGGCTGATCAGGGCACCCACCAGGAAAATTTCTGCCATGCTCCATGGCAGAAGGGCGAAGAGAATGCGCTTTACCCAGCCACCATGGGGAGGATACTTATCTCGTTTTAAATGATAACTGAGGTAGATCATACAGAGTAAAATGCAGGCCGGAATGACGTAGATAGCCAGCAACTGAATGGTAGCCAGAATGGGATATTCCTGCTCAACCAGTGTGCTGATACTCAATGGAATGTTCATGCGCTGAAACTGCCCCTGAACACTGAATATCATAAACTCAAAAGGAACAGAGGCTATTAAAAAACACAACGCCGCCAGGCTGAAGGCCAATACCTTCTCATTAGCATGAGAGCGCATCAGGGTAAGTTGATAACCACACCTGGGGCACAAGGCTTTCTGTTTGTGCTGAAGGTCCGTCACCGATACCACCAGGTGACATTCCGGGCACCGTACCTGAATTATATCCGGCGAATTAGCTGAATCTTCATTCATAGGCTGTGTTTTTCATCATAAGATGACGTCAGTGTAACGAGGGACCGGAATTAATACCATTAGCAGACGCAGGTCCCCGTTATTCTATGCAGAACAACGCATTGGAATTGTTTCCGTGGGTAATTGTTTATATGGTCGTTAACCTGAAATGTTTTGGAGAACACTGCTATGGTTTTTGGTTTTAGATTGCCGGGCTGCGTGATACTGGGGCTCGCCCTGATGATATCCAGCCCGGTTTTTGCACAGGTAAATTCTGGGTTCACTTCACAAGATATCTTTGAGCTTGAATATGTCAGCGACGCGAAGATTTCACCGGATGGCTCCCGCATTGTTTATGTGCGCAGTGGTTACGATGTGATGACTGATGGCAACCGGCGCAGCTTATGGATGCATGATTTAAGCTCGGGCAATCAGTACCCTTTGCATGCGGATCAACATAGCTATAGCAAGCCTGTATGGTCAGAAAATGGAAAAAAACTGGCATTTGTCTCGAATCGTGACGGCCGTAATCAGTTATATGTACACTGGCTGGAGCAGGATAAAATTGCCGTGATCACACAGGTGGAGAAAGGCATCAGCGATATCAGCTGGTCTCCTGACGGCAATTGGCTGGCGTTTACCATGGAGGTGCCGGCGGGTCCTACTGACTTTGCCAAATCCGTGAAAATGCCGAAAAAGCCCAAAGGAGCGAACTGGGCAGATGCACCAATAATAATCGAAAAGGCACGTTATCAGGCTGATGGCCAGGGGATGCTGGAACCTGCGTATCGTCATGTGTTTGTGGTACCGGTGACCGGTGGCAGCGCCAGGCAGGTCACTGAAGGTGATTATCAGCACCGCGGTCCGCTGGCATGGCGCCCAGACGGCCAGGCATTAGTCTTTTCGGCCAATCGCAGTAAAGACTGGGAGTATCAGGGAAGTGAAGCAAACCTGTATCAGATATCCCTTCACTCCTCAGAATTGAATCAATTGACCGATGCTGCGGGTGCTGAATACAACCCACAGTTTTCCGGGGATGGTAAGCAGCTGGCTTATCTGAGCCGCACCGATGCCAGGGTGCCTTATCAGAATACCCGTCTGGCGCTAATGAACCTCAACAACCGGAAAACGCGCCAGATCAGCGACAAGCTGGATCGTTCTGTCGGTCACTATGGCTGGCACAATAACGCCAGTCTGGTGATTCAGTATGATGATCATGGCAAACGTAAGC
The DNA here is from genome assembly GCF_002591895.1 of Lacimicrobium alkaliphilum. Taxonomy (GTDB): domain Bacteria; phylum Pseudomonadota; class Gammaproteobacteria; order Enterobacterales; family Alteromonadaceae; genus Lacimicrobium; species Lacimicrobium alkaliphilum. Next base: position 96,606 of record NZ_NISX01000018.1, read on the forward strand.
TGGCAAAAATTGACCTTGACGGAAAAGTGCAGGCACTGACCGACACTCTCTCTGGCACCACCCTGGGGCGGCCTTATATCAGTGGCAGTTTTTCAGTCGCACGCAATGGTGCCATTGCTTATACCCACGGGAACAGCCAGCGCCCGGCAGATTTAGGTTACTGGTTTAAAGGTACAACCCGCCAGCTGACCGATCTGAATCAGGATTTACTTGAACATAAGCAACTCGGACAGGTACATGAAATTGAGTATGCTTCCTCCTTTGATGGCGAAACCATTCAGGGCTGGTATATCACCCCGCCGGACTTTGATCCTGAGCAAAAATATCCGCTACTGCTGGAGATTCATGGCGGACCACACCTGGCCTATGGACCTCATTTCAGTGCTGAGTTGCAACGCTATGCCGCCGAGGGATACGTGGTGTTTTACGCTAACCACCGTGGCAGTTCTTCCTACGGCGAGCGTTTTGCCATGTTATTAGATGGAAAGTACAGCTCCAAAGAAGACTTTGCCGATCATAACTCCGGCGTCGACGCCATGATCGCCAGGGGCTTTATTGATGAACAAAACCTGTTTATTGCAGGTGGCTCGGCAGGAGGCATTGCCAGTGCCTACGCAATTGGCCTGACCGACAGATTCAACGCTGCAGCCATAACCAAACCGGTGATTAACTGGGTCAGTAAAGTACTGACCGCAGATAGTTATCTTGGACAGATCCGTAATCAGTTCCCCGGCATGCCGTGGGAGCACCTTGAACATTATTGGCAGCGCTCTCCCTTGTCTCTGGTGGGCAATGTGGTCACGCCGTCATTAATAATGACCGGCGAAGCAGACAGGCGCACACCGATATCTGAATCTGAGCAGTTCTATCAGGCATTAAAACTGAAAAAAGTAGACGCGGCGCTGGTCAGAGTGCCTGGCTCACCTCATGGTATCGCCGGCAAGCCATCGAGGATGATCGCCAAGATTGAGCATACACTGGCCTGGTTTGCGCGATATCGCAACGAGGATTAACAGAAACGTTCAGACAACCGCTTAGTGCATGTTTGCACTAAGCCCAGCTCGCGGTGTAAAGAAGAATCTGCTTTTCTGTCAGGTCAGAGTTTGCTGGCAGAAAAGCGGAGTAAGGCTGCTCGGTATCTAAAGCACTGTGGAGGGGCAGGGTAGCCAGTCCGCTCATGGCAATTTCCTGGACATTGGGGGTTTTGATAATTCTTGGCACATGCCGTTCGCCATACTGAGAAATAGAAGGAATCAAAGGTCTCAGCCGGGCAATCATCTTATCCAGCAATTCAGGGGTAATATCTCCACCGAAGATAATGGTCTGGCTATTGAGTACTGACTCCAGCATATGAATGGCAATGCGCATGGGTTCGGCCGCCTGTTCGAGCCAGCGTGACAGGATTTTGGGATTGTTTTCACTCAGGTGGTTGATCGCCTCCAGATCCATGTCCGTTTGTCTGGTCAGTTCTCTCAGTGCATTGAGTGAGGCAAAATCATTCAGTCTGCCCAGCTCGCCGTCCTTGCTACTGACCTCGGGGCTGACAAAAATGTCACCAAAAGCGCCTGTTAAGCGATTGTGGCCGAGCAGAATGCGGCGGCCATAAACAACCGCAGCTTCCATCTGCAGGCCTAAATGTACATAAACAAATCCCTGCAGTCCTCTGGCCTCACCATGGAGCATATGCCAGGCGGCACAGGCGGCCGCTGTGGATTCCATGACCACAGGATGCCCCAGGGTGATAGCCAGAGACTGGCAAAACATCTCTCTGGCCTTAGGGTCGGGGTAGTCATGATCAAACTGATCCACAAAACTGATGCCTACGCCTAGCAACTCACCTTGTTGCACGCCATGTTCCGTCAATAATGCCTGCAAAGCCTCATGCAGTGTTCCCGGTAACTTCTGGCCGCGTGGAATATCACACTCTCCAATCTTTTCATTGGTCAGGCTGAAGAGCGCCAAACGACAGTGATTATCGAACAAACGTATGCCCGCATTGACCGTGTTTTTTCCTGACAACGCCAGCATCTTAGATGGCTTACCCACGGTGCCCTGTCGTTTTACTCCTAATTCGTTGATCAGCCCGGCCGCCAGCAGTTCATCCACCATATTGGTGATAGTTTGCTTAGTGAGGCCGGTTATCTTGGCGATCTCAGCCCGGGAGACAGGGCTGAGGGTCGCGATGTGAGATAGGACCAGTCGTAAGTTTAATGCTTTGTTTTGTTTGGAATTTGATGCTTGCAATGAAAGCTTCTCTGGGTTTAGTGCGCCGAAACATTGTACGTATTATGACTACAGCTACCAGTATTTTTTATTCACCATTCTTTTAAGTAAAAATGATTGACATAATATGAAGGCATTTTACACTAGATACTGTTTGTAAATTAATCGTGATGGAATAGTAAATGAAACGACTCTTATTAACAGCCATTTGTGGCCTGTTCTTATGCCTGTCAACTGGATTGCTGGCGCAGGATGGACTGGTTGCGCAACTGGACAAGGCGGGTTTAGCTTCACAAATCCAACTGAATAAAAGCCAGGTGGAACAAATTAAAAAGAAAAATCTGACAGCGGCACTGGCCTGGCATGGCGCAAGCCCATGGGTTAGTGCGGTTAACCGGGGCGCGACAGAAACCTTTAACCAATATGGGGTTAAGGTGCTGGTGACGACCGATGCGCAATACGATCCAGTGAAGCAGGTAGCAGACATCGAGAACATTCAGGCATTGAAACCGGACTTGTTACTGTCGCTGGTCATCGACGGGGTGAGTGCCAGGGAGGCCTACAGAGCCATAGTTGATGCACAGACGAAGTTAGTGTTGTTGAGCAACCCTATTCCGGGATTCGTACATGGGCGGGATTTTGCCGGTATTGTTACCGATGATATGCGGGGAATGGGCCAGACAGCAGCGAAACAGGCAAATGCCTATCTTCAGGGAAAAGGCAAAATCGGCATGATCTATCACGATGCTAACTATTTCATTACCAACACCCGGGATCAGGCGTTTTTAAAAGCAATGTCGGCCTTTCCGGGGATAGAAATGACGGTGAAACGGGGATTTGTCAAAGAACACGATACCAGTGCTATCGCATCGGCGATGATGCTCCGCAATCCGGATTTGGATCTGCTTTACGTCTCCTGGGATACCGCTGCGGAGGGGGTAGTGGAGGCCCTGCGCAGCGATGGCCACAATAGTGTCAAAGTGATTTCCCATGATCTGGGTGTCAACAATCTTCTTGATATGGCGCAGCAGGGCAATATGCTCGCTTCTGTTGCAGACAGACCTTTTGAAATAGGCGTGACCATGGCGAAGGTGGCGTTGCTGGCAGAGGTGGGGGAGTCTTCACCTCTTTTTACACTGGTACCCTTTGATGTGGTAACCAAAGAGAACATCGCAAACAGTTGGCAGCAGGCCTATCGGAGTCAGCTGCCGCGTATTGTTCAATTGGCTATAGGAGAGTAAAGATCATGTCCGGAACATCCCCGGCGCTTTTAACCACCGAGGGACTGATGCGGCTGTTCAAGCGTCAGTACTTTATTTACTACATGTTTATTCTGGTATTGGCAGGGTTCGCTCTGTTCTTGCACGACACAGGTTTTGTCAGTGCCAGCAACTTTATGAATATCATTCGCCAGACTGCACCGATTACGGTGATGGCGGTGGGACTCAGTTTTGCACTGGCAGTGGGGCATATCGATCTGTCTATAGGTTCAGTAGTGGCTCTGAGTGCTATCGTTGGAGCAATCCTTCTGCAATACACCGGTGTACCTCTGGCAGTACTGGGTGCGCTGGCCACCGGACTCGTGGTGGGCCTGATCAACGGGCTGTTGATTGAACGACTTAAAGTCTCTTCATTGCTGATTACGCTTGGGACAATGGGGGTGATTACGGGAGTCAGCCGTCAGATCAGTGGCCTGGAGTCGATCCCTATTATTTCCGATAGTTTCCGGGCGTTGTTTGGCAATGGTAGTTTGTTCGGGATACCTGGTTTGCTGTGGTGGACGCTGTTAAGTGCTTTGGTGGCCTATCTGGTAATGAACAGACTGGTATTTGGTCGCCATTTACTGGCAGTGGGTGGTAGCCCTGACGCAGCCAGGGCCATGGGAATTCGTACTCAGCGGGTCAGGATTCAGGCTTTGATTATTTGCTCTATGTGCGCGGCTCTTGCCGGATTGCTGTATGCAGGCCGGTTGGCCGGCGCACGCTATACCCTGGGTGAGGCTGATTTGCTGACGGTAATCGCCGCCGTGGCAATTGGCGGTGCCAGTCTGTTTGGAGGCCGGGTCAGTATTATAGGGGCCGTTATTGGCTCCTGGCTGATGGGTATGATCAACAACGGCCTGATTTTGTCGGGCTTTTCTACTGACGAGCAGATGATCACCCGTGGAGTGATCCTGATCACGGCGGTGGCGATAGGCGCAAGGGAGGCAAAAAATGGTTAGAAATGCACTGAGCCAGACTATTCTGGAAGTTCGCAATATCAGTAAGCGATTCGGTGGCGTGCGTGCCCTGCGTGATGTCAGTTTCACTATCAGTAAAGGTGAAGTGGTGGGCCTGCTGGGTGATAACGGTGCAGGAAAATCGACTCTGGTACGTTGTATCTCCGGCATTCATCCACCGGATGAAGGCCAGGTACTTATCGCTAACAAGGAAGTGAATCTTGACACACCCATGGCGGCCCGAAACGCGGGCGTGGAGACCGTATTTCAGGATCTGGCGATGGTGCCGGAATTCAATGTAGTGGAAAACCTCTACCTGAACCGGGAGATACGCTCAGCCAACCCACTTTTGCGCTGGATGGGATGGCTGGACACAAGGGCCATGGCCAGACGCTGCCAGAAATCCCTTAACCGGCTCAACAGTCGTATTCCCAGTCTGTATGAAAAGATTGAAAACCTATCAGGCGGTCAGCGTCAGGCAGTCGCTATTGCCAGAGCGGTCAGCTGGGGCGCCGAATTAGTGATTATGGACGAGCCTACTGCAGCGCTGGGCGTAGAACAGAGTGCGCAGGTGAATGACCTGATCAAGCTGATCAGCTCTCAGGGTGTGGCAGTACTGTTGATCAGCCACAATATGCAGCATGTTATTGAGACCTGCGACCGTGCGGTGGTGCTGTACCAGGGGCAATGCAGCGCGGATGTTGCCATCGAAGATGTCGACAAAAACCGACTGGTCTCGATGATCACAGGTGCCGCTGATTTGCCATTACCCGAATCAGCATAAGGAAGCGTTCATGGTAGAAAGGAATATCAAACAATTACTCAATGGCATGAGTCTGGAGCAAAAAGTCGGGCAGCTGTTTATTCTGGCTTTTGCCGGTGAGGATCCGGACTATCCTTCTTATCTGGTACGTGAACGTCACGTAGGCGGCTTTTATCTGACCGATGATAATGCCGCCAGCCCACAGCAGGCAAGGGAGTTAACGGCTTCATTGCAGTTTGAAGCCAGTCTTCGTCCCTGCGATGCGCCATTGATTCTGGCCGTGGATCAGGAAGGCGCCTGGGGAATACTGACGCAGCACCTGGAGCTGGGGCCTGGTAATCTGGCATTGGGCAAGGCCGGGGATACCGCACTTACACAGCAGATGTACCACATCTTCGCCTCACAGGTGGGGGCGCTGGGATATAACTGTATCTTAGGGCCTTGCGCCGATGTGAATGCAAACCCGGACAATCCTATTATCGGCCAGCGCAGCTTTGGTGACATACCGCACCATGTTAGTGAACATGTGACAGCCGCGATAAAGGGGATTGATTCAGGTAACCTGCTCAGCTGCGCCAAGCATTTCCCGGGGCACGGAGATACCAGCGAAGACAGCCACCAAACCCTGCCAAGTGTAGATAAGCCACTGGAGGTGCTGCGAAAGACAGATTTACTGCCGTTTCAACAGGCGGTCAGCTCAGGGGTGGATATGATCATGACCAGTCATATCTGCTACCCGCAGATAGACATGGATAATCCCGCCACTTTGTCAAAAAACATACTGACTGAATTGTTGCAACAAGACATGGGATTTAACGGACTGATTATTACCGACAGCATGAATATGTGGGCTATGCGTCGGCGGTATGATCCTGTGGATGCTGCCATCAGAGCGCTGGAAGCGGGCGCCCATCTGATTATGTTATCTGAAGAACATTACGAAAATCAGACCACCGACTACAAGGCTCTGCAGCAACAGACGCTGGATGGCATGTTGCGGGCCGTCCGGCAGGGACGAATCAGCGAGACGCTGTTAGATGAGCGCCTGACCCGCGTTTTGGCGGTTCGCTATGGCCGGTTGCAGCAAGCGCCACCGGATATGTCGTTGGTTGATGCCCCCTCAGAGATCGCTGCCCGGGCTGCGAAAAAGGCCATTCGGGTATTGGCAAACAGGCAACAATTGCTGCCCCTGCAGCAACAGGCCTACTTTGTGCCGCTGGCCAATCCGGCCAACTTTGACAAACTGGTGAACAGCCGGGGGATAGGCCCCAATGATCCCAGAGCTGCAAGCAACGAGTTGTATCAGGCTATGCTGGAACAGGGAGCTGCACTGGAGAAAATCACTTTCACGGCGCTGCAGAGGCAATTGCACAGTGCTGGCTCAGACTGGCAGGACCGGCCGGTAATAGCGGTGTGGGAAGACTACCCGCTGCCGGGCGAAGATTTCGATCCGGGGCAACAACAGCGATTGAAATCACTGCTGCAATGTTATCCCGACAACCTGATAGTAGCCTGCCTCGGGCCAGACTATCCCTTAAGTGCTTTTCCAGGCTTACAAACCTGCGTGTGTACCTATTCCAGTCGCCGGGTCGCGGCATTGGAACTGGCCAGATTTCTGTTAACTCTGGATTAACTTTTTAAACAAACTCTTGACATTAGTCTAAATGATGGATTAATAATAAGTAAAAACAAAAGACAAAAGGCCGTGCGCCTTTAATTAACACCAAACAGACAATAAACAAGGAAAAAACATGAAAACCAAATTGAACCGCCTGACTATGGGGATACTGGCCAGTTGCTGTGCATTACCTGCCTGGGCACAGGATACTTCCGAAGCGGGGGCTACTGACACGACTGAAATCATTCAGGTACGGGGTATTCGCGCAAGTGTGACGAAGTCTCTGAACAATAAGCGCTTCTCTGATTCAGTCCTCGATTCTGTTACCGCGGAAGACATCGGTGATTTCCCGGATAAAAATATTGGTGACGCCTTGCAGCGTATTCCTGGTGTGACGGTAAATCGCGGCTTTGGTGAGGTGGACGGGGTCAATATCCGTGGTACTTCACCTCAGCAAAGCATGGTGCTGTTAAACGGGCAGAATGTCGCCTCCGTTGGATGGTTTGATTTGGGAGGGTTTAAGCGCAGTTTTAATTTTGAACTGCTCTCGGCAGACCAGATTTCGAGCATGAATGTGTATAAATCTGCTCAGGCAGATCTTAATGAGGGAGCGATGGGCGGCACAGTCGATCTGATGACCCGCAAACCTTTGAATATGGATGCCAACACCTTTTATGGCGCCATTGAGTCGAGTAAAAACAACAATGCCAGTGGCGTGGAAACAGGTTACTCCGGTTTGTATAGCTGGAAAAATAGTGAAGAAAAGTTTGGCGTACTGGTGGCCTATTCGGTAGAAAAACAGGATGTGGTCAGAGAGACGCTGAGTTCGTTTTCTGTGCCGCTGGACTTCTCGGCTCTGGGCGTGCTGGATACGGAGGGTAACGCGCCGATCGTGCCTATTGGTATGGCCTCAATTCTTTTTGATGAGGAACGCGAACGTGAAAGTGCTCAGGTGAGCTTACAGTATCAGGCAACCGACAACCTGTCCTTCGCACTGGATTACAACAAGTTTACGCTTACCAATCCGCACACCAATACCGCGTTGTTTGCGTTCTTTCATCACAACGCTGTGATAGACGCAGACTCTCAGGTGGTCAATGACAAAGGCGTAACGGTTGCAGGTGAGGCCATTCCTGTCAGTCAGGATAGCGGTCTTGTGCCGATGTTTAACAATACCGTAATCCGGGATCCGAAAATGGAAACGGATGTGCTGAATCTGAGTATGGAGTATGCGGCTGATAACTGGACACTCAGCGGTGTTGCCGGGCGTTCCGAAGCCAAATCAAGGGGCATGCAATCGAGTACCTGGTGGGGTAACCAGGAAGACAAGAGTAAAACCGGCTTCACCTTTGATATTTCCGGGCCCCATATCATGGATCCTACTCATCCTGATTACGTGCAGGATCACAGTCAGCAGCAGTTGTATCAGGAATTCTCTTATCTGAACAACGTGCGTGATCATGAGATTGAATATTACCAACTGGATCATAAATATTTGCTGGGCTCGGGCATGATCTCTTCCATTGAGACTGGCATTAAGTATCAGGAACAGGTTTTCGGCGCATCTCAGCATACCTATGATGCGGGTTTGTTAGAAAAAGGCATGACCGCAGGCCTGACCCTTGAAGATTTCAATGGCGGTAATGTATCGGGCTTGCACAGCAAGGAAGGTCGCCAGGGCACGTTAACCTCCTTTGCTGTCATGAACAATGATATCTGGAACTTTGCTGAGGCAAATAAAGGTCAGTTGCAGATCATCAAGCGTTTCTCGGTGGAAGAAGAAATTACCTCGGCCTATGCAAAGGCGAACTTTGAGGGCGCTTCATTCAGAGGCAATGTGGGGCTGCGTTATGTGCAGACCGATGCACTCTCTCTCGGAACGACTGATGGTACACCAACCGGTGATGCCCTCAGTGGTAAAAAGAAATACACCAATGTATTGCCGAGTCTTAATCTGGTGTACGACCTGAGTGAGGATCTGCTGCTGCGCTTTGCGGCCGGTTCTACCGTATCCCGTCCTGATTATGATCAGATGCAGATGTTAACGGATATCACTATTCACCAGAAAAAAGCCACTGTAGGTAGCCCGGATATCGAACCCTATACGTCAAATCAGGCTGATCTGGGTGTGGAATGGTACTTCAATCCTGCTTCATTACTCAGTGCTACAGCCTTTTATAAGGATATTGACGACTACATCGAACAAACCACAGAGCAGGAAAGTATCGATGGCTGTCAGAACTGTCAGGTGACGCGTTTCAGAAATGCCGGCTCGTCAACAGTCAAAGGGCTTGAACTTCAGTACCAGCATGACTTCGGAAATGGATTCGGGGTTCAGGCTAATTACACCTTTACTGACAGTGAACTGGAACAGGCCTCTGGTGACACGGTACCCATGTACGAAGTGTCTGATAACTCCTACAACCTGGCCGCTTATTACGAAAGTAAGGTATTTACTACCAGGGTTGCCTTTAACGGGCGTGACGAGTGGACCTTCAATTATAACGGTGCTCTGGTTACCGCTGATCCCTACAAGCAAGTGGACGCATCCATAGTGTGGCACGTTAATGAGCAACTGGATGTCTCGCTTGAAGGGGTCAACCTCCTTAATGAAGCCAGGGTTGGTCGGTTACCCGAGTACGGCATTGTGCATAATGTTGATGAATTCGGTACCCGCTACTTTATTGGTGTCAGTTACAAACTCTGAACCCTACCCCCTGAAGGCAGCAGAATGCATGTCTTCAGGGGCGCTGGCTTGTCAAAACCAAATGGATATGACCGGACAGAACAACATGAACGGTGACTTCTAATCTGCATTGGTTTACCCCGGGGTGAGGCTATCGCCCTTACTGATATGAGGCGTGATTGTCGGTCTCATTACCATAAACCTTAAAATGAGGAATCAACATGAAGAACAAAATCGCATCGATGTTAGTCTGCGGTCTTATGGCCTCTGGCGCCCACGCCAGCAATGGCGGCATTCAGGATTTTCTGGATAGCCTGCGTGATTTCGAGTCGGGTATTAACCCGGCACTGGCGGATTTCTATCTGCAGAACCTTAACAACCCTGTTTATACCTATGCTCAGGTTTCTGCGCCAGGCAAGATGGTACGTGATTGTGCTACCGGCAGCATGATCCCCGAACCAACCACAATTAATGAGTTTTTTACCAAATTAGGGGTGGACCAGTTTTATGATACCAATACCCCTTATGATGCCCAGATGTACCGGGATATGCAGTATAACTCCCTCAATGCCTGGGGGTTTGTAGGCTATCAGTTGGGTGAAGCTCTGCTTATTGATACCGGTTACTATAGCCCGGTTACCGGGGTTGTGGACGGTGTTGAATACGACAAATTCTATATCTTCGTGGATGACAGCAACTGGATTGGCTGTGAAACCGAAGCGCTGGTTGAAGTAGAAGGGTCTGGCGGTAATAAGGTTATCGCCACGTCTCTGAACAACTGGGAAGGTACCTTTATCGGTAAAAATGGCATTAATTCCTTTGCTGATCTGCGCATACCAGAGAAGCAGGAACTGGTGATGCGTGACGCGATGCGTTTTAACTATAACGTGATGACCCAGTTGCTTGAAGACGCCAATATGACCTGGGCGCAGGCACTGGCCAAATCCTGGCCTGATACCGATGATAACGGCAACCCGATTCAGGTTCAGGCTACCATGTCTGGTCTGCTGGCGGCGTCGCATCTGCGTGGTGCCTGGGGAACCGCCAAGTTACTGACCACAGATCAAATCACCTGTGACGAACTGGGCACCTGCATTACCAAGTATGTGCACAAGTTTGGCGGATTTAATACCTTGTTTGACACGCCAGCCACCGAGACCATTGAAGGGTCGGCATATGATGAAGTGATGTCGGCAGGCTGGGGCGATGACACCGTGATCACCGGCGGTGGTGTGGATACCCTTTTGCTCCACGAAGAGTCCGGCTCTGCGGTAACGGTTAATGACTTCACCGTGGGTGAAGACCGTATTATTCTGCGTGACTGGGCGGATACGGCGCCATTGGCGAATCTGGTGGTGTCCGATACAACGGATGGTGCGTTATTGTCGTTTTCTGCTCAATCTGTATTGCTCAAAGGAGCAACAGCAGCTCAGATTAATGCTGATCCCGCGGCGGTAATCGTACAGTCTGATGTATACACTATTGCCTGGAGCGGCACTCAGGTTGCGAATAACTTTGATCCGGCGGTGGATAAGATCCGTGGAACAGCGGGTATCGGCTTTAAGCATTTAAAAGCCTATGAAAGCAATGGCTCATTGTTTGTTGGGGTTCAGGCTGGTGATGGTGGTATCTACAGCTATATCGAAATGCCCGGACTGGGTCTGAGCGATCTGCATGTGGATATGTTCGATAATATGACCGGCAGTTTCGACCGCCTGGGTTATATTGTGTCGTTGGGCTGGCTGAACTGGGGCTGGAATGCCGTGGTGACTGTGGACACCTTTGTGCCAGAAAAAACAGTCATCAACATGTCTGTGTTCCAGCATAGCTTCAGTGAGCTGCAACTTACCCAAAGTGGTGCGGATACCGTGCTGTCACTAACGACTGCGGCGTCCGGTGGCAATAATAAGCAGTTGGTTCTGAAAAACACCCAGATATCGGATCTGAGCGGGGCTAACTTCGAAGGTGTATCAGGTAACTTTGCTGATATCACCACTGACATTCCCGTGTTCTTCGACATCAGTGTAAGCGTATCCGGCGGCAACGGCAGCGTATCACCCGCGCCCGATGGCAACGGTGTTATCAATGCTCAGGGCAATCAGGATTTTACTCTGACCTTTGTTCCTGACAGCGGTTATGCAGTAGATACCCTGACCGTCGACGGTGTCAGCCAGACCGCTGCGGGTAGTTATACCTTCAGCAACCTGTCGGCTAACCATTCGGTAGTCGTGACCTTCGCTGTTGGTACCAGCTGTCCGGCAGCCTGGGACGCCGGCGCTGTTTATACCGGTGGTGATGAGGTCAGCTATCAGGGCGTGATCTACAGAGCAAAATGGTGGACTCAGGGGAATACGCCAGGTACCGGTGGCGTCTGGGAAAGCCAGGGGTCTTGCTGATTGCACAGCACACCATCCGTCAGGGTGGTGTGTTGAGTGATAGGGCGACCCTGTCCTCAGTGTTGGTTACCGGCAACAACAAGCAGTATAGCGGGGGCTGTAGTAATGCGCTGGTGGTGCCGGAAAAATGAGTAAAATAACTCAACATGGACGATGCCCTCTCATCTGTGTTGGTTTATGCCCCGGGGCGAGGCTATCGCCCCATTTCGATATATTGCGTGTACGCTTTTGCTTAGCGACTAATCACTCAGGAATGTAATATCTATGAGAAAAATACGAATGCCCTGGCTCAGGGGATTGCTTTTGGCTCAGCTCTCGCTGAGCTTTTTTGTTGCAGGTATGCAGCAGAATGAACTGGACAGGCTTGCAGCCACTATGAAAGTCAGTATTCAGGTACTGGATAACCTGGACAAGAGCCAGTGCGAAAAAGCCGTAGCCGCCGGCAACTGTTACAGCGCTGAGTTGCGGTTGCGGGTACCGGAAGATGTGCCCAAAGACTGGCAACTTTACTTCAGTTTAACTTTGCCAATGCAGTGGTATGAAAGCCAGGATTTTACCCTGGAGCACCTTAACGGTGATATACACCGACTGACACCCAAAGTGGCATTGCAGGGGGGGAATGACTACCGCATTGTGTTCCGGGGGGCCTATTGGATGGTGTCAGAGTCTGATGTCCTGCCAAACTTTTTTCTGGTTTCCGGCCAGCTCTCGCCACGCACCGTAGATGCCACCCGCGAGATTCCTGACCAGACCACTAAGTTAACATCAATAGCACATGCCGGCGCTTTTACCACACCGCAGCAGTACAATCGGGTTGCCGGGGAAGACATTACGCTGGCAACGCCATCATCCCTTTATGATTACTATCAGTCGGCAACACCAGAACACAAAGAGAAGAATCCGACACGCATTATCCCTGCCATAGAGCAGGTTGAAGCCGGCTCCGGGCAATTGGACCTGAGCTCCGGGCTGGCGCTGAAGGTCGAGCAAGTCAATCAGGTAGCGGCTCTGCAATTAACCAAAGCGGGCGTTAAAATGTCTGCTCAGGGCGTGCAGGTTAACCTTGAGTTTGATGAGGATATGCCAGCCGATGCCTACCGGTTAAAGATCGGCGATGATCATATCAGCATCAGGGCTGGTAGCGGCAGTGGTCAGTTTTATGCGTTAATCAGCCTTTACTGGCTGCTTGACCGGAATAATATGACAGTGCCACAAGGTGATTACCGCGATCAACCCAGGTATGATTTCCGTGGCATACACATTGATGTGGCGCGTAATTTCCATTCAAAAGAGATGCTGCTTCGCCTGCTTGACCAAATGGCTGTATTAAAGCTGAATAAGCTGCATTTGCACCTTGCTGACGATGAAGGCTGGCGTATTGAGATCCCCGGGCTGCCAGAGCTGACTAATATTGGTGCGTACCGTTGCTTTGATCTGACTGAGCGTCGTTGTTTGCTGCCGATGCTGGGATCCGGCCCGGATCGTGACAGTAACGCCAATGGCTATTACTCGGTGGAAGATTATCTGGAGATCCTCAGTTATGCCCGCCTGCGTCATATTGAGGTCATCCCCTCCCTCGACATGCCAGGGCATGCCAGAGCCGCGGTGCGCTCGATGCTGGCCAGATATCATACCTATATTGAGCAGGAGCAACCCGATAAGGCTCGTGAGTATCTGCTAACCGACTTACACAATACCACGCGCTATTCGTCGGTACAGTTTTACCACGACAATACGATCAACCCTTGCCTGCCATCCACCTACCGCTTTATTCGTAAGGTGTTAGAGGAAATCCGCGCCATGCATGCTGAGGCAGGCCTGCCGCTGATGCTCTATCATATCGGTGCTGATGAAACTGAAGGGGCCTGGAGTGAGTCTCCTGCATGCGCCAACCTGATAGAGCAGCAGGACATCTCAGACGACAGCGAGCTGACCACCTACTTTGTTGAAAAAGTGATCACTATAGTGAATGACATGGGGATTGTCGCCGGTGCCTGGAGCGATGGCCTCAAGCATGTTCAGGAAGACAAAATGTCCGCCAGACTGCATGCCAATATCTGGGATGCCTTGTTCTTTGATGGCCATAAACGGGCACACCAATATGCCAATAACGGCTGGGACACAGTGTTGTCGATCCCCGATGTTTTATATTTTGACTTTCCTTATACGGCAGATCCCAAAGAACCCGGTTACTATTGGGCGTCAAGAGGCACTGACAGTTTTAAGGTGTTTCAGTTTATGCCGGATAATCTGCCGGTTCACGGAGAAATCTGGCAGGATCGCTTTGGTAACCCGATGCCACTTGAAGACGATGTTCCGTTACAGGAAGGCCGGGCATTCAAAGGCATTCAGGGGCAGCTTTGGAGTGAGGTGGTTCGGGACGACAATCGCGCAGAATATATGCTTTATCCGCGCATAGCGGCCCTGGCCGAGCGGGCCTGGCATCATGCACAGTGGGAGTTGCCTTATGTGCGCGGCAGAAACTACGGGCCGGATACGGCGTTTTTCACGCCAGATCACAAAGCCTCAATGCTGGCCGATTGGCAACAGTTTACGCATGCGCTGACTGACAGGCTTTTACCCCGCCTGGCAGATGAAGGTGTGATGTTCAGGCTGCCTCTGCCTGGTGCCCGTATTGATAAGGGCAAACTGCACGCCAACAGCCCCTGGCCTGAATTGCTGATTGAATATCGTCAGGCCAATCAATCATGGCAGCAATATAAACAGCCGGTTGCAGTGGGTGAGGGGGAAATTGAACTGCGCACACGGATGCCGGGACTGGAGCGCCCGGGCAGGATAAGTATATTGCAAAACCAGGAATAGCGGCTGATGTCCGGCCACATTATGTTCTGGCCGGACCCGTCAACAGACGTTACAGGAAAGACTGACAGAGCGGACTCAGGTCCGTTCTGTTATTATTTTTCTACGCATCCCGGTGTGCCTTTATCAAATACCACCAGCCATTCACCGGATTGCTGTTTGCGCCAGATTGAATTAAAGGTGGCGAAGCATTCCCCTTTGGCATTAAATACCGGCCCGCTGCTGTGGGCCAAATCACCTGAGGCCAGTACTTCCACTTGCCGGGGCTGCCAGCTAAAAGGGGCCTGTTCGCCCTGATAATAAACTTTCCATCCTTGTGCAACGTCTTGTTTGCCACGCAGTACACCATCTGAGGTGAAAAATATCGCTTCGTCAGCAAGAAAGGTTTTAAACGCGGCAAAATCGCGCTTCTCCATCGAATCGGCAAAAGCCTGTTCACGCTGCAGCAGCATTTTCTCCAGCTCGTCATGGGATGCTAAAACCGGCCAGGCGAGGACTGCCAGCAACGGCAGCATCATTAGAGATCCTTTTTTCATAATGTTCACTTGTAGTAATGAAACAGATGATGATGTTTCGTGAAGGGCAGGGCAAGATCAAGGGCAGAGGGGTAAATCCCCTTAACTGAGTGATATAAGGTCAGGTTTTAGTGATTGAACTGCGATGCCCGGACAATTTGATTTGAGCGCGAAAGGAGCGAGATGGCGTCCCCATATGGAACGCTTTTTTTATATAAGAATGTAATTTGTAAAGTTTAAATGTTTGGTTTTCATTCTCGTGTTACGTACTTCAGTTCAAACAGCATGCGACCCCTTTTCTGAAGTTCGCCGTGATCTTCTTTGCTAGCTTGTTCGGCTAGTTGCATTGGTCGAAGCCTTGAAGATAGCAGGAGAGGGGGGAGGGCCGTTTTTCTTTGTTTCGATGCAGCATTGAGCACGTTGAAGCGACTCTCCTTATTTTATCTTCGAGGCTAAGTTAAATTAATGGTCTTGGTTAGTTTAACTTTTCGCGCTCGCATAAATTGTTCGACATACTTAGTAATAGAAGATAAAGTTTATCCGTACGCATAAATTCTGGCGATGAGAGTGGCTTATTTTCTGGAATTTATGCGATCGAATAAAAGAGTCTATGATGTTAGTGAAAGTATCAGACACCAACAGTATTGGCGCGATAGCCAGAAAGGTGCGCAAGGCACAGTCATTGGATCAGGTGACAGCAGGCTCCCTCGCTGGTTGTGGGTTAACCTTTGTCAGTCAATTTGAGAACGGTAAACCTACGGTGCAGTTGGAAAAAGCGCTTCAGATGCTTGATGCTCTGGGTATACAGGTTTATCTCGATATCCCTGATGAAGAAAGTGACTCGTCTCAGGGCGTGTTGGCTGTAAATCATAAGGATATGGGTTAATGGCACCAGCTCAGAGTATCGAAAGGTGCCTGCAGGTCTTTATTAACCAGGATCATATAGGCACCTTGTATGAAAATAATGGACTGTGGCGATTTGAATACCAGGAAGCCTGGTTAAAAAGCAGCGCCGCTTTTTCCCTTTCCCCCTCTCTGAACCTGCAGTCACAAGTGCATAGTGATACCGGCACCCATCGTCCGGTGCAATGGTTTTTCGATAACCTGTTACCGGAGGAAGGGGCCAGAGCAGTGATTGCAAGGGACGTAAAAGTCAGTAGCGAGGATGCCTTTGGCTTGCTTGAAGCCGTTGGCAGCGAATCAGCCGGAGCGATTACACTCCTGCATCCTGGTGATCAGATGTCCACAGGAGAGCTTGAGTTATTAACTGCACAAGAGCTTAGCAAGCGGATAAGGCGCTTACCGCGCGCACCCTTAAATGATCGTACCCGTAAGCGTATGTCATTGGCTGGCGCGCAACACAAAATGCTGGTGGTTGCTCATAGTGGTCATTTGTACGAGCCCGTAGGCCAGATGCCATCAACGCATATACTTAAACCAGAACATTCCCAACCAGAACTTTATTCGTTTACGGTGAGAAATGAATATTTTGTGATGTCGTTGGCGCGATTATGTGGTCTGACGGTACCGGATGTGGCTGTTGACTATCTGCCCGAGCCCGTTTATCTGGTAGAGCGGTTTGACCGAAAAGGTCTCTTTCCTGACCAACAGCGAATACATGTACTCGATGGCTGTCAATTACTCGATTTGGCAGCTTCAAATAAGTACCGCTTCAGCACCATTGAAAGCCTGAAGCAACTGGCTAATTTATGCCGAACCAGGGCACAGGCGACAATAAAATTGTATCGCTGGGTACTGTTTAACTTTTTTGTTGGTAACAACGACGCCCATCTGAAGAATTTGTCTTTTACCTATGCGCGAGGGGGTATAGCTTTATTGCCTCACTATGACTTACTCTCGACGGTCATTTACGAGCCAATACATAAACATATTGATGCCGAGTTATCTCAGCCTCTGGGTAATGCCA
>NZ_NISX01000019.1 GCF_002591895.1 Lacimicrobium alkaliphilum
GAATCCCGCCCTGTCCATACATTAGATCTGCTAGAGTCTCGAGTTCTAGATATAGATCTCTTATCCCCTCTATCTATATAAACCTCACCCCTCAGTTTTATTAACGACATACCTTTATCTATAAAATTGAAGTAAACGAAATCCCAGTCCTGATGTTTTGGTAAAACAGGGTCAAAGCGAACATTCAAATGTTTAGAAAAAATGAGCGTTGAGGTATTAGCTATACCTTCATACTTGTTGAAAATAAAATTAAAATAATCAGAAGAACGTACTTCACCAGGCAGCTGACTCTTTTTCCTTCCTGATTCAAAATCACAATAAAACAGATTTCCAGAACCATAAACATCATCATGATCCTTTAGGAAATCCCTCTCAATGAAATAATCATCACTATCAAGAAGATACACTATGTTTCCTTGAGAACTACATATTCCAACATTTCTCGCATGTGCCGCAGTGCTTTTCTCAGAAAGCTTAATAAAACTATCCTGTTCCCTAAGATTTGGAATTTCATAATCAAAATCAGAGTTATCATCCACTACTATAATCTGACAAATCTCAGAGTTTTTCTGATCGATAATACTCTTAACCGCCCTAGTAGTTACTTCAGGACGATTCCTTGTCGGAATTACAACTGAACATAGAATCATATTAATCCTTTCTATATGTATTCATAACAACCAATATTGGAAAAAAGAAAGAGAAGAAAACCCAGCCGTGCCTCGTTGTATCAAAAAAGGATGATTCAGTCATATTATGTAAAACAAAAAATACACCTACAAAAACAGAAGATAATACAATTATGGAATCATCAACACTGAGTTTTTCTCTTGTTAAAATCAATGAGTATTTAAAATATGGATATATAAAGAAAAACAAATAACCAAATAACCCTACAAAACCCAGGTAGAGAACTAAATCTAAGTATCCATTGTGTCCATGAGCAACGAACTCGACCCAGCTATCCGCATAATCAAACAATATAGATCCCATTCCAACATGATACACCGATGAGTAGCCAACACCCAAAATAGGGTTATCTGTTATAATATTACCCACAACCTGCCAAATCATCGCCCTACCGGTTAAAGATTCAGGAGACTCCAACAGTACAAGGAAACTCACTAAACCATAATAAAGTAAGGGAGAAGTGACTAATATAGCCACCAATATATAGTACCTATTGGTAATAAGTCTAAACCTCACCAATCCAAATACGAATAAGAAACAGGGAACTAACAAAAATATAGAAGTCTTCGAAACGGTTTGAACAAGAAATAAAAATGAGACTATAGCAAAAGCAAAATACTTTTTATCTTTTCTAACCCAAAAACTGATCAACAGAATTCCGGTCAATATAGCAGCTACTGCTCCCGCCCTGTTCTTATGAGTAAACAAGCCTTTCCAGTTACCGACTAACTGCTCATCCAAGGTATCTAGAGTATGTACGGCCGCAGGATGAAAAATGGATAGTAATATGCTCAAGAAAACTATGATAGTCAGAGAGGTAACAAGGTTCTTAAACAAGATATTTCTATCGTATGACAATGCTAAAAGAAGTGGTATCAGGAAAACTATAGAGGTCAAAACTATTCGTTTGAAAGTAATAAATGGCACTTCCGACCAAAAAGTACTTGCACAAGCATAAACAAAGAATGCCAAAATAAAGTAAAGTGGCCCAGCAATTCTTTTTATAGAAGATAGTTTTCCTCTAACAAAACAATCAAAAATTGCCAATAAGAGTATTAAAACGAATAGAATCTGTTTTAATGGATCACTCTCACCGGTTTGAGCCACATCCAATACGTGACCTTCTCCTGCCAGAAATTTCGTTCCTACAAGGGTAAGAAAGAGATAGGAGAAAGTAAGGACAAAACAAAATAGGTTATTCTTATTAATCTTCATATTCCACTAAAACGCCTATTATTCATGACCCTTTAATATTTCTGTACTCTTCGTAGGGAGTCCCAAAGAGTGCATTAACTTTTCCAAGTTGCCTATATATCTTTAAAGAGGAATGAATACGAATATTTTTATTAGCATATAACAGACAATATCTAACCAGATAGTAAACAAGAGCTGCAAAAAATTTTGCTAATTCATTAAAGATCTTTACTGAAGACAAACCATGTTTCTTCATTATTCTAATATCTGTAGAACCAATTCTATATTCACGTTTCCTGGCCCAGTCTATAGTAACACGGCTTAAATCATAGAATTCATAGCTTATTGCTTCGGATGCATAGGCAAATGTAGCACCCAAACCTTTTAGTCTAGTAAAAAATTCCTTATCTCCCCCTCCGGTCAAACCAAACTTCACATCAAAAGTGGGCTTAGCATAGGCATCCCAAAACCTACGTGAGAGCAATATCGCTCCTGTTCCATGAATCAAATCAACCGGTCCACTTGGAGGCCTGTTACGCCAGAATATAGGTAACCCTGAAGTCCAACTTGGTGGTTCACTGCTGAATTCCGGTAAAACTGCCCCGCCAACTACGTCAGCCTTAGTGTCAAAATGGATCCTGACTAATTCAACTAACCATTTGGAATCAACTGTTTCATCATCATCAAGCATCGCCAGAAAGTCAGCATTCTCCTGCTCGAATGCTGTATGTAGAATTTTATTGCGAACCTGAGATATGCCTCTCTCAGTTACTGGCACCCCGAAAAGTCTAAAAGGAAATTTCTCACTTAGCTTTTCAACGATCGTCAAGCCAGCCCCTTGATCTCCATCATTATCAGCCACCAATATGCTGACGCAAATATCACTAGGAATCTCTAAATTTTCTATAGTATTAAGGAGCCTTTCTAATCCTTTAGGCCTCTTGAATGTGGGGATTCCAATGATCAGACTTACCTTATTCATTATTCAACCTTCTATAAATATTCCTTAACATTAGAAAAAGTAGAAATTCTCCTAATGCCACACCCAAAAGAGAGCTAAAAGCTGTTCCTAAAAAAAATGAAGATAGCGAAACCAGTACTAAAGTTAAACCGCCAGCCAGTAATGACAAATTACTTAGCACCCTGAAGTTATCGGCAGACTGAAGATAAATAGCAATTGGACTTCGCATCATCCTAAATATGTAAATTATTAAGAATATTCCAAACGAATATGTAAGTGCGTCATAGTACTCAGCATCCTTATAAATCATTTCAAAAAACAAGAAATTACAAGAAATTGCACCCAAAAGGATGCCACACCATACAATAGAACAATAGAGCAATATCTTTTTGAGAGAGCAAGTTACTTCATCTTTTCTATTTTGATGAAGTAACTTCCTGATCCTTGGCCTCTCTAGCTGTGTCATTGTTGAAAATGCAACATCCAAAGGCCTGAACACTAAATTTGCTGCAGCAATAGGAGCGTATGCCGCAGGCCCAAATAGTGCTGAAACGATATAAGCATGACTATTCGAGGTAGCCTCAGCGCTTAAAACTCCCAACAAAGCAAACCGGCCTTGTTTTAGAAACCCCTCTACAGTATTTTGTAATTTACCAGATATCATACCTTTTAAATTTTCGGCTATAAAATTTTGACCAAAAAATCCAATTGAAATAAATTGGGAGATGGAAAGAATCAGCAAAACATTGTTAAATTCAAACTTCTCAATAAACAATAAAACTGAACTACCAAATACGGAGAAAAGAAAATACGAAAAGTCAGACCTTACGACCAAATAGTTGTCATCGCAATTATTTAAATAGGCTCTTCCAAACCATCTAAAAACAGCAAAAAAAGCAAGAAAGCAAAATAAAAATGCGCTCTCAAAATTTTTTAAAAGAAGGTACGATACCAAAAGCTGCATTAACGCCATCACCAAGCAAAACAGGAAATTTAGTCTCTGGTATCCCCAAACGACATCCCTCTTATTTTCCCTGTTGTTGGTTATTACTATTAGCAGTGGTGAGTTTAGAATTGCATTAGAAAAACCACAAGCCAAACTTTGAATAACCAACATGAGAGCGAAAACACCATACTCTTCCTGACTTACGTTGCCAATCATTAACAGAGAAACATATAGATTTGCAATAGAGATGCCCGCCGCGCCTCCAATTGCCGTCACAGCTCTTTTTAATGACAAACCCTCTTTAAACTGCATATAAAATGTCGGCCAATTAAAATAACGTTAAAGTCAGCTTATTAGTAACGAGTTTACTCAACAAAACAAGTAGGTTTTTAGGATAATCAAATACATATCTTTTAATAGTATACGGTTCCTTATACATCCTGTAGAAAGCCCTTAAATTAAGATCATCTATAAATTTTGGATAATAATTATCAGAGCTCAACGATTCCTGTCGAATAAATCCCCCACAGCTAAAAGCTGTTCCAGAAAACCCCTCACATTGCAACCTCAAAATAAATTCCTCTTGTTTTCCAGCCCCTAGACCAACAACCGTATAATCGATATTTTCAGCTACGATTTCAGTTACAAAGAAATCAACTTCCTTTGGACTGGCGTATCCGCTAATAAACTTTATTTTTTCTATTCCTTTATATTTATCCTGCATCTTTTTTACAAACGCTTGAACTTCTGTTTCCTTTGCTCCAATGATTGCAATTTTCTTTCCGTTACTTTCTGAATATGAAAAAAAATCACTGGCAATAGAAGTAAAATCAAAACTAACTCTTTTTATGTCCTTACCGGTTATCATTTTTATCAGAGCAGCCATTAGAAATCCATCACAAAAATATCGGATTCGATCAAAGTTTGGATTAACAAAAAAGCTTGTTAGTGAAGCAAAATTCATAAAAGAATATGTTCCAGGCTTTTCTAGCATAGAGAGAGTAAAATCTCTCTGGATCTTTAAATTTCTTTTTTTTGTCTGCATCGAAACTAGTCTCGTTAATACCCAATTTTGCTAAGATAGCTATCCACAAAAAGCAGCATTCATTCAGACGACGATGTTCTGGCTGCAACACCGGTGTATCGATTGAGTATACGCCGGTATAGGTGTGATAGTCGCCTTAGCGAGTACGACCGTCTGCACCAAGCCTAAATGGCCGATATTTAGAAACGGTTCCGCGCATTCTATTTACTACCTTGTTCTTTTTTCTGTTTCTCTAACTCAACGACATTATGGTCGGGCACCAAATGAGGAAAAATACCGCCATCAAGCTCTTCCAGCAGGCCATGCATAATATCGCGCACCTGGGTACCGAATCGCTCACTGTGCAGCGCGTATTCCAGGTTAGCCTGCAACAGCCCCATTTTATTGCCACAGTCATGGCTTTTGCCGGTCAGGTGATAGGCTTCTACAGACTCCAGCAGCAGTAGCTGGTGCAGTGCATCGGTAAGTTGTATTTCATCACCGGCACCGGGAGGCGTGTACTCCAACAAGTCCCATACTGACGAGGAGAGCACATAGCGACCGGTGATAGAGAGATTACTGGGCGCCTCATCGATTTCGGGCTTTTCAACCATATCGCGAATAGCCGCAGTTTGTCCGGCGCTTATACGGCTACCATTAATATCGACGATACCGTATTGGTTGACCCTTTCCCGGGGTACCGGCTCTACCATAATCTGGCTGATGCGATTTTGGTTAAAGCGGTTCACCATGGCCGCCAGGTTATCTTGTTTGAGGTTGCTGCGGTGCTTATCTACCAGCACATCCGGCAGAATGACCGCAAACGGCTGTTCACCAATCACCGGGCGCGCACACAAAATAGCATGGCCCAGGCCCAGTGCCTGCGGCTGGCGCACCGAGATAATGGTGACATTTTTCGGCACGATATTACGCACATCTTCCAGCAGCTGGCGTTTAACCCGCTTTTCCAGTGTGGCCTCAAGCTCAAAACTTGTATCAAAGTGGTTTTCGATGCTGTTTTTGGATGAATGCGTCACCAGCACAATTTCTTTAATCCCGGCCGCTACCGCTTCCTGCACCACATATTGAATCATGGGCTTGTCAACAATAGTCAGCATTTCCTTGGGAATAGCTTTGGTGGCGGGCAGCATACGGGTGCCCAAGCCGGCAACCGGAATAACGGCTTTGGTTACGGCATTAGATTCTGGATTTATGTAAGAAGTTTTCATTTTTTGTGCTTTCCTTTAGCATCGTACCGGACAACCTGCGGGGCTGAATTATCTGGTTTTCAGTTAAGTCCGATTTAACATTTTCGCAACACTTTCGCCTATTGCAGGGGCATATTGCATATTTCGATAGTATCATTTTTTAAAGTCTATTCGCTATAGATGACGGCTTTGTGACGCCATCTTTTTGACAGAAAATTACGGTTTGATGCCTGGCTTGCCTGAAAAGCCCAGTTTTAACGGTTTTGTAGGGCGCTGGATGCCCGATTACTGCATTCGGACATGACCGGTTGTTGTTGCTGCTGTTGTTTTTGATATTAACCCTGGCGAGGCTTTGGGGTATGCTGGGTGCTGTTGTGTTTCTGTAACGGGCTGGGCTGGTTTAGCGATGAGAGGCGGGGCTGAAAATTATATGTGGCAATTTGCCATTGTCAGCGCGCTGATACTGATGCTGCTGAGCCCTTTTGCCCGGGCGATCAAGGAGCACTTTACCTTTGATGAGGCGTTTTACCAGCAATTAACCGCTCGCTACGGAAAGCGGGCTGAGCGTCCGGTAAAGGCATGGCAGGAGCTTATCGAAGATTATCAGCAGCGCAACATTGATGACCAACTCCACGGGGTCAATCTGTTCGCCAATCGTCGTGTGCGCCACGTGACCGATATCCGGCACTGGGGGCAGCATGATTACTGGGCCACGCCCATAGAGAGCCTCGCAACCGGCGCAGGGGACTGCGAGGATTATGCCATTCTTAAGTACACCACATTACGGGCACTGGGTGTTGAAGAAGCGCAGCTGCGCTTAATGTACGTGCGCGCCACCAGTGTCAACGAGCCGCATATGGTGCTGATCTATTTTTCCGGGCCTAACGCCATGCCGCTGGTATTGGATAATCTGACTGACCGTATCCTGCCAGCTGACAAACGCACGGATCTGAGACCGGTATATTCATTTAACGGCCAGGGCCTATGGCTGTCCCGCGCTCAGGGCGCAGGCAAAAAGGTAAAAAACAGTGCGGGGGTTTCCAACTGGACACAACTGCTGGAACGAATAGAGCAAGGGGAATGAGAACGATGGAGGTCTTATGCGTATTGGTTTGTCACTAAAAGCACAGCTGTATGGCTTGCTGTTACTGGTGCTGACACTGAGTTATACCGGGGCACTATATGTAAATATTGATAGTTTCAGGGAGTATCAGGCTAAACAGCTTACCTCTCACGCTCAGGATGCTGCTCACAATCTGGGCCTGGCCATTTCTCCACACCTTGGTGAAAGCGAGCTGGTGCTGGCCGAAACCATGACCAATGCGATATTTGACTCTGGCTATTATCAACAAATCAGCTTTACCGATACAAATGATGTAGTGCGTTTCAGCCGTCAGCACGAGGGCTGGCAATCCGACGCGCCCAAATGGTTCAGAGACTTATTTCCATTGCAGGCACCGGTGATGCAAAGCGAAGTAGCCAATGGCTGGGTTCCGGGTGGTGTATTGTCGGTACAGTCTCATGTGGGCTACGCCTATGATGTATTGTGGCAAAGCGCGGTAAGCCTGCTGCTACAGGGCCTGTGGCTGCTGGTAGCAACCGGGTTGGTGACCTACCTGATTCTCAGAGCAGTGTTGCGGCCTTTGTCGGCATTACGCAACCAGGCGCAGGCAGTGATGCGCAAGGAATATAAGCAGCTACCGGCGCTGCCTTTCACACTGGAGTTACGCACCCTGACCCGGGCTTTCAACCAGATGGTGGGCAACACAGAGCGCACCTTCAATGAACAGGCAGGGTATGCAGAAACGCTGTCTGAACAGTTATACCGGGATCCGCTTACCGGGCTGGCTAATCGTCAGGCCCTGCAATTGCAGTTTGAGACTCAGAAAACCGAGGCCCGGGAGCATGGCGACTCACTCTATCTGGCGCTTATCCATCTGTCTTCTCTGCAGCCGTTGAATGAGCAGGCCGGATATCAGGCCGGAGACAACTACCTGCTTAAATGCGTTGCGTTAATGCAACAACAACTGGCCGGTTACCCGCAATGTAGCCTGTATCGGCTTTCCGGCTCTGATCTGGCGCTGATGTGCCGGCTCGACGAGAACAGTATGCAGCTGTTACAACAGAAAATGAAAGACGCCTTTAATGCACAGGCGGGCCGGGGTTACCCTAAGGCCTTTGCGCATATGTTTGGCACAAAAGTTAAAGGCCAGGAAAGGTTCCATGATGTGCTTACGCGTCTGGATACCCTGTATCTGACCCAGAATGACAGAGAACTGGCACCGCAGCAGGTGGATCAGGGGCATTCCCGCCAACAGTGGCAACAATTGCTGAGTCAGTTCACTGTGGGCAGCAGTACTGATAAACAGATTACCCGGTTATCAGATTTTGATGCCCTGACCCGGGAGCTGCAGCAGCATTACGAAATAAAACTGCAGCCCGTTTTATCCGGTGATGGGCAGGTGCTTTATTCAGAGAGTCTGGTGCGGTTCAACTGGCAACAGCAGCCATTGTCCACTGCAGCTACCTTTGCCATGGCTGAGCGCCTGCAATGCACTGCCGCCCTTGAAAAATCAGTGTTGTGTTATCTTTTCTCGCAACTCACTGAATATCCACAGTACCCTGTAGGCATAAACCTCACCGATGCCCTGGTATTAACAGAAGAACATCAGCAATGGCTGTTAGCCCTGCTCGGGCTACTCAAAGACAGGTTGCCGCCGCTGGTTCTGGAAATAAAAGAAAGTGCATTGGTAAGCCCGAGTCCGCATCTGGGTACATTTCTGCATAAGCTGCACAAACTGAACATCAAGATTTGCATTGAGCATTTTGGTGCGCACCTGAGTGCATTTAAAACCATCAGTAACCTGCCCATAGACTATGTGAAGATTGATGGTGGATTTATACGTGATATTTATCAACCAGCTAATCAGCTGTTCGTCAGAAGTCTGACCCAAATCTGCCACGGTGTCGGCATTCAGGTATTGGCCTCACACGTTGAATCGGCAGAGATTGGCGGGCGATGTCTGCACATGCACCTGGACGGCCTTCAGGGAAAAGGCGTTGCACAACCACTAAGTATCAGTCAGTGTTATAAAAATTTAATGTACAGCGACCCCAGGGTTGGTTTAGAATTGGCCAGTAACTTCCGTTCAACAGATGAGGGACCACAATGAAATTCAAGTACTTATCCATTATTGCCGCAGGCTTGCTAAGCGTATCCTCGGTGCAGGCTCAACAAACTGATTTTGATCTTGCTGCATTGCAAGAAGCATATAACGCCAGCGGTCAGACCGGCAGTTTTGTTGCCTATGTTCGCCAGCAATTGCTGCCCGATAGCCTGATTAGCTCTAATCCTGCCCAGGCAGAACAAACATTAACGTCACTGCTGGGTCAGTTTGGCGGTGACCAGACACAATTGTCTGAACTGCTGAGTTCACTCTCCAGTGCCGGGATGGACTCTGACAGCATCCTGGCCAGTGCCGTTGGCGCAGGAATCGACCCGACTCAGGTTACTGCAGCACTCGGTGATACTGCAACGGCTGCTTTAGCTGCCGGCGGTGCGGCGCCCTCACCCGGTGCACTTGGTCTTGGAGCCGGTACCGGTGGCGGTGGTGGCACCGCATCTGAGAACTAAGCTGACAGCTTATTGAAAAAAAGGGCCCCCCGGCCCTTTTTTCGTGTCCGGCAGTAGCTATTATGAACCACTATTCAGATTCTCATCGTTCCAGCCCCGTGCTGTGGCTGCTGGGTCTTATCCTTATCTGGGCTCCTATCCCCCTTGGCGGCAATCGTCCGTGGGCGTGGGAGTTATTGCATGGCCTGATCGCAATAGCAGCAATAGTGCATTGTCTGTCAGTGCTGCGAACTGGCCGCTCAGTCTGGCCCAATAAACGGCATTGGTTATTGCTCGCCGGTCCCGCCCTGATCGCCCTGTATCTTATGTTACAGCTGTCCGGACTCTCTGACGTCATTACCACTGTCGATGCCTATCAGACCGGCATCATGCTCAAAAAGACGCTGTTTTTATTACTGTTTGCCTACCTGTTGCTATGCCATTGTCAGCGCCATCGCCAGCTCAGGCTGATCTTAGGCTGTATCCTGCTATCAGGTGGTATTCAGGCCGTTTACGGCAGCCTGCTACATTTAAGTGGCGCAGAGTTGTCTCCGATATTTGGCATACCTGAAGAAGAGAAAGCCAGAGGCAGTTTCGTCTACCAGAATCACTTTGCTAACTATCTGGCGCTGTGCCTGAGCCTTGCTGTTGGCTGGATGCTGAGCGAGTTAAGTACAAAATCCCGGCCCTGGCGACAGTGGCTACATCAGCTGGCGGAGCTGGTGTTGAGTAAAAAGCTGCTATTGCGCCTGGCGATCATTCTGATGGTTGTGGCACTGGTGCTCAGCCGTTCACGGATGGGTAATGCAGGTTTCTTCGCTGCGCTGGCAGCAGTGGCCTTGCTGGCATTATTTATCTACCGCAATCCACCACCTTTTCTGAAGTGGCTGGTATTGAGCATATTTGTATTAGATATTCTGTTGATCGGCTCCATGTTCGGCGTCGAAAAAGTTAAACAACGCATGCAGGAAACCAGTTTTGCCAGCGAAGCCCGGGATGAGGTGGTACTGCATAGCCTGCCTATTCTGCAACAGCATGGCCTGACGGGCACGGGCGGGGGAAGTTTTTATACGATTTTTCCGGGCTATCAGCAGGGGCCCTACAGCGGCTTCTATGATCACGCCCACAATGATTATCTGCAATTTGCGATTGAATTAGGCTGGCCGGTAACTGCACTACTTGGTTTATGGGCGCTTGTCGCACTGTGGCACTGCTTGTGGGTAATGAACCAGCGCCGAACCCGGTTATACCAGGGGGTCGCTTTTGGCTGCTGCGTTGCATTGCTGCATATGGGGTTACACAGCACGGTGGACTTCAGCTTACAGGCCCCCGCCAACAGCTTGTTGTTTGTGACCATTATTTGCCTGGCGTATCTGGTCAGGAGCCTGCCTGCTCCGCGCAGAGATTCCGTTTGATGTGCGCCAGCCGACCGGGCTCGATGGCCGGGGTTTTATTCAGCAAATAGGGGCAGACAATGGATTGGCGTTGATATTGCCGGGTCAGGTCGCGCAGTGCGCCATAAGCCGGCCAGTGGGATCCCGCCGCCCTGCCACTGATTTTAAGCACCCAGGCCTTATCTGAAAGACTCAGTAGTGGCCAGTTAGCCAGACCCACTGCGAGCTGTTGGCGCAGCACTTCAGGCAAATAAGGCCCGTATTGCTCTGCTGTTCTTAAGGTTGCCAGCGCCGCACTCAGATCCTGGCCGTAGAAGGCCTGGCCAAAGCCATAATCGGCATAAGCCACAGGCCAGGTGGGACGCAGCGTTATGGCCTGCTTATACAGGCCTTCAAGTTCTGGCCAGTCCAGCGCTTCAAATTGCCAGTGTGCCCCCCACTCCAGCACTTTCACCCGGGTCAGCAGGTAATGAGCTGCATCAGGTACTGTTTTGGTGGTCGCCATAATCGCCTGCTTCGCCCGCAGATATTCAGGCTCTGTGGGCTGCTGGCCCTGCTCCCATTCCTGTAACGCCTGATAAGCCACATAGTACTGAATATTCGCCTGAGCTGAACCGTACAAGTACGGCAACTGCCAGACCATTACGGCCAGCAGCAACGCGGCCAACCAGCGGCCAAGAGTATGTTTTAATGAAACAGGCAGTGACATATCTGCCCCGGCGTGGTCACCATCAGTCTCTCTGCTATCTGTTCTGAGCGCAACTGGCTGACTCGGTTAAACGCTTCCTGCATTCTCGGCGGACGGCGTTTTACTGAATGGGTATCAGAGGCGACAATGTCGAACAGATCTTCCTGTAACCACTTTTCTGAAAGCGCCTGAGCCGTCTCTCCCATATCACCGAGCAGGGCGGCAGCCGTGAGCTGAAACATACAGCCCGCCTGCTGCAGGGGACGTATCATCGCGGGCTGCTTTTGCAGCTCGCGATTGCGTTCCGGATGGGCAATCATGGGGATGATCGATTGCTTTCGCAGCCATTTCATCAGCCGGTCGGAGCCCGGCGGAATATGGCTGTGGGGGAACTCGAGCAGTATCACCTGGTCACTATCCAGCGCACCAAGAAATAACAACTCCTGTTTTTCCAGCGCCGGTAGTAGCTCAGCACAGACCCGTACCTCACAGGCAGCGCGTAACTCAATGCTGAGCCCCGCCTGCTGGCTTGCTGACTGCAGATAGCCGAGCCCGGAGGTGATCCGAACCCGATCGTTATCAAAACGTCCCGGCTGCCAGTGAGGGGTACAAACAATGCGTGACACGCCCTGCTGCTCCGCCATTTTCAACAGCGCCACAGACTCGTCTGCGTCCATGGCGCCGTCGTCAATACCGGGGATAAGATGGGCATGCAAATCAATCATGCTTTGCTGTCTGATCCGTAGGTTTTATAATAACCATATTCAGCGGTGCCACCATAATAGCTGGCCTGCTTTTCCGACTGCAGCTGGTTGACCACAACACCGAATACCCGTGCGTGGGCCTGATGTAACTTGGCCAGCGCGTGTTTGATCACCGGGCTTCGGGTATCGTCGGCTTTTGCTACCATGACCACCGCATCGACTTTGGTGGACAACACCAGCGCATCGCTGACTGCCTGTACGGGCGGCGTATCGATAATAATCTTGTCATATTCCGCTGACAGGGTCTCAAGCAGGCTATCGATCTTACTGCTTGAGAGCAATTCCAGAGGATTAAGCGGAATGGCGCCCGCCGGCATCACGTCAATACCGGAAACCTGCTTGACGATACAATCCTCAAGCGCCTCGGTACCGCTGATGAAATCAGCCAGTCCAGCCTGATAAGGGGCCATTTCCAATCGTTTGGCAATAGTAGGCTTGCGCATATCGGCGTCAATCAACAATACTTTTTCGAGGCTGGAGAACGCAAAAGCAATGTTCAGTGACGTAGTAGACTTACCCTCAGAGGGAACAGAGGAAGTCACTTCGATCAGCTTGAGGGGTTTATCCAGCGCCATCAATGACAAACTGGTACGGATACTGCGCACCGCTTCGCTGTAGAGTTTGTGTTTATCATCAAAGAAGGCGAAAGT
This sequence comes from Lacimicrobium alkaliphilum, assembly GCF_002591895.1. Classification (GTDB taxonomy): domain Bacteria; phylum Pseudomonadota; class Gammaproteobacteria; order Enterobacterales; family Alteromonadaceae; genus Lacimicrobium; species Lacimicrobium alkaliphilum. Next base: position 13,133 of record NZ_NISX01000019.1, read on the forward strand.
TTTCTCCTTCTCACTTAAACGCTTTCTCAAACGCGGAATATAGCCCAGTGCCCGGTGGCTGAGCAGAGTTTCAACGTCTTTAAGGGTTTTGACGGTGTCATTAAGGGCATCAAATACCAGCGCCATGACCATGCCCAGACCGATACTGGCGACGAAAGCCAGCGCTACAATGAGTTTACGTTTTGGCTTAACCGGATCCGTAGGCAGCACCGCAAAATCAGTAAACCTGGCCACAGGTGAGTTAAAGTCTCCAGCCACTTCGGTCTCTTTCTGGCGACCGAGGAAGCTCTCATATAAACTGCGATTGGTTTCCACTTCCCGCTGTAAGCGCTGATATTGACTTTCAACCGTGCTCAGACCAGAGAACTCAGTGCGCGCCTGCTGCAGTTGTTGCTCCAGTGCGACCAGGTTCTGAGTGGCCGACTCCATTTCTTTCTCCAGGCCCGAGATCAGCTCCTGGATCTGGCGGCGCAGATTTTCCTCTACCGTTGCCAGCTCTGCTCTTGCTGAAATCATCTTCGGATGTTTTGGCCCGTAAACCTGTGCCAGCTCCGACACTTTACGCTCAACAATCACCATTTCCCTTCGGACATTCTGTATCGAAGGGTGCGAGGTCACCTCAGGTAAGCTCTGCAAACGTTGGTAATTGTTCTTATAGCGCTCCAGAAGTTGCCATAAGGCTTCGGTCCTGGCTTTGCGGGAACGGGCATCGGTGATATCAGTAGACAACTGCTCTAATTCTTTTGCATCCAGTGCCGTAACGCCAGCTACGTCAACGAGGTTATTCTGCTCTCTGAACAAGCGAAGTCGCTGCTCTGAGTCTTCCAGGCGCTGGCGCAATTCGTCAAGACGCCCGCCCAGCCAGGTGTTAGCCTTTTGGGTGATACCCAGTTTGGCATCCATCTGGCTTTCTATGTAGGCTTGTCCCAATGCGTTGGCCACATCCTTTGCCAGTTGCGGATCTTCGGATTCAAAACTTACTTGCACCAACTGCGTGCGGCGCATGGGGTTTACCGCAATACGTTCAATAAAGCGGGATAAAGTCTTAGTACGTTTTCGTTGGGCTGCCGCTTCCGGATTCAGGCTCGGTTCTTCTGGCAAAAAGGGCAACTGACTTTTAACCAGCTTGATGCCCTGATTAATCAGGGAGGATTTACCCTGAAATTCAGGATGTTCGAGAATATTAAACTGATCAAATACCCGCTCTGCGACCGCTCTTGATTTGATGATCTCAAACTGGGTCAGGTAATACTCCTGTTGCATGGAGTTAAAACCATAGACCTCCTCAATTTTGATCGCCTGGGCCTGCTGCGCCTCGATCAATAGGGTTGCCGTGGCACGGTAGACTTTCGACATCGAAAAGACCACGACCAGGGTTAACAGGGTGACCATAAAGGCCAACAGCAGAATACGCCACTTTGCCCTGAGAATAACCTGCAGCGTTTTGCGCAGATCAATAACCTGCTCTTTGTCCTGTTGATTCTGTTCGGTAATGGTTGAGGACTGCATCATCAGAAGAACCTCTGCTGTATGGTAACGGTATCTCCGGCTTTGACGCGGCTGTTAAGGCTACCGGTTTCGACAACAGTCTTGCTGCCTTCTCTGGATAGTGAGATCTTTTCTCTGGAAGCTCGCTCAGTCAGGCCCCCGGCCAGCGCTATCGCCTGATTCACCGTCATCCCTGGCTGGTAAGGATAAGCGCCAGGCTTTTTGACTTCACCATGGATGTAAAACGGCCGATAAGCGCTGATTCCTACATACACATTAGGGTCAATCAGGTAATCACCTTTGAGCCCATCGTGGATCTGTGCTTCTACTTCCTTGATGGTAAGCCCTTTAAAATTCAGCTCTCCCAGAAAAGGATAATTCACAATCCCGCTGTCGGTCAGTTGGGTGGTCAGATTCAGCTCTTCTTCACCATAAACCTTGATCTCAATCTCATCGCCAGGCCCGAGTCTGTAATTCTCTGCGCTTTGCTGAGCGCAGAGCGTGACAGACCAGAGCAACATTGCTGCCAGAAAGATAAATCGCATGCTAATCCCTACAGGTTGAGGCCTACACTCAGATAAATTACACGTTTGTCGAAGTTAAAGATATCCACATTAGAGGAACGGTCAGAGAATTCAACACCCCCTTCAAGCTTCCACAAATAGTTGATCCGATAAGACATATTCGCCTCGTAGCGCCAGTACTTATCCAGCTGATCAACACCCTGATAATCGGAGCGAACATAGCCCACCAGTAAGTTGGATTGCATATCGCTGCTCCAGTCATGCTCCCAGCCCAGGCCATAACTGCTCTCTTTAATGACATCACCTCGCAGATCAGGATCTCGTGCACGTCGGCCGGTATCAAGAGTGACGGTGGAATAACTCAGAGGCTGCCAGTTTATTGCTGCCTCCCAGGACAATCCGCTAAAGTCTTCACGTAACGGATTATCAAAGGTCTTATCCTGATAACCAATACGCAATTCGCCACTGGTCAGTGCCGTTGCCTGCCAGTCCATACCTACCATATAACGGGCGTCGAGGTTATCCCGTGATCCACGATCGATATCGACTAAATCATAACGTATATCGTCACGCTGGAATTGTGCCACCAGACTGGTAAAGGCGCCGGTGTCATAATAAAAGGCGGCCGTTGCGCTGGTTTTATTAAACTCCCGGAACTGCGTGATACTTTTAAGATTCTGGTAGTCCTTTTGCATAAATCCGGCGCCCAGACGTATTCTGGCCGGCGTGCTGCGAGCACCAAATTCATAAAAGCCACTCAGGTCAATAACACGGTATTCGGTAGGCTCAGGCTGGGTTTGCCCGCTGGCATCAAAGACGCCGGTACCCCTTTGATCATGACTGTCCAGATATTCTGCATCAAGCTGCAGTCGGTGCTGGTCGGTAAATTCCATCTTTGCCTGACCACTGGCATAAGCATCGAAATAGTCATCGATGCTGCTGGAAAAATAGCGCCCACCGCTGACAGCAGTCTGAAGATTGTATTCGTTCACTCCGTCCAGCAGGGTTGCCGCCAACGTAGGAGTTACCACCAGGATGCTACTACTCTGCTCGTTGAACTGTGTATTGGCGATATTATCATCATGCTTTAACGTAACATCCACGCCCGGAATCAGATCAAACCCACTCTCGGTCTGGATAACATACCCGGATTGCTCCTGCGCCATTACCGGCATACTACCCAGCATCAGCGTCGCCAGACAGATTGATGATGTCACTTTATTTGTCATTTTTTTCTTTCCCCTAATAAACATTTTTTCCTGTAAATCCTTTAAATAACGTCAAAAAGACAATTCGAATATCAAACCACAATGACCAATGCCGAATATATTCGAGGTCGTACTTTACCCGCATTTCCATTTTTTCGAGGGTATCTGTTTCTCCTCTCCAGCCATTTACCTGAGCCCAGCCGGTTATTCCCGGGCGCACTTTGTGGCGAAGCATATAGTAAGCCACTTGCTTACGATATTCTTCATTATGCGCCGCAGCATGGGGCCGGGGTCCAACGACCGACATATCGCCGAGTAATACATTGAAAAACTGAGGTAATTCATCCAGAGAGGTGCGTCTTAAAAAGCCGCCCAGACGGGTGATACGAGGATCATCTTTCGTAGCCTGAACCACCCTGGCGCCATTTTCCTGAACCCGCATACTGCGAAACTTATACACGTTAATTGCCTTGCCATCGAGACCATACCGGTGTTGTTTGAATAATGCCGGGCCGCGGGAATCCAGCTTGATAGCAATCGCGATAATAAGCAGCAGAGGCGCAATCAGAAGCAGCACACTGATACTGAACAGCAAATCGAAGGTACGCTTATAGAAATCCTTGATGCCAAATACCGGTGATTCAAACACACTCAGCGTGTCGGTATCGCCGACACTGCCAATTCGGGCATGCATCAGATTTTTCAGCACAAAATCCGGCACCAACAGCACATCCACTGTGGTATCACCTAATCGTTGGATGATGTCGGCGATGCGTCGCTCTGCCAGCATCGGCAAACAAATATACAGCTTGCTGATCTTCCCCTGTTGTGCCAGCGCCACGCCTTCTTCTATAGAGCCTTTGAGCAAAGACTGGTTGTTCGGATTCAGGCGTGATGGCGCTCGGTCGTCATAAAAACCGATGCATTCGAAGCCTAACTCGATGTGCTGTTGCATCTGCTCGAGCAACTCTAAGCCTGAATCAGTCAGACCGATGATAGCCACCTTTTGCATGCTCAGGCCGCGGCGGCGGCGCCAGGCCTTAATATGCTTTGCAGAGACACGCCAGCTTATCAGCGCCAGCAGACTGGCACCGTACCAGCCCAGTACCACTACCCGGGAAAAGCTTGCTCCCTCTTTTAATACAAACAGCATGGAGATGATGAACAAAAAGCTGGCGCCATGTACCAGTATCAACAGCACCAACATGCGGGAAAAGCGCCCTACCCGCCAGGAACGATACAATTGAACGGACTCTGCCAGATAGGCATAGATGAGTGTCAAAGACAGAAACAGAAACAGATAGTCGCGATTAAAAGACACACCGTAGAGATAGCTGGACGCCAGCAGGCAAAGTGCCAGAATGGCAAAATCAATAAATCGGTAGACAAAATGTGTGGAAGAATCGAATTTGAATCGCGCCTGAGAATCCATTGTCCTGTCCTGTAATCCTTTGAGTGCAGCTATACCCACTGGCCTGTATCAATGTGGGAGAATCTAACCTGTAAAAACACTAATCTGGATAACTCCGGGTTATCCGCATTTCAAAAACGTTGCCAGAGCAACCTTATCAGTTCCACCTTAATGAGTGGCCCGCAAAGCTCATCAGCGAGCGGCCAAACCAGAGCAAACAGGCAACTCCCCAACCCAGCGCAGAAGCAAAGAGATCTTCGGTGCTGAATTCACGATGAGTAAACCAGAGCTGTGAGTACTCATCGATCAGAAAGCAGCCAAGCATTGCCAGAAAAAAAGTAAACTGCAATAACATTGGCTTGCTTCGTAGAGACAGCAACCGCCCAAGACTCAGCGGTAGTAGCAAACCTACCAGAATATGCAGGTTTTTATCTGAACCAAGCCAGAGCTCAAACCATTTGCACCAGATTTGCCAACCCGGAACATGCTTTGACAATACCAGGCTGAAACACCATAAAAAGGAGATCTGCGCAAAGCCGTCGAGCATAGACTTATAATATTTCATATTGATTAAACCTGTAAAAAGTCCATTTGTGCCTCACAACTACAATTAACACTCCATTAACACTTGTAAATCAAGGCTTCTAGGTTTAGCTTGTACACTTACAAAATATGTTTCCGCGTCTCCGGAAGGGCTGTAATAATATATTTTATTGGCATTAGAAGCAATTTTGGGATAAGCACCGTGTTTGTCAAAATATTTTACAGCGAAATATATCAGCAAACATTATACTCATTTTAAATCAACGACTTATAGATTTGGAACGGTTTTTGCTTTTACCTCTTTTCATCATATACAGATTTTGTTCAAAAATAAGGAGATTATCGGTGGGGAAATTAAACTTGCTTAAGACACTGGTTGCGGCCATAGGCCTTACAGCGACAGCTACTCAGGCGTCATTGCTGACCAATAGCAGCTTTGAGGAAGACGCTAGTGGCTATACAGAACTATTCGCAGATTCCACTGGAAACAACAGCTGGGCCGTTTACGACGGCTTAAATGGCTGGACAGCAGGCGCTGCTGGTGTGGAGCTACAGCAAAGCGGTCTGCAGGGAAATATGAATGCCTTTGATGGTAACACCTATGTAGAGCTGGATACCCACTTTGACTATGATGCCCCGACAGATAGCAACTCTTCAATTTACCAGACCCTGAGTGGACTGACGGTTGGTGCTGAGTATGAGTTAAGTTTCGCTTACGCTTCCAGAACCGACCTGGCAGATGACAACGGTATTGAAGTGTTCTGGAGCGACGCGGTTGCTACCTTGTTCGACAACAGCATACTGTCAATAGATTATACAGTCGATAATCTGCTTAACTGGACAATGATTACCACCACACTGGTTGCTTCATCAGAGGACATGACCCTTGGCTTTAAAGCATTTGGTGATACATCGTGGACTTTTGATGGAAAAACTAACCCAGACAGCAATGGTAAAGGTGGTTTTCTGGATGCCGTCTCTGTAACAGCTGTTGATGTGCCAGAGCCTGCCAGTCTGGGGATCATTGCCCTGGGCTTATTGGGAATGGGTGCACTGCGCCGTAGAGCCTGATTAATAAACGTCAGTATTCTTTACAGAAAAACGCCGGCAAATGTCGGCGTTTTTTTATTTTTTTTACCTGCTGCGTAAATTATTCTGAATTCGGATAGTCTTTTTTATCATTCTGCGCCAGATACCACTGGTAAGTTTGCTCCAGCCCCTTTTTTAGATTGGTTTCAGGCCGCCAGCCAGTAGCGAATAAGCGGCTGTTGTCCAGACGTTTCCTCGGTGTACCATCCGGCTTGGTAGTGTCAAAGGTGATTTCCCCCTGATACGCCGTCACCTCGGCCAAAAGCTCCGCTAACGCCGCAATACTGATTTCCTCACCACTACCAATATTAATATGAGAGATATTAGCATCAGCCGATGCCCAAAAATCTGCCTCAGCTAATTGCATCAGATGAATACAGGCATCACCCATATCATCCACGTACAGGAACTCACGTTGCGGCCGGCCACTTCCCCAGATTGTAACCTGTGGGGCTCGTTGCCTTTTCGCCTGTTCAAAACGCTGTATCAACCCCGGTATCACATGACTATGCTGGGGGTGGAAATTATCAAAGGGGCCGTACAGATTGGTCGGCATCACACTACGATAATCCCGCCCATACTGAATATGATAACTCTCACACAATTTAATACCGGCAATTTTAGCAATCGCATAGGGAGCATTTGTCGATTCCAGCTTCCCGGTGAGTAAGGCTTCTTCTGTTATTGGCTGGGTGGCATCTCTGGGATAGATGCAACTGGAACCTAAAAACAGCAGTTGCGGTACCCCGGCCAGGTGGCTGGCGTGGATGACGTTACAGGCGATTTGCAGGTTCTGATAAATAAAGTCAGCCGGATACTGGCTGTTAGCCAGTATGCCACCGACCTTCGCCGCGGCCAGATAAACCTGATCGATACCCTCCGACGCGAAAAAATCACTGACAGCATGCTGATCTGTGAGATCTAACTCATCGCGCTCCTTCAGGATCAACTCATCATTACCGGATTGCAGTTGCCGCACCAACGCACGACCCACCAGCCCCTGGTGGCCTGCCACAAAAATCCGTTTAGTATCCATGTTGTTGTAACAGTGCCTGCTTTTGAGCCTGATGCATGTCTGAATCCATCATTTCCTGACACAAGCTGTCAAAGTGACACTCTGGCTGCCAGCCAAGCTGCTCTATTGCCTTTGCCGCATCGCCTAGCAGTGTGTCGACTTCCGCCGGCCTGAAATATTTAGGGTCAATGCGCATGATCACCTGGCCAGGGCGAACCGCAGGTGCCAGACGGCTATCGGCCGATTCAACCACCGCGATCTCTTTTTCCCCCTGACCACTGAAGCTAAGTTGCAAACCTATACAGCCAGCGCATTTTACCAGGAAATCTCTTACCGAATGCTGCTCTCCGGTAGCAATGACATAATCATCAGCCTGTTCCTGTTGAAGGATTTGATATGCCGCATGCATATAATCCCTGGCATGCCCCCAGTCTCGTTTCGCTTCCAGGTTGCCGAGAAACAGGCAATCCTCGAGTCCCTGACTGATTGCCGCCAGGGCGCGGGTAATTTTGCGGGTCACAAAGGTTTCACCACGGCGTGGTGACTCATGATTGAACAGGATCCCATTGCAAGCGTACAAGCCGTATGCTTCCCGATAATTAACCGTCGCCCAGTAAGCATAAAGTTTGGCAGCGGCGTAGGGGGAACGGGGATAGAACGGGGTATGCTCGTTCTGCGGTGTTTGCTTTACCTGGCCGAAAAGCTCTGAGGTAGAGGCCTGAAAAAAACGGCATTGCTTGTCGATCCCCGTTTGTCGCAACGCTTCGAGCAGCCTCAGGGTGCCTAATCCATCCACATTCGCCGTATATTCGGGGGTTTCAAAGGACACAGCCACATGGCTCTGGGCCGCCAGATTATAGATTTCATCGGGTTGAATCTGGTCGATCAGCCTGGCCAGCTGGCTGCTGTCGGTCATATCACCGTAATGCAGCAACAACCGGGCCTGAGGATCATGGGGATCCTGATAGATATGGTCTATCCGGCTGGTATTCAGGGACGAGGCTCTTCGCTTCATCCCATGTACGACATAGTCCTTATCCAACAGCTGCTCTGCCAGATAAGAACCATCCTGACCGGTGATACCGGTGATAAATGCAACTTTTTTGCTCATTGATCTTCCGTTTATTACTTATCGGATCAGTTTAGCCAGCCAATACCGCAACAATTGCAATAAGCCCAATAGCATAAACCTTGGATTGTGCTTTAGGTAGCGCCATAATAACCGCCTGGGCTCCTGGCTTAACCGATAGCACCATTCCAGGCCGCAACGCTGCATCCACAAAGGCGCACGTTTCTTGTTGCCGGTCACGAAATCAACCGCAGCGCCCACCCCGACCATAACAGGTCCAAGATGCTGATGGGAGGCCATCCATTGCTCCTGTTTAGGGCAGCCAATTGCAACCAGCAGTAATTGTACCCCTGCTGTGCGTATCTGTTTCTCAACTTCCGCATCTTCTTCTGTGGTCAGAGGCCGAAATGGCGGCGCATAACGGTAAACCAGACGCAGTTGTGGATAACGCTGCACCAGATCGTCTGTCAGTTGTTGCAACTGCATGGCATCTGTACCACCAAAAACGCCAACATTAATTTGCTGATGCTGTGCCTGCTCACACAGGCCAAGAAAGAAATCCTCTCCGCGCACCTGGCGGGCGTCTCGGTAACCCATCAATTTTTGCATCCATAACAGCGGCCGGCCATCAGGCAAGCGCAGGCAGGATTGGCTCAGAACTTCAGCAAAAGCGGGGTGATCGTGGGCTTCCATGCACATATGTACATTGGCAAGACATATATAACCACCCTGCCGCTTATGTACCCGGGTCAGTGCGGTTTCTATGGCCTGGGATAAATTGGTTATTGCGACCTGTAAGCCCAATACTTGCGCTGTCAAGTTAACTGTCCCTGTCTGTCAGATTCTGGTAAATCGCCTCTAACATGGCGAGATTACGCTGAGGTGTATAGTGTTTAAGATACGTTTGGCGGGCATTATGCCCGAAACGACGCAAAAGTTCAGTTTCCTTCAGCATGCGTTCCACCTGAACAGCCAGGTCATCGACATTCTCAGGATCGAACCAGTGCCCGTTTTCCCCCGGTTGTACTAATTCGCTCAACGCACCTGACCCACTGACTAATACCGGTGTCTGATGGGCGAATGCCTCCATCACCACATTACCGAATGTTTCCGCCACCCTTGAGGGTACCACCACCAATGCGGCGCCAGCGTAGAGTTGGCTCAGTGCCCCGGCCTGCTGCTGACCTTTGAATACGACCTGAGGCGGACAGGACAGATTCCGGGGCCGGGATACACCTGCCACGATCAGAGGCATATCAATGTTCCACCAGGCCCGAAGCAACAGATCCAACCCTTTTGCCTTGTCATCACGGCCCACAAATAAGACATACTGACGCTGGCCGTTCAGATCTACCGACTCTTTCTGACTCGTGGGATCATCACAAAAATGTGCTTTTACCACTAACTTTTCAGGGTCAAAGCCTGCGCACAGGAACTGACGCCTGACAAAATCCGACGGGCAGATAAAGGTATCTACCTGATGCTGCCAGGTACCCATAGCATGGTGCCTTGCTATCATTCTGGCAACGGCAAGGCCTGCGAAAGCCGAGCCCTGATAAGCGCCAGATACGGCCTGAAGCAGATTTTTTTTAACGCTGAATGATGGGTTTTGAGACTCAATAACTGCCGTTGGTGTCAGTAAACGAAAATTATGCAGGGTCAGTACGGTTTTCATTCCCAGTTGACGGGCCTGATAGAAAATCGCCGGTGACAACCAGGGGAAAAAGTTGTGTACATGCAGAATATCTCCCTGACCAACGCCAAGTTCCTGCAGGTGCGCCATGGCCCTGGGGTTCCAGCTACAACACAGCGCCGCCCGTATTTTCTCTGCCATTCCCGGACTGGCATTATTATGACAATACCAGGGAATAAGCTCATGGCCCATGGCCCGGATGATACTGGCCTCACGCTCCACCACCCGATCTTCACCGCCCGGACTGGCATAGAAATTATGTGCCTGAACCACTTTCATCCGGCCTCCTGCGTGGACAGGCACTGGCGGATGCCGTTGCAAAACGCAGTGGACATGGCCTGCAGGCTATATTGCCGGGAAGCCGTAAGCGCTCCCTGACTTAACCGCTGCATCTCAGCAGAATCCGCCAGCACAGCGGCCACACTACAAACGATATGATCAATCAACGGCGGTAATAACAGACCATTGACACCATCTTCCAGATAAGCGATTTCCGGACTGTGAACAGGCAAGTCACAGGTGATATAGGGCAAACCAGCAGCAAAGGCGTCCAGAATTGCCAGACCAGTAAGCCCGGGGTTAAGTACCAGACTGGCTTCAGCGTAGGCTCGGGCTTTATCCTCACCAAAGCAGGGGCCGCGATAATCCAGCCAGTCAGCCGCGGGCAAGGTGTCTTGCAAAGGGCCGGCACCGAGTATAATCAATTTGCTGATACTGCCTCGCTGATACAGCTTTTGTGCGCTTTGCAGCAATAAATCCAGTCGCTTATGCTGGTACAGAGCACCACAATATAACAGCACGGGCAAGCCTTCTGTCTTTGCCGATGTACGGCGATACTCATACACCTGTCCGGCCAGCACACGGGTATCAATACTGTTGTTCAGTGTCGTGATGGCTTCAGCCGCCATACCATGACTTCTGGCGTACTCCGCCACGGGGGCGGTATAGGCAAAAAACCAGTCTGCCCCGCCCATAAGATAGCGCTTGATCCTTTGCCGCCAGCTTTTCTTGTGGCCCTGATGGTCATAACCATGCCCCCAAAGGGCTAATTTTGGACGCCCGGCAAATACACGCCTCAACATCAGATAGTGATTAAACAAATGGCGATTGGCCTGCTCGACGATGATCAGATCATAGCTACCGGGCTGTGACATAACGTGCCAGGTGAGCCTGCGCCATTGCCAGGTTTTGATCAACGAATAGTAGGAGGCAGGTGGCTGCTCGCAGTTATCGCCTTTGGTTTTTTCCACTGCATCCGGCGATGCAAAAGCAATATGCAATTCAATGCCCTGCTCTGCCAGTTGCCGGTGCATCTGTTCAAACAGCGCAAGGCGATAAGTTTTAAGCACATGTTGAAGGATCAGAACCCGTTGCATCAATCCGTCTTCTCACTGCCATTTGGCTTGTGCGTATCAGCGCGTAGCAATAACCATACATAGGGAAATAACTTTCGTAACAGTCCCTTAAACCATAACAGCGGCCAGACCAGGCCACCATGGCGGCGCACAAAATACAGCCACTGCGAAACAGGAACAAAACAGGCCGGATTATCCAGCATCTTGCGACGCCGGGATAGTGGCAGACTGCGGTCAAATACCGAACCTGTTTTGGAATTTGAGCGACACTCACCAAATAACCCCGGCGCTACCAGCAGTGCAAAACCTGTTTTTTTTAGTCGCAACCCATAGTCGAAATCACCCAGCGCATGGGTGTAGCGTTCATCGGTTATGCCAGCTTCATTCACCACATGCTGAGGAATAAAACACAGGTTGCCATTAATAAAATCACAGGGCCGGGGATAATCTGCCGGGTGCAGCAGCGGGCCAAACGCCAGTGGATGCCAGCGCGACTCTGAACATCTGCCACCATAACTGGGAATATCAGTACCCGGCTCGACAACAGTACCCACCAGCGCACCAATGTTGTGCTGTTCTGGTTGTTCCAGATAACAGCATAACAGCCGCAATAAGGCGTCAGGAAATAACGCCACATCATCATTCAGCCACAGATAGCCATCATACCGACAAGGCAAAACCCGTTGCCACAAAAAACGCATGGCGCCATTCCAGTACATTGAGCCTGTGCCACGATATAGCCTGACCTGAGGAAATTGCTGAGCCACCGCCTCATAAGTGCCATCGGCACTGCCATCATCAAGCACATGTACATCCAACTGCCAGTCTTCAGGCAGCCGCTGTTGATATAACTGATGCAGGCAATTCAGTGTTGTCGGTTTGCGGTTATAACAACATATGAGTACGGCCAGTTTCATGCTCTGTGTTCTGCCTTTTTTGCTGTGCTGGCTAATTGCTGCCGACATCCGGATAACAACGGATAAAGAATGATCAGTTCGGCCACCAGCAGTGCCCAGAGACTACTTACTGCACCGGAAAATACCACCAGCAATGCAACAGCAGGCAACGCAAACATGGCCGCCAGAGTACAAATCCGTGCCAGCAGGGCAAATTGATCACTGGCCTGCAACAAGGTTGCCGGGGCCAGGCGAACACTGCGGATCAACATAATTGCCGACCAGAGCATCAGCACAAGATACATGGAAGACTGCTCGGACTGACGCCAGAGACCATGCTCCCCCCAGACAACCAGCGCTGCCACCAGCAACAGATTAGCAAACCAGCTTAACAATGCCCATTGGCGCAATTGCGTGTAACTTTGATAAACATCGGCGTATATGGAATGGAAAACACCGCGAACCAGCAAAGGTCGTTCATACATCGCCATGGCGCCCTGTAATACCAGGGTGGGACGAAATAACAGTGCCGCCGCCGCAATAGGTGCGAACGCCGCCGGCCCCGCCAGCAGACTGATTAGATAGCTGTGACCATTCGCCGTGGCTTCCAGACTCAGCGCACCGACAAATGCCGGGCGTCCTTGGCGTTTCACCCCCACCCTGACATGCCGCCACTGGGGGTTAAATGGTGAATTCGCCAGCAATCCAAAGTGACGTTTTCCCAGCGCCAGTACACCCACTGCCTGAGCAACGGCGCAAAACTGGAGTGCAGAGAGTAAGCTGACCTGTTCCTGCGACCACAGCAATATCGCGCTACTGAGCATCAGTGCCGAAGTCGTCAGATCGCTGTTAACCGTAGATTCTGGCTGAGTACTGAGACAATAATGCCTGCCAAACCAACGTATGACCCCAAAACACAACATCAGCATAGCCCAGAATGCTTCTGATGATTGTAATCCAAGAGCCAGCGCAATAGCGCCCTGAACCAACACACAAGGCAGGATCAGAATAAGGTTGGCAGCAAAAAATCCCCTTAAGCCTGCATCGGTGTGCACGGGGTGCTTGAGGAATAACAACAGGGGTGCGCCCAGCAAGGCATTGCTGACCCCAAACGCCAGCCCCTGACTGATTTGCAGCATCGCAAAGCTGCCAAACTCCGCTGCGCTGCCATAACGCAGCAGCAGTAAGGAGAAGACGAGATTGGCCACTGCCAGTGACGCGGTGCCGATGATACTCTGGGAGCGGTGCCATCCTGGCCAGCGCATAGTGATTGATTCCCACGTTATTGCCCGTAGATCGGGAATTACTGCAATATAGCAGCGACCTGAGCACCCATAAGATGCGCGGCTAATTTACCACAAAATCAACTGCTTGGCATAATTCCTCAATGGCAAAACCAGGCAATACTATGCTCCCCTATACAAATAAAAAAGTCACTGGCTGACAACAGGGCATGGCGTAAACAGACCACGAATATCCCCTTTTTGGTTTCCAGGCAATACCTGTGGATTTACAGACACCTTGTTGGTCTGTACTTCGCCGCAGTATAGACATGTAAACACACGCAGATAAAACCAGATTAATAAATGATGATGTAATGAAGGAGCAGAATATTGGCGATCTTGAAGATGTTGCGCGCTGGGTTCCGGGCCTGACCGTAACCGACCAGGGTGGCCGTGAGGGCTCGCCGGTTATCGTGCGAGGGCTGAACACTACCTCTTCTGACCGCGGCACCGATGCCGGAACCGTCGCCAAATACCTGGGCGAGATCCCCCTTAATATTAACTTGCGGCTGACAGACTTAGAGCGGGTTGAAGTATTGATTGGTCCACAGGGCACACTGTACGGTGCAGGAACCTTAGGTGGCGCGATCCGCTATATGTTAAAAGAGCCGGTAATGGATTTCACTGAGGGTGAGATCCGTGGTGACTTATTTACCCTGGCTCATAGCGATGATGTAGGTGGCGAAGCCGGGTTTGTATTTAACACACCAATTATTGAAGACGAACTGGCGGTGCGCACCAGCATCAACTATTACGATCGTCCCGGTTATGTCGATTACAACTATGTAGTGCGTGAGCCAGGCGTTTCTTTGCCGGATCCGGATTGGTCAGATCCCGCAGCCATCGACGCTAATTTGCGTCAGGTGGAAGATGCCAACGACGAGAAAATTTTTACCGGGCGGGTATCTTTGCGCTGGGCACCGAATGATGATTTCAATGCAACGCTGAATTACTTTTATCAGAAATCGGAGCACGGTGGTAACTCTATTGTTCAGTACCAGAGCATCAGTGACCTCAATCCTATCTCGAAATTGATTGGCCCTTATGAATCTGCCTATCGTTACGAAGAGCCTAATGAAAAAGAAGATCAATTACTCAGCCTGGAAGTTAACTATGACCTCGGCTTTGCAGAACTGGTATCAGCGACTGGTTTCAGTACTTATGATCAGGTAGGCCAGCGAGATCAGACTGACCTGCTGTATGATATCTACTCTGGCTATGCTGATTTCCCGGCTTTTGCCGCCTTTACCCGCGACACCGGTGAAGAAGACGTGTTCACTCAGGAAGTTCGGTTAGTCTCTCAGGGCTTATCTGACTGGAACTGGATTGTAGGGGCATTCTACAATCATCTGGAAAGTAGCTCCGATGACAGAGAATATACGCCCGGTCTGACCGAGTTCTGGTGGGGTTCCCCTGATGGACAGCCCAACATTGAACAGGATCTGGAGTACATAATATTAAGCGACTCAAAAGATATCGAAAGAGCCGTTTTTGGTGAAGTGGGCTACCAGGCCACAGAGGACCTCAGTCTGACTGTCGGTGCAAGGCTCTATGAATACGACGTCTGGTCACAATCAGGCTCCGCCACCCCGCTTTATACCAGCGTACCGGTGGACAGCCTGAGCGATATCAGCCTGAGTCCTACCCGTGCTAAAGACGACGGCAGTTTGCTCAAGTTTAATGCCAGCTATCAGCTCAACAGTGATGCCATGGTTTACTTTACCGTCAGTGAAGGGTTCAGACTCGGTGGTGCTAATGGTTTGCGCCCCTGTACAGACGAAGATCTGGCCAGCGACCAACAAGTAGTATGTGCACTGCCTGAAGAGGTATCTTTTGACCCGGACACCACCACCAACTATGAACTAGGTCTGAAAAGTACCTGGTTGAGAAATAAGTTCCACTTTAACGCAGCGCTGTTCAGCGTCGACTGGGATGATGCGCAAATACAGGTCACCTCAGTCAATGGACAGGAAATCATTACCGGGAATGCCGGTAAGGCCAACTCCAAGGGGGTTGAGCTGGCTACCCGGGCGATTCTCAGTGATTCTCTCACGGCTTACGCGACTTATTCCTACGCCGATGCCCACTTAACCGCGGATGCCCCCGATTTGTTTGGTCGCGGAGTGGGTGCACTGGACGGTGATCGTTTACCTGGCGCCGCCAAACAGCAGTTCTCAATGGGTGTCAGTTATGAGCAGGAAGTGTTTGACGATAAATTGTTGATTGTGAACTATGGCCTGACCGTTCAAAGTGATGTCGTCACAAAAGTCGGTGCTCGCGAGGATGGCGAAGTGTTACCCGGTTATGGTGTCAGCAATCTGTCATTAAAGCTGGATTCCTTTGACTGGTCGGTTACTCTGTATGCCAATAACCTGTTCGACAAGTATGCTTATACAGGCACTCGCAGGGACAAGTCCTGGGCCAACGGTGGCCGCAATTTACCTGAGTTGCAGCGTGTTTATGGGCACTTTTTGTTACCTCCCCGTACTGTTGGGGTAAAATTTAACTATAAGTTCTGACAGAACATTATTGATATTGTATAAGGGCGCCGGGAGGCGCCCTTATTATTTATAATCAAATCGAAATAACTGATGAAACGAATTTCCGATCTGCATAGTCAGGCCATAAAACTGATCAATAACAAAGCGTTTATCGACGCCCACCCACTGGTGGTTAATATTATCCGGCAGGATCCAGAACATGCGGATGCTTATTTTTTGCTGGGCATCATTAATATGGAAGTGGGCCAGCCGGAAAAAGCCATCCAACTGATAGAAAAAGCCCGGCAACTGGATGCTGATAGTGAAAGAGAATATCTGGTTTACCTGATTAAAGCGTATTCGCTAACGCGAAACCGCGAAAAAGTGGAGAATCTGGAGGGCATTTTCTCTCAGCACAAAAGTCACAGCCCTCTGCTTCTCGATACCGTTGGTGTTGCCCTTAACAAGGTTGGGCTGCACCACCAGGCAATGGATTATTATCAGCAGGCCATAGATCAGGATGCCAGCAAAGAGAGCTTTTACTATAACTATGGTACCGCCGCCAAATTTCTCGGACGTTTTGATATTGCCAGAAAAGCGTTTAAGCAGGCCATCGAGCTTAACCCACACTACGTCAAAGCCTACTTTGCCATGACCGAGCTGTCTGAATCAGTCGCTGAACTGGTGCCGGATATGCAGAAACTCATCAGCCAAGTCAACAACCCGGATGAACAACTGCATCTCGCCCATGCCATGGCCAAAGAATATGAAAAACAGAATCATTACCAGGACGCCTTCAGTATTCTTAAGCAATACAAACAGCACACACTAAACAGAATAAAGTATGATCATCAGGCTGAGGATAGCCTTTTTGATGCGTTACATACTTTGGCCGAATCACCGATTCAACAACAGGGCTGCGCCAGCAACCAGCCGATATTCGTGGTAGGTATGCCGCGCTCAGGCACTACTCTGATGGAGCGTATTCTCTCCTCCCATTCTATGGTGTATTCCGGTGAGGAGTTGCATGACTTCTCAATTACGGTAAAGGCGCATACAGGAACCGCATCAAAAAGGCTGTTAGACAAGGCCGTTTTAACTGCCGCCTACCAGGCTGATCACACGCAAATTGGCAAACAGTATATTCAGCGCACAGCGGCTCTGAGCAAAGAGCACCCTCATTTTGTCGACAAACTGCCGTTTAACTTTTTGTATCTGGACTTGATCCGTCGCGCCCTTCCCAATGCCAAAGTTATTTGCATGCTCAGAGATCCACTGGATACCTGTATTGGTAATTTCCGGCAACTCTTTTCTTTACAGAATCCCTTCACCGCTTATGCACTGGATCTGGACAGAACGGCACAGTATTACCAGAGGTTTTATCGCTGGGTACACCAGTTCAACGACCTTCAGCACCCCAATTTTAAAATCGTCCGTTATGAAAGCCTGGTTACCAGCCCTGAATCACAGATCCGTGACATTCTCAGTTTCTGTAATTTGCCCTGGCAACAGGCGTGTTTGCAGGTGGAGAACAATTCGGCTCCGGTTTCCACTGCCAGTAAAGTGCAGGTGCGAGAACCCATCAATACCAAGTCCATTGAACGCTGGAAACGATATCAACCCCATACCGATGAGATCGAAGCCTTCTTTAAAGCGCAAGGTATAGGGGAATTGAGTTAGCAAAGTGGCTTGTCTGCTTAACCACATCTGGTATTATCCAAACTGGTCATACCAGAAGGATTCAGCATGTCTGCCAACAACCCGTTACGTAAATTCGTCGATAAGGTGAGCCGTTACCCTGCCTGGCTGGGTAACCGCCTGATCACCTGGGTGTTTTGCCATAAAGTTAAACTGGCGGGCACCACCGGCCTGGAGATCCTCGGCACAGATGGCTCCTGTGTAACATTCCGGCAAAAAAACCGGCGTAAGGCACAGAATCACATCGGCAGTGTGCACGCAGCCGCCATGGCCCTGCTGGCAGAATCGGCTACCGGATTTATCGTTGGAATCAATTTGCCGGGCGACAAATTACCCCTGATTAAATCAATGAAGCTGAACTATCTGAAGCGGGCACAGGGAGATATGACAGCCACCGCAAGCCTGACACCAGAACAAATTAAATTGATGCAAAGTGATGACAAGGGCGAAGTCAATGTAGCGGTAAAGGTCACCGATGCCACTGGCACCGAGACTGTAGCCTGTGAAATGCTCTGGGCCTGGATAACGAAAAACAGGACCTGATTTTACAAGAATATTTGTTACTGTTCCGCGCACAATAAAAATGTCTCTTTGCCGCTGTTTTTTATTGACAGCCCGGCGTTTTAAATCTATTTAGTCTGTGACAAAGCCTCATAAAAAAGGGGCTTTCATTCCTGATGTTAACAACCTTTTTGTTAGGGATGCCATTATGGCTAAATTAAGCAAAGAACAGCTCCTGAAACGACAGTTTCTGGATCCCAAGCACTACCCCTATGGCTTCGCCCGCTCTGGTGATTTTTCTATCTCCGAGAGTCAGGCACTGAGCCGCAATGGTTGCCTTATCGCGGCACTGGTTGACGGTGATCTGGAACCTCAAAATGATGAAGAAGAGAATATGCTCGCTGCTGCACGGGGTGAACAAGAACCCGGTACCGTGGCGGAAAAGGCCTGGTGCAAGTATCAGAAGCGCATAAATCGTCCGCGTATGGGCAGTATCTATGGCAGTCGTTCTGGTAGCATCAGTGATTCTGATGATATTGGTGAAAACAACGAACTTGAAATAGAGCTCGACGATTAATACCCACCGGAAGGCTATCTCCTCACCGGGGAGGCCTTCCTTTTGTTTTACCCTCACGCAGAATCAAAACATCCATCCTATTTTTTCCTTATATAGGGATAATTATCTCACTTTTAACGGTTTTTCTGTTTAAACCTACCTATTGATTCAGTATAGTGCCGGGTAAGCAAGATGAACCTTCTTTTCAGCACGGTCACCTTGCAGTCAGTTTAGTCAGAGAACCGGCTGATGCCGGTATGTGCCATACCAATCCAGCCAATAAAGTTAATGGGAGTGTTTCTGGTGGAAATGATGTCGGGTGCCGCCATGGTGGTAAGAGCACTGAAAGACGTAGGGGTAAAGCATGTGTTCGGATATCCCGGCGGTGCTGTACTGGATATTTATGATGCATTGTATGCTCAGGAGGATGTTCAGCACATTCTGGTCCGCCATGAGCAGGCCGCGGCCCACATGGCGGATGGTTACGCCAGGGCAACCGGGCAGACCGGTACGGTTCTGGTGACCTCTGGCCCAGGTGCCACCAATACGATTACCGGCATCGCCACGGCCTACATGGACAGTATACCGATGGTCGTCCTGTCCGGGCAGGTGCCGTCGATGCATATCGGTGAAGATGCCTTTCAGGAAACCGATATGGTGGGCTGTTCGCGCCCTATCGTAAAACACAGCTTCCTGGTTAAACGGGCCATCGATATTCCCGAAGCTATCGCCAAGGCTTACTATATCGCCAACAGCGGCCGGCCAGGGCCGGTAGTGGTAGATTTACCCAAAGATACGGTGAATGTGCAGGAAAACCATCCTTATCGCTTCCCGGAAAAAGTACAGATGCGCTCCTACAACCCCACCATCAAGGGGCATCTGGGCCAGATCAAAAAGGCGCTGAAGGTACTGCTCAAAGCCAAACGCCCGATTGTTTATGTGGGCGGTGGTGCCATTGCCTGTGATGCCAGTCCGCTGGTTACTGAGCTGGCAGAAAAACTCAAACTGCCGGTGACTAATACCCTGATGGGCCTGGGCGCTTTCCCCGGTGATCATCCGCAATTTCTGGGCATGCTGGGCATGCACGGCACGGTGCAGGCCAACAAGACCATGCACAATGCCGACTGTATTCTGGCGTTGGGTGCCCGTTTCGATGATCGGGTCACCAACAATGTGCAGAAGTTCTGCCCCCATGCACAGATCATTCATGTAGATATCGATCCGGCATCCATATCGAAGACCATCAATGTACATATTCCGGTGGTTGGTTCAGTAAAAACGGTGCTGACCCAGTTTTTCGAGCAAATGCATGAAATTGATGAGAATGAACGCAAAGATCAGTTGCATGACTGGTGGGAGCAGATAGAAGCCTGGCGCAGCCGTGACTGTCTGGCCTATGCCAAAGACAGTGGGCTGATTAAACCGCAACAGGTGATTGAGTCTTTGTACAAACACACACAAGGCGATGCCTTTATTACCTCAGATGTGGGTCAGCATCAGATGTTTGCTGCATTGTATTATCCCTTCGCTAAACCCAGACGCTGGATCAACTCCGGGGGCCTTGGCACCATGGGTTTCGGTCTGCCGGCAGCGATGGGCGTACAGGTAGCCCACCCGGATGCGGTGGTAGCCTGTGTTACCGGCGATGGCAGTATTCAGATGAACATTCAGGAGCTGGCCACCTGTTTGCAATACGGCATGCCGGTAAAAATCATTTCGCTGAATAACCGGGCGCTGGGTATGGTGCGCCAATGGCAGGATATGAACTATAAAGGGCGCCATTCTCATTCTTATATGGATTCATTGCCGGATTTCGTCAAACTGACTGAGGCCTATGGTCACGTGGGTATCAAAGTCGAAAAACCGGAAGAACTGGATGACGCCATGGCCCGCTGCTTTGCTCTGAAAGATAAACTGGTATTTATGGATATTGCCGTAGATCAGAACGAACACGTTTACCCCATGCAGATTAAATATGGCGCGATGGACGATATGAGACTGAGTAAAACGGAGCGCAGCTGATGAGAAGAATTATATCCGTGTTGATGGAAAACGAGCCAGGCGCGTTGTCACGTATTATTGGTCTGTTCTCTCAGCGTGCGTACAACGTCGACTCTTTATGTGTGGCACCCATTGATGATTCCAGTCTGTCGCGACTGACTATCACCACTCAGGGAGATGACAAGGTCATCGAACAGATCACCAAACAGGTGAATAAACTGATCGATGTGCTGAAAATTTCCGATTTAACCGAAGGCAGCCACGTAGAGCGTGAGCTGATGCTGGTCAAAGTGGGCACCCGCAACGAAAACAGTCGCGCCGAAGTCAAACGCACTGTGGAAATTTTCCGCGGGAAAATCGTCGACGTCACACCGAAGAACTACACCATTGAGCTTACCGGCACCAGCGATAAGCTGGATGCTTTTGTACAGACCATAGGGCAAACGGGTGAGATCATAGAACTCTCCCGCACCGGCGTCTGTGGCCTGTCACGTGGTGAAAAAGCCATGCGCCCTTAGCGGGTAAATAGAAAAGCAAAAACGCCAGCATCAAGCTGGCGTTTTTTATGTGCAAAGGAGAATCTGACTACTCTGTTTTCAGCTTATCCAGTTGCTGTTTTAACTGCTCAACACAATCACTGATGTCCTGAGCACTATGCATAGAAGATTTTGCCAGTTCAGCCACCTGACTGGTGGCATCACCAATCGACACCATATTCTGATTTAGCTCTTCACTGACAACACTTTGTTCTTCAGCGGCTGTCGCCATTTGCATGATACGATCAGAAATATTGCCCACTTCTGTGACAATCACCGTGAGATCCTTAAAGGCTTCTTCCGACTTCTCTGCGGTAGAAGCGGCGCGGGTACTATTCTCATCGATCACGCTGACGGTGACTTTCACTTCAGCCTGTAACCCGGCAATCACATTACTGATCTCTTCCACCGAACCGGCAGTCTTAGAAGCCAGAGCACGCACCTCATCCGCCACCACCGAGAAACCGCGGCCATGATCCCCGGCTCGTGCCGCCTCAATAGCAGCATTCAACGCCAGTAGATTGGTTTGTTCAGCAATAGCCCCAATCACATCTAGGATTTTGCGGATATCATCACTGCGCCCAGAGACCTTACCCACTGCATCAGAAGCTTTACCCATATCTTCTGACAACCGGCTCACCTCATCAACAGCATATTTCAGCTTTTGCTCCGTGGTATTGGCTGATTCCCTTACTGCCTGAGCACTGTCTGCGGCTTCATTTGCATGTTTGGCCACATCGGCGGCCGTTGAAGACATCTCGGTAATAGCGGTGACCACACTATCGATTTCCTGATGCTGCCGGCTGATTTGATCGCTGGTATCGCGGGCAAAGCCCTGTGTTTCTCCGGCACTGCCGGCCACTTCTCGACTGGAAGATTTCACGCTATCCAGTAATGAACGGATTTTATCCTGAAACTGATTGAACCCATCCGCCAGTGAAATCAGTTCAGCATGGGTATTGACTTCCATGCTCTGGGTTAAGTCTCCCCCCTGACCAGCCAGTTGTTTCATGCGGTCAGACACCAACCGCAAAGGGCTAACAATGGACTGGGTAAACAACCAGACGATGACCAGCGAAGCTGCAACCAAAACAAGTGCAATAATAAACAGCTGTGTTAGCAAAGCACCGACCTCATCGCCAATGGATTTCGATACCGCCCCAACTGCTGCCATGGCTGCCTGGTAATCTACACCGATGATCAACTGCCACTGCGTCGAAGCCGTACTGATATTGATAGGCTGAGCCACATACAGGTAAGAGCCGATTCTTAGCGCGGAATCAGACTCAGACAACGCCATTAGCCGCTCAGCATCTTTTTTATCCATCAATTCAGAGAAGGGTCTGGCCAGCTTTTCCTCTCCATCGGTAGCGGCGGCGAGAAAGCCGTCCTGACTCACCAGGTAAACTCTGGATTGGCCGTCAAAAAGAGATGCCGCAAGCTCCTTGGCCCGGGTCTGCAAAATGGGCAGGTTCATATCAGCGCCAACCACTCCTCGGAAGCGCCCTTTGGCCATAATGGGCACGGTGAGACTGGTCATCAATTCTTCGTAGCCGGGTCTTATCTCATAATTGTAGGGGTTCGTAATACAGGGACGACGCTTTTCCATGGCACATAGGTACCACTCTGCGGCCCGAAAACCAAATTCATCCAGGCTGGTATCATGCTTCTCTTCGGCATCATCTACTTCTTCGAGAACTAGACCGCCATCAGGCTCCCGTACATAATAGACTTCAAGTGATCCATGGCCGTCTACAGAGTGAGAAAATCCGGAGAGAAAGTCCGCATCAGCATCATGAAACCCGTTGTCTTCAAACTGTGCGTACATAGAAGATGAGGGACTTACCGACAACGTATAACGAACCAGGCTCTGCACCTGTTGACGGCTTAGGGCATGCTCACCACCCTCTTCAATGGTTTGTGCCAGTTGTGCAGCAAAAGCTCGCGGGTACTGATATACCGTTTCAATAGAGGCAGCCACCTCGGCAGCCTGCTGACCGGCCTGCGCTCTGAGACCTGTGATGACCTGCTGCTCTAATTGTTCACTGACCTCACCGACAATTATCTGTTCAGAGCGCCCTAATGACCAGTTACTGTAGAGCAAGAATGCCAGAGTGACTAAAACCAATAACACACCCACAGTGAAAAGGAGCTTTATGGCCAGCGAAGCCTGTCGAAATGAATTCATAACTGCGTACCAGGTTAATGTTTCAAAAAATTGGCGGGTCTGCATTTATGCACAGATGCAAAACCTGTATCGGCCAGTGAGGATTTATCTTTTGCCATTTGTCTTCGTTTGTATGCCAGCTCAGTTCAAATAATGGTAAAGGAATCAATTAAATACCAGTATTTGCAGCCTTAGAGTTTAAATATCCGTTAATAAGTTGCGAAAACGGGTTTCTGCCATAAGCGACATAGGGTATTTTTTTAGATGTTTTTAGGATAAAAAAAGAAAAACCGAAAACTAATGGTTATTTAATACGCCTACATTCACCCGTCCTTTCGCTCTTTGACATCCCCCCACCCACGGTTTTACAACTCTTTAACCGGTTTTCTACATTAAAACCACAGACATTTCGCGCAGATTTCATAGAGTTGAAAGGGCAGGCAGGTGCTTGCCCAACAGGAAACCACTGAGGTGTAATATGAAAAAGTTAACTTTGATAACATCAGCCATAGCCATTGTGCCGATGCTTTGTGTAGCCTCAATCAAGACTCCTGATAACAGGGATAGTGAGAAGTACCGATTTTCAGGCGACTTAGCCTTTGCCGGGTTCTGTAAATCCGTGTTGCACAATGATGTATCCATGTTTCGCAGAAACGTCATCCGGCAAGTTGGCCGGGTTGCCGGAACATCCAGGGGGGTATATCGGTCACTGCTGGAAACGGATGGCGTGACCTGTGCCGGACAGGATCTGATCACCTTCTCTGAAACCCGCCAGGCTGACAGCATCGTTGCCTTCCTCAGACAAAGAGCTGATCGTCTGTGAGGTCAACAGAAGCGGCCTGCAACTGCAGGCCGTCTTTACGGCTCTGCAAACCACAACGGGTTTAACGGCAATTTAAACAATAATGGCGACATATTCTGGTAATGCTGGCGATTGGCTTCGCAGCGAATATTTTTCGGATAGTTCACTTTCCAGGGATCATTGACCATCCACAGACTATCGTCTTTAACGGCAATGCCCTCAATTGCCGTATATTCGATGGGCTCCCAGGCAGCACATTCACCACCCGCTTCGGCCATAAAGTCCAGATCCAGCATACGTGTGGGTAATCTTTTATCCAAATCCACTATCCACACCTGATCATCATTTCGGGCGGCGGCCAGCAAAAAGCCACTACCCTTGCCAGCTGCATAGTACGTGAGCGCATTGATAGGATGGTTGCCCGATACAAACTCCGGCAACAGCAATCCGGCATCCTCCACCGCCACAAAATCCTCATTCTGCCAGAACGCCTCATCGACTGTGGTTTTAAAGATCCGTGGCTGCACCGCCATATCCTTTTCCAGCGCCAGATACAGAGTGCGATCCGGACCAAAGGTCAGGCCCTCAATACCATCATTGGGGAAATTACCTACCCGATATTCAGGAGCAAACTTCAATGGCCTTAATCCTGTAATCAACAGCTGTCTGTCTTGTTTCAGTTCAAGCCTGATCAACACAGTGGGAAAGTCGGTAGAGCCCGTGCCGGCATATCGCGATGCGCAGTCTTTACTCAGTACAGCTTTAGAGGCGTCTTCGGTGACGGTTAAAAACACCCGGTTATCCTTCGGATCCACTACCAATGCCTCGAGATCCGGATTATTGCTCAGATAATCGGCGAAGCAGGAGTCTTTCACCTGCTCACTAAGACTGATAGGCCATTGCGGTTCCGTAAGACTGGCATTGTCAGAGCTAATGGGATGCAGTCTGAGGCGCTGTGAGGATTTGGCGCTACGATCAGAAACCGATAGCAGCTTCCCGTTCCAGAGCGTTAATCCGGAAGGTTGAGGATCCACCATCACCGTGCCATCAACATGACGGATCCACTTTCCTTTGACATCGAGCTGTTGTGCACAGAGTGACAGTGCGTTGCCGTAAAAAAATAAGAAAAGGCCGAAAAAATATGTCCTGTTCACCTTGATCACTCCCTGGTTGCAGGCTTACTGAAGTTGCCGATTCCCCTAGATTACTTGGCTGGCCAAGTATGGGTCAAGCCCGTCAGAGATCAATCATGAAATCTTCATCTGATACCGGAACTTACAAAAGATTACTTGCCGATAATTGCAGGAAGACGTCAGTACTGGTAGAAATATCGGGTGAATAAAAATAATCCAGAGATTCTCGCTGGCCCGATAGTGCGCCATAGTAGTCCGACAGAACTCAATTTCTGGTTGGTAACTGATGCCGCCTGTGAGATCGAACTTCAGCTTTTTAGTGACCACACCCAGTGCCTGTTACAAAAAGTTCTGGTTGAAGACGGTCAGGAACATCAGCAAATACGCCTGGGTCACCATTGCGTGATGCATCTGCTTAAATTCAAGCCGGATCATCCGCTACCTGAAAACACCTTAATTCAATACGATTTATTGCTGGGTCAAAAAAAATCCCCCATCAGCAAGCGTGTTGAAGGTCTCTGCTACCCTAACCAGTCTCGTCCCGGTTTTGTGCTCAGTTCCCGCATTGACAATCTGCTACATGGCTCTTGTCGCAAACCCCATCATCCGTCAGAAGATGGTTTGTTGCAGGTAGACAAGGTTCTGGAAGACACACAGACCACACCCGGGCACAGACCCGCTCTGCTCATGTTGTCGGGGGACCAGGTCTATGCCGATGATGTATCTGGCCCCATGCTGGTGGCGATTCATCAGCTTATCGAAAAACTTGGCCTGTTTGATGAGCACTGGCAAGGCACCCAAACAAGCTGCAGTCAGCAACTATTTAAAGATGCGAATTGTTATTACCAGCGGGACGCCTTATTGCCGGCAGATAAAGTATCTCAGAAGATGCTGGAACGATTGTTTGTTGGTGCCAGGAAACCTATTTTTACTGCATCCGGAGCCCATAATCATCTGATCACCTTCAGCGAAATGCTGGCCATGTATTTGCTGGTGTGGTCCCCCGAATGCTGGCAATGGATTGATCTTGAAGCTGGCGAGCAACGCATCCCCTTAAAGCATCGCGCCAGATATCGACAGGAAATGGCCGTCATTAAGAAATTTGGCGCTAATCTCAAGCAGATACGTCGGGCCCTGGCACATATACCCAGTTATATGATCTTCGATGATCATGATGTTACCGATGACTGGAACCTCAGCCGCAGCTGGGAAGAGTCGGCCTACGGGCATCCTTTCTCGAAGCGCATTATTGGTAATGCGCTGCTGGCTTATTTTCTCTGTCAGGGCTGGGGCAATAAACCAGAAAACTACACGGAATTACTGACTCAGACACTGCCGCATTTTACCAAACAGGGCATTGAAGAGCATGACCAGCTAGTAGACGTGCTTCTTGATTGGGAACTCTGGCACTATCACCTGGACACCAAGCCTAAACTGATTGTGCTGGATACCCGCACCCATCGCTGGCGCTCCGAAAGCAAGGCCGCCAAGCCCTCTGGCCTGATGGACTGGGAGAGCCTGACTGAGCTGCAGCAACAGCTTATTGGCGAAGATGCGGTGATCATGGTCTCACCGGCTCCTGTATTCGGGGTCAAACTGATTGAGGTGGTACAACGAATTTTCACTTTCTTCGGCAAGGCATTACTGGTGGATGCGGAAAACTGGATGGCTCATCCCGGTGCGGCTAACGTGTTACTGAATATCTTTCGCCACCATAAAACCCCACCCCATTTTGTGATCCTCTCCGGCGATGTACATTACTCATTCGTTTACAACGTCACACTGAGGTTCCGTAAACACAGCCCTGAAATTCTGCAGATCACCGCCAGCGGCATCAAAAACACCTTTCCTGAGGGATTGCTGCGCTGGTTTGACCGCATCAACCGATGGCTGTTTGCCAGCCGTTCCCCGCTGAATTACTTCACCAAAAGGCGGCGCATGCTGGTAAAGCGTCGCCAGCCGGAAAATACGGATGGGGTATTGCTGAATCAAAGCGGTATTGGCCAGGTTTTACTGAATGAAGATTATGAAAAAATTCGCGTGCGTATTCTCAGTAGCAAAGGAACCATCGAGTTTAAGTAATCGCCGATGCTGTGTCTGCGGACTGGATACAGATAAAAAGACGTGCTGTTGTATAAATCCAATCTCCATAACGGTGCGTAAAATGCCCGGGGGGATGCTGGCAATAGATACACCGGGTGTGCTGGCTTATTTCGTGCACAAAACCCGGTCATCCGAAGCCAGCGCTCTGTGGCGGCTAGTCCACCAGATAATACTCAATGGTGGAAACCACCCTGACTTTTTTGATAAAAGGCGTGTTGCGGTCACGATCACTGATACTGAACTGCCCCTGAGATGCACGGCGGATTTTGCCCAATTGACTATCTGAATCGCGGGCAAATTTTTGTGCCACGCTGCGGGCATTTTTAGTGGCTTCTTCCACCATTGCCGGTTTCAGATCATTGAGTCCGTTAAACTGATAATCCGGCTGGTTTTCATAAGCATTGCCACCAAACACCACACCTTCCTTACCTAATTCGGAAATGGCCTGCATGGCGTTTCGCACCGTTTCGATTTCACTGCTATAAACCGTGACAGTCTGCGACGCTGTATAGCGAAACTCCGCTTTTTGTCCTCCTCCCCATTGCTGAGCTGATTTGTCCGTCACCAGCGGTGGATTAATACTGATTGCGTCTTCTGCAATGCCTTTTAAAGTCAGAAATGCGCGTATTTTATCAACATGCTTCTCCATACCCAGGTAGAGTTGCTGCAGATCGTTCTCAGCCCCGGTAAAGGTAATTGGCCAGATAACAATATCTGCAGGGACTTCCCGTTCAGACAAGCCTTTGACCGTTACCGTGCGCTCATATTCTTTAACATCGATAGCGGCACCTGCCAGCAGATAGCCAAGTAGCACCAGCCCCAGAAAAATGCCGATAGCCAATATACGGTTTTGTTCTCTTTCCATACTGAGACTCCTGTTTATTAAGCAGCTCTGAGTATAACGAACAACTATGGCAACAATGAGACCATTTTCTGATTAAATCTGATCCGACTTTACAGATGAAATGTTATAGTATAACATTTTATCTGTAACTATGATTACGATGTTTTTATATTAGAGAGGCACCCCTGAATGGAGCAAATGATACGTGACAAAGCCGGTATATTTTTTTCAGGGCTATGCCTTTGTCATTGCCTGCTCACCCCGGCTGTCTTGTTCCTGATCGGCACAGGCACACTGACAAGTGCCTTTGCATCGGAAATCACACATCAGATTCTGCTGATGCCGGTACTTTTCCTGGCACTTTATAGCCTGCCTGTAGCCTGGTACAAAAACCGTGACAACAAACTGTTGATACTGGCGCTGAGCGGACTAACGTGGCTTATCGCCGCTCGCTTTTTCCACGGCTATGTCGAGATCATGCTGACAACCTTAGGCTCTGTATGCCTGATATCAGGCCATATCATCAGCCTGAATCAATGCAAACACTGATTGCGCAACCAGTTTGCCTGCGAGCCCTCTTCCACGACCCGGAGGTGCCCTGATGACCACTGCCACCACTGGGCAAAAACCAAGTTATCAGATATCGACTCACGCACAGGTACTGTCTGCTATTTTTGCCAGGGAAACAAATCTCTGCGTATGGCAACGCACTCTGCCCGATAGTACTCAACGCTATATTGCACTCCTGCAGAAGCACACCCGGTATTTGAACCTGACCCGACAAGTCACTGCGCAGAATGTAACGGAATTGCTGGCCCCTTGTTTGCCAGAAGGTGAAGGTAAAACGGTTTTAATTGAAGATATCGCTCTGCTGACAGAGATGTTGATTTGCCTGTTTGACTGCCAGCCGGATAATGAGGGGCGCGGTGTAGTGCATCGGTCGCCGGCTTTGGCTGCTGGTACAAAAAGATTATTATTAACACTGGATCCTGATTCGCTTTTCACCGGCCTGCAAGCTGACGAATAGCGATATAGATTTGCCGGGCCACAACAGCCATAAACATGAACATGAACATGAACATGAGAATAATCATCACCATCACAGCGATATCCGTGTGCAATACCGTTTTAGCTGCCCTGATGATATCCGCAGCGCCAGGCTGAGCATTTTTGGCTGGGCAAATGATCTGCATAAACTAACTGCCCAATGGCTGACACAACAGTCCACCGCATCAGCCACTCTTACCCCTGAGAAGTCAGACATCGATTTTTAGCGGCTATTCCTCATACGGATAAACCCTGGTCGGCCGGATACGATAAGAAGAACTTGCCAGCTCGGTTTCGTTATCTTCAATCACCAGCTTACCTTCAATCCAGAACGGGCGATTTAATTCGGACAGCTCGACGCCTTTGGCGTAGTCCACCAGCACCGTCTGATTAGGTGGTGGTGGTGGCAGATGAATACAGGCACCGAAATAAGGCACAAACGCAAAAGACACAACCCGGCGCTGGTCGTCCTGCTCCAGCGGAACAATAAAACCGGGCAATTTGATCAGTTCACCGTTGAGATCTGCTACCGTTTCCGCTGATATCAGCGCCTCATAAAACTCATCATCACCCATCGCTTTTATCGATTCCAATACATTACCCTGCAGGTCTTGCTGACCACCTTCAGGAATACTGTTCAATGCTTCGGGCGGCGACAACAACGCTGCCAGCTGATGGGCTGGCATCATCTCCGTCCAGTCCAGTTCGCGGTACTCTGACGCCGATATTCCATGGCTCAGTGCAATACCCAATAACAACAACATCCGGAACATCAGTATTTTCCTTATATCATTCACATGCATTATTGTTACAATATAACATATCCTTTATCCATTATAATAAGCCAACTATGCAAATATTTACGTTTTGTTAGCGGCTCAGACGACAATAAGCCGTTAAACTGCATGACCCCGCAATCAAACTGATGAGGTTATTAATGTTGGTGCAGCACTCAGAGCGACTTTGTTACAGGCTGATGGATGAAGATGATGACGCTCTGCTGTTTGAACTGGATCAGGATCCTGCCGTTATGCAGTACATTACCCATGGTAAAACCACCAGCCGCGAAGAGATCAGAAATACCTTTATTCCGCGAATGCTCAGTTACCGTAATGCGGAAAAAGGCTGGGGACTGTGGCATGTCCGTATCAAAGAGGATGACCACTTTATCGGCTGGATTCTGGTCAGGCCCATGCACTTTTTCTCTGAACAACGTGACGATCAGGATATTGAGCTGGGCTGGCGCTTTAAACAATCAGCCTGGGGAAAAGGTTACGCCACTGAAGCGGCACGCCATATTACCAATGCAATTATCGCCAGGGATAGCAGTATCCGCTCAATCAGCGCCATCGCCATGGAAGACAACCTTGGCTCCATTAATATTATGGGCAAACTCGGCATGTGCTTTGTTAAAAAAGATCTGCATAAAGATCCGCTTGGCGATATGGAAGTCGTTTATTACAGCAAGATGTTAGCAGAGTGATTTAGAATTTCCGTGTTCCTCGCTCTCCTGCGACCTGCTGTCTACAAGACTTTACCGCAGAGTCGCAAAAGAACACTGAGATTGGTATACATCACCTCTGAGCCCTTTACGATCTTTACGTCTCTGAGGTGAAAGCCTTATTTCATGATGTTTGTGCTGGTCGTGATTTAATCTCTGTCACCCTCAGCGCATGGTCACAAACTCTTCAGCACTGGTAGGGTGGATAGCCACACAGGCGTCGAAGTCCGCCTTGGTGGCCCCCATTTTTATGGCCACACCAAAGCCTTGCAGGATTTCGTCCATACCCATACCGATACCATGCAGCCCTACCACTTTTTCCTCCGGGCCGGCACAAATCAGCTTCATTTTCGTTTGCTGGCGATGTCGGGTCAGCGCTGTATACATAGCAGCAAAAGCAGAGCGGTAAACACGAATGTTGTCGGCACCATATTTTTCAATCGCCTGGGCTTCGGTCAGGCCAATCGTACCAATCACCGGATGGCTGAACACCACGGTCGGAATGGTCGTAAAATCCATATGCGCCTGAGCCTGGTTATTAAACAGCCTTTCAGAGAGTAATCTGCCGGCTTTGACTGCCACCGGGGTCAGTTCCATCTGGCCGGTATTGTCCCCTACAGCATAGATTCCTTGTGTGCTGGTATTCTGATACTTATCCACCCTGATGTAGCCTTTTTCGTTAATTTTCACACCAGCCTTGTCCAGGTTCAAATCCGTTGTTGCGGGCTTGCGCCCGATGGCCCAAATCAGGCAGTCCACTTCCAGACTATTGCCGTTTTTAAAGCTGACTGTAAGGCTGCCTCCGGGCTGTTTTACCACTTTTTGCACATCGCTGTGGGTATGCAGTGTCGGGCCCTCATTGGCCATCAGCTCCACCAGTGTGTCGGAAATCATCTCGTCAAAGCCCCTTAGCGGTTTGTCATGACGCACCGCCAGATGAGTTTCACTACCCAGCGCGTGCAGCACGCCTGCCAACTCCACCGCAATATAACCGGCGCCTGCCACCAGCACCCGTTCTGGTTGGTGATTCAGTGCAAAAAATCCGTCAGAATCGATGCCAAATTCGGCGCCGGGTACATCGGGCCAGACAGGCTGACCGCCGGTTGCCAGCAAAATATGTCTGGCACGGTACTGCTCACCGTCAACCTCTATGGTTTTTTCATCCACAAAACGGGCAAAGCCTTCAACGCGGGTGATTCCATTGTTCCCCAGCACTCTGTCATAGGAGCCATGAATGCGTTTGATATAGGCCTCACGGCTTTCCACCAGTGTTTTCCAGCTGAACTCATTGAGACGGAGATCAAAGCCGTAATCCGGCGCATAGAGCTTAATAGCTTCAGCCACCTGCGCACCAAACCACATGGCTTTTTTAGGCACACAGCCGACGTTTACGCAAGTGCCACCGATTTGTTTCGCTTCTACCAGTGCGACTTTAGCACCATGGCTCGCGGCGCGATTCGCCGATGCGATACCCCCACTGCCGCCGCCGATACAAATATAGTCAAACTCTTTCATTGTTTTTATTACCTCTGAACTTCCGGTCAATGCGGAGATACACCAATTTATCAGCACAGAAAACCGCTGACACAAAGCAAAAGATACCGCACAAAAGAAGGGTAATGGGGATAATCTCTTTCATCTGCAAGTCCACCATTGAGTTTCTCCGGTACGGCCTTATCTAGTATCCATGCATTCAGACAATATACCAGCGAGCGTAACATGACCCAGACCCCACAGGCAGTGCAGGAACTGCCACGTTTTTCCGACATCAAACCTGAAAATATAAAATCCCAGGTCGAGACTGCCATTGCCCACTGTAAAGCTGAGATCGAGCGTCTTATAACACAGTCTCATTTCACCTGGGATAACCTGGTGATGCCGTTGGATGAAGCCGACGATAAACTGGGGCGTCTTTGGTCACCGGTCTCTCATATGAACTCTGTGGTCAGTAATGATGCTCTGCGCCAGGCCCATGATGCCTGTTTACCCTTGTTATCTGACTACAGTACCTGGGTGGGGCAGCACGAGGGGCTGTACCAGGCCTATAAAGCCATTAAAGACGGTGCTGAGTTTGCCGAGTTGTCGCAGCCACAGCAAAAAGTCATCGATAACACGCTGCGTGATTTTGAGCTAAGTGGTGTGGCCCTGGCCGATGACAAGAAAAAACGCTTTGCCGAGATTCAGAGCCGCTTATCGGATCTTTCCTCCGCCTTCAGTAATAATCTGATGGATGCCACCCTGGGCTGGAGCAAGCATATTACCGATAAGGCAGATTTGGCGGGTTTGCCCGAATCTGCGCTGGACGCTGCAGCCCAGACTGCACAGCAAAAAGATCTGCAGGGCTGGTTGTTCACCCTGGACATTCCCAGCTATCTGCCGGTAATGATGTACGCCGATAACCGCGAGCTGCGCGAAGAGATGTACCGGGCCTTCGCTACCCGCGCCTCCGATCAGGGCCCCAATGCCGGTAAATGGGACAACAGCGAGATCATGGAAGAAACGCTGGCACTGCGCCATGAACTCTCACAACTACTGGATTTCGATACCTACTCTCACCGCTCTCTGGCTACCAAGATGGCCGACTCCCCCGAACAGGTGATAGGCTTTCTTGAGGACCTGGCCAGGCGCTCCAAACCACAGGCAGAAAAAGATCTGGCCGAAGTGAAAGCTTTTGCCGCCAAAGAATATAGTGCCGATGATTTGCAAGCCTGGGATCTAGGCTACTACAGTGAGAAACTCAAAGAATCCCGTTATGCGATTTCAGATGAACAGCTCAAGCCTTACTTCCCTGAAGATAAGGTGGTCAACGGTCTGTTTGAAGTCGTAAAGCGCCTGTATGGCATGCAGATTACTGAACGCCAGGGCGTAGACAGCTGGCATAAAGATGTGCGCTTTTTTGATATTCAGGATAGCGATGGCAATCTGCGCGGCAGCTTCTATCTGGATCTCTATGCCCGGGCTCACAAGCGGGGCGGCGCATGGATGGATGTGTGCCTGGATCGCCGTCACTGTGCCGACGGCACGTTGCAACACCCGGTGGCCTATCTGACCTGCAATTTTAATGGTCCTGTGGGTGAAAAGCCCGCACTGTTTACCCATGACGAAGTGGTCACCCTGTTCCATGAATTCGGGCACGGCCTGCATCATATGCTCACCCAAATCAGCGCCAGTGGCGTTGCCGGAATTAACGGCGTGCCATGGGATGCGGTAGAACTCCCCAGCCAGTTTCTGGAAAACTGGTGTTGGGAAGAGCAGGCACTGGCCTTTATCTCCGGTCACTATCAAACTCATGAGCCCCTGCCCGGGGATATGCTGAAAAAGCTCTTAGCAGCACGTAACTTCCAGTCCGCTATGCAAATGGTACGTCAACTGGAATTCAGTCTGTTTGATTTTCATTTGCACAAGGATTATCAGCCGGGTAAGAAAGACCAGATTCAACCAATCCTGGACAAGGTCCGCGAACAGGTTGCTGTTATCACACCACCCGTATTTAACCGCTTCCAACATAGCTTTGGGCATATTTTCGCGGGCGGTTATGCCGCAGGGTATTACAGCTACAAGTGGGCAGAGGTGCTATCTTCCGATGCCTACTCACGGTTTGAAGAAGACGGCATCTTTAACCCAGAAACCGGCCGTAGCTTTCTGGAAAACGTGCTCGAGCAGGGCGGCAGCCGTGAACCCATGGAGCTGTTTGTGGCCTTCCGTGGCCGTGAGCCCAATATTGACGCCTTATTGCGTCATAGCGGTATTGCCGAATAGGTTATTTACCACCACAAAAAGAGCATTTACCACAGAGCACGGAGAAGTAAAGGTATTAACCCGTTGATATCTCTGTGTTCTCTGTGCCTCTGTGGTTTAAAAGCCTTTGACCACAAAAGGCACGAAAAAACACGAAAACGGCATCTTCACCGCAAAGACGCAGAGGGCACGGAGAAGAACAATATGGTGTAGGGTCCAATTTATTGGACTGCCCCGGGGTATTTGTCGAATAAATTCGCCCCTACAACTCTGCGGTGAACTGTTACCAGGCTTAAGGACATACTAATGGCGGAAATATCACAACCGGAATCCTTCGATGCGCTCTATCAGCGGGCCTGTGAACGTAAAGGCAGTGAACAGGCCCTGAAAGCCCTGCTGGGTCAACCTAAAAGTGAAAAGCAACTGAGACAACTGGGTGACGATCGCTATCTGGCCGAGTTCAGTAAAAAAGTCTTTCAGTCAGGTTTTGTCTGGCGAGTGGTGGAAAACAAATGGCCCGCCTTCGAGGAGCTGTTTTTTGGCTTTGATATCGATAAAATCTTATTGATGCCTGATGAGATGCTGGAGCGCAAAGCTGCCGATCCCGCCATTATCCGTAACTATAAAAAAGTGCGCTCCATCCGCGATAATGCCCTGATGATCGATACCATAAGACGCGAACATGGCGGCGTCGGCGAGTTTCTTGCCAACTGGTCAGGTGAAGACATCATCGGCCTGTGGGCCTATCTGAAAAAGCACGGTGAGCGCCTCGGTGGTAACACCGGCCCTTATGCCTTAAGGGCAATGGGCAAAGATACTTTTTTGCTCAGCCGCGACGTGGAAGCCTGGTTTCGCCAGCGCAAGCTGATTGACGGCGGCCTTACCAGCAAACGCAGCCTGGATACAATCCAGCAGGTGTTTAACCAGTTGCAACAACAAAGCGGCCGCTCACTGCAACAGCTCAGCCAGATTATCGCCTTTAGCACCGGTGATAATCATATAGTTTAATGAGGTAAGGATGCGCTGAATAACACCTGTTGCGGTGACAAGCAGTTTATCTGATGCAGCCACCATTTGTGTAATAACAGGCACTGTCAAACGTGCCCTAATCAGGTAAACTAACGATCAGTAAGCAAAGGAGTTTTCATGAGCGAGCCAGGCCAGTCACAACCGCAATCAGATGATCAGACCCATTTTGGTTATAAAACCGTAGAGAAGCAGAAAAAAGCCTCGATGGTGGCTGATGTATTTCATTCTGTAGCGGGAAAATATGATCTGATGAATGACCTGATGTCTATGGGCATTCATCGCCTGTGGAAACGCTTTACCATTGATTGCAGTGGCGTACGCCCCGGTCACAAGGTGCTCGATTTGGCAGGAGGTACGGGTGATCTGGCAGCGAAGTTCTCGCGTCTGGTGGGCTCAAAAGGCGAAGTGGTACTGGCCGATATCAATAATGCCATGCTCAAGGTAGGCCGGGATAAACTCCGTGACAAAGGCATTCTGGGGAATGTGGACTATGTACAGGCCAATGCAGAGTGTCTGCCCTTTCCGGACAACCATTTTGATTTGATTACTATTGCATTTGGCCTGCGCAACGTGACTGACAAAGACAAAGCGCTGACGTCCATGTTCAGGGTACTCAAACCCGGAGGTCGTTTACTGGTACTGGAATTTTCTAAGCCCGAGTTCGAAACACTGAGCAAAGTATACGATCTGTATTCTTTTCACCTGTTGCCGAAAATAGGTAAATTGGTCGCCAATGACAGTGAGAGCTACCAGTACCTGGCGGAGTCTATTCGCATGCATCCGGATCAGGAAACCCTGCAGTTGATGATGCAACACAATGGATTCGAGCAGGTCACTTATCATAATATGACCGGTGGCATCGTTGCTCTGCACCGCGGTTTTAAATTTTAGGCCTCCCTCATGCCTGCACCGCAACTTCTGACAGCCGGCATCGAACTGGCGCTGAATAAACTCCTTGCGCTTGATCCCGCCAGTCAGCAGAGGCTTATCCCCCTGAATGGCAAACGCCTGCGCGTAAATCTGGATGAATTACCCTGGCCCCTGACCTTTGCCTTTTCGGACCGCGTTGACATACTCACCGATGAGCATCAGGTTGACTGCACTATCGAGCTTTCTGTTACCACATTGCAAAAATTACAGGATGTCAGCCAGCTCAGCCTGTTAATTCAGCAGCAAGAGCTTAGCCTCAATGGCGATATGCACACGGCTCAGAGTTTCAGCAACCTGATAAAAGAGCTGGATATTGATTGGGAAGAACATCTCTCGCGATATACGGGTGACGTCATCGCTCATCAATCCTTTAAAACCGCCAGGCGTTTCCATCACGCTGCCCTGTCACGTCTGCATCGTTTCGGTGAAATTCTCCGGGATACCGCGATGGATGAAAAACAGCTTAGTGCTCACCCACTGGCAGTGGAAACGTTTTCTGAACAGGTTAATCAATTGCGCTCCGATGTGGCTCGATTTGAAGCCAGGTTACTACAACTCGAACAACAAAAGGGCAAGTAAATCGTG
The DNA here is from genome assembly GCF_002591895.1 of Lacimicrobium alkaliphilum. Lineage (GTDB taxonomy): Bacteria > Pseudomonadota > Gammaproteobacteria > Enterobacterales > Alteromonadaceae > Lacimicrobium > Lacimicrobium alkaliphilum. The sequence continues at coordinate 50,358 of NZ_NISX01000019.1, forward strand.
CAGTTGATGCGCTTGTACACGATCAAAAAGACATTATTGCAACATGGCCTGGATGAACTCATCCCTCCCCGTTGGCTGCCCTGGTATGCCAGAGTTGCCCGCCATAGTGCATTCTGGCTGCGCAACCGTTATCCCGACAAGTCACGTGGAGTACGTATTCGTCTGGCCTTACAATCTCTGGGCCCGGTGTTTATAAAATTTGGTCAGATGCTTTCCACCCGTCGTGATTTACTGCCTCCTGACATCGCCGATGAGCTTACTCTGCTGCAGGACAAGGTGCCTCCTTTCGACAGCACCCTGGCCCGGCAAACCATAGAAAATGCGCTGGGTCTGACCTCCATTGATCAACGTTTTGATGAATTTTCTGCTGATCCACTGGCGTCCGCGTCTATTGCTCAGGTGCATACAGCGAGACTCAAGCCAGATGGTCAGCGAGTGGTGATAAAAGTTATCCGCCCCCACATCGCCGATACCATTTATGCAGATATTGAGCTGATGTATACCCTGGCAATGGTGGTGCAGAAATGGCTCCCAGACGGTAAGCGCCTGCGCCCGGTGGAAGTGGTTAAGGAATATGAGAAAACCATACTGGAGGAGCTAAACCTGTTACAGGAAGCCTCCAACGGTATCCAGCTTAAACGTAATTTCGAAGATTCCCGCTCCTTATATATTCCACATATTTACAGCGATTACTGCCGCCGGAATGTCATGGTGATGGAGCGCATTTATGGTATTCCTGTAGCTGATATCGACGCGCTGAACGCTCAGGGCACCGATATGAAAAAGCTCGCCGAACGTGGGGTAGAGGTGTTTTTCACGCAGGTGTTCAGAGACAGTTTCTTCCATGCCGATATGCATCCGGGGAATATTTTTGTATCTACCGACAACCCCGCCGACCCTCAGTATATTGGCATCGATTTTGGCATTGTCGGCACGCTGAATCGCGAAGACAAGCGTTACCTGGCGGAAAATTTCGTTGCCTTTTTCAACCGCGACTACCGCAAGGTAGCAGAATTGCATGTGGACTCAGGCTGGGTGCCAGCAGAAACTGATCTGGAAGAGTTTGAAGTTGCCATCCGTACGGTTTGCGAACCCATTTTCCAGAAACCTCTGGCTGAAATCAGCTTTGGTATCGTACTGCTACAACTGTTTAACACCGCCCGCCGGTTCAATATGCAGGTGCAGCCACAACTGGTGTTACTACAGAAGACCCTGCTGTATATTGAAGGTCTTGGGCGCCAGCTTTACCCGCAGCTAGATCTGTGGCAAACCGCGAAACCGTTTCTGGAAAACTGGATGCAGGAACAAATTGGCGTCAAGGCACTGTTCAAGAAAGTAAGGGCAAACTTACCCTACTGGTCAGAAAAGATGCCTGAAGTACCGGATCTGCTTTTTGATACCCTGAAGCAACTGAAGCATCTTCCGCAGCAGCAACAACACTGGATCCAGGCGCTACAACAACAGCAGCATCAACAACATCGCAGCCGCCGTTACCTGTTACTTGGCAGCACCCTTATCCTCGCCGGAGTGATACTGCCGATATATCCAATCAGCGGCTGGTATGGTCTTGGCCTGGTGAGTCTGGGCGGGCTGAGTTTTATCCGGGGCTGGCTGATCAGTAGCAAGCCGCAATAGAATTGACGCAGCTATCACAAAAAAGCCTTTTTCACCACAGAGACACGGAGGTCACAGAGGGGGTTAATTGGGATCTATGCTTCTCTGTGTCCTCTGTGACTCTGTGACTCTGTGGTTATTTTCGTCTTTGCTACAGGACGCTGCGCTACATCACGGGCTACGCTGACTTAAAAGCACTGGATTACCGCCAACGACATGCGGTAATGACACCCTGAAAGCTGATGGCTGAAAACTGACTTCTTTTGAAAGCTGAAAGCTTTTCAATTCAGCTCGCCAAAATAAGCTTCTACCCGCATCGCCAGACCGTAGGAGGGTTTAAAATCTTCGTCCCTGCGCCAGAGCACAAAGGGCTCCAGTTCGAAAAACAGCCATTCCCGCACCGCGTTGCGCCGCCACCGGGCACTGAGCAGATATTCTTCGGCACGATAATCAGGCCGGCTGCTTCCCTCAACAAAAAGCCCGTAAATCAGCCCTGTGCGGGCGTCCAGTTGGCGGTAACGATGTATACTATGCTGCCAAATCCAGTCATTTTCTTTATCCCGATAGTAAAAATTATTATCAAAACGCAGCATGTTTTCATCATCAAACTGGTAGCTGTACTGGGCTCTCAGTCTGCTGCCAAATCGATCCTGAGTATAGTAATACACTGACCCTTCGAGATGCAGATTACTGATATCTGACAAACCGAAAGTTTTGCGTATTTCCGATTTCACATAGGGTTGCAACTTTCTGCCCACACCAATACGATGGGAGATATTCAGATCTTCGGTTTTCTTTGCGGTAAAACGCAGTGCCATACTGAACCGGTTGCGGTTGTCCAGAGCCTCGTTGCGGGCCGCCTTAATCCCAGCCCCCTGCTCATCTTCGTCATAATCAGAAAAGATTAAATCGGTCTGATGCTTCATGTTAGGTAATCTCACCCGTACCCGAAAGCGACTCTCGAACTCCATCAGATCGCGACTGCGGGGCTCCCAACCCAGACGAAGTCTCGCTTCTGCCTTAGCGGCTTCGTCCAGAGGCTGAGTTTCGTCGATAAAGAAGCTGTCAAACCACCGGACGGTAGCATCAATGGACGCAGAAACGTTGTCCTGCATATCATCCAGCCAGGCATCCTGTTCATCAGGCAATGGCTGTGGGGATTCTTCTGATACTGCTAATCCCGGAAATGTCAGGGCCAGTAACAGCAGACTGGCGCATCTTGTTAGCCCGGACAATGGCTATTCCTCAATATAAAAAATGTACTGAAAGAATACATAGCATGGTCAGATTACTGCTCATAATCAAATCCAGTGACCTTTTACACAAGCTACGTATAATAGGCAAAAATTACTCTTCAGGAGCAGGTTATGGGTGGAATAAGTTTGTGGCAACTACTAATCATATTTGCCATCGTATTATTGTTGTTTGGAACCAAGCGTCTGCGTACATTGGGCAGCGATCTGGGGTCTGCAATTAAAGGTTTTAAAAAAGAAATAGACCCCGATAAAGAGACCTCCTCTGATGCTGACTTCGATCAGCAAAAAGTAGAGAACAAACGCGAATCTACTGCTCAGACTCAGTCAGAGAAACAAAAGCAAGATAGTTAATCTATGTTTGATATCGGTTTTTGGGAATTATTGGTTATTGGTATCGTGGCCCTGCTGGTGTTGGGCCCGGAACGATTGCCGGGTGCCATTCGCTCCACCAGTCGGGCCCTGTCAGGGGTGCGTTCAATGGCCAGTAATTTTAAACAGGAACTTGAGCAACAATTGAAGATTCAGGAATTGCACGACAACCTGAAAAAGGCTGAAAAGCAGGATTTAAAAAATCTGTCTCCTGAATTACAAAAATCTGTTGATGAATTGCGCGATGCTGCACAGTCCGTCAAAAAACCGTATCAGAAAAAAGAATAAATGGCAGATTCCCAGTCTCTTTTCACTCATCTGATTGAGTTACGCGGGCGTTTACTCAAAGCCCTGTTGGCAGTATTGGTGGTATTTTTATGCCTGGCCTACTTTGCACAGGATCTCTACCACATATTAGCGACTCCTCTTCTTGAGGTAATGCCCACAGGCACCCAAATGATAGCCACCGATGTGGCCTCACCTTTCTTCGCTCCTTTTAAACTGACCATGGTGCTGTCATTTTTTATCGCCATTCCGGTGGTGTTTTATCAGGTATGGGGATTTGTAGCACCCGGGTTGTATCGCAATGAGAAGCGTCTTATCGCTCCTCTGCTTGTTTCCAGTACCTTGCTGTTTTACCTGGGCATTGCCTTTGCCTACTTCGTGGTCTTCCCGCTGGCATTTGGCTTTTTTACCCGGGTCGCTCCTGAGGGTGTAACCATCAGCACCGATATCAGCAGTTACCTGGATTTTGTGCTCAAGTTGTTTTTTGCCTTTGGCCTGTCTTTTCAGATTCCGGTGGCAATTATACTCACTTGCTGGACCGGCATGACTACGCCACAGCAATTGAGAGAAAAGCGCCCCTACGTGATAGTCGGAGTGTTTGTTATCGGTATGCTGTTAACGCCTCCCGATATTATTTCCCAAACCTTGCTGGCAGTGCCGATGTGGCTGTTGTATGAGTTTGGGCTGCTGGCTGGTAGTCTGTATCAGCGCCGAAACGAAGAAAACGAAGAAAACGAAACGGAGTCTCAGGACAAAAAATGAAGATATCAGTATTTTTAATTATTCCGGCCCTGTTCATGGGTGCTGCAGCTCAGGCCGAAACACTGGCCGATGCCATGCAGCAATGTAGCAAAGAAGAAAACAGCCTCAAGCGCCTGGTCTGTTATGACCGGTTAAGCAAAGATTTGCGCCAGTTTGAAAATTCGCCCTTGCCGCAATCCTCACAATCACTGTCTTCATCTGCCCACTCTGATTCCGCCAGGCCAGAGTCAGAGTCTCCATCAACACAGATGCAGGAATTCGGGCTGCCAGAGAAAAGCGAGATGATCTCAGAGGATAAAATTCTGGTTTCCGTAGCAGAAAAACGCCGCAATGCCCGTGGTAAATGGGTATTGGAGTTCACTAATGGTCAGATGTGGGAGCAAACCGATTCGCAGGATTATTATTTCCCTGACGGTCAGATATACATCGAGAAAGGCTTTCTCGGCGCATTCTTTCTTGGCTCCGAAGAATCCAAGCGCAGAATGCGGGTGAAGCGTATTCAATGATATGAATTGGTTCGATATCGGTGTCAACCTGACCAACAGCCGGTTTAGCAAAGACCTGGGAGAAGTACTCGGGCGTGCTCAGGCGGGTCAGGTTACAGAGATGCTGATAACCGGAACCAGTGAAAGCCAGAGTGAGGCCGCGTTGTCCCTGGCCGAACAGTACAATCAATACAGTACTGCCGGTGTGCACCCCCATGATGCCTCATCCGTAGATAAAGATTATCTGCACCGGCTGCGCGATCTGGCAGACAGCCCCAGGGTGCGCGCTATCGGCGAATGTGGCCTGGATTTTAACCGTAATTTTTCCGCCAGAGATGATCAGCTAAGAGTATTTGAGCAACAACTGGAACTGGCCGTTGAGCTGCAACTGCCGGTTTTCCTGCACGAACGGGATGCCTTTTCAGAGCAAATTACTTTACTGAAAAAGTATCGCCCCGGACTGGTCGGCGGGGTGGCCCATTGTTTTACCGGTGATCGCGAAAAGATGGAAAGCTATTTACAGCTGGACCTGTATATCGGCATCACGGGCTGGCTGTGTGACAAAAAACGTGGGCTGGATTTACGCAATGCGGTGCCTCATCTACCCCTGCAACGTCTGCTGCTTGAGACCGATGCGCCCTTTCTGACGCCAAAAACTCTGCGTCCGAAAACCTCCAGAAATGAACCGGGTTTTCTGCCCCATATTGCCGAAGCCCTGAGCGGGTTAATTCAGGTACCAGTGGAGCAGCTCGCTCTGGTGAGCACAGAAAATGCGCAGCGGCTGTTCAATATCCATACAGGTAACGTTAATGGCAGGTCTTAGCGAGAAGCGCCTGGATTCCCGCTGGCTATGGCTGATCGCACTGACCGCCATAGTGGTAAGCTGCTATATGTCTGTCAGCATGCTGCAAACCATTAATGGTACCCAGCCACAACAGAAAATCGGGCGTGGTGTAGAATATCTGCAGGACGACGGTGGCAAATTTACGCTGGAAAGTTTGCTTCAGGGAAATGATCTGAACTGGCAAACTGAGCAACATCAATTGCTGTCATACGGTATGCAGCATCAACCCATCTGGTTCCGTTTTACCCTGTCCCACATTGATTTCAGGCACAAATGGCTGTTGGAGATCGATTATGCCTTACTCGATGATCTACAAATCTGGTTTATGCAGGGCGACAATTTGCTCAGTGACTACAGCACCGGAGACAGCTTGCCTTTTCGCAGTCGCACGATCGCCAGTGAGAAGTTTCTGTTTCCTGTTCCTCAGGCAGAAAAACCGGTCACTGTGTATATACGCGCTAAAACCAGTGGCTCGCTGAAACTTCCTCTGCGGCTTTGGGATATGGAGAAGTATCTGGTTCACAGTGGCGAACATGGACTGATGCTGGGAATATTCTTCGGCTTTCTCGCCGCCATGGGCTTAAGTAATTTTTTCTTTTTTCTTACCACCCGGTCCATCAATTTTTTCTATTACTGCGGTTATGTCATGTTCCTCGGCCTGACACTACTGACGTTACACGGCATAGGCTACAAGTATTTATGGCCAGAAAATATCTGGCTGCAGGGCCGCAGTGTGGTGCTGTTTGCCAATGCCACCATGTTTTTTGCGGTAATTTTCAGTCGCGAATTGCTGTCAGTACATCGTTATAGCTTGCTCGTGGACAAGTTACTAAAGATCTCAGCTCTGGTATTTCTGGGCTTGTTTTTGCTCAGTTTGGTTCTGCCTTACTGGTTAATGATCAAAACCTTCATATTGATCCTGATCGTGGAGGTGTTATTTATTTGCGGCGTCGGCATCTGGCTCTGGCGTCGGGGCGTGGCCATCGCCCGTATCTATACCGTTGCCTGGACCACGCTACTGCTCTCGGCCATGGTCGCCAGTCTGGAAAACCTTAACCTGATCAGTATCGATATTAATTCACATTACCTGCTGATCGCCGGGGCGTCAGTGGAAACTGTGTTACTGGCTTTGGTGTTGGCCATCAGTTATAACCAGCAACGACAGCAAGCCTTTGATGCCCAACAGCAGGCGCTGGATACAGAACGAGAATTAAGAGAGTCGGAACAACAGGCCCAGGAAGAGCTGGAATATAAGGTTCAGGAACGCACTCTGGAGCTTGAAATCACGCTACGTGAGTTATCTGAAAAGAACCAGGAGCTGGAAGAGCGTAACACTCTGGATTCCATGACCGGCATTCGCAACCGGCGCTATTTTGACCGGCGCTATCAGGCTGAAATTCGCCGCAGCCGCAGAGAACAGACCACTCTGACTATCGCGATGATTGATATCGATCATTTCAAGCAAACCAATGATAGTCTGGGCCATCTGGTGGGTGATGAATGCATCAGGGCCGTGGCCAGAATCATAAAGTCTCTTCTCAAGCGTCCCGCCGATGATGTATGTCGCTATGGGGGTGAAGAATTCGCATTGCTGCTCCCAAATACTGACCAGCATGGTGCAGAAGTGCTGCTGGAGCAAATTCGTCAACAGATTGAGAACACGCCGATTAAAACGGAGAGCGCTGAGATCAGGCTCACTGTCAGCATAGGCTTTGTAAGCGCCATGGCCGGTAATAGTCCGGATGACAATACCCTTTTATCGCAGGCCGATCAGGCCTTGTATCAGGCCAAACAGAGTGGTCGCAACAAAACCTGTCAATTTCATCAGCCCCAGGAGTAAATTTTGCCTACTTACCCTCACACCAGATTGCGTCGTTTGCGTAAAAATTCCTTTATCCGGGATCTGGTCGCAGAATCCAGACTAACCTGTGCAGACCTGATCTGCCCGATGTTTGTACTCGAAGGAAAAAACCGCCGTGAAACAGTAGATTCCATGCCGGGTATCGAGCGCCTGTCGATCGACTTACTTATCCGCGAAGCGGAAGAACTCCTCAAACTTGGTATTCCGGCGATTGCCCTGTTTCCGGTGACACCTGCAGATCTTAAAACCGATTGTGGCAGCGAAGCGTTTAATCCCGATGGCCTGGCACAAAAAGCCATTCGCGCACTGAAAGAGTTCGTGCCACAGATAGGTGTAATCGCCGATGTGGCCTTAGATCCTTTTACTTCTCATGGACAGGACGGTGTGCTGGATAACAATGGCTATGTCAGTAATGACAGCACTTGTGATGTACTGATTAAGCAAGCGTTATCCCATGCACAAGCGGGTGCCGATGTCGTGGCGCCATCGGATATGATGGATGGCCGCATTGGCCTGATCCGTTCAGCACTGGAGGAACAGGGACATCATAACACCTGCATCATGGCCTACTCGGCCAAGTATGCCTCCGCCTATTATGGCCCTTTTCGTGACGCTGTCGGCTCAGCAGGCAATATTCAGGGCGGCAACAAAAAGAGTTATCAGATGAATCCTGCCAATAGCGACGAAGCCCTCCGTGAGATAGCACTGGATATCGAAGAAGGGGCCGATATGGTGATGGTCAAACCGGGTATGCCTTACCTGGATATTGTGCAGCGCTGTAAACAAGAGTTCCGCGTGCCCACTTTTGCCTATCAGGTCAGTGGTGAATACGCTATGCACAAAGCGGCGTTTGCCAATGGCTGGTTGTCGGAGGACGAGATCATTCTGGAGTCGTTGCTGGCATTTAAACGGGCTGGAGCCGACGGTATTTTAACTTACTTTGCCAAACAGGCCGCCCAGTTTTTGAATCGTTGAAAAAAGTGGGGTCAGAGTAAACTTTTCTCAAAAAAGTGGGGTCAGAGTAAACTTTTCTCACATTCCATAGCCAACAGAGCAATATCTGTGTGGAAAAGTTTACTCTGACCCCACTTTTTACCCCTCACTTTATTTCCAGCGTACAGCCCACTCTGTGCTGCAGCCAACGTTCATTTGCCAGTTCAGCGTCGAGCAGAGGATGAGCTTTTAGCCACCCATCAGGGAAGACAAGGGTAATGGCTTCATCATCTGTTTTCAGCTCAATGGCGGGCAACAGATTATTTTTCCGGCGAATAGATAACACAAACGCAATACGCAGCAAGCGACAGAGCATTTTCAGCACAATCGCCACGTCCTGTTGATACAGACTAAAAGGCTGCAGATTGAGATCCTGGCGATGACAGAGAATCAGATCCCTTATTGAATCCTGCTGTAACTTGGTATAGCCGGGCATGGCCACATGACTGAGGATATAACTGCCATGCTGGTGACTTAACTTGTAATCTATATGCAAGCCAATTTCATGCAGTCTTGCAGCAGCAAGCAGAACACCTTCTGCGTCCATCTGACAAAACAGCTCAGTTTGTGGCAACTGTCGGTACAAGGCCAATGCGGTTTCAGCAACCCGATGTGCCTGCTCTTCTTCAATATGAAAACGGCAGATCAGAGAATCCAGTGTCTGCAAGCGGATATCATGATGATGGATATTCTCCAGCATACCGTAGATTAAGCCTTCACGCAGTGCGCCCCCGGAGATCTGCATCTGTTCGATGCCAACCTCTTCAAATAGGACCAGAAGAATGGCCAGGCCACTGGGAAATACAGACCGTCGGGCCTCACTCAGGCCTTCTATATCCAGCTTATCCAGACTGCCATGCTCAACACACTGGTGCATTAAATCCTGCAAATAGGTCAGTCGGATATTATCGTTGATCCCTTGTGCCACCATGATTTCGGTGACTGCCTGAGGGGTACCCGACGCACCCAGACACTGACGCCACTGGTAGGTTTTATACTCCGGAGCAATTTGCCTGACCAGCGCTCTTGCTGCAGCCATGGCGCTATCGAAATTACACTGAGTTAACTGCCCCTGCTGGAAATAACGTTCCATAAAAGTAACACAGCCCATATCCAGACTGGCCAGCTTAAGAGGCGTAAAATCCTTACCAACAACCACTTCGGTGCTGGCACCACCAATATCGATAACCAGCGAATTTCCCTGATTAGCAGAGGTATAGGCTACGCCGAGATAAATTTGTCTGGCTTCTTCTTCACCACTGATCACATCAATTTTGTGGCCAAGAATACCCTCAGCCTGAGAGAGAAAAGTACCGGCATTGCCTGCCAGTCGCAGCGTTGCGGTAGCGACAATACGAATATTGGCAGGGGGGATATCCTGCAGCCTTTCAGCGAAGGTCTCAAGACACTTCCACCCCCGCTCCATACTGAGTTCATCCAGCTGTAGATCCTGGTTAAGGCCTGCGGCGAGACGCACTTTTTGTTTCACCTTACCGACAATATGCACGCAGCCATGGGTAACCCGGACGATCACCAGATGGAAGCTATTGGAACCAAGGTCCACTGCGGCATAGTACTGCTCTGGAAGCGGACTACTGGTGAGTTTTTCGGTACTCATCGATTGCGCTGACTTCTGCCTCTTGGCTTACCCTTGCTCAGATTCTTGCCACTTTGCATACGCTTCTTGTATTGCTTTTTGGGCGGCGTAACATCGTCTAACAAGGCATCATGAAAATAGTCTGTGACCTGAATGGAGTGACGGATATATTCCTCAATCGCAGGCAGATTGAGTGCATACTTCTCGCAGGCAAAACTAATCGCGTGGCCACTCTTGCCGGCGCGACCTGTTCGCCCTATGCGATGCACGTAGTCTTCAGCATCATCGGGCAGGTCATAGTTAAATACGTGAGTCACTTTCTCAATATGCAGCCCCCGGGCGGCAACATCAGTTGCAACCAGCACATCGAGTTTGCCTTCGCTGAACTGGTTCATGATTTGCAGCCGTTTTTTCTGCGGCACGTCACCACTCAGTAACCCGACCCGATGACCATCGGCCTGCAACCAGTCAAAAAGGTTTTCGCAACAATGCTTGGTATTGGCAAAAACAATGGCTTTTTCCGGCCATTCTTCTTCGAGTAATGTCAGCAACAACAGCATTTTATCTTCGTTGGAAGGATAAAAAAGCTCTTCGCGGACCCGACTTGCTGTCATCTGTTGTGGCTCAATTTCCACATGCACCGGGTTATTCATATGTTCATAAGCCAGTTCCTGCACACGCATCGACAAGGTGGCAGAAAAAAGCATGCTGAGCCTCTGGTCAGCCTCTGGCATACGCCTTAGCAAATAACGGATATCTTTGATAAAGCCCAGATCGAACATACGATCCGCCTCATCCAGTACACAGACCTGAATATGCTCGAGGGTGAAGATATGCTGCTTGTAATAATCGATGATGCGCCCGGTGGTGCCTATAATGATATCGACACCTTTTTCCAGAGCCTCACGCTGGCTTTGATAGCCTTCACCGCCATATATAAGCCCCAGTTTAATACCAGTGTGCTGACTCAGCAGTTCGGCATCATTATATATCTGCACCGCCAGTTCCCGGGTGGGTGCCATGATAATGGCTCTGGGTTGCTTGGTCTGTTGCTGAGGATTATTCAGCAAATGATGGAAGGTCGCCGCCAAAAATGCGATAGTCTTGCCGGTGCCGGTTTGAGCCTGTCCGGCAACGTCTTTGCGTTCAAGCATGGGCGGCAGACTCAGCGCCTGAATAGGGGTACAATGTTGAAAGTTAGCGGCAGACAATGCCTTAATCACATCCTCATGAAGAGGAAGCTCGGAAAAACGGGTTTCAGTTAAATGAGTTGTTTGCATAGCTTATAGCTTATCAGTGCTTGCATTAAAAAACAGTTTCTATATAAATAGCCACTACCGACTGCCCGGCCCTTATTTCGTCGAGGCAGGCAAAGTTTGGAGAAAAAAATGAGCGACAAAATTATCCAGTTATCTGACGACAGTTTTGAGGCCGATGTTATCAATGCCAAAGATCCTGTGCTGGTTGACTTCTGGGCAGAATGGTGTGGCCCGTGCAAAATGATCGCGCCAATTCTGGAAGAAGTAGCCAAAGAATTCGATGGCAAATTAACAGTTGGCAAGCTGAATGTCGACCAAAATACTGAAACCCCGCCTAAATATGGTATCCGTGGCATCCCCACGCTATTACTTTTTAAAAATGGCAGTGTAGCAGCAACTAAGGTCGGCGCTTTGTCAAAAACTCAGTTAGCTGAGTTTCTTAACGACAATATCTGATGATATCCGGCCCGTACTGCGGGCCTTATTTTTTGCAAAAATAAAGAATCTACTCAAGAAATCAGACAATTAACGGATAATCAGTAGACGTTGTTGATTTTTGGTGCTAATTTAATCTTCGCTGTCTTCAAAGATAGCACCCGAACCGAACACAGTCCTCGCGTCAATCAGGCGCAATCAGACGTTTAAAACCCGTTACCCTAATTAAAAACCGTGCATAACAAGCATTTTTCAATCATTAAGACCCACCGATATGAATCTGACGGAACTAAAAAGTAAACCCGTAAGCGAGCTTGTTGAGCTGGCAGACAAAATGGGCCTCGACAACATGGCCCGGGCCCGCAAACAAGATATTATTTTCGCTATTCTCAAAGCGCACGCCAAAAGCGGCGAAGATATCTTTGGTGATGGTGCACTGGAAATACTGCAGGACGGATTTGGTTTTCTGCGTTCAGCAGACTCCTCGTATCTGGCCGGCCCTGATGATATTTACGTGTCACCCAGCCAGATAAGGCGTTTCAATCTGCGCACCGGCGACACCATCTCAGGCAAAATTCGCCCGCCCAAAGACAGCGAACGCTATTTTGCCCTGCTGAAGATTAACGAAGTTAACTTCGACCGCCCTGAAAACTCCCGTAATAAAATCCTCTTCGAAAACCTGACTCCTCTGCATGCCACAGAAAGACTGCGCATGGAACGGGGTAATGGCAGTACCGAGGACATTACTGCAAGAGTGCTGGACCTGGCCTCGCCAATAGGCCGCGGGCAGCGTGGTCTGATAGTGGCTCCGCCCAAAGCAGGTAAAACACTATTGCTGCAGAATATCGCTCAGAGCATCGCTGCCAATCATCCGGAATGTGTGTTGATGGTACTGCTGATAGACGAGCGTCCTGAAGAAGTCACTGAAATGCAACGCCTTGTGCAGGGTGAAGTGGTTGCATCGACCTTTGATGAACCGGCCAGTCGCCACGTTCAGGTTGCAGAAATGGTGATCGAGAAAGCCAAGCGCCTGGTTGAACACAAAAAAGACGTGGTGATCCTGCTCGATTCTATCACCCGCCTGGCCCGTGCCTATAATACGGTGATTCCCTCGTCCGGGAAGGTGCTCACCGGCGGTGTAGACGCTAATGCGCTGCATAAACCAAAGCGCTTCTTTGGTGCGGCCCGGAATGTTGAAGAAGGCGGCAGTCTTACCATTATTGCCACCGCCCTGATCGATACCGGCTCGAAAATGGATGAAGTTATTTATGAAGAGTTTAAAGGTACCGGCAACATGGAAATGCATCTGAACCGGAAAATAGCTGAAAAACGGGTATTCCCGGCCATCGACTTTAACCGTTCAGGCACCCGCCGTGAAGAATTGCTGACTTCTCAGGATGAACTGCAGAAGATGTGGATCCTGCGCAAGATCGTGCATGAGATGTCAGAAATTGATGCCATGGAGTTTTTAATCGACAAACTCTCTATGACCAAAACCAATAATGAGTTCTTCGATGCGATGCGACGGCAAAAAAGCTGATACCAGCGATTACAATTGACAAAGGCGCCTGATGGTGCCTTTTTTGTCTTTGTTATCAATGGCTCAGCACGGTTAAGCAGCGAAGCGGAATCCCGCCAGTAATAGCCCTTTCCGGGAAAAGCAGAAATTAACCACTGAGGCACAGAGGTCACAGAGAAGTAAAGGGGATTAAACCGTTAATACCTCTGCGTTCTCTGTGTCTCTGTGGTGAAAAATTCCTTTTCCGGGTTATTTGAATATCAAAGGTGTTCTTTATATAACGTCTGAATCAGGCGGTCTTCCAGCTCAAAGCGCTCTTCCATCGCCTGGCCCAGGCTGGATAAATGCTGATCAAAGTTCTGCATATCCTGATCCTTATCGATTTGTGCATAATGATCGTTAAAGCTCAGTGCCTGATCCGTGGTATCGGAAATACGCGGGTACACTTCTTCTGCCAGTGCCTTACCCATACCATTTCCCTCTGTGTTCTGGACAATACGATCGTAGAACTCGAAATGGCCGGCTGAGACATAATCCACCAGCAATTCACAGAATGTTTCAATAGCTTCGTTTGCAGGCAACGCCGTATGATCCCGTTCAAAAGGGGGCAACCCGGCCAACTCGCAATATTGCACCAGTAATTTTCTGCGCCCTTCAAGCCAGGTATCTATGGCGTGATGAGCCCCGCCCCACTGGTCTTCTGCCTGCTCTACCTTGGTCAACATTTCTGTATACTCCTTTCCTGAGTCTCATTTCGACATCAAGATCATTGAATAAGGCCAGTATACCAAACTGGAATCTAATACCAACGCTTATAGCAATCCAACTGAATTGATCCTGATCACTGGTATACTCTGCCTATTGAAAATACAGGATTATCTCTATGCCCATCACAAAAGCCCCCGACAAGCCTGCCTACTGGCTGATTCTGTCCCGTAACAAACTGGTCAGAATAGAGAGTCAGAGTACCTTGTTTTTTGCACGGCATACAGAACTCCAATTCGCTTCAGAATACATCGACAGCGCCGTCAGGATTGGTGAATACCGGCAAACAGAGTGTTTTATGTTAGACATGGAGCAGCAGGAGCCGGATCACCATAACGCTGAACTGATTGGTTTACGTGATGCCCTGATCAGTGAAAACGACGATGCTTTTAATATTATCGCCCGCGCGTGGCAGGTAGCGGTATTTCTGCGTACACATCGGTATTGTGGTCAGTGTGGCAGTCAGATGCAAAGAGTCGACTGGGAGTTGGCAACCCATTGTCACCGTTGTCAGCACCGCTGTTACCCGCGCATCTCCCCATGTATTATCGTAGCGATAAAAAAACAGGAGCAGATTCTTCTCGCCAGGGGCCGCCATCATAAACAGGGGATGTATTCGACATTGGCTGGCTTTGTTGAAAGCGGTGAATCCCTGGAGCAGGCGGTACATCGTGAAGTCATGGAAGAAGTGGGGATTAAAATAAAAAATCTGCGCTACTTTGACAGCCAGCCCTGGCCATTTCCCCATTCTCTAATGATGGGATTTCTGGCAGAGCATGACAGCGGCGAAATTAATGTCGATGGTGAGGAAATACTTGAGGCGGATTGGTATACAGCGGACAGTCTGCCTGTAACTCCACCGGAATTTTCCATCGCCGGGCGATTAATCAAGGCGGCCCTGCAATAAGCCCAATAAAAAAGCCTTACCCGCAAAGGTAAGGCTTAAATATTTTAGCGTGGAGGTCCCGTTTGCCGAGCTTCTTGTTAGTTGATTCCACTAGCGCAAGGGTTTTATAGCAGACCTTTTAACACTTATGCAACTTTTACAGAAAAAAATACGGTGAATGACATACTGTTCATTCTTGTATCTCCTCAATTTCTTTTCCCGCACAGACTAGTCTGTAGCTGTGTCCGTACTTCACTGGTGATAGAATATCGGCAATTCCGTTGACTGAATAAACTAAGAGTATCCTAATGTCTGGATTAGAGAATGATCGTTATCTTAAAGCCCTGATGAAGCAACCGGTAGACAAAACACCGGTATGGATGATGCGACAAGCCGGGAGATATCTACCTGAATACAAAGCCACCCGTACGCAGGCGGGTGATTTCATGTCATTGTGCAAAAATCCTGAACTGGCCTGTGAAGTAACAATGCAGCCTCTGCGGCGTTTTGATCTGGATGCGGCGATTTTGTTTTCTGATATTCTCACTATTCCTGACGCTATGGGGCTGGGTCTGTATTTTGAAACCGGTGAGGGCCCTAAATTTGAGCGTCCGTTACGCAGCCTTTCCGAGGTTCAAAGACTGGGGATTCCTGATCCGGAACAGGAACTGGGCTACGTGATGGACGCCGTGCGCACCATACGTAAAACGCTGGCGGGTAAAGTACCATTAATCGGTTTTTCCGGCAGCCCCTGGACATTGGCCACTTATATGGTTGAAGGCGGAACAACCAAAAGTTTCAGTCAAATTAAGAAACTCGCATTCGCAGAACCCAACACTTTGCATCTGCTACTGGATAAGCTGGCCGATGCAGTGATCCTCTATCTGAACGCACAAATTGCCGCCGGCGCGCAATCGGTAATGATCTTCGATACCTGGGGTGGCGTTCTGTCACCCCGGGACTACAAAGACTTCTCTTTGCAGTACATGCACAAGATTGTCGACGGCCTGGTGAGGGAACATGAAGGGCGCAAAGTACCAGTCACGCTGTTCACAAAAAATGGTGGTATGTGGCTCGAAGCTATTGCGGCCACTGGCTGTGATGGTGTCGGCCTGGACTGGACCATTGACATTAGTGAAGCCAGAAGCCGCATCGGCGATCAGGTTGCCCTCCAGGGCAATATGGACCCTTCCATGCTCTACGCCAGCCCGGCACGTATTGAAGAAGAAGTGCAATTAATCCTGCAGGGTTACGGTAAAGGTACCGGACATGTGTTTAATCTTGGCCACGGTATTCATCCCGATGTGCCACCAGATAACGCCAAAGCGTTTATCGACGCGGTACACAAATACAGCCAACCATATCATCAGGAGTAATACCGGGAAGGCTCAGTGAAAATATGTGCGGCGCTGATGGTCACGACACTCAGGCATCTCTTGGCAGACCTTTTTCGATAACACGAATCAGTCGCTGAGTTTGTCGTTCATTCGCCGCCCGTTGCTTCTGCCGTTGTTGCCCAAGAGCCCACTGAATATGCTCTTGCACCAGTTCGCTGCTTTTATCATACGCCGTTGCCAGGGCATGGGTAATCTCTGCCGCATAGGGGGCATTGCCCAGCGCTACTGCAATATTACGCTGCCAGCGCTGAAAACCAATACGGCGGATTGGAGATCCTTCGGTGTTGCGTAAGAAAGTCTCTTCATCCCAGCTAAACAGTTCCAGCAAGGCCTTACCCTGCAACTGTTGGCGCGGATGAAAATCCGCCTCATCAGTAAGGTGCGCATAGCGATTCCAGGGGCATACCAGCTGGCAGTCGTCGCAACCATAGATGCGGTTACCCATAAGTGGACGAAGTGACTCCGGAATTGCTCCTTTGAGCTCAATGGTCAGATAAGAAATACAACGGCGGGCATCCACAACGTAAGGTTCAACGATGGCCTGGGTCGGACAAATGGTGATACAGGCATTACAACTGCCACAGCCCTCTTCTACCGGCTGGTCCACCGGCAGTGGCAGATTAATAAACAGCTCGCCGAGGAAAAACCAGGAGCCGGCTTCACGGTTCAGGGTCAGTGAATGTTTGCCGGTCCAGCCGAGTCCGGCCTTCTCTGCCACCGCATGTTCCAATACCGGCGCGGAATCCACAAAAGGTCTGAAGGCCAGATCACTGACATGCTGTTCGATTTTTTGTCCGAGTTTTTTCAGACGCTGTCGCATTAGTTTGTGGTAATCACGGCCCAGAGCGTAGCGGCTGATATAACCTGACAGTTTATTTTTCAGGTTCCGGGCAAAGCCGGCATCGGGAGGCAGATAATCCATGCGTACACTGATTACACGAACCGTACCGGGCTGCAATTCGGCTGGCCTTGCCCGTTTCATTCCATGGGCGGCCATATACTCCATATCGCCATGCATCCCCTTATCCAGCCATCGTTGCAATGCTGTTTCATGACGGCTGAGATCCACATCACAGATGCCTACCTGCTGAAAACCTAGCGCTTTCCCCCAGCTCTTGATATTTTCTGTTAACTGTTGCAGATATTGCGGGGATAGCTCAGCCATTGAAAACCTATAACGCCTTGATTGAACCTGCGAGTTTATCACACAAAATCTATGCCGCAGATGAGGTGCGCCAACACGAACCCCAGGCGGCAAAGCAAGCCCACCTGAACATGTATGAACTGATGGAGCGGGCCGGCCATGCCGCATTCAGACAATTGCTGGCATCGTTTCCGACATGCCGCCGGGTGCTCGTGCTCTGTGGCCATGGAAATAACGGAGGGGACGGGTTTGTTTTCGCACGGCTGGCAAACGAAGCGGGCATGGAAGTCTGCCTGGTTGCCACAGGCGACAGTCAGAAATACTCTGCGGACACCCGCCAGGCACAACAAAAATGGCAAAGCAGTGGAGGAAAGACGCATAGCTGGCCCCTTTCACTGGCAAACCATGATGTGATCGTGGATGCCCTGCTCGGTACCGGAATTAAAGGGCAAGTGAGAGCCCCATACCGGGATATCATCGCGGCACTGAATCAGCAGACTATTCCCGTACTAAGTGTCGATTTGCCTTCCGGGTTACATGCCGATACAGGTGTGCCTTGCGGCATAGCAGTGAATGCCACCATCACCATTACTTTTGTGGGGATTAAGCAGGGTCTGGTCACCGGAGCGGGTAAACAACATTGTGGCAAACTGAGTTTCAATGCATTAGGCATTACACAATCCTTTAGTCAGCTGGCCACACCGACTGCCCTGCTTGCCTCTGCGGATCGCCTGCCCGCTCTGCCACCAAGACCGCTAAACACCCACAAAGGAAGCTTTGGCCGACTACTGTGTATCGGTGGCAATCAGGGCATGCATGGCGCTATTCGCCTCAGTGCAGAGGCCGCGCTTCGCAGCGGTGCAGGCCTGGTAAAAGTGCTCTGTCATCCTGAAAGTCACGCGCTGGTGGCCGAGGGCTTGCCTGAACTTATGCTGGCCGCAGCCAGTGACGATATAGAACCGTTACTTAACTGGGCGAGTTGCATAGTGATCGGCCCGGGACTGGGTCAGGATAACTGGGCCAGAACGTTGTTTGATGCACTACTGAAATATCAGATGCGGGCCGAAAAACCCATGTTAATCGATGCCGATGGTTTAAACCTGCTCGCACCCCCTGGACCGTCTACTCTGCCCAAAAACTGCATACTCACGCCCCACCCCGGGGAAGCCGGGCGTCTGTTAGAGCAATCCACAGCAGATATACAATCGGATCGCTATCAGGCAATCACCAGTCTGACCGAACACTATCAAAGCGTCGTTATACTGAAGGGGGCCGGCAGCCTGGTTTCCTCCACACAGCAGGTTTTTGTGCTCGAAGAGGGCAATCCCGGCATGGCCAGCGGAGGCATGGGCGACCTCCTCAGTGGCATCGTTGGAGGCCTGATGGCACAAGGCATGGATACGGCCAACAGCGCCCTGACCGGGGCCTGCATTCATGCCAGGGCCGGCGATTTATGCGCAGAAAAACAAGGGCAACGTGGTATGATCGCCAGTGATCTTATTCCCTTTATCAGAGAGCTGGTGAACCGCTGAATGAAAAAAGTTGTCCATATTGCTGATGAACGTGGCACACATGCGCTGGCAGAAAAGCTGGCTGAGAACTGTTCGATGGCCACCGTTATTTACCTCAACGGAGAACTGGGTGCAGGAAAAACCAGTTTTTGCCGGGCATTTATTCATGCTCTGGGTTATCAGGGCCGGGTGAAAAGTCCCACTTACACATTAGTAGAACCCTATGAAACTGAGCGCTGGCGAATCTTCCATTTTGACCTTTACCGCCTCAGCGACCCAGAAGAACTGGAGTTTATCGGCATCAGGGATTATTTTCAGTCTGATTGCCTGTGTCTGATAGAATGGCCGGAAAAAGGCGCAGGTCTCTTGGCACCGGCCGATTTGCAGATTAGTATAGATTTCAGTGACAATGGTCGAACTATTAGCCTGCATGGCCTGTCTGAACCGGGAATAGCCTTGCTTCAACAATTATAACGAGAACATGGCACTATACAGATCGACAATATGGCTTTGCCTGCTCATTTTATTGATTGCGGCTCCGGTAGCGGCGCAGAATAAGATGGAGAGTGTCAGGATATGGCCTTCTCCTACCAATACCAGGGTGGTTTTCGATTTAGCCGAAGCCCCTCAATACAGCTATTTTACCCTGCGTAACCCCACCCGCCTGGTGGTGGATTTAGCCGATACCAGCCAGAATCTCGATTTAAGTAAAATAAAAAACGACAGCGACCTGATTAGCCGGCTGCGCTATAGCAGCCCCAAAGATAAACACTCAGTACGGGTGGTGTTAGAGCTAAATGCGTCAGCCGACACCCAGATATTTTCGTTGCCACCAACGCCTCCCTATGGCGACAGACTGGTCATCGATCTGGGTAGCAGTAACGAAACCCCGCCACAGATAGTCAAACAGCAGGCTCAGGGTGCCAATCGCGACATTATTGTAGCAGTAGACGCAGGCCATGGCGGTGAGGATCCCGGTTCTATTGGCAGAGCAGGCAGCTATGAAAAAAATGTGGTACTGAGCATTGCCAAGAAACTGGCCAAACGTATTGATGATACCCCGGGTATGAAATCCGTACTGATTCGCACCGGTGATTATTATGTCGACCTTAACAAACGCACCGAACTGGCCAGGCGCAGTAAGGCCGACCTGCTGGTGTCGATTCATGCCGATGCATACACCACTCCCCAGCCCAGCGGAGCCTCAGTCTGGGTATTGTCCATGAGGCGGGCCAACTCTGAGCTGGGTCGCTGGCTGGAAAACACCGAGAAGCATTCACAATTGCTCGGCGGTGCTGCCGAAGTGATTCAGGATACATCCAGCGAACGTTATCTGACTCAGGCACTGCTTGATATGTCCATGGATCACTCGCTGTCTACCAGCTATGAACTCAGTCGCGAAATTCTCAAAGAGATGGGCCAGATCACCAAGTTACATAAGAAAGTGCCTCAGGCAGCCAGTCTCGCTGTGCTCACTTCACCGGATATTCCGTCGATACTGGTTGAAACCGGATTTATCTCCAATCCAAGAGAAGAAAAGAACCTGAACTGGGCGACTTTTCGTCAGAACATGGCTGACGCTGTATTTGGCGGTATCCGGCAGCATTTTAAAAACAGACCACCGGATGGCACCCTATGGGCCAAGTTAAAACGTGAGAATCGCACCCATAAGGTCAGCCGCGGGGAATCTTTGTCGCTGCTGGCACAGCGTTACAACGTACCGGTGAGCCAGATTAAGGCCGCTAACAACCTGGACACCGATATAGTGCGTATTGGCCAGGTTCTGACTATCCCCAACTAGAAGTTATTCATATTTTGCCGATCCAGATACTCCCAGCCAGACTGGCTAACCAGATTGCCGCCGGAGAAGTGGTAGAACGCCCCGCATCGGTGATCAAAGAGTTAATTGAGAACAGTCTGGATGCCGGCGCCACCCGCATCGATATCGAAGTGGATAAAGGGGGGCATAAACGCATACTGGTCAGAGATAATGGGAGCGGAATACCTGAGCAAGAATTGCAGCTGGCCCTGAGTCGTCATGCTACCAGCAAGATCACCAGCCTCGACGACCTCGAACAGATCATCAGCCTGGGATTCCGGGGGGAAGCACTTGCCAGTATCAGCGCTGTGGCCAGGCTGACACTCAGTTCAAAACCTTCTTCGCAACAACAGGGCTGGCAAGCCAAAGCGGAAGGTCGTGATATGACCGTGTCACTGGCACCGGTTGCGCACCCTGATGGCACCAGTATCGAAGTGCTGGATTTGTTTTTTAACACACCGGCCAGACGTAAATTCCTGCGCACTGAAAAAACAGAGTTCGCTCATATTGATGAAATCGTCCGGCGCGTCGCCCTGAGTCGTTTCGATGTCGCCTTTAGTCTCAAACACAATGGCAAGATATTGCGTCAGTATCCACAGGCAATGAATGAGCAGGCCAGAGAAAAACGTGTCGGTTTAATCTGTGGTCGCAAACTGATGGACGACGCGCTGAAAGTACAGAGTGAGTTTCAGCAACTCCAGCTTCATGGCTGGTTATGCACAACGCCTCAGCCACAGAATGATGTTCAGTATTTCTACGTGAACGGGCGCATGATGCGCGACAAACTGATTAACCATGCTATCCGTCAGGCGTTTGAGGGCTGGCTACCGGCAGATTTCCATCCGGCATTCGTGCTTTACCTGCAACTGGATGCCAAAGAAGTGGATGTGAACGTTCACCCCGCCAAACATGAAGTCCGTTTTCATCAATCGAGAATGGTACATGATTTTATCTTCCGGGCTGTGCGGGATATGCTGGAGAAGATCAGCGGCACAGAGGGCAATGAGATCACCCAAAGCCATACCCTTGAGCCGGCAGAGCCTGCCCATGATTACATTCGCCCATTGCAGCCTAAAGTATCGGAAACGGCCACATCCTACAGCGGACGCTCATCAGGTTCTGCAAGCCATTCAATAGCAGGCGCGAGCAGAGCGTATCAGCAGTTGATGAATGCCAATAAACCTTCTTCAACTGCTGATGTCGACTGGCTAATGCTCCGGCAACGCTATCTTTTGCTGGAATGGCGCCAACAATGCTGGATTCTGCCCTTGTATAAACTCCAGCATCACAGATTGTTATCCCAAATCAATCAGGGCGTACGTCAGCCTTTGTTGATGCCGGTGTCAATCAGTGCTGATAAAACCATGCAACAACATTTTCAGCGTCTGGCTGAGCCGCTGGAAAAGCTGGGACTTGAGTTGCAACTGGTGCGGGGAAAGCTGCTGCTGAAACAGGTACCTGCCGGCCTGCGCAATCTCAACTGGTCAGCGATTTTGCCTGAATTGCTATACAGCGAGCACAACCATCTCGAATCTGTACTGGCTAATGCGGCAAGCCCTGAAGGGGCCACCTATGACAAAGCTCAGGCTCAGTCACTCTGGCACTGGTTTGTCACAACCGCAGACTGGCAGGATGTCATTAGCCGGCTCGCCCGGCCGCTCCCGGATAACTGGCTGGATGACTATGCAAACTGAACAACCGCCGGCAATATTCCTGATGGGGCCTACGGCCAGTGGTAAAACCGATCTGGCGATCCGTCTGACCCAGGCCTTACCCTGCGAGATCATTAGTGTCGATTCAGCAATGATTTATACCGGAATGGATATCGGTACCGCTAAACCCACTGCTGAAGAGCTGGCGCTGGCACCGCACCGGCTTATTGACATACTGGATCCGGCTCAGGCCTATTCAGCAGCAGACTTTCGCCAGGATGCACTGCGAGAAATGCAGGAAATTACCAGCCGGGGCAAAATTCCGCTGCTGGTGGGTGGCACCATGATGTACTTCAAAGTGTTATTGGAAGGTATATCCCCCCTGCCACCGGCAAATAAAACCATCAGGGCAGAAATTGAAGCCGAAGCCTTAAAACATGGCTGGGCCGCCATGCATCAACAACTTTCCCTAATTGATAAGACTGCGGCAAAGCGCATTCACCCAAATGATCCTCAACGTCTTACCAGGGCTCTGGAAGTACAGCGGATTACCGGTAAAAGCCTGACGGAATTAAGCCAGCACACCAGCCCCCCCTTGCCGTTCCGGGTAACCCAGTTTGCCATTGCTCCCAAGGACAGACAGGTATTGCATGATCGCATTGCCGAGCGATTTGAACTGATGTTACAGCAAGGATTTGAGCAGGAAGTCAGAAAATTGTTTCAAAGAACTGATCTACATGAAGATTTACCTGCTATAAGATGTGTAGGTTATCGCCAGATGTGGGACCACCTTCAAAAAAGGTATGACCACCAGGAGATGACTTTCCGGGCTATAGTGGCTACCAGGCAACTGGCAAAACGACAGCTTACCTGGTTGCGAAGCTGGCAATCGCTAATCTGGTTGGATACATTTGCCGATAACAACCTTGAACAGCTTGTATCCCGGTTACCCGACTAGCAGCAGGCGCTATACAGTGAGGGTAAAAACTGTATAATCGGGAAATTGGCTAATGGCTCTGGTTACACCGGTTACAGAGCATTGATAATAAAAAGAAAAGGATAAGAAAAATGGCAAAGGGCCAATCACTACAAGATCCGTTTTTGAATGTACTGCGAAAAGAACGTGTTCCCGTATCGATTTATCTGGTTAATGGTATAAAACTGCAGGGACAGGTAGAGTCTTTCGATCAGTTTGTTATTTTGCTGAAAAACACTGTCAGTCAGATGGTGTACAAGCATGCCATTTCCACTGTTGTACCATCTCGTCCTATTCCTATGGTTGCCAATCCACAGGCAAACCAAGATAATGACGAGGATTGATTGTTCAACCAGGAGGTAATGCTTGTTTGACCGTTACGAGGCAGGTGAACAGGCTGTACTTGTACATATAGATTTTCCCGATGAAAACAGCAAAGAGGATCTGCACGAACTGCAGTTACTGGTCTCTTCTGCCGGTGTCAACGCCATAGATCTGGTTACAGGGTCCCGCGCTACCCCCAGCGCAAGATATTTCGTCGGCAGCGGTAAAGCCGAAGAGATTGCTCAGGCTGTTAAAGTCAATAATGCTGATATCATTATTTTTAACCATTCTCTGTCTCCTTCCCAGGAGCGCAACCTCGAATCTGTCTGTAAATGCCGGGTGCTCGATCGTACCGGCCTGATTCTGGACATCTTTGCTCAGCGTGCCCGTACTCACGAAGGTAAATTACAGGTAGAGCTGGCCCAGTTAAGGCATATTTCGACCCGCTTGATCCGCGGCTGGACACACCTTGAAAGACAAAAAGGTGGCATTGGTCTGCGTGGTCCGGGTGAAACCCAGCTGGAAACTGACCGGCGTTTATTACGCGCCCGGATCACCCATATTCTGCAACGTCTGAAAAAAGTTCAGAAGCAGCGCGAACAGAGCCGCCGGGCCAGAAGCCGGGCGGAAATGCCGACACTATCGCTGGTGGGCTATACCAACGCCGGTAAATCAACGCTGTTTAATACCATCACCTCGGCTGGTGTTTATGCCGCGGATCAGCTCTTTGCTACGCTTGACCCCACACTGCGTAAAATTCAGCTACAGGATGTTGGGCCGGCTATCCTCGCCGATACGGTTGGTTTTATCCGTCATCTTCCCCACGATCTGGTGGCAGCGTTTAAAGCCACCCTGCAGGAAACACAGCAAGCGGAATTATTACTGCATGTGGTGGACTACGCCGACGAACAGCGCCTGGATAATATCGATCAGGTCAATATCGTACTGGATGAAATTGACGCCGGAGACGTGCCTCAGTTAATGATTTGCAACAAAATCGACCAGCTGGATAACATTCAGCCTCATATCGACAGAGATGAGCATGGCCGTCCAATCAGGGTTTGGGTGTCTGCTCAGAAGAATCAGGGAATTGATCTTCTGTTTGAGGCCATCAGCGAATCTATTGACCGGAGTATGGTACAGTACAGCTTGCGTATTCCTCCCAAAGAGGGAAAACTGCGCGGGGCACTTTATCGTATGCAATGTATCTCTGGCGAATCTTATGCCGAAGATGGCGACTGGCTGGTAGATGTGCGCATGCCGGCAAAAGACTGGCATCAGTTGGAAAAACATCTGGCCAGCGATCTGACAACCTATGTAATCGATAAACATTAGTCGCGTGTAACAAACGCAGTACCCATTTAACTTTTAATACGGAGAAAAACATGGCTTGGAATGAGCCTGGCGGCAACAATAACGACCCCTGGAAAAATCGCGGTGGCCGCGATCAGGGTCCACCGGATCTGGACGAGGTGTTTAAGAAGTTCTTCGACAAGCTCGGTTTTGGCGGCGGCAAAAAACCGTCCGGCAAGGGCTTCGGTGGCATAGGTGCAGGATTGATTGCCGGTATATTGGTCGTCATCTGGTTTATCAGTGGCTTCTACACCGTAAAAGAAGCGGAAAGAGGCGTGGTACTCCGGTTTGGTGAATTCAGTCACTTTGTCGAGCCTGGCCTGCGCTGGAAGCCCACTTTTGTGGACTCGGTGGAAACCGTGAATGTTCGTTCTATCCGCACTATGCCCTCTTCAGGCTTTATGCTCACTGAAGATGAAAACGTGGTCCGGGTGGATATGGAAATCCAGTACCGGGTGATAGAACCCTTTAAGTACACCTTCGCCGTGGACGATCCCGATGGCAGTCTGCGTCATGCACTGGACAGTGCTATTCGCTATGTGGTTGGCCATTCGCGCATGGATGATGTTCTCACCCGTGGCCGAGAACAAACCCGTCAGCGTGTTTTTGAAGAGCTCACCGGCATTGTCACGCCCTATGATATGGGTATTGATGTGCTGGAAGTGAACTTTAAGGATGCCCGCCCGCCGGAAGAAGTCAAAGCCTCTTTCGATGATGCCATTGCCGCTCAGGAGGATGAACAACGCTTTATCCGCGAAGCCGAAGCCTATGCCCGTGAGATTGAGCCCACCGCCAGAGGCCGGGTAAATCGTATGGGTCAGGAGGCAGAAGCCTATAAACAACAGGTGATCCTCAAGGCCCGTGGTGAAGTGGCACGTTTCGAAGAACTGTTGCCTCAGTACGCCGCCGCGCCGCAAGTGACCCGTCAACGCCTGTATCTTGAAGCACTGGAAGAGATTTACAGCAAAACCAGCAAGGTTATGGTCGACACCGATGGCACCGGCAATATGATGTACCTGCCACTGGATAAGATCCTCGAACGTCAGGGCGTATCAGGGGGGCTGCCTCTGGTACCGAGCAATGCACTTGAGGGGGTAAGGGGTACAACCCAAAGCAACCAGAGTGGTAACAGCTCACAAAATTCAGGCCGTACCAGCAGCAGATTCAGCGACGGGAGAAATTAAGATATGAAGAACTTTAGTATTGCCCTGATTGTCGTGCTGGTCATTCTTGGATTCAGTTCCCTGTTTGTGGTGGAAGAAGGCTATCGCGGCATCGTCATTCAATTCGGTAAAGTACGCCGTGACGAACAAACCGGCGACACCGCAGTGTATGAGCCAGGTCTGCATTTCAAACTGCCCTTTATTGACTCAGTGAAAATGCTTAATGCCAGGCTGCTGACGCTGGATGATGGCGCCAATCGCTTTGTTACCGCTGAGAAAAAAGATTTGATCGTCGATTCTTATGTGAAATGGCGCATTAAAGACTTTGCACGTTTCTACCTCGCTACGGGCGGCTTCAGAGATCAGGCCGAAGCCCTGCTCAGGCAGAAAGTCAATAACGGTCTGCGCAGTGAATTCGGTAACCGCACCATCGCCGAGATTGTCTCCGGAGAACGTGCAGAGCTGATGAGTCAGGCGATGACTCAGTCCGCAGAAAGTGCCGAGGAACTGGGTATTGATATTATTGATGTACGGGTCAAGCAGATTAACCTGCCCACCGAAATCAGTAACTCAATTTTCCAGCGTATGCGTGCAGAACGTGCCGCCGTGGCCAAAGAGCACCGCTCTGAAGGTCAGGAGCAGGCGGAAATCATTCGCGCCGATATTGATGCCAGGGTCACCGTCATGCTGGCCGATGCAGAGCGTAACGCCCGGCAGGTTCGTGGTGAAGGGGATGCAGAAGCGGCAGGTATTTACGCAGATGCATTTGGTAAAGATGCCGAATTCTATAGCTTCCTGCGCAGTATGCAGGCCTACAGAACCAGCTTTAACAGCAAGCAGGATCTGTTGATCCTGGAGCCTGACAGTGACTTCTTTAAATATATGAAGAACACTGGCGGGGAAAGACAGGACTGATAAGCTCTGTACTTGTAAGAAGGCCCTGCGGGGCCTTTTTTGTATAAGGAAAAAACATGTATCAACATCTGTACCGCCGCTTTCTCGAGGCCAACGCCGGCAAGCAACATTTTGCCTGCCACAGCCATCATTACTGGCCCGATGTCACCCGCGATGCAATGCTCAGATACTGGGATGATTCGGCACGCCTGGTGGATGATAAATGGGAATATCTCTTTTCTGAGAGGATTCCGGCGGTACAGCAAAAAATTGCCAGAGTTCTTAACACCGAAGCCCCACAGCAACTGGTTTTTGCCCCCAATACCCATGAGTTACTGTACCGTATACTGAGCTGTCTGGATTGGTGCAAACCTGTGCGTGTGCTGACGACCGACAGTGAATTTCATAGCTTTAACCGCCAGATTCACAGACTGAACGAACGGGCAACATTACAGTTAACCACCGTTCCCACTTTGCCTTTTAAGGACTTCGAGCAGCGCTTCGCTGATGCCATACAATCCGAACAGCCTGATCTGATTTTTGTCAGTCAGGTCTTTTTTAACTCAGGACTGGCAGTACAGGATCTTACTCATCTGGTGAAGCTGGCCCCCCCAGACTGCATCTTTGTTATCGATGGCTACCATGGCTTTATGGCGCTGCCTACCTACTTATCCGCCATAGCCGATCGGGTGTTTTATCTGGCTGGCAGTTATAAGTATGCTCAGGGTGGTGAGGGCTGCTGCTTTATGCATGTTCCCACTGGCTGTGATCTGCGCCCCGAGTATACCGGTTGGTTCGCAGAATTTGGTGAACTGGATAAACCCAAAGACGGGCAGGTTGATTACAGTAAGGACGGTATGCGTTTTGCTGGCTCTACAATGGATTTCAGTGGGCTTTACCGTCTGGAAGCCGCATTGGATTTATTGACGACAGAAAAGCTGGAGGTCAGCGCGATACACCGTTATGTCCAGGATCTGCAACAGTCATTTTTGCAACAATTAGACAAGGTCAGTCACCCCTACCTGAATCGGGGCAATCTGTTAATGGCACACTCTGTTCATCATGGCCACTTTCTGACATTTCAGTTGCCATCCACGGATACGGTACAAAGCCTGAATACAGCATTAAAGGAGCACGGCATTATCACAGATGCCAGAGGTGATCGCCTGCGCTTTGGCTTTGCCCTGTACCAGAATGCTGAAGAATTTGATTTATCCGCTTTGGAGCACATTCATGTCTGATGCAATCTGGCTGGCCCTTGCCATGGTATTAATTATTGAAGGTATCGGCCCGATGCTGTTTCCGAATAAATGGCAACAGTATATTCAGCAGCTTGCAGCACAGCCGCCGTCGCAGCTTCGCACCATGGGCGGCATTATGGTGATCATCGGCGCGGTCACGCTGTTCTATCTTTTTTAATACTTGGTGCTCTTCGAATCCTTCATGGTTAAAACTAAAAGACAGAAATAACCACAGAGTCACAGAGAACACAGAGGTATTAACGGTTTAATCCCTTTACTTCTCTGTGTTCTCTGTGACTCTGTGACTCTGTGGTGAAGATTGCTTTTTTCGTGCCTTACTGATCAAAACTAATTAGTTCAATCCTGACCCGGATATGAATTAGAAAGTTTTGCTCTGGTAAAACAGATGATTCCTGCGGAGTAAATTGGTAGAATCCCCGCCTAATTTTCTGACCACTTTTTAATCCATGGCAAAAAATGTTGTAGTGCTCGGCACCCAGTGGGGTGATGAGGGTAAAGGTAAGGTTGTTGATCTGCTGACCGATAAGGCCAAGTTTGTTGTCCGCTATCAGGGCGGTCACAATGCCGGTCATACTCTGGTCATCAAGGGTGAAAAGACAGTATTACACCTTATTCCATCGGGTATCCTGCGCGATAACGTTACCTGTGTGATCGGCAACGGGGTTGTCCTCAGCCCGGACGCGCTGATGACGGAAATGAAAATGCTCGAAGATCGTGGCGTACCGGTAAAAGAACGCCTGGTGATCAGCGAAGCCTGCCCGTTAATTCTGCCTTATCATATTGCTCTGGATCTGGCCCGTGAAAAGGCCCGCGGTAACAATCCTATCGGTACTACAGGCCGTGGCATAGGCCCTGCCTATGAAGATAAAGTGGCGCGCCGTGGTCTGCGGGTGGGTGATTTAGCCTGCCGTGAAACCTTTGCTCAGCGCCTAAAAGAAATCGTCGAATACCATAATTTTGCCCTGACCCAATATTACAAGGTCGAGCCGGTGGATTATCAGCAGGTGCTGGATGACGCGCTGAAAGTGGCAGACATTATTCAGTCTATGGTTGCCGACGTACCCGATATGCTGGACAAAGCCCGGCTGCGTGGCGATGCCATCATGTTTGAGGGTGCCCAGGGCACATTGCTGGATATCGACCATGGTACCTACCCCTATGTAACCTCTTCCAATACCACAGTCGGTGGAGTTGCCACAGGGGCTGGTTTCGGACCACTTAATCTGGATTATGTTCTGGGTATTATTAAAGCCTACACCACCCGTGTGGGCTCCGGCCCCTTCCCCACTGAACTGGATTGTGAAACAGGCCAGCATCTGGGTGTAAAAGGCCATGAATTTGGTGCCACTACCGGGCGTAAACGCCGCACCGGGTGGTTGGATGCGGTAGCAATGAAGCGGGCGGTGCAGATCAACAGTATCAGTGGTTTTTGTCTGACCAAGCTGGATGTTCTGGATGGCTTGGAAACACTGAAGATCTGTGTCGGTTACCGGGATCAACAGGGTAAGGTTCAGGACGTGCCGCCAATGGCTGCCGATGGCTATGATAAGGTCACGCCAGTGTACGAGGAAATGCCTGGCTGGAGTGAAGAAACCTACGGCGCCACCAGCCTTGATGCGCTGCCGCAGGCGGCCAGAGACTATATTAAACGAATTGAAGAGATCACCGGCGTACCGGTAGATATCATCTCCACCGGCCCCGATCGGGACGAGACCATTATTCTGCGTCATCCATACGACGTCTGAGTATAAAAAGAGCCGCGTTAAACGCGGCTTTTTTGTACCTTCTGTTACTGATTTGCATAGAGCTCGCGCTGTTTCACTAACAGATGCGCTTTCTCCAGGGAATAGGCCGCGATCAGCGTTTCATCTATTTCACCACGCTCCAGCATCTGTCTGACTTGCTGCACTGACAGTTCATTGCCGTGAAATGGAGCTGGCGCCACCTGCGGACTTTGCTGCCAGAAGCTGATTAAGTCACGCATGGGTTTATGCAGCGTAACCTGATGGTATTTCTCACCCACCAGACTGGTATTCAGACGGCGACTGAAATACCTGCCGTCACCGACATTTTTGTCACTCAACCGCTGCGTCCTCAATGTATAACTGGTCAGATACTTAA
The DNA here is from genome assembly GCF_002591895.1 of Lacimicrobium alkaliphilum. Classification (GTDB taxonomy): domain Bacteria; phylum Pseudomonadota; class Gammaproteobacteria; order Enterobacterales; family Alteromonadaceae; genus Lacimicrobium; species Lacimicrobium alkaliphilum. The sequence continues at coordinate 80,904 of NZ_NISX01000019.1, forward strand.
GAAATTGCTGCGTATCTTTACTCAATTCCCCCTGAGCATGGCGGGTCAGAATATGATTCTTGCTAACAGCAACATGCTCCGCCAGTTTCTGCATATCGGTAAGCAGGGCTGCCAGGGTCTCATGGCTGACTGGCCGCTCTTTGTCCAGATGGCCAATGTCAACCAGAATGGCCTGCCAACGCTGCATAGCCCGTTCGGCGTCTGCCGGGCTCTGTTGCAGTCCCATGTTTCTGAGCGTATCCACCGCCGCTGCATCAACACCAGCATTCTGCTGAGCCGAAGGTGAATGGGGACTCCTGTTATCTGCCTGAGCCGCAGTGCCCAGAGAGAGAGTGATAACAAACAGACTGCAAATTAAACCTGATTTTCTGTCCAGTAAGCTTTTCATGATCTTTCCTTAATAGAGTTTGTACAGCAAGTGGTCTTCACTTACTGATACAAGCGTCATCTAGCTGGAAAAACCGACAAAAAATTTTCACTTTGTTTAATCTTCGATCAACAAACTCTGTAATGCCTGCCTGTAGGGCTGAGCGCTATCTGAGGAGTCTTGCTTTTGATAATAATCAATAAACTCCCGCAAAGTAGCAGCTAAAGGAGCGGTGTTGAGGTTCTGATGAATCTCAGTCAGTGCCACCGCACGCTGTAGGTAACTATCAGCCTGTTGTGATTCTGATCTGTGTAAATGGACCCTCGCCAGTCCGGACAAAGTGGGGAGCAGATCCGGGTGGCTGTCACTCAGCTTTTCCTCCGTGGCCGATAAAATCCTTAAGTACAGTTGTCCGGCCTGGTCGCTTTGCGCCATCGCCTCAAGTAATTCGGCTTGTTGCTGCGCAACCCGCAAAGTATCAGGGTGCCCGAACCCCAGTTGCCGCTGTTTGCTCTCCATGGCTTCGCCCACCAGTGGCATGGCTTCCTGATAACGACCTAACTGGCGCAACAATCTGGCCAGTTTCATCTTCGTTTGTAGTGTTTCTATATGCTCTTCACCCAGTTTCTGAATGCGCAGGTCCAGTGTCTGACGAAACAGGGTTTCAGACTCATCGAACCTTGCCAACCCCCGGTAGGTATCCGCCAGATTGTGCATTGAGCGCAAGGTTTCCGGATGATACGGACCGAGTATCTGGCTGGCCAGGTCGATATGCCTGTTGATAACGGGTGCGGCCTGCTGGTACTGCCCACTGCTTTCAAGTACCGACCCCAGATGACTGATGCATCTGATCGTATCGGGATGATGCTCACCCCTTACTTCAGTCATCCCTTCAATACACAGACGGTAATATTTTTCAGCCTTGGCGTACTCTCCCATCCAGTGATAGGTGATACCAAGCTGATTAACAGAGGCCTGAGTGTCCGGATGCATTTCTCCCAGTATTTCGCGCCTGTCCGCCAGTATCGACTCGAACATTTGCGCCGCTTTCGCAAACTCTCCCTTCATCTGCAAACCTGAAGCAATATTGCTTCTCATACCCAGGGTAATCGCTGAATTTTCACCGTGTAACTTACGGCTTAACCCGAGGGCTCGAAGATTTATCTCATGCCGGCTGTCGTGCCGGAATTGCATAGCCATCATCCGGCTGACTTCCTGCAATAAACTCAGATATTCCTTATTGTCATTCAGCTGATGACCTTCCATCAGCTTTAACGCTCTGTCCAGGTGTGTCTGTGCGGAGGCTATATCTCCCAGTGACAAGTAAATACGCCCTACTGTCTTATGGATGATGCTCTCAACCAGGGGATTAGACTTAGTATCCGGACTTTCCTGGTCAGCGATGCTCTCAGAGGCCTGATCCAGAATCTGCTTTACTGTTATTTCCTGCCCCTGAGCCCGCTCAGGAGAGATTTCCTCGAACATTTCACGGATAAATCCAAGTACGGCTTCGGCCCGATCGCGCTGTGCCATCACCTGCTGATTCTTGCTCAGAATGGTTTGCATAAATCCAGTCAGCGACAGCAACAAAATAACTGAGAGCGTGGCACTGATACTGTTTCGGCGTAAGAATTTTGAGAATACATACCAGGCGCTCGCTGAATAGGCAGAAACGGGCCTGATACCAACAAAATCGTCAATATCCTGTATCAAGGCGGCCACGCTGGGGTAGCGCTGCTCAGGGCTTTTTTGCAACGCTTTGAGTACGATACTGTCCAGTTCTTTGCGAATAAATCGCCTGTGTCTATACGACGACTTACCGTTGATACGCCCATTTTCCATTACCGAAGCACTTGGAATCGATGGTGCAAGAGTGAGAATCGCCTGGCGATAAGCCGCCACATCATTTTCATCAGCCGCATAAGGCTGTGACCCTGTCATCAGCTCAAATAGAATCACCCCCAGCGCATACACATCGGTCGCCGTTGTTATCGGCCCTCCCTCAATCTGCTCCGGGCTGGAATAACGCAGCGTATACATCTGCTGGTCTTGTGGATTTGCCCCTGTAGCCTGCTGCTCTTCCACCTCGCTAAGCAACCTGGAAATACCAAAATCCAGCAGTTTTGGCTCACCTTCACTATCTACCAGAATATTCGACATTTTCAGATCGCAGTGTACTATCAGTTGCTGATGGGCGTAATTGACCGCCACGCAGATTTTTCGGAACAAACGAAGCCGCTGCGACAGTGACAGACCCTTATGCTCACAATACTGGTGCAATGGCTTGCCATCGATATACTCCATCACCAGGTAAGGCAGCCCTTCTTCGGTGGAGCCACCATCGATCAGTCTGGCGATATTGGCATGCTCAAGATTAGCCAGATTCTGCCGCTCTTGTTTAAACCGCTGTGACGAAAACCCGGTAGAAAATGCCTTGCGCATCAGTTTGATGGCAACCCGCTTTTGATATTGATCATCGGCTCTTTCTGCCTGGTAAACCACCCCCATACCGCCCCGGTCAATAAAACGGGTTAATTTGTATGGGCCTAACTGTTTACCTTGCAGACGCTGGTCATTACGAAGCAGATCTTCAGCCACCACACTGACAATCTCATTCAGATCTGTATTGAGCTCTGCATGTTCAAGTAACCCCATGACTTCTTCATATAATTCGGGGGCATCGGCGCAGTGTTTTTTTACAAATGCCTTACGTTGTGACGGGGGTAAAGAGAGTGCATCATGGAATAACGCATCCATTCTGGCCCAACTGGTATCCATTGATATTTCCTCCCAACACAGCTAATACAAACGTTTAAAACGATAGTAAACTGTTTTGCTAATCTCTGATAACTGTATATATTCTTATATCAGCATTACTGCAAACCTGTTTAAAACAGCGAAAACATAAGTATTCTCAGACAATGAAAAGCAAAGCAGAAATCACACGTCTACTGAAATCCTGGCAACAGGGCGATGAAGAGGCGCGCAATGAATTGACTGAAAGGGTTTATGCAGAGCTGCACCGCATGGCCATGCGAAAAATGGCGCAGGAGCAACCTAACCATACACTGCAAGCCACTGCGCTGGTTAATGAAGCGTTTTTGCGTTTATTTAACGCCGAGGTGGACTACAAAGATCGGGCGCACTTTTTCTGTCTGGCCGGGCGCATGCTCAGGCGTATATTAGTAGACCATGCCCGAAGTGCGGGCAGAAATAAGCGCGGCATGGGCGCCGAACATATTACCCTGCATGAATCACAGGTGCTGGGCCAGAATGCCAATCCGGAACTGCTGGATCTGGATCAGGCCCTGATCAGCCTGTCACTCAAAGACAGCCGCAAAGCGGAAGTGGTTGAATTGCAGTTCTTCGCCGGATTAAACGCAGACGAAATTGCAGATGTACTCTCTGTGTCGACTAAAACCGTGGAACGGGATGGTAAGTTTGCCAAAGCCTGGCTGCATAAAACCCTGACAGAAAACAGAATGGCGGTCTGATAAATAAAAGTGGGGTCAGAGTAAACTTTTAGATGCTCTTTTTATTGAGAAGCTCAGCCTGGCTGAAGAAAAGTTTACTCTGACCCCACTTTTTCCCTCAGACTCGCTCGATTACCGTCGCAATCCCCTGGCCTAAACCAATACACATGGTGGCCAGTCCCACAGACTTGTCTTCCGACTCCATCAGGTTCAACAACGTGGTGGTAATACGGGCACCGGAACAGCCCAGTGGGTGTCCCAGAGCAATGGCACCACCATTGAGGTTTACTTTCTCGTCGTACTGCTCCAGCCAGCCAAGCTGCTTGAGACAAGACAGAGCCTGAGCCGCAAAGGCTTCGTTAAACTCGGCGATGTCAATGTCGTCCATGGTCATGCCTGCCGCCTTAAGGGCTTTTTGCGTAGCCGGCACCGGGCCATAGCCCATGATTGCGGCGTCACAACCAGCTACACCCATGGCGCGTATTTTTGCTCTGGGTGTCAGACCCAGCGCTTTGGCCTTGTCTGCTGACATCACCAACATGGCTGAAGCCCCGTCAGAGATCGCAGATGCTGTTCCTGCGGTCACCGTGCCATTTACCGGGTCAAACACCGGACGCAACCCCCCCAGGGTCTCCACTGTCGTTTCCGGACGAATCACTTCATCGTTATCCACTAAGGTCAGTGCACCGTCAGCATCATGGCCTTCAACAGGCGAAATCTCACTGGCCCATCGGCCTTCGAGCATCGCCTTGTGGGCCCGTTGATGTGAACGGGCGCCGAATTCATCCTGCATCTCACGGGTGATGCCATTCTGACGCCCCAGCAATTCGGCGGTCATGCCCATATTGCCAGAGGCTTTGGCGGTGTATTTGGCTAGGCCCGGATGAAAATCCAGATTGAAGGTCATGGGGACATGCCCCATATGTTCAACACCACCGATCAGGTAAACATCACCCTTGCCGGCCATAATGCCGCAACTTGCATCATGCAGGGCCTGCATCGAAGAGCCACACAACCGGTTGACCGTTGCTGCAGGAACGCTGCGGGGAATCCCCGTTAATAACTGCGCGTTACGGGCAATATTAAAACCCTGCTCTTTGGTCTGCTGTACACAGCCCCAGATAATGTCATCAATTTCTGCCGGATCCAGCCCGCTATTGCGCTCAAGCAACTGAGTCATCAAATGAGCGGACAGGGTTTCAGCGCGTACATTACGGAAAACACCCCCTTTTGAGCGCCCCATTGGTGTACGTATACAATCCACTATTACCACGTCTTTCATGATTCCTCCGATACTCAAGCGAAATAGGATTTGCCGGATGCGGCCATCTCGCGCAATCCGTCGGTTATCTGATAGATAGGGCCAAGATCCGCTAACTTATCAGCCATGGCTACAAAGTTTTCCAGCCCCACAGTTTCCATATAGCGGAACACACCTCCTCTGAAGGGTGGGAACCCAAGACCATAGATCAGTGCCATGTCGGCTTCAGCAGCGCTGGCTACGATACCTTCCTCGAGACAACGTACAGCCTCATTAGCCATCGGCACCATTAACCTGGCGATGATCTCATCGGTTTCGAACTCTTTGTGCTCAGCGCCAATCAGCTCATACGCTTCGGCTGCCGGGGTTTTAGTGGGCTTACCACGCTTGTCGGTGCCGAAGTTGTAGAAGCCCTTGCCATTTTTCTGGCCCAGACGGTCGGCCTGATACAAACTCTTCACAGGATCATTACTGATACGCTGCATCCGCTCAGGGATGCCATCTGCCATCACTCCGGCCGCATGATCTGCGGTATCCAGGCCCACTACATCAATCAGATAGGCCGGGCCCATGGGCCAGCCAAAGACCTTTTCCATCACCTTGTCCACTGCGACGAAATCGGCTCCATCCAGCAGCAGCTGACTGAAACCGGCAAAATAGGGGAACAATACGCGATTGACCAGGAACCCGGGGCAGTCATTGACCACAATCGGGGTCTTACCCATTTTCAGGGCATAGGCTACAACGGCGGCAATGGTGTCATCAGAAGTTTTCTCACCGCGGATAATCTCCACCAGTGGCATACGGTGCACCGGGTTAAAGAAATGCATGCCACAGAAACGCTCAGGGTGCTGCAGGTTCGCAGCCAGAGAATTAATAGAGATGGTGGACGTATTGGAACACAAAATGGCGTCTTTACTGACGGTTTGCTCCGTCTCCTGCAATACCGAAGCTTTCACCTTTGGATTCTCGACAACCGCTTCAATAATAATATCAGCATCCTTAAGGGTGCTGTATTCCAGCGTCGGCACTATATTGTTGAGGGTGGAAGACAGGGTTTTAGCATTGACCTTACCCCGCTCCATGCCCTTGTTAAGGATCTTGGAAGCCTCGTCCAACCCTAACTGCAGTGCATCCTGGCGAATATCTTTCATCACCGTCGGCGTGCCCTTGACCGCTGACTGATAAGCAATGCCGCCGCCCATGATACCGGCACCCAAAACGGCTGCCTGCTTCACGTCTTTACTGGCAGATTTAGCCATTTTCTTACCTTTACCTTTGACCAGTTGGTCAGCGGTAAAAATACCGATTTGCGCCGTCGCTGCATCGGTTTTGGCCAGCTTCACAAAGCCTTCGTTTTCCAGCTTCAGAGCGTCATCACGCCCCATCGTTGCGGCTTTAGCTACGGTGTCCACCATCATATGGGGCGCAGGATAATGCTTACCCGCCTGTGCCGCTACCATGGCCTTAGCGGTAGAGAAACTCATCATCGATTCATTGGCATTCAGGGATAAGGGTGAGGTTTTCTGCTTACGACGTGTCTTCCAGTCAATTTTCCCTTCTATCGCCTGATTGAGCATACGTAATGCTCCCTCGCGCAATTTCTCGGGAGCCACAACGGCATCTACAGCGCCATCGGCCAGCGCCTGTTCAGGCTTTTTATCTCTGCCGGTGGTCATCCACTCCAGTGCATTATCGGCACCGATGAGTCTCGGCAAACGTACCGTTCCGCCAAAGCCCGGCATCAGGCCCAGTTTGACTTCAGGTAAGCCAATACGTGCGGTGGTATCTGCAATGCGCAGGTCACAGGCCAGGGTCATTTCGCAACCACCGCCCAGTGCGAAACCGTTCACGGCGGCGACGCTGGGGAAAGGCAGATCTTCAAAACGGTCGAATACCTGAGAGGTTTTAGCAACCCAGCTCAGCACCTCTTCATCAGGCAGGGCAAAGAGCTGATTAAATTCGGTGATATCGGCACCCACAATAAAAGCGCCTTTATTGGAGCGAACCAGCGCGCCTTTTACATCGCTATTGCTTTCCAGCGCTGCACAGAGTTCATCCAGCTCCGTCACTGTATGTTGATCAAACTTATTCACCGAACCGGCAGCATCAAATACTACCTCGGCGATACCGTCCTCAAGCAAGGTGGCAGTCAGGCTTTTGCCTTGATATATCATTGTTTTCTCCTATGGCCATCACATGGATGTGCCATGCCTTTTCTCGGCAAGGCGGTTGCAGGGTGTGTGCAATTCTTGTTGATGCAGGATTAAATTTCAACAAAAATTCAAACAATTGTTTAAATTTCTTTCGAAAGCATTGTTTACACTGAATGCGTATGGGAGTGATCAGTCATTGGTGGAAAAACATACTTGATAATCTCTGTCATTGGTTTACATTGATTAACCCGCTCGGAGAGGTGCTATGTTTAACTCCAGAATACTGATTGTTCTTTTTTCTCTTTGTTTTATCCCTTTAGTGCAGGCGACACAGGACAGTTATGTTCAGCAAAGAGAACTGTTTCTCGAAGCTGAAAAATGGAGCCATTATCCCAATAGTGAGACGTACAGAAAACTCGCCAGTCAGCTGGAGGATTATCCCCTTTATCCCTACCTGCACCAGAACGCGTTATTAGCCGATTTACGATTGGGTAACGAAGCCGAAATTGCGCAGTTTTTAGGTGAGCATACCAATACACCACTGGATGGCGAACTACGGGAAAAATGGCTCTATTACCTCAGTAAACGCGGTGATGGAGCAAGGTTTATCCAATATTATCAGGACCTCGGCAATACTGAACTACAGTGCCTGAATGCCAAATATCACCTGGCCCGCAACAAGCCGCAGGGGCTTGCGCTGGTTTCAGAGCTCTGGCTGGCTGGCAAGTCTCAACCCAAGGCCTGCGATGCTGTATTCAAAGCCTGGACCGAGGCCGGCCATCGCAGTGAGTGGATGGTATGGCAGCGTCTGGTGCTGGCAGCCAATGGTGGCGACCATACCCTTATCCCCTATCTGAAGTCTTTGCTCGATAAAAAGCAGCAATATCTGGCAGACCTTTGGTATAAAGCCCGGCGTAACCCGGCCATGGTCAGCCGGCTGTCTGCTTTTCCGGGCAAGTTCCCGGAAAAAGAACAACAGATTATCAGCTATGGCTTAAAACGTATGGCGTGGCGTGATCACGCCCTGGCGCTGAAAACCTGGCACGACGCCCAGAAGCGTTTTAACTTTAATGCAGGTGAACAACAAGAAATTGCAGAACGCTTTGCCATAGCACTGGCTGTAGACAATCACCCTCAGGCTGGTTTCTGGCTGGAAAAAGCCAATCAGGGCCAGAATAATGAAGCGATATTCCGCTGGCATCTGACCCACACCCTGCGCCAGCAAAACTGGCAAAAAGTGATAGATGTGATTGAACATTCGCCGCAGATGCTTGAATCCGACTATTCGAGTCGTTATTGGCTGGGGCGCAGTTATGAAAGCCTGAATGCACCCGTTCAGGCACAACGTGAGTACGATAAACTGTCTTCAGTACGCCATTATTATGGTTTCCTCGCCAGTGGCAAACTGGCGCGTCCTGCTCAATTAGCGGATACTCCGCTGGAACTCGATGCATCTCTGCTCGATCAGGTGGCAGACCTGCCAGCCGCGAAAAGAGCGAAAGAATTTTTAGCTCTGGAGCGTTATGTTTCGGCGCGGCGTGAATGGATTAAACTGCAACCCAGACTGACCCACGAACAGGGATTAGCCGCTGCGGTACTGGCGGATCGCTGGGGCTGGCATGATCAGGCGATATTTGCGCTGTCTCGCCTCGGTTATCTGGATGATGTTAAACGCCGGTTCCCGCTCGCTTATGATGCCCAGATGCAGCAAAGTGCCAACAAGAATGCCGTTGATCCGGCCTGGGCTTTCGCCATTGCCCGGCGTGAAAGCTCCTTTATGAGAGATGCCAATTCAGGTGCCGGTGCCAAAGGCCTGATGCAACTGATGCCAGGCACGGCGCAGTATCTGGCGAAGAAAAAAGTATCAGCCAGCGCGCTGTTTGACGCAGGGCAAAATGTTGAATTTGGCACCCGCTATATGCGCTACCTGCTGGATAAGATGCACGACAACCCTGTTCTTGCTACTGCCGCCTATAATGCCGGCTGGAGCCGCGTAAATCAGTGGCTACCCGAAGAAGAAGTTCCTGCTGATCTTTGGGTGGAAACCATCCCTTACAAAGAGACCCGCAATTATGTGAAAGCGGTGATGGCCTATCAGCAAATCTATAAACAGCGGCTGGGCCAGCAACAGAATCTGTTTGAGCAGCTCACCGATATGCGTATTTCTTCAAGGATGGCCGCTAAATAAACCCACAGGTTTGCAGCGAACAACCTATTCCACAGGCATTTCAGCGGGTTGGGGATTAGTAGAATGTGCCTGCTTGTGCTAGTGTATCGGCAATTTTTCAATGTCGGATTAAGTACACTATGCAGCAACTCGCATCTCTTTATCCCCAGCATATTGCCGAACTTCAGTCTCGTACTCATGAAGCCCTGCAACGGGAAGGCATTGAGGGGCTGATCATTCACTCCGGCCAGGCCAAGCGAAAATTCCTTGATGACATGGACTACCCATTTGCGGTAAACCCACAGTTTAAGGCCTGGCTGCCGGTTCTGGATAATCCCAACTGCTGGTTAATTGTCAACGGCGTGGATAAACCCCGGCTGATCTTCTACAGACCAAAAGATTTCTGGCATAAAGTACCACCGGAACCGCAGGACTTCTGGGCCGAACATTTTGATATCACCCTGCTGGCCAAAGCCGATCAGGTAGAAAAACATCTCCCTTACGATAAACACCGTTTTGCTTATATTGGTGAATACATCGAGGTGGCCCGCGCCCTGGGCTTTGAGCTGGTGAACCCCGATCGTGTGATGCATTACCTGCATTATCACCGCGGCTACAAAACAGATTATGAACTGGCCTGCCTGCGCCAGGCTAATAAACTTGCCGTTACCGGCCATCGTGCCGCTAAACAGGCGTTTATGCAGGGTGCCAGCGAATTTGATATCAATCAGGCCTATCTCAGTGCCGTACGCCAGGGTATTAACGAAGTGCCCTATGGCAATATCGTCGCTCTGAATGAGAACTCTGCCATTCTGCATAATATGACCGTTGAAACCGAGTGCCCTGAACAGCATCGTTCTTTTCTGATTGATGCCGGCGCTCACTTTCATGGCTACGCCGCGGATATTACCCGCACCTACGCGTTTGAAAATAATCAATTTGCCGAGTTAATTCAGGCAATGGACGACGTGACGCTGAAGCTGGTCGATATGCTTAAGCCTGGTATTCCCTATCCCGAATTACATATCAGTGCCCATCAGCATGTGGCGGAACTGCTGAATCGTTTCGGTGTGGTGAATCTGAACGCGGCAGACATTGTCGAACAGGGCATAACCCGCACCTTCTTTCCCCATGGCATTGGCCATCACCTGGGTTTGCAAGTGCATGATATGGGCGGCCTTATGGCTGATGATCGCGGTACACCTGCGCCACCACCGCCGGAGCACCCCTTTTTACGGGCCACCCGTGATGTAGAGGCCAGGCAGGTATTTACCGTGGAACCGGGGCTGTATTTTATCGACAGCCTGCTGGCCGATCTGAAAGGTTCTGAGCAGTCCAAATATATCAACTGGGACAAAGTCGACAGCTTCCGCCCCTATGGCGGCATCCGCATTGAAGACAATGTGATTGTACATCGTGATAAAAACGAGAATATGACCCGCGATCTGGGTCTCAACTAACTATAGGTCCAGTGGTGTTGTTATGCTCGAAAACACGCGGTAAATCCGTCCCTGGACGCTCCGCCACAGCATCCATACTGTGGAGGGTTTTCAGTCATAACAACACCATCCGTATGAAATTGCCGCATAATTCGGAACAATTATTCAGGCATTTTTTATGTGTTCAGGTACTACAACAACAAACAGGAATCTAAAACTGTGAAAGCAAAACTCGCATTGATTGCCACGGCACTGCTCACCAGCACCGCCGCTTTGGCTATAACACCCTCTGAGCACGCGTTGACGCTTGCCAAAGACACGATCATTGTTGATGGCCATATTGATGTGCCCTATCGGATTAATGACCAATGGGAAGATGTAAGCAAAGCCACCGACGGTGGAGACTTTGATTACCCGAGAGCCGTAAAAGGCGGGCTGAATGCGCCCTTTATGTCGATCTATATTCCAGCCAGCTACGAGGCCTCAGGTGGCAGTGTGCTGTTAGCCAACAAGCTGATCGACAGCATGGAAGCCCTGGTGGGCCGGGCACCGGATAAATTTGCTTTGGCACACAGTGTGGCCGATGTAGAAAAAGCCTTTGCTGAGGGCAAAATTGCGTTACCGATGGGAATGGAGAATGGCACCCCGATTGAGGGCAGCCTGGATAATCTGCGTCACTTTTATGAGCGCGGTATACGCTATATTACCCTGGCCCACTCACAGGCGAACCATATCTCTGACTCATCTTATGATCTGAGACGCAAGTGGAACGGACTGAGTGATTTCGGCAAGAAGCTGGTAGTGGAAATGAACAACATCGGCATCATGGTGGATATTTCCCATGTATCTGATGATGCCTTTTATCAGGCTGTGGAAATTTCCAAAGCACCCATGATTGCTTCTCACTCGTCCATTCGCCAGTTTACCCCGGGCTTTGAACGTAATATGAATGACGACATGATCAAAAAGCTGGCGGAAAACGGCGGCGTGATCATGATCAATTTCGGTTCAAGCTTTGTCTCTAAGCAGGCCCGGCAGTGGAATGATCAGTTCAGTAATAAAATGGAAGAAAAGGACCTGAGCTGGTCTGATCCAAATGCCGAATCGTTCAGCAAGCAATACCGTCAGAACAACCCCTACCCCTATGCCTCACTGAAGCTGGTGCTGGACCATATCGACCATGTGAGAGATCTGGTGGGTATTGAGCATATCGGTATCGGCTCTGACTATGACGGTGTGGGTGACTCTTTGCCACAAAACCTCAAAGATGTGTCCACTTACCCTAACCTGGTACAAGGGCTTCTGGACCGGGGATATTCTGATGCAGACATCCGTAAGATCCTGTCTGGCAATCTGTTAAGAGTGTGGCGCGAAGTAGAAGCTTACGCGGCAACGCACTGATACTTCAGAAATAAGAAAAATAAAGGATTTCAGCGCCTACAGGTGCTGAAATCCTGTTTAAGAATTAGTTTCCTGCCAGATCCTGAGTTTCGTAATACAAGGGTTTCATTGACCCACAGGTGCTTAACCTGTTAATCAGAAAGGCTTCACGGGGCACCGCCTGACCCACATCAAACTGCCTGACACAGCCGATATTCTCAAACACTAATATCAGGTGATCATAGCTGGGTATGCCCTGAATCTGATGCACCAGCATGCGCCCGCCGCGATCCAGCTCAACTTCGTCATAAACCTGCAGGGTTGAAGGCTCAGACTGTGGCTCAATCATGCGAAAATATTTTTGCTCCAGAAAGGTCACTTCCATCTGTTCATATTGCAGAGCGCCGCCCCGTTCAAAGTGGCCCATATACACATCAACCTTAGCCGTCAGCTTTTCACCCTGCATTAACCGCTGCAGGTTAAAGGTCTCGGGCTTGATGGTAACCAGGTCGGCGTCTTTGGCCAGAAAAAACAAAAACGGATCACCGGGAGATATTTTATAAATAATCTGCGCATCATGGGGTTTCATGTGCATTGGCATATGGGAAGCGTATAACCCTGACTCATGGGTAAAAACCAGCATGCCATGAACGCCTTCGTAAGCCGGATCCAGATCGGCGTGTGTCAGGGCACTGAACAAAAACATAAAACAATACAGCCAACCTTTTACCTTCATACTCCAGCCTCGCCGATTGAGAACGTAATGATACAACTGTTCTTACTATGAACCTCAAAGCCTTTCGCCACAACCCTGGTGCCCAATACCTGCTGCATAAGCGGGCTAAGATCTGATGTTTTTCATCATCTTAGTGGCTGAGGTAACCCTGTGTAAGCTTTAGGCTACCCATCCCTTTGGCATCCGCAGCCCGGCAATGTTAGGATCCTCCGTCATTTTAACGCCGTCTGCTGCTTTGCTCAGATGAAAAGACGGATATCACTTAAGGATCCTTAATGTCTAAAACTTACACCAGCGTTGAAGCCCAGGCCAGTTACGGTATTGGTCTGCAAATGGGCGAACAGCTCGCCGGCAACCCTTTTGAAGGGCTGGATATTTCCGCCGTGCAGGATGGCCTGGCCACTGCTTTTAACAGAGAGCCAAGCGCTGTCACCAATGATGAGCTCAAAGCAGCGTTTGGCGAAATTCATCAGCGCATGCAGGCCGCCAAAGCCGAACAGGCCAAAGAAGCCTCAGCGGCCGGCGAAGCCTTTCTGGCTGAAAATGCCAAGCGTGACAGCGTGACAGTTACCGAGTCTGGCCTGCAATATGAAGTGATCAATGAAGGTGAAGGTGACTCTCCGGGCGCCGAGGCCACTGTGCGTACCCACTATCACGGTACCCTGATTGATGGCTCAATGTTTGACAGCTCTTACGAGCGCGGTGAGCCTGCAGAATTCCCGGTGGGTGGCGTAATCAAAGGCTGGACCGAAGCACTGCAAATGATGAAGCCCGGTGCCAAGTGGAAGCTCTATGTTCCTCATCAGCTGGCCTATGGCGAGCAAGGTGCCGGTGGCGCAATTGCACCTTACAGCACCCTGGTATTTGATATTGAGCTGTTAGAAGTGGTTGGCTGATAAACGGCTGTATTAATAGCGTTTCAGCGAGTCATTAAAAAAGCCCGTTGAGGATGTCCTCAACGGGCTTTTTTTTGTTTACATGCTTCTGCAACGAAAAGCTGTATTCGCGGTTAAGGCGACAAAGCCGCCTGAATACCAACCGAACGACATAATGGGTCACTTAGCGAGCGCGAAAATGTTATCTGGCAAGGCATGGCTCTGAAGGTCTGGTGGGTCTAAATCGAAGAGCCATAACACCGCCAGAGGGCATTTTAGCGTCGCCCGCAGGGAGCGGCCAGAAGGGCTTATCTCTGTGTTGTCGCTTCTTGACGTAGAACCACTATGCCTGTGAAGCGACGCCTTGAACTAGGCCCTTCTGACTCGCTCTAAGTCC
>NZ_NISX01000002.1 GCF_002591895.1 Lacimicrobium alkaliphilum
TATCCGTGGATAGCGGGTTTTTATTATTACGGCATTTACCTGCTAGCAATCTGCATTGCCTCGCACAGATTTTATCCCCTACCGATAACTCTCCACACAGGGGCAGGAGCAGATCAAGTTTCTGTCGCCGTAGACGTCGTCGATACGGTTTACCGTGGGCCAGAATTTGCTCTTGCCCACAAAGTCTACCGGGTAGGCGGCAGTGTTGCGGCTATAGCTGTGCGTCCACTCGTCATCACAGATATAGGCCAGGGTGTGGGGGGCGTTATGCAGTGGGTTGCCAGTTTCACTCCACTCACCGCTTTCCACTTTGGCGATATCCACTTCGGTGTTTTTTTGTCTTCGGTAGTGTTTCAGAACAGTTCTATAACGCCTCTCAAACGAATAACCGATGATTCAGCTGAGTCTGCCACTACACAGCTCCCCTTCCTTAACTACATCAGCAACTCCCCAGACTAACGTCGCTTGCGCTCCTTTACGGTTGATATATATATTCCGTTAAACTACATTATGTAATATATATTCCATTAATGGATTCTGTCACCTCACTGTTGAGTAGTTTAAACCGGCAGCAGGCTGGATACATGCAAGGATTATTCATAAACAGGATCGAAAACACCTTTGTCATGAAATTCCGGTGTCATAGCTAAGATAGTAGAGCTTCTCAGTGAAGCGGGTTTGCCGGATGCGCTACCTGACCAGATAGTGTCAGCACTAATGGGAGCCGGCCTGCGGCTCCGCTGGAGAACGCGGTATGGTAATGGCGGTGGCGATAGCGTCGATAAACTGCCCGAAGCTTTGCGAACAGAAATTGCCAATATGAAAGTCGCGAGTGGAACGAAACCTATAACCCGCTTCATTTCGAACATAACGAAGGTTTCAAAATTAGTACTTGCTGCAAAGACCTATCACTGGAGAACTTATGAAAACAACTCGGCGTTATTTTTTAAAATCATTGGCCATTGCTGGCGGGACGTTACCTTTAATTTCTGGAGCATGGCGCCAGGCACTGGCTGCGGCCACAGGCTACCCCCGACTTTTGCATGGCCCGATGGCGGGTGCTGTTGGCCAAAATGATATTAACATCTGGATGCGCTCCAGTGGTCGCTATCAGGTGAGCATACAATATGGGAAGCAGTCTGATCTCTCAGATGCCAGGCTCAGCCCAGAAATGCAAACCGGCCCGGAAAATGACTTTGTTGCAACTATCAACATTTCAGGTCTGGAAGCGGATACTAAGTACTACTACCGTCCGTGGGTCGATGGAAAACCGGCGAAATACATGGATAATGTCCCTCCTTTCCAGTTCAAAACCGCCCCCGCAAAAAACGCCAAATTCCTTCTTGGCTTTGGGTCTTGCGCACGCTGGCAAGAATTTCCAGATCAACCCATCTGGAGCGCTCTGGATCGTTGGGAGCCAGATTTGTTTTGCTGGCTGGGTGACAACATCTACGCCGATACGGTAGAGCCAGGCATTATGTCTGACTTGTACAAAATCCAGCGCTCTGTACCAGAACTCCAGGAATTTTGTAGCCGAGTTCCTCAATTAGCCATTTGGGACGATCACGACTATGGCCTGAATAATAGCGGTAAAGAAAATCCGATGAAGGAAGAAAGCTTAAAGCTATTTAAACGCTACTGGGCAAATCCCTCATATGGAACCGAGCAATCTCCTGGAGTGTTCTTTCAATACAATTATGCCGGGGTAGACTTCTTTTTCCTCGATAATCGCTATCACCGAGACTCTAACGACCAGCCAGATGGCCCGGACAAGAGCCATCTTGGCAGTGAACAGTTAGCGTGGTTAAAAGATGGGCTTAAGGCCAGCTCTGCGCCGTTTAAAGTGCTTATCTGTGGTGGCGGCTGGTCATACAATCCGGACTCGTTTGGGGAAGACAACTGGACTAGTTACCAACATGAGCGTAATAACCTGTTTGATTTTATCCGTGATCAACATATCAGCGGCGTGCTGTTAATGTCTGGGGATATACACCGCTCCGAGGCAAACTGTATTCCATGGTCAGCTCAGGGTGGCTACGATCTTTACGAGTTTGCCAGCTCTGGTCTTGCTCAGGACACCCCGATGCCAGAACCAATTGAAACACCGGAGATTCGCCTGCGTGAACCATTCACCGGGGGGCATAATGCTGGCTTACTCGAGTTCGACCTCACTCAGGAAGATCCAGTAGTAAAATTCAATGTAATTAATTTTAGGGCGCAAACCGTTTGGGACAATCCAATCACCATACGCGCCAGTGAGCTGCGCAATGGTGTTAGTAGTTGGAAGCAAAAAGTCGATCCCGAACTTCCAACACCTCTAAGAGCAGATGTTAAGGCCTGAAATACAAAATCAATCAATGGGATCAAAGGCGTTGAACCAAATGTATCTGCTTTTGGTTCAATGCTCACTGCACGGTGACCGCTCCAGTTTCCAATTGGATTTGCCACTTCAGACAATCCCGGTTACGGATAATCGCAACACAAGGTTTTTCTGAATCGCATAAAAAAGCCCACTGTAAAGTGGGCTCTGACTATCCATTAAACATCTTATTGACTGCGAATAGCAGGTTCTGTCCTCTGCCTACCGATAACTCTCCACACTGGGGCAGGAGCAGATCAGGTTTCTGTCGCCGTATACATCGTCGATACGGTTTACCGTGGGCCAGAATTTGCTCTTGCCCACAAAGCCTACCGGGTAGGCGGCGATGTTGCGGCTATAGCTGTGCGTCCATTCATCGTCGCAAATATCCGCCAGGGTGTGGGGGGCGTTATGCAGTGGGTTGTCGGTTTCACTCCACTCGCCGCTTTCCACTTTGGCAATTTCTTCTCGGATCTTGATCATGGCTTCACAGAAGCGGTCCAGCTCCACTTTGGCTTCGGATTCCGTGGGCTCAATCATCAGCGTACCGGCTACCGGGAAGCTCATGGTGGGCGCATGGAAGCCATAGTCATTCAGGCGCTTGGCAATATCCACTTCGGTGACACCGGAGGCTTCTTTAAGCTGGCGCAGGTCGATAATGCACTCGTGGGCTACACGGTCGTTACGGCCTTTATACAACACCGGGTAGTGGCCGCTGAGTTGTCTGGCCACATAGTTGGCGTTAAGAATCGCCACTTCGGTGGCCTTTCTCAGCCCTTCGCCACCCATCATTTTGATATACATATAGCTGATCGGCAGGATCGAGGCACTGCCCCATGGCGCGGCCGATACCGAGCCGTTGTTTTCGCCGGTACCGGGTATGTTTACCACTGGGTGATTAGGCAAAAACGGCGCTAAGTGTGATTTTACGCCTATCGGGCCCATACCAGGGCCGCCACCACCGTGAGGAATACAAAAGGTTTTATGCAGGTTCAGGTGCGACACGTCACCGCCAATAAAGCCGGGGGTGGTCAGGGCCACCTGAGCGTTGAGGTTGGCGCCGTCCATATACACCTGGCCGCCGTGCTGATGCACGATATCGCAGATTTCGCGAATGCCTTCTTCATATACGCCGTGAGTAGACGGATAAGTAACCATAATGCACGACAGGTTATCGGCCATCTCTTCGGCCTTGGCCTTAAGGTCGGCCATGTCCACATTACCGTTTTTATCACAGTTCACCACCACCACTTTAAGGCTGGCCATTTGCGCCGAGGCCGGGTTGGTGCCGTGGGCTGAGCTAGGGATCAGGCACACATTACGGTGCCCTTCGCCGCGGCTCTCGTGATAGCGCTGAATGGCGATCAGGCCAGCATATTCACCCTGCGCACCGGAGTTGGGCTGCATGGAGATATTGTCGTAACCGGTGATCTCAATCAGATCATCGCCAAGTTCGGTAATCATCTGCTGGTAACCCTGTGCCTGATCGATGGGGCAAAACGGGTGCAGCTTGCCAAATTCCGGCCAGGTGATGGGGATCATCTCGGCGGTGGCGTTCAGCTTCATGGTGCACGAGCCCAGTGAAATCATCGAGTGATTCAGCGCCAGATCCTTATCTTCTAAAGACTTGATATAGCGCAGCATCTCGGTTTCAGAGTGGTGGCTGTTAAACACCTCATGAGTAAGAATGTCAGAGGTGCGAATCAGCTCAGCAGGAATGGAATCGCTGTTATCGCTTAGCGCGTTGTCGAGCTTGTCGATATCAAGGCCATGATCCGAACCTATAAAGACGCTGAACAGGGCATTCAGATCAGCGCGGCTGGTGGTTTCATCCAGGCTGATGCCCAGCAAGTCGTCAAGGTCGGTGCGCAGGTTGATATTGTTCTCAAGGGCGCGTTTTACAATGGTTTCTTTATCACTGCTCGCATCGCCGCCCACTTTTACCGTGATGGTGTCAAACCAGCTATTGTGCAACAGCTCAAAACCTTTTTGCTTAAGGCCCGCGGCCAGAATATCGGTCAGGCGATGAATGCGGCTGGCAATGGTTTTTAAGCCTTCCGGACCATGATACACGGCATAAAAAGAGGCGATATTGGCCAGCAGCACCTGTGCAGTACAGATATTGGAGTTGGCCTTTTCACGGCGGATATGCTGTTCACGGGTTTGCAGCGCCATGCGCAGCGCAGGCTCGCCACGGCTGTCCTGGGATACACCGATAATCCTACCCGGCAAAGAGCGTTTATACGCATCGCGGGTGGCGAAAAACGCTGCATGGGGGCCACCGTAACCCATGGGCACGCCAAAGCGCTGGGCACTGCCCAGCACCACATCGGCGCCCATTTCACCGGGGGATTTAAGCATCACCAGGCTCATAATATCGGCTGCCACTGCCACAACGCCTTTTTTTCTTTGTACTGCTGCAATCAGGTCGCTGATATCGCGCACCTCACCTGTTGTGCCGGGGTATTGCAACAGGGCACCGAACACATCCAGTTCAGCCACCACATCGGCGGGGCCGGTTTGTACTTCAAACCCGAACAGATCGGCGCGGGTTTTTACCAGGTCGATGGTTTGCGGGTGCACATCATCGGCGATAAAAAACAGATTGGATTTTTTGTTTTTCGAAACCCGTTTGGCCAGTGCCATGGCCTCGGCGGCGGCGGTGCCTTCATCCAGCAATGAGGCTGAAGCCAGCTCCAGGCCGGTCAGATCAATGGTCATCTGCTGAAAATTCAGTAACGACTGCAGGCGGCCCTGGGCAATTTCCGGCTGATAAGGCGTATAGGCGGTATACCAGCCCGGATTTTCCAGCACGTTACGCAGGATCACATTCGGCGTATGAGTATCGTGGTAACCCATACCGATATTGCTGCGGAATACCTTGTTTTTACTGGCAATGGCTTTGAGTTTGGCCAGTGCCTCGCTTTCTGTCTGACTCTCGCCCAGTTTCAGCGGCTCGGGCAGGCGGATACCGGCTGGTACAGTCTGTTCAATCAGCGCCTCCAGCGAGTCGGCGCCAACGGTTTCCAGCATGGCAGCAATTTCTGCCTGTCCTGGGCCGATATGACGACGAACAAAGTCCTGCTTTTGTTCCAGTTGGGATAGGGAGAGTACAGAGTCAGACATAAGGCTCACTTGTCAGGTTTAAAGTTAAAATTGGAAAGAGAAAGAAAAAGTGGGGTCAGAGTAAACTTTTCTAAGAGTCAGTTCAGAACAGCTTTTAGTCCATCCGAAAAGTTTACTCTGACCCCACTTTTTCCTTTGGAGTTTTATTCTTCGTCGATGCTGTTCTCGTAAGCTTCGGCGTCAAGCAATTCATTAAACTCGCCGTCATCGTCGGCTTTAATGCGGAATAACCAGCCATCGCCGTAGGGGTCAGAGTTAACCAGTTCGGGAGAGTCTTCCAGCTCTTCATTCACGGCAACCACTTCACCACCTATCGGGGCATACACATCAGAGGCAGCTTTTACTGATTCAGCTACAGCTACATCATCACCGGCGGCGACGGTGTCGCCCACATCAGGCACTTCAACAAATACCATGTCACCTAGCAATTCCTGGGCATGTTCTGAAATACCTACGGTGTAAGTACCGTCCCCTTCCGGGCGAACCCACTCGTGCGAGGCGGCATAACGCAATTCTGATGGGATATTACTCATTGGGATTCCTCTTTTATTCTTTGTTTGGGGAAAGTGGGGTCAGAGTAAACTTTTACCTGGCCTGGCATAACTACTTTGCGAATGCAAAAAAGTTTACTCTGACCCCACTTTCCATAACGTGTTATTTAGTGTTCAACCTTTTTGCCGTTACGTACAAAACTGGGCTTAACGACTTTTACTGTAACCCACTTTTTGCGCATTTCCACCTCGGCGCTGGCACCTACCGGGGTTGGCACTCTGGCCATGGCAATACTATGGCCCAGTGTTGGCGAGAAACTGCCCGAGGTGATCACCCCGTCGCCGCCTTCTACCTTGATTTTCTGGCCGGTACGCAGTACCCCTTTTTCTTCCATTACCAGGCCTACCAGCTTTTCCTTGCCGCTGCGGTTATATTCTTCAACGGCGGTGCGGCCCATGAACTCGCGTTCTTCAGGCAACCAGCTAATGGTCCAGCCCATGTTTGCCGCAAGCGGTGAGATATTTTCGTCCATATCCTGGCCGTAAAGGTTCATACCGGCTTCAAGTCGCAGGGTATCACGGGCTCCCAGGCCACAGGGCTGAACGCCTGCATCCAGAAGTTTCTGCCAGAAGGCTCCTGCATCACCAGCCGGCACCATAATTTCATAGCCCGCTTCACCGGTATACCCTGTAGTGGCTATAAACAGATCGCCGCTAAACACACCGAAAAATGGCTTCATGCCTTCAACGGCGGCTTTCTGCTCGTCGCTGAACAGCGTCGCAGCCTTTTCTTTGGCATTGGGTCCCTGCACGGCAATCATGGCCAGATCTGATTGCTCAATAATCTGCATATCAAACCCTTCGGCCACTTTATTCAGCCAGTTGATGTCTTTTTCACGGGTAGCCGAGTTTACCACCAGGCGATAATCATCATCGGCAAAGTAATAGCAAATCAGATCATCAACTACCCCACCCTGTTCATTCAGCATGCCGCTGTACAGCGCCTTACCTTTGACCTTGAGTTTATCAACGTCGTTGGCCAGCAAATAGCGCAGGTAAGCTTTGGCTTGCGGGCCTTTGATATCAACAATGGTCATATGCGACACGTCAAACATACCGGCATCACGGCGCACAGCGTGGTGCTCTTCAATCTGGGAGCCATAATTGATCGGCATTTCCCAACCGTGAAAGTCCACCATTTTCGCGCCCGCTTCAAGGTGCTTGGGGTGCAATACCGTTTTGCTTGGAGTGGTTGACATAGCCTTACCTGAGATTGATGACAAAGTGGCCTGAATTATAGGCCCTTGCCTGTGGTGCAACAAATTGGAAATCTTAATAGAATGATTACAATTTGTTATGTATTATTTGGTTTTAATTAGCAAAGCTGATGGGATTGAAACTCTACAAAAAACATGAAACAACTTTCACTGGATAATTTACGGGCCCTGGTAGCAGTGGTGGATATGGGCGGTTACGCCAAGGCCGGGGAATACCTGGGCCGCTCTCAGCCCGCCATCAGTCTGCAGATAAAGCGTCTCGAGGAGCAAATTGGCCGGCGGCTGTTTCAGCGTCAGGGTCAGAAGCAGCAGATCAATGCCGATGGGTTGTTGCTCTATCACCGTGCCCGGCAGATGCTGACGCTGAATGACGATATTCTGCGTGAATTTGAACAATCTCAGCTTACCGGCCAGTTGCGCCTTGGTCTGCCCAGTGAATTTGCCACAAGAGTACTACCCAGCATAATCGGCGATTTTTCCAAAGCCTACCCGGATGTGACATTAGAAGTCAGCTGTGATTTAAGTAAGTCGTTGCTCAGAAAGGACCAGCGCAAGGAGTATGATCTGATCCTGGCGCTGGACAATGAACCCGGAGAGTTTGGTCCGGAAACCCTGTTGCAGGACGAACTGATCTGGGTGGCGCGCGCCGGTTATCAGCTTGATGCGAAGAATATTGCCCTGGTGGCTGCCCCACAGGGTTGTATTTATCGTCAGCGCGCGCGTCAGAGTCTGCAACAGAGTGGCCTGCGCTGGCGTGTGAGTTACACCAATGCGGATATCGGCGGTATCACGGCGGCCCTGAAAGAGGGGCTGGGTATTACGGTACTGGCTAAAAGTACCCTGCCTGATGAACTTGTTGAGCTTAAACACCCGGCCCTGCCAAACCTGGGTAAAGTGGGCATTAATTTATTTATCCAGTCTGAACAACACCCTCAGGCCAGCAGCAAACTGGCTGAGTTTATCCGCTCCCGTCTGGCCTGAGTTCAGTCTTGTCGCTCACCCGCTACCCAAGTTTGTAGTGCGCGGGTTTGCCAGAGTCTTTCTGGCGGAACCTCAAAAATATCCTGATCCACCAGGATAAAGTCAGCCCATTTACCCTCGGTCAGGTTACCCAACACCTGTTCCTGATGAGCCGCATAGGCGGCATCCAGGGTAAAGGCGCGCAAGGCCTGTTCCAGGGTCATACGCTGCGAGGGGAGCCAGCCATCTAATGGTTCGCCCTTATGGTTCTGGCGAGTCACTGCGGCGTGCAGGCCATGAAAGGGATTGACCAGCTCTACCGGAAAATCAGAACCGGCGGCCAGCACTGTGCCCTGCTGTAAAAAACGTTGCCAGGCGTAGGCGCCTTTTAAACGCTCGGTACCGATTCTGTCTCCGGCCATATTCATATCACTGGTGGCATGCACCGGCTGCATGGAAGCGATAATATTCAATTGTTTAAAGCGCGGAATATCTTCCAGCGTTACCACCTGCGCATGCTCTATCCTATGGCGCAGCGCCTTACCGCCCACGTTTTTATACGCTTGTTCAAAGTTATCCAGCGCCAGGCGATTGGCCTTGTCGCCGATGGCATGAAAGTTAAACTGAAAACCATGGCCCAGCACCTGTTCAAACAGAGCCGGAAGTTTCTCTTCTGCGGTCACCATCAGCCCGTGGTGATGGGGCTGGTCACTGTAGGGTGCCAGCATTGCAGCACCGCGACTGCCCAGCGCACCATCGCCAAAGCCTTTGACCGAACGGATCACCAGCATATCGTCCTGGCTGGAAAAGGGCCCTTGCTCAAGCATTTGTGCCAGCTGTGGATCCGAGGCCGCGAGCATGGCATAAATACGCAGCGATAATTCACCGGCTTTATCCTGCTGACGATAAAATTCGGCCTGCTGCTGAGTGATGCCGGCATCATGAACGCTGGTGATCCCGAGGGATAACAAATGCTCAGAAGCAGTATTCAGCGCCAGATTCAGGCTTTGCTCGGTTTGTTCTGGTAATAACGTACTGACCAGCCCCATAGCATTGTCAATCAGCACGCCGGTGGGCTGTCCATTGTCATCCCGCAGGATCTGCCCCCCTTGTGGATCGGGCGTGTTTTTATCGATTCCTGCCAGTTCCAGGGCTTTACTGTTGACCCAGGCGGCATGCACATCAACACGGGTCAGAAAAACAGGACTGTCCGAAATCGTCTTATCGAGCTGAGCCGCAGTGGGGTAATTTTTATCCGGCCACAGCACCTGATTCCAGCCATGGCCGGTGACCCAGTCCTGCTGAGGGTGTGCGGTCGCAAACTCTGCTACCTGCTGTGCGGCCTGAGCGGCACTTTGGCTGCCGCGCACATCGACTTTCAGCAGATTTTCTCCCAGCTCCAGAATATGGCCATGGGCATCTGTCAGCCCCGGTAAAAGGGTGTTGCCCTGCCCGTCAATTTTTTCTGCCTGTGGATATTTTTCCAGTAACGCGTTATCACCGCTCTCCAGCACCTTGCCATTGTCAAAAACCAGCACGGAAAACCGGCTAAGGCCTTGCTCTGGCAGAATATGGTAGCCCTGAACATTATGCACAAGGGTCGGTTCAGCCTGGGCCAGGCCGATACCGCCGGTCTCGGTTATCATCAGGGTAATAAGTATCAACACAATTCGGCGCATACCGGGTGCTCCTTAATTATTATGGTTATTATTGCCGGTTTAACTTAAAAAGGTCGATAGCTCGTCAACGTGAGACTTGGTCTCGGTGATCAGCTCGCCAATTTCAGAAGCCGCCTTATTCGAACTTTGTGCCAGGGTGCGTACTTCATCGGCGACCACCGCAAAGCCGCGACCGGCCTCACCGGCCCGGGCTGCTTCAATCGCCGCATTCAGAGCCAACAGATTCGTCTGATCAGACACCGCATTGATGCTGGTAACAATACTCTGGATCCTGTCCAGTACCTGTGACATGGCACTGTGGGTATCTTCAATCACCCGGTTGCGCTGCGATACATTATTACCAAACATCACCAGCTTTTCCGGCTTGCCGTTGAGGTCATTCACCGGTTTGACAATACATTCGAGGGTGACCAGCTGCTCTGCCGCATTTTCCAGCTTCAGCGTAACACTGGCCGATGCACCATTTTTGACTTCAGCTGCTTCTTTATCAGTTAAATGGCTGAAAATATTACCAACAATACCGGCAAAATCCTGCGAGCTGATCTTCCCCATCTGCTCCAGTGTGTAGTCGTTGCACAATGTCAGCTTGCCCTGAAGATCAAATTCCATTACTGCCGACTGACTGCTGATGGCCTCTTTCTGGCTCAGTTGTTCCAGCACCTGCTTCTTAATCTCGCGGATATCGGAGCTGACTCCGACAAAGCCGGTATGGCGCCCGTTTTTATCAAAAGTGGGGTTAACTGCCAGCACTATCCAGTAGGGTTCACCGTTTTTGTCATAGTTGAGCAGCTCTTCATAGAACGGCTCTTTTTGCTTCAGTTTTCTGGAGATGCGCGCCACGGTCTCCTTATTGGTTTGCTCACCCTGCAACAGGCTGCCCGGCTTTCTGCCTTTGACTTCGGCCAGCGAATAGCCAGTGAGGGCTTCAAATCCGGGATTGACATATTCCACTAATCCGTCAGGGTTGGTGATCAATACCGAAGTACTGGTATTGGCCACAACGCGGCCGAGCATTTCCACTTCATGCAACTGATTAGTAAAGGCGGAAATATCCTGAATACGAATAGCCTTGTAGATCTTATCTTCCAGTTCAATCCACTGCACATTGACCTGCATAGTAGTGTTGATACCGGCATCGGATTTTAAGGTCTGGCTATCTTTGATTTTGGCAATACGACTGGCCAAAGACGAGCCGGCGAAATTATCCCCGGCTTTGATATTTTCCAGATTCAGAAGTCGGCGTGCGGTCTGATTGATCAGCACCAGCTTGTCTGACTCATTCACCACCACCAGAGCTTCATCGGTTCCGTTAAACACCTGTTCCTTAAGCTGGGTCAGGGTATCGGGCTCTGCAACAGGATCAATCAACACCAGCCGGTGAGTCTTGTCATCTTGCTGCAGGGTGGAAAACTTCACTTCCAGGATGGTTTCATCAGGGAGCTTGTAAAGCTTGCTGTGGCGGTTTGTGGCATGTACGCCTTGTTTATCTCCGGCTCTGGCAGGTTGTATAAACCTGTCCAGTTGCTGGCCTTTAAGGCTGGTGGGAGGCTGGCCCAGCAGTTCAGCGCAACTGGCGTTAGCATGTTGCACCCGGTCATTGTTATCCATCACCAGAGCGGCGTCTTTAAGGCTGTTAACCAGGTTACAAAGCATGGACCAGTTCTTTCGTTCGGCGTTAAACCACATAGCGCACCCACTGTTAGAGAAAATGAATAGCCAGCTTACGTAGCCTGGAGGTTAAAAGATCGTTCGCTGGAAAACTGAATCGCACCATTACAGTATCGGCGGCTGGTCCAGATAATCAACTCTCCATACCTGTTGCATTTTCGCAGCGTCGATATTGCCACCTGAGATAATGACCAGCGCCTTAGCCGGTTGTGGCCTCTCCTGCAACCAGCCTACCACCGCAGCCATGGTCATGGCACAGGTGGGTTCAACATGAATCTTCAGCAGATGCTGCAGCCACTGTGTCCAGTAGGCAATCTGAACTTCATCGACTTCATAAAATCCATCCAGTTGCTGCAATAAGGGAAAGGTTAACTCGCCCACAGAGGGGGTGCCAGCGCCATCAGCCAGTGTGGTTGGCGGGCCATCAAGGCCCACAATATGCCCCTCACGCAATGAGTTTGCGGCATCGTTGGCCGCCAGCGGTTCAGCACCGATAACCTCAGCCTGGGGGCAAAGCTCATTGGCTGCCAGTAACGTACCACTCAATAAACCGCCACCACCACAGGGGGCAAACACACCGTCCACTTGTTTAAGGTCTTCCAGCGCCTCCAGCGCGGCAGTGCCCTGCCCGGCAATAATCTGGGAATGATTAAAGGGCGGGATCCACAGCGTTCCTGCCTGTTCGGCGGCGTGGCGTACCGCCTCATCAGCCTCCGTACGGGTGGCAAAAAGCTTTAGCTCTGCGCCATAGTATTGGGTTGCCGCGGCTTTGACCCGGGATACGTTTTCGGTACTGAAAATGGTTGCAGGAATATCAAACAACGCGGCAGCATAGGCGATAGCCTGGGCATGATTACCAGAGCTGTTGGCAACGATACGTTCAGGCAACTGATCGTTTTCTTTAAGCCAGGCCAGCACATTTGTCGCGCCTCTGAGCTTGAATGCGCCAGTACGTTGCATGCATTCCAGCTTAAAAAACACCTGATGGCCAAGCCAGGCATCGAGCAAACTGGAATTAACGATTGGGGTACGGTGCACAAATGGCCGGATGCGTTCACTGGCAGAGCGTACATCGGCAAAGGTGGTTAGGGGCATAGGTGTTCCTGCAACAATCAAACAGCGACTACTTTAGCATGCAGGTTATTACCGGTCATGCTGCGCCATTATACAGAGGTGTTGCCTGGGGTATACACAAATCAAAAGTGTTGGACAGAACCTGCTCATTGATTAGTTTTCAGTCACCCGCTCTCAGCCACGAACCAGACGCTTTATCGCATACCTTCAGCGCTGCACTCAGTCTGAAAACTGAGTGCTGACAACTTTAAAAGCTTACTGGCCCTTATAGAGGGTGGTGATCCACTTTTCTTCGGTAATAAAGTTCCAGGACCAGTCTTTCCATTTTTCATCCAGCCCATTTTCAGTCAGTTGCTCAAGACTCATGCCGGCACGCTTCTGAGTTAGTACAAAGGCGGCTGTTTCTTTCATCATATCCAGTGATTTCTGGTAATCCGTCTTAGTGGCCAGTTTGCCGTGACCGGATATAATTTTCATGTCTTCATCAAGCATACTGATAAGGCGTTCTACATTTGTAATATAACCGGCTACCGTGCCACCCGCGCCCAGGTCAATGTATGGAAAACGCCCCTCAAAGAACAAGTCCCCTGTGTGTAACACCCTGGCTTTTTCAAACCACACCACTGAATCGCCATCTGTATGGCCCGCCGGAAGATGCATTACACGAATCGTCTCTCCATTAAAGTGAAATTTAATCCCATCTTCATAGGTGACCACAGGCAAGGCATCATGGTGATGGTCTTTATCACTGGCAAGCCGGATGCGCACATTATCATGGGCAAAGACCGTGGCATGATGATGCTGCTTAAACCAGCTGTTACTGCCCGTGTGATCACCATGATAGTGAGTGTTTACCACGTACTTCACATCAGACTCCGATACATCTGCCACACTGGCCGCTATTTTTTCCGCCAGTGGTGCGTACTGATCGTCAATAATCAACACCCCATCAGGCCCGGCTGATACGCCGATATTACCGCCAGCACCAGTAAGCATATACACCGATTCGGCCAGATGAGTCCGCTCAATGGTGACATCGGCAAACCTGTCATCATTGGCCAACAGACTAAAAGGGATGAGTAACAGAAGAAATATTAAGCGCATAGTCAGTTCCTTAGTTCATTAGTTCATTAGTTCATTAGTTCATTATTATTAGCGTTTTACTATAGCTGGTTAGTGGCAATTTCGATCACATTTATAAAGGGATCTTTTTACCCCAGTAGTTCTTCCAGTTTATGTTTGTTGCGCCTGGACAAGGTCAGTTGCTGGCCACTTTTCAGGATCACCGTGTAATCTCCTTTTTCATTGGGTCGAAGTTCACAGATGCTGCTGCGCCGCACGATAGAAGAGCGGTGAATGCGTACAAAAATAGCCGGATCCAGTTGTTGTTCCAGACTGGTCATGGTTTCTCGATGCAACACTGACTTACCGTCAAACAGATGCACTTCAGCATAGTTCCCGGCACCGAGAATGTAGTCAATCTGTTCCACTTCCACCAGCCGGATGCGACCCGGGTCTTTAATCACCAGGCGGCTTTTATATTGCCGGTGTTGTTCATCGAGCATATGCCGGATTAACTGGCCAACCTGCCGGTAATCACCAAAATTATGTTCACGCAATCTCGCCCTGGCTTTATCCAGCGACCTGAAGAATCGTTCATCATCATAGGGTTTAAGCAGGTAATCGATGGCATTGAGTTCAAACGCGGTAATCGCGTATTGGTCATAGGCGGTAACAAACACAATCACACATTGCGGCTCGACTTTTTCGGCTAACTGAATGCCGGTGAGACCCGGCATCTGAATATCCAGAAAAATCAGTTCGGGTTTCTCAGACTGATACAGGCTGAGGGCCTGATTGCCATCCGCGGCCTGTAATACCTCGCCAATGTCCTGTTGTTCCTTTAACAGTAACGCTATAGTTTGACGCGCCAATGTTTCATCATCGGCAATCAATACCTTAATCATCCTCTCCTCCGCCGGGCAAAATCAGGTAAGTCTCGAAATAGCCATTCTCCAGTTCGGTCAGTCGTAGCTGATAATTATCATCATAGAGTTTTTTTAAGCGTTCGCGGCAATTTTTCAGACCAATACCAAAACCATGATGATCATCATTCTGTGGCACCTTATTTGTCAGCTTTACATGGAGCTCACCGGGCTGGCACCAAACCCGCAGTAACAATTGGTTTTTATCTGATTCGAGTTGTGAACCATGCTGCACTGCATTTTCAACAAGGGGTTGCAACAGCATAAAGGGCACATCCATTTTCAGACATTCAGGATTAACCTCTACTTTTGTCTCCAGCTTATTTTCAAAACGCATCTGCTGGATCGTCAGATAGCTTTGAATAAACTCCATCTCCTGAGTGAGACTAATCAGCTGATTGCTTTGGTTTTCAAGTACTTTTCGCAACATCAGACTGAGCTCGCTAAGGGCTTTTACGGCTTTGTCTTTCTCATCCAGGCGAATCAAACTGGCAACGGTGTTTAAAGTGTTAAAAAGAAAGTGCGGATTGAGCTGTGATTTCAGCGATTGCAGCTCCAGTTGTACTAACTGGCGCAACAGGCTCTCGCTGCGGGCTTCTTCTTTGCGGGCTTTGTCATAATATTGAGTGATATATCCAATCGACACCACCGCAATATAGGTGAGCAGATCAAAGTGCCAGGCACTGCGCTCAAATATCAGATTCCAGGCTTCCAGCACCTTCTCAGGGGCGAGTGACTTCATCTCAATCCCGGCAATCATTGGTACAGCCAGCGCCAGGTAAATAACAAACGCGCCAATGGCCATCAATATCAGTTGCCATAAAGTACGTCGCCACTTTTGCCAGTTCAGAGGCACGACACGGGTTGCAGCCAGAACTAATGGGGTCACAATTGCCCAGGGCATCCACCAGCCAAAATAGTACAACCAGACAACTAGCCATTCCACTTCCTGCCCCGCACGAGCCATGCTGCGATAGCCTAGATCAGCGGCATAGGTATTCATCAGTAACCAGAACAGGATATTGCCAAGCCAGAAACGCCAGCCGGACATATGCTTAAACCGTGAACCTAACATCAAAATACTGCTTTAAAAGAGTCAAAAGCTGATTATTCACCAGAGCACAGGGCAAAGGCAAACACCCCGTAAATCAAGTCAAAGAAAAACCTCAGCGAAAGATATTTTCTCCATTACTTTCAAACAGTTAAATGTAGCTTAAATGCTTACATAAAAAGGTTCCGTCCGGTTGTAACAGGTTTCCCCCTATTTATCCCTTCATTCGGACCACCGGCGTATCACTGGTATTTCCGGGCGCGCGCAGGGTCTAGCTTAGAGCCGGATAACAGCGGTTATCTCACTATAACCATTACAAAGATAACGGGAGAAACACATGACTAACGGCACAAGAATCGCCTTAGCGGTGCAGATGGGATTGTTTGGCAGCACCCTGCTGATGCCAGTATCCAGTGCGCAGGCTCAGGATCAAACAGAAGAAGTTGAGAAAATCTCGGTCACTGGCTCGCGTATTCAACGGGTGAATATGGTCAGCGCCAGCCCCGTCACGGAAATCAGTGCAGCAGATATTGCGATTACCGGATTAACCCGGGTAGAAGATATCCTCAACGACATGCCCGCCTTGTTTGCTGCGCAAACAGGTATGGCTGCTAATGGTGCAACCGGTACCGCCACGTTGAACCTCAGAAACCTCGGCACCACCCGTACACTGGTATTGGTGAATGGCCGCCGGTTGCCTGCTGGCTCGCCCATCGCCGGCGGTATTGCACCGGATGTTAATCAGATCCCGGCATCATTGATCGAGCGTATCGAAGTACTGACCGGAGGTGCTTCTGCAACTTACGGTTCTGATGCCGTTGCCGGAGTGGTTAACTTTATCCTTAAAGATGACTTTGAGGGTTTTAGTTTCGACTACCAACACAGTTTCTATCAGCACAAAAATGACAACAGCGCTATCCAGGAAAAGGTTGAAGCGCTGAATTTTGAGTTGCCGAACAGCAATGTACGCGACGGCCACTCCAATGACTTCTCCTTTATGCTGGGCGCCAATACTGCAGACGGTGCGGGCAATGTAACCCTCTACGGTACATTCAGAGACATTAAGGCATTACGCCAGTCAGGACGTGATTTCAGCGCCTGTGCACTGTTTTATGATGCCAACAATGAGTTTATCTGTGGTGGCTCGGGAACTACACCGGCCGGTCAGTTTACAGATTTTGATCAATATGCCTATGAAGTCAGCGGCCATGAATTTGTGCCCTTCACAAACCTCTACAACTATGGCCCGCTCAATTACTATCAACGCCCTGATGAACGTAAAACCTTTGGTGCCATCGGCAACTATGAAATCAATGAATATGCTGATGTATATGCAGAACTGAGCTTTATGGATGATCGCAGCGTGGCACAGATTGCACCCTCCGGTGCCTTCTTTGTAACCAGTACCCTATTCTGTGGCAACCCTCTGATGTCGGACCAGCAGTTTGAAACCATCTGTGCCTCTCAGGGCCTGAACCGTGACGATACACTGCAAGGGGTCTATATTGGTCGACGCAGTGTAGAGGGTGCTCCCCGCCGGAATGATTTGCGCCATACTTCTCACCGCGGTGTGTTGGGTGTCAGAGGCATTATCGACGATAACTGGTCCTATGATGTGTTTGCTAACTTCTCCAACGTCAGCATGGTACAGACCTATCAGAATGACCTATCTACTACACGGATTATCCGGGCACTTAATGTAGTTGCAGACAACGAGGGTAATCCGGTTTGTCAATCCGTTCTGGACGGTAGCGATCCTAACTGTGTGCCCTGGAATGTGTTTCAGGAAGACGGCGTCACCCAGGCTCAGTTAAATTATCTGGTGCTGCC
Organism: Lacimicrobium alkaliphilum; assembly: GCF_002591895.1. Classification (GTDB taxonomy): domain Bacteria; phylum Pseudomonadota; class Gammaproteobacteria; order Enterobacterales; family Alteromonadaceae; genus Lacimicrobium; species Lacimicrobium alkaliphilum. Next base: position 17,501 of record NZ_NISX01000002.1, read on the forward strand.
GCTATACTCCCGTGGTGATACCACCACCACACAAGTGAGTGGTTATGTCACCGGTGATCTGACCGAGGCCGGTGTTATGGTTCCGGGTACCTCGACGGGCATTGGCGTAGTAGCAGGTTTGGAATACCGCCGCGAAGCGCTGGTATTTGCACCGGACCAGGGGTTTACTTCGGGTGATGGTGCCGGTCAGGGCGGCCCGACCGGGTCGGTGAATGGAGGGTTTAATGTCAAAGAATTCTTCGGTGAACTGGATATACCGTTACTCGAAGCACGCTCTTTTGCCGACGAGCTCACTCTGGAGCTGGCCTATCGTTACTCCGATTATTCAACTGATAAAACGACGAATACCTACAAGGTTGCAATGGACTGGGCGGTTAATGAAGATCTTCGATTCAGAGGCAGCTTCCAGCGCGCTGTACGCGCAGGTAATGTGAGGGATCTGTTCAGACCTCAGACACTGGGTCTGTTTAATATGAACGACGATCCTTGTGGCGCGACGGGCACTATGTCACTGGAGGACTGTGTGCGCACCGGTCTGGATCCTTCGCAATATAAGGCTACCGGGCTGACCAGCCCGGCAGGGCAGTACAATACTATTACCGGAGGTAATCCCAGCCTGGATCCGGAGGTGTCAGATACTTTCTCCTTTGGTTTTGCGCTCTCGCCCAGTGCCCTGCCGGGTTTTAATATGAACATCGACTATTTCGATATTGAGGTGGACAAAGCCATTACCAATATTCCACAAACCACCATTATTCAGAAGTGCGGTGCCAGCGGGGATCCAACGTTCTGTAATCTGGTTAACCGCGGCCCCAATGGCAACCTGTGGGTAGGTCAGGCCAGTGTGACCGCCACCGATATTAATATCGGTTTCCTGGCGACCAGTGGTATCGATCTCGAAGCCACTTATGATGTCAGTCTGGATGATATGGGCACCCTCAAGCTGAGCCTTGTCGGAACCTGGCTGGAGAAGCTGGATAATGAGCCGGTTCCCGGTGATCCAGTGATCGAATGTGCGGGCTACTGGGATCGGACATCCTGCCTGCAGCCTTCTCCAGAGTGGCGCCACAATCTGCGCGCTACCTGGACGACCCCCTGGGATGCCAGCCTGACAGCGACCTGGCGCTATCTTGGCGAAGCCAATGAATATGTGGGTGTAAATGTGCCTGACGGCCCCACTACATTCAGTAGCCAGAATTATCTGGATCTGGCTGCCACCTGGCAGGCCCATGAAAATGTATCGTTGCGCCTGGGTATCAATAACGTGCTCGACAAAGAGCCACCATTGCTACCCAATGCGCCAACAGGTTCGGGAAATGGCAATACCTTCCCCGGATTCTATGATGCGTTGGGCCGCTATGTCTTTGCCGGTGTCACGCTGACGTACTAATCCTGCAACAACTCAGCAGGCCACTCATGGTGGCCTGTTCTGTAAGCAGAACTGAGCTTTCATATGGCATTCCAGCGCCTTGACCTATACACCGGCGTTTTATATGGTGACTTTATTATTACCACGCAAGCAGCAGATGTTATGTCAGGAAGCAACGCCGGTGCATGGGATGCCTACTGGCAAAAAGCTATTAAAGTCGGGTTCCACAACAAGGAAGCTGAGCACCGCGAGATTGAGCAATTCTGGCGTCAGTTTTTTACCTGTCAGTTTGAGCAGCAATCACGGACTGTTATTCTGGAGCTGGCCTGTGGAAAAGGCGCAGTAAGTGAAATTGCACACCAATGCCTGGAAAAATCCAGCATCTGCCAGCCACCCAATCAAAATGCTGAGATTGAAGTCAGGCATTATTGTCTGGATTATTCTCTGGCCGCCGTTAAAAACACACTGGAAAAGCCCGGTCTTGAAGGCGGTATCGTAGCCGATGCAGCCGCACTGCCCCTTAAAAATAACTCAGCAGATCTGGTATTCAGTCAGTTTGGCATTGAATACGCGGGTCGAAAGGCACTGTTAAATGCAGCGAAAATAGTCAAGCCCGGCGGCAGGTTGGCGGCCATTATCCACCATGCTAACGGACTGATTTATCAGCACTCCAAATGCAGTGTTAAGGCTCTGGAGCGGGTAATGCAAACGGATATTTTTCCATTAGCCAGGCGCGCTTTCACTGCAGGCTTTGAGGTGTTGAATGGAAATACGGGTCAGGAAACCTTTGTGCGCGCCGACAGCGATATGTCAGTTGCCGTCAAACAGATCACTGCCCTGTTGAAACAGCAGGGGCCGAGTGTAGCGGATGGCATAATACTGCAATTTTATCGCGATCTCGGCGATATGTTTAACCGGCTCCAGGTCTTTGAGGCCAAAGATATTGCTAACTGGCTGAATAACATGGAAGACGACTTCAGCAGTCATCTTCAGCGTATGCAATCTATGCTTGATGCAGCCTGTGATAAAGAGGCCATGGCTTTTGAGTGTCAACAGTTAACCGCTGAGGGGCTTAGCATTGAACACTGTGAAGAAATTGCCAGCCATCAGGGCATATTAGGCTGGAAACTGATAGCAAAGGCTTAGTCCGCTTCCACCAGAGCAAATCGTGGCACCCATGCACCTTCTACTTCAACCAGTTCACTAAACATGCTCAGTGGGCGTATCCACAGCGCCCCCTCACCATATAAGGGACAGTATACCACAAATTCCGTTTCGTCTTCACTGTGGCGGGCTACGCCCAACACCTTATAATCATTGCCTTTGTAATGCCGGTAACGGCCGGGTTTAACGGTCAAACCAAATACTCCTGGCGGATAGCAGATAGTTTAATCAAAATTTTGTTAGCTGCTCAGCGGGAACTGATAATGAGTGCAAAACTATTTGCAGCACTCACTGACATTCGTTGAGTCAGGGCCATGTCAGTAAAGGCATGGCAGGACACACACGTTAACGACATGCTACTGTCTCCGGATTCATGGTAAGACGCTAATGACCAATCAATCTTCGTCTACAAGCCCATATAGCGGGCTGCAAGGGCCACTACAGGCGCACCTGTTGGGGTGTCATGCTGCCAGTCACCCGCATCGACACCGCTGCCGGCAATGTCCATATGAACGTAAGGCAGTGGTTTATCGGCGTTACTGTCGTGATTAATCAGCCCTGAGGCAATGCTCAAAAAAGCCATTGGAAACTGATGCCCCCGGGCCGTCGTGGACGAGGGACCATTGTTGGAAGAGAGCACATCATCGGCTTTTGTACGGGGTCTGACAAAATCAAAATCTTCCTTGCGAGAGCGGGAAACCTCCCCCGGATCGCCCCAGATATCGCCAATATTGGCAAGTTTATCGCCACAGTGATGTTCCCGGGCTGCGCCATTTTCCACATAGGCTGTGTAAGGACCGTAAGCCATCGCGGCATGGCCGGTCAGTGTGGCAACAGAGAACAGCGTGGGGTCAATAGCCTCTTTGGCCTGCTCGCGCAGATGAGAGAGCAAGTCTGCAAGCACCAGCCGCCCTTCGGCATCCGTATTGCCAATACGTACACGCACACCGGCATGGCTGGTGATAATCTCGTCGGCAACAAAAGCGTCCGAGCCAATGCTGTTTCGCACCGCACCAATCTCGGCCACAACCCTGATGCCTTTAGGCTGACAACGGGCCAGACACTGCACAAAACCCGCAACAGCGGCAGCGCCACCTTTGTCACGGCTCATACCCGCCATATGACCGCCGGTTTTCAAATCTGCACCACCGGTATCATAGGTAATGCCTTTACCGGCAAAAAACAGGTTCTGCAGTATTTCGCCTTCTCCCGTATACTCCAGCCGGATAACCCTCGGCTGATGGCGGGGCGTATGTACCGAACAGCGGCCCACCGCATATAGCAGCGGATAGTCTTTACGCAAGGTTGCATCGTCACTGACGACTTCAACTTTCACTGAACTGCCTTCGAAGGCCTGTTCACAATATTCTGCAAAGCGTGGTGGAGACATCCGCTCTGGCTCGGTACCACACAAATCCCGGGCCAGACGGCGACCACTTTCTACCGCCTCCAGGGCATCCATATCCAGTTTCCCTTTTGCATACAAACCAATACTTTTTACCGGTTCGATGTCTTCTTCGTTGAGGGCTTCACGTGCTTCCAATGGCTGCCAGAGAGCCTGACAGGCACCGAAATAGGCCACTTCCAGGGCGTGGGTATACCCCTGGTCTTCCGGAACACCGCAGACCACCAACAGTGGATTACGACTGCCGGCGTCACGGGCCATGACAATGGCTTTTTTGGCTGCATCACTGACCCGGCGCACGTCGTCAAAGCCACGGTCAAGGGGGCCGGTAGGCGCATACACCAGCCTGCCACCGGCGATACCACTGGCAATCAGCAACATACACTCTTTACCTACTCTCGCATCAATGCGCTGATGAGAGGCAATGGTTTCTTTCAGTGTCAGATTGTTCAAATGCTGATGGTCCTGCGCAATAAGAATCACCGCGTCCCAGTCACTGCCACTGGAAATGGCTTTATCGATATTGGATTCGTTTTTTGCCTGGGGAAATGTCATAGAGAGCCTCGCTGTCAGTGCTGCATAAAAACGGATGAAATATCAGCAGCTTGTTTTACCATCCTGATGGCAGATGACCCTATTCTGCCTCTAAGTAGTGTGGCACTCAAGGGATGGCAACTCGAGACACAACTGCTGACTGTCAGCTTCTGTTGGCAGGGTAACACTTAAACCCACCAGTCGGATTCCCCTGCCCTGCTGACGACTCAGCGCCTGATGTAACAAGGGCGCAAAAGCCGCCTTGTCTAAACGACTCTGGCGATGTTCTACGGTAGTTTGTACAAAATCGGCAAATTTGAGTTTTACGCCCTGACTCTGAATCGCAAGATCCGCCTGACAAGCGGCCAGACGCTTATGCAACTTCTCGAACAGGGTATCAACCACCTGCCAACACTGCTCAAAGTCGCGCACATCTTCAGGCAGGGTCACCTCTGCCCCGACTGACTTGCGCTGACGCTCAGAATTCACCCGCCGATTATCCTGACCATGAGCCCGCTGCCAAAGGGCAATACCGAATTTACCAAAGCGTTTAACCAGTTTATCGAAAGGATAGTGGCGTATATCATCACAGGTGTGTAACCCCATAGCTTGCAGCTTTTCCCAGGTCACCCGGCCCACGCCAGGAATAAATTTAAGCTCCAGCTGGCGCACAAAACCATCCAGTTGTGCCGGCGTAACCGTATAAAGGCCATTGGGTTTATTGATGTCACTGGCAATTTTGGCCACAAACTTACAGGGCGCTACACCGGCTGAGGCGCTCAGACCGGTCTCGGCAAAAATAGCCCGGCGAATGTCTTCGGCAATCAGAGTGGCGCTCCCCTGAAACAATTCGCTATCGGTAACATCCAGGTAGGCCTCATCCAGAGACAGCGGCTCGATGTCTTCAGTGTACCGGGCGAAGATTTCACGAATACGACGGGACTCTTCAACATAACGCTGCATATGCCCTTTAACCAACATCAGCTGAGGGCAACGTTTGAGTGCCTGCGCAGTAGACATGGCAGAATGGATACCGTATTTGCGCGCCGGGTAATTGCAGGTAGCGATCACCCCGCGTCGCTCGGCGCTGCCACCGATAGCCAGCGGAATATCACGCCACTGCGGATTATCGCGCATCTCAACGGCGGCAAAGAAACAATCCATATCAACATGAATGATCTTGGTCATAATGGGCAGAGAAACCAAGGGCTGTATTAATATACAGTTATATTGCGGTAAATAACGGGAAAGTCAAGCCAGAACACCAGAATCCGGAGTTCAGCTTTTTATCACGACTTTATTGCGGCCTGATTCTTTAGCCTGATACAAGGCCTGATCGGCAGCACTGATCCAGTGCATGTGATCATCATGATGGTCTTCTAACTGAGCAATGCCCAGACTTACCGTGACCTGTAATGTCACCCCTTCGTGATTTATCGTTTTGCCCTGAGTGGCCCGCCTGATGCGTTCGGCCACCTGAGTAGCTGATTGTGCATCGGTATCCGGCAGCACAATAGAAAATTCCTCTCCGCCATAGCGACCGGGAATATCGGTCTCGCGTACGGAAGCCTTAATAATAGCGGCCAATGCTTTGATAACCTCGTCGCCTGCGGGGTGACCATGGGTATCGTTAACAGATTTAAAATGATCGATATCCAGCATCAGCAAGGAGGCCTGTCCCTGGTTTCGTTGACAGCGTGTAAATTCCAGTTTGCAACATTCTTCCCAGAAACGCCGGTTAAACAACCCGGTAAGCCCGTCCACCCGACTCATTTGTTGCAGTTTATCGTTCGCCTGATTCAACTGCTGTTTACTGATCACCTCATCGGTCACATCGTAGACCATGATGCAAAGATGCTCTACTTTGCCACTGGGAGCCATCAGCGGGAACAGGGTGATATTCTGATACATAAGTTCACTGGCACTGGTCACCGGCCGATGACTGGCAAACTTAAACAGGTAGGGACGTTGTTCCCAGATCACAAAGGCGGGACTGTTGAGTTCAAACACCGGGCGTGTTTTGCCGATAAACCACTGTTCGTCGATTTCTTCAAAATATTCAAATATGCGCTGCCCACGAATCGTTGCTGGTAATATTCCACTGTGATTGTGCATAAACTCATTCCAGGTTTTCACCCGGTATTCTCTGTCCAGCACCACAATCCCCACTTCAATGGATCCCAGCAGGTTTAACTGCCAGTGCATGGCTTCGAGTTCTGCCTGTTCTGCCGCTGCTCTAACCATCGATCACCTCACTGTGGGCGACCAGCTTATCAAACATGATATCCATGGAGCTCTGCGGTAACAGCAACAATAGATCAAAATGGATGTCGTGCTGCTCAATGGAGTAACCGATCTCCACTGCGACTATCTTGTTCCAGCGTGACACATTGCTTTGCAGCAACTGCTCCAGGTCACAGTGGCGCCCCAGAATAATGGGGTGACTGCGGCTGAAATTCAAATCAAGTTGCTGCGACAGCGCATTAACGCAAGCCCCAATCAGAATATTGGAAACATCCATCAATGCTTCTACTTCGAGACGTTCGACGTGTTCTGTGGAAGGGTATTTAAGCAGCTCCACCATATTAGTAAAGTCGGTGTCATTGAAAATCACCAGCGCTTCGCCATATATTCCGGTACTGATGAAGCCCTGAGAAACCGCTGACACATGGGCTTTTTGCTGAATTTCTGCGATAGCCATGCGCAGTTCATTGGTTTCAATCTGATTGACATTGGGAATCGGCAGATTAATAAACACATCCAGCAACTGAGCCAGTTTCTCACCGGCCTGCCCCATGGCCACATTGGCCATTTCGCGGTACACATCAAGGCGGTCAATCTCCTCGTCCTGAGTTGACTCACGTAACTCACCACCGCCACTTTTACCACTGTAAAGCCCATACTGCCCCAACAACTCAGTCAACTTCTCGCTGTCTATAGGCTTAGCAATAAAATCCAGCGCCCCCATTGCCAGCATGCGTTTGCGGGCCTGAGGCTGCACATCACCTGAGACCACAATAACCAGAGTGGGCATATCACGGACACGGATCTGCTCCATAGTCTGATAGCCATCCATCACCGGCATGTTCAGATCCAGAAACATCACATCCGCCAGACCTTTTTCGATAGATTCCAGCGCCTGCTTACCGTGCTCTGCAAAGCTGATATTTACATCCCAGCCCTTAGGAATAGACCGCGCCATCTGCCTCCGGGCAAAACCTGAATCGTCACAAATAAGCACATTTGTGGTCATGATCAGATTGCCACCGGCGCCTTGATATGGGGATGTGCCTGGTAATTCAGCAATGTAAAATCATCAATATCAAATGAAAAAATATCCTTCACCTGTGGGTTTAACTTCATCTGCGGTAATGCAAAGGGCTCACGTTGCAATTGGGTTTGTGCCTGCTCAAGATGATTTACATACAGGTGGGCATCGCCAAACGTATGCACAAAATCACCCGGCTCAAGATCACAAACCTGTGCCATCATCAGAGTCAATAGCGCATAACTGGCAATATTAAAAGGTACACCGAGAAAAATATCACCACTTCGCTGATACAGCTGACAGGAAAGTTTGCCATCCAGCACATAGAACTGAAATAAGGTATGGCAAGGTGGCAACGCCTGACGCCCCATGGCAGCATTTTCCTTTGGCGAATACCGGGTATCCGGCAATACAGCGGGATTCCAGGCACTGACAATCAGGCGTCGGGAATCCGGGTTGTTTTTAATCTGTTCGACTACCTGAGCGATTTGATCGATGACTTCGCCGTCAATGCCCTGCCAGCTGCGCCACTGCTTTCCATAGACCGGACCAAGCTCTCCTTCATCGGTAGCCCATTCATCCCAGATTCTGACCTTATTTTGCTGCAGATAAGCAATATTGGTTTCACCCTGCAAAAACCACAGCAATTCATGAATGATGGAACGCAGGTGACACTTTTTAGTGGTTACCAGTGGAAATCCTTTTGCCAGATCAAAACGCATCTGATACCCGAACACGCTGAGCGTACCGGTTCCCGTGCGATCCTCTTTTTTTACACCATGATCAAGCACATGGCGCATTAATTTAAGATATTCCTGCATACTTAACTCTTGGATTTATGGCTGCGCTCAGATGGCCCGTTACGATAGGCCAGCACCATGATGATCAACCCTATCAGAACCATCGGTAAGGACAATAGCTGGCCCTGAGAAATCAGGCCATTGTACAAACCGATATGCGCATCGGGCTCGCGGTAAAACTCGACAATAAAGCGGAAGCTGCCATAGCCAATCAGGAACAACCCGGACACCGCCCCCAGTGGACGACGGGATGCAGAGAACCACCACAGCAACGCAAACAATACGACTCCTTCGAGAAAAAACTCATAAAGTTGCGAGGGATGACGAGGTAAAGGGCCCGCTCCGGGAAACAGCACTGCCCAGGGCACATCGGTGGTACGCCCCCACAATTCGGCGTTGATAAAATTACCGATGCGTCCTGCCCCTAACCCTACAGGCACCAGAGGCGCAATAAAATCGCCAACCGTTAACAGATTAGAGTTGTGTTTACGGGCAAACCACCACAAACCAACAATGACCCCCAGCAGCCCCCCATGAAAGGACATCCCCCCTGTCCAGATCTTGAAAAGATAAACTGGATCTTCGAGAAACTGCTCAAACTGGTAGAAGAATACATAGCCCAGTCTGCCACCAATAATAACCCCTAAGAAACCCAGAAACATCAAATCACTGAGTTGTTCCTTGTTCCACTGCGTGCGATCCAGACGCCTGTTGGCTAACCACCATGCAGCCAGAAAGCCGATCAGATACATGACCCCATACCAGTGCACTGACACCGGTCCAATAGTAAAGATAACCGGGTCAATCGCCGGGAACTGCAAATATTCTGTCATTGATTATTCCAATTAGTCGAAATACCAAAGCCTTGTCAGACACACTCCCCCGCAACGCTGGCAGAGATGCTCCGCTAAGCCTCAGCTAAAAAACATGCGCAAGCTTACTAGAATAAGAAAGCCAGAGAAAATTTTCTTCAGTGTCAGTGTTGGCAGACGGTGGCTTAACCGGGCTCCCCAATTGGCACTGAGCATGGACGCACTGACGATCGCCAGCATCGCAGGCATAAACACATAACCCAGGCTGCCTGAAGGCAGTTGAGGATTGTTCCAGCCAGCCAGTATAAAACTGGCTGTGCCAAAAATCGCAACCACCATACCGCAAGCTGCCGCACAGCCAATGGCGACTTTCATCGACACCCTGAACCATACCAGTGCGGGCACCAGCAAAGCACCACCACCAATTCCCAGCAAAGATGAAATAGTGCCAGTCACCACACCGATGCCCAGTAACCTTGGGCGATTAAGGGTAGACTGAGAGGTGCGATTTCTGCCGAATGCCATTCGCAATGCCAATATCATCATCAATGAAGCAAAAATATTTTTTAATAACTCAGCGGGCATCAGCGCCGCTATCTGAGCGCCGGCTACCGCTCCCAGCGCAATGCCAACCGAACACAGGCCGAAAATACGCATATCCACATTACCTAACCGCCAATGGGTCAGCGAAGACGAACTCCCGGTAAAGATGATGGTAGATAAAGAGGTGGCCACGGCCATTGGCATGACGATATCGATACTCATGCCCATTTTTATCTGCAACAGATATATCAGCGCCGGCACAATAACCAGGCCGCCACCAATACCCAACAGCCCCGCCATCAGGCCGGCGATAAGGCCCAGAAACACACAGCTTACAATCAGAAACAACAAAGGTTCCAAGACGATATTCTCTTGTTTAGTTAACCAACGACAACAGGTCTATTTCCCTGCTCTGACCAGACCACCCAGACCAAGGGCTTCGAGGTGGCGATTTACACGTTCACGTACCTGGCTCGGGTGCTCCATTTCGAGCACTTCTTCCAGCAGAATCCGGGCATCTTCCAGCGAAACTTTACGAATCACCCACTTAATTTTGCTCAGATTGAAACCGCTCATACTCAGCTTGCGATATCCCATCGCCAGCAAAAGAATCGCCCCTCCGGGCTCACCCGCCATCTCTCCGCACAGTGTAACCGGCTTATTAAGCTCCACAGAGGCTTCAATGATCTGTTTCAGCGCCTTTAGTACGGCGGGGTGGTAGCTGTCATACAGATCCGCTACCCTGGGATTATTGCGATCAACAGCCAGCAAATACTGCGTCAGGTCATTACTGCCGATGGAAAAGAAGTCCACTTTGGCGGCCAGTTGTGGAAGCTGATAGATGACCGCCGGCACTTCGAGCATGACCCCCACCTCCGGCATTTTCAGTGCCTGCCCTTCGGCCTGGGCTTCTTCAGCCACTTCATAATAGGCCTGGCGGATCAGCCGCCTAGCTTCGCTGACTTCATAGATAGTGGTAATCATCGGCAACATGATTTTAAGGTTATCCAGATCCAGACTGGCTCTGAGCATCGCCCGTAACTGCACCAGAAAAATCTCCGGGTGATCCAGCGTCATACGGATCCCACGCCAGCCAAGAAACGGATTCTCCTCCACTACCGGGAAATAGGGTAACGGCTTGTCGCCCCCCACATCCAGCGTGCGCATTGTGATGTTCTTGTTGGGACTGGCCTCCAGCATCGCACGATACATCTGATACTGCTCATGCTCGGACGGAAAGCGTTCACGCATCATAAAGGGAATTTCGGTACGATACAGACCTACCCCGTCACCCGCCGCACCGTAAATTGACTCCAGCTCAGCTGATAGCCCGGCATTAATGTAGAGTCCGATTCTGCAACCATCGCGGGTTTCTGCCGGTTTATCGGACTCTTCACGCACTGCACCATAGAGCTCATTTTCCTCATCCACCAGACTCTGGAACTCCTGGCGGATACTCTGGCTGGGAGAAACAATCACTTCACCGGAATAACCATCGAGCAATATATCCTTACCACTGAGCAGGGATACCGGCACATCGGAGAGCCCCATGACCGCTGGCACACCCATCGCACGGGCGAGGATCGCTGCATGGGAGTTATTTGAACCACGAACTGAAATAATCGCCTGGAGTTTGTCACGGGGAAATTCTGCCAACATTGAGGCCGTAACTTCTTCGGCCACCAGAATCGCCTGATCCGGCACCGGCGCCTGCATCTTGTGAGTGCGCAGCAGATGGCCCAGCACTCTGTTACCCAGGTCCTCTACATCAACTGCCCGTTCCTGCATATACGGATCGTCCATGCCGCGGAATTTATTGATGTAATGCTCAACCACCATTTTCAGCGACGATGCCGCATCCCAGCCACTCTTGATTTTAGATTCGACTTCGTGACCGAGGCTATTGGCATCAAGCAGGTTGTGATACAGCTGGAAAATCGCCAATACATCTTCAGGAACGGCATCGGCCATGCGATCCGACAACTTTTTAACTTCCTTGCGGGTGCGGATAACCGCCTGGCGATAGCGCTCAATCTGTTTATCAGGGTCCTCAGATCGACGCTGCATCTGACTACGAAGACTGTGTTTTATATTGGGCACATGGCCAGTGCCTATGGCCAGACCCGCAGAGCCCGGCACGCCTTTGAGGGATTTTTGCCAACGGGATTTGTCGGCACCATCGGTCAGGCTGATTGACCCACGCGCCTCTGCATGGGCTATTTCCAGAGCGATTTGCGCTGCCAGGGTAACCAGAAAAGCTTCTTCATCTTCACTGAATCGGCGTTTCTTATGCTGCTGAATGGTCATCACCCCCAGCACTTTACGCTGGTGAATAATGGGTGTGCCCATAAACGCATGATAGTTTTCTTCCCTGACCTCAGGGTAGTGCTTAAACCGCGGGTGAGACTGAGCATCTTCGATATTGATCGGCTCTTCACGCTGACCGATCAGACCGATCAACCCTTCAGAGAATCCGATAGAGACCTTACCGATAGCATCCTTGGAGAGGCCTTCGGTAGCCATTAACTCAAAATGCTGATGCTCATAGTTAGCCAGATAGATAGAACAGCAATCCACCGTCATTGCACTTTTAACCCGGCTCGCCAGGCAGGTAAGGGCGTCATCAAGATCCGGGATCTGATTAACTTCCTGAACGATGCGCTTGAGTTGGGTTAGCATGAACTGGTGCCCTAATTCCTGCGTCGGCGTTTATTGCGCTGCCCGGCAGGCCTGGTCTGAACTGGCATAGTAATGGACACAAATTCCTTCATTACACGACGATAAACATCACGTTTGAAAGACACTACGTTACGTACAGGATACCAGTAACTTACCCAGCGCCAGCCGTCGAATTCCGGGTGGCCCGAGTGCAAAACATTAACATCTTCCTCTTTACAGGTAAGCCTGAGCAGAAACCATTTTTGTTTCTGCCCGATACACACAGGGTCGGTCCCCTGTCGTATCAGCCTTTTCGGCAATTTGTATCTGACCCAGTTTTTCGTTACCCCTAGTATTTCCACATCCTGTGGCTTCAGCCCCACTTCCTCGTGTAGCTCCCGATACATTGCCTGCTCTGCAGTTTCACCTTGATCAATTCCGCCTTGTGGAAACTGCCATGAATGCTGGCCATAGCGTCTTGCCCAAAATACTTGCCCTATCCTGTTGCAAATCACTATGCCGACATTCGCGCGGAATCCTTCGGCATCAATCACTTAGACTCCCGGGCATTAGTTCTTTTATAGTTCTTCATTCTTCCATAAACTAGGCCTCTTTCAAAGCTAATTCAGCCAATATTTACGCTGTGGCTGAACCTCTATGGCCCTTTAATGCCCTTATATGGAGCTGGTTAATGAAAAGCAGACACTGGAATCTGATCTTCGTCGGCAGCGCCCTGTTCTATCTTTTCACCCTGCATTTACGGGCCTATCCTCTTGATTTTCTGTTCAAAGCCATTCCCGTAATGTGGCTGATGCTGTTGGTAATGAGAAATGCTCAGAGCAACAAATACCTGCTGCTCACAGCACTGGCATTTTCAGCTACCGGCGATATTCTGCTGGCATTACCTTTGACCGCCAGTTTCAGTTTTGGATTGGGGGCGTTTTTAATCGCGCAACTGATATACAGCGTTAACTTCTGGCGTTTTCGCCATTGGCAGCGCTGGAAAATCGCACCATTAACTTTGGTTGTGGTTATCGCCGGGGTATTATTCTGGCGTCTGCAACCTGTACTGAACACCCTGTACTGGCCTGTTTTAATCTATATGCTGGCGTTAACGGCTATGGCAACAACGGCCATCGTTGCCAGTAAAAGTGCCCCCTGGCTGATAGTGGGGGCCGCATGCTTTATCATCTCAGATGCTCTGCTGGCCTGGGATCACTTTATTCAGCCGCTTGCCTGGAGCGAGTTTGCAGTAATGCTCAGCTATTATCTGGCCCAGTATTGTCTGGTAAACGGCGCACTGACCATCACAACAAAGAGTAACGTTTAACGTGCACCTCCCGCAGCATCCTCCAACAAGCATTGACGAATTGCTTGAACGGGCCAGAAACCTGGCCGGACTTTCGCTGGGCGAGCTGGCTGAACTGGCTGGCTATGCCACACCTGAAAATCTGCAGCGCCATAAAGGCTGGAGCGGACAATTACTGGAGACCTGGCTGGGTGCCGAAGCCGGTTCAAAGCCACAGCAGGACTTTCCCCATTTAGGGGTAGAACTCAAATCTCTGCCTGTTGATGAACAAGGTATGCCACTGGAAACCACTTATGTCTGTTATGCCCCGCTGCTTAATATTGCAGGCATGGACTGGGAAAGCTCTAATGTGCGCAACAAATTGCATTGTGTCTGCTGGTTGCCCATTCTGGCCAGCCGTCATATTCCGCCGGCACAGCGCCGGGTTGGCAATGCCTTTATCTGGCAGCCAGATCAGGATGAGGAAGCCGCCCTGCGACAGGACTGGGAGGAAATTATGGAGAAAATAGCGCTGGGCAAAATAGAATCAGTCACGGCCCGCCATGGCGAAGTATTGCAGTTACGGCCCAAAGCAGCCGATGGCAACGCGCTGACCGACGCTATTGGCGAGCAGGGTCAGAGAATTCGCACCCGCCCGCGAGGCTTTTATCTGAAAAAGCACTTTACCCAACAGATTCTCGATAAGGTATTTAATGATGTTTAAACCCAAGCACAGTGGTTGGTTGTTTGCTTTTATCATGAGTGGATTTATGGCGTTCTGCATGTCCGGAATCTTAACGTTGATTAACCTTGGCCTGGTGGATAATTTTATCTGGCTGTGGCTAAGAGCCTACGTGTTGGCACACCTGTGCGCGTTCCCCCTGGTGATGCTGTTCGCACCGTTCAGCCGCCGCATCGTAGAGTGGCTGGTCAAATAGTCGTCAGTTGTCAGTTACCAGCATTCAGACAAGTATCGAGCTTAACACTTAGTGATGATGTCTCATTTCAACAGAGACTGAAAACTGATATCTGCGAACTGACAACTTGAACCACTACTCCATTTCGCCCTTACGGTAGGGCAGCTCTTCGTCCATTTTTTCCAGCTTGTGGGTCATCTGCATTGGTGAACCGGTATGCCTGGCCAGCCAGTAGTAGGCGGTGGGCACCACAAACAAGGTCATAAACGTTGCCACGATAACCCCGGCAAAGATTACCATTCCGATGACCATCCGGCTTTCCGAACCCGGTCCGGTGGCAAGTACCAGAGGCAGAGAACTGAATACCGTGGTAAAGCCCGTCATCACAATAGGACGCAAGCGTTGTTTGGCGGCCCGCTTCAGGGCCTCCTCAAACTCCATTCCCACATCACGTAACTGATTGGCAAACTCCACGATCAATATGCCGTTTTTGGCGGCCAGACCGATCAGCATGATCATACCAATCTGACTGTAAATATTGATCGACTGGCCACTGAGATACAGCCCGATAAAGGCACCCAACAAGGCCAAAGGTACGGTCAGCATAATCACCAGAGGATGCACCCAGCTTTCAAACTGGGCTGCCAACACCAGATACGTAACTGCCAGAGCCATGGCAAAGATAAACAGCACGGAGTTCCCGGACTCCTGCAATAACTGTGATTCGCCTTTGTAGTCGACAGCAATGGTATCGGAGATGTCTTCGTTGACAATCTTATTCAGATAGTCCAGTGCTTCACCCAGCGTATATCCCTCTGCCAGATTGGCACTGATGGTAATGGCGCGCATTCTGTTATAACGATTGAGTGTCGAAGAAGTGGCCTGCTCCTCAAAACTGAGCAGGTTGTCCAGCGGAATCAACTCCCCCGAACGCTGAGAGCGCACATACAGATTATCAATGCTCTGCGGGCTGCGATAGTCGGCTTTGCGCCCCTCCATAATCACATAATATTCCTGACCGCGATCAAGATAGGTGGACACCCGCCGCTGTCCCAGCATCGTCTCCAGTGTGCGGCCGATATCACCAATAGACACACCCAGATCTGCCGCGCGGTCTTTATTGATGTTTACCAGCACCTGTGGCCAGGTTTCTTTGTAATCACTGTCAAGACGCACCAGACCGGGGTTATCTGCAGCTTTGCTCATCAACGTATCACGCGCGTTGACAAGCTCCTCATAGGTATTACCTTTAAGTACAAACTGCACAGGACGACCAAGCCCACCACCACCAAGGCTGCTGCGCATTACCGCAAAGGCCCGCACATCGGGAATGGTCGTCAGTTTGGCACTGATTTCATCCATTAATTCAAAGGTGCTGCGTTCACGCTCATCCCAGGGCACCGCACCCACGATAGCAATACCGGCACTGCCGCCCCAGCCCGGTGTTCTGACCAACACCCGGTTAACTTCGTCCTTGTCGATATAGGGCAGCAGGATATCTTCAATTTTTTTCAGATTGCGGCTGTTGCTCTCAAAGCTGGCACCCTCGGCGGACTGCATAATAATAAAGAAGTTTCCTCTGTCTTCTTTAGGAACAAACTCAGTGGGCACTTCTTTAGACAAACCATATAAAGCCACAACACTGACAATGATTAACAATGCTGTTACCCAGGGCTGATGCAGGTTTTTATCCAGCGAGCTGTAATAACGATCTTCCAGTTTGGAAAAGCCTTTATCCATAGCGCGCCCGAAGCGACTGCTGCGTTCCCGCTTCTCAAGAATCCGCGAACAGAGCATGGGGGACAGGGTCAGTGCGGTAAAGCTGGAAAAGGCCACCGCCGCCGCAATGGCGATGGCAAACTCGGTAAACAACCGGCCGATATTGCCTTCCAGGAAAATCAACGGCAGGAATACAGCAATCAGCACCAGCGTCGTGGCAATGACCGCAAAACCTACCTCCCGGGCCCCGCGATAAGCAGCCAGTAACGGCGGCTCTCCCATCTCAATACGCCGATATATATTTTCCAGCACCACGATGGTGTCATCTACCACCAGACCTATTGCCAGAACCAGCGCAAGCAAGGTCAGCAGGTTCATGGAAAAGTCCAGCATATACAGAACCATAAACGCCGACACCAGCGCCACCGGAACCGTGACCGCCGGGATCAGTGTGGCCTTAACATTGCCAAGAAACAGGTAAATGACCACCACAACCATCACCATCGCGATGCCGAGGGTGTTGTAAACTTCGTCAATGGATTCTTCGATAAACACAGAAGAGTCATAACTGGGTACAATAAAAATATTACCCGGCAGGTTACGCTCTATCTCTTCGACCGCTTTTCGGGCGGCGCGTGCCACCTCCAGCGTATTGGCCTTCGACTGCTTAACGATGCCCAGGCCAATCATATTCACACCATTGCCGCGAAATTCCGTTTTGTCGTCTTCAGCAGCCAGCTCCACCTGAGCCACTTCGCCGAGACGAACCAGATAGCCATCCTCACCGGCCTTAATCGTCAGCCGTGAAAAATCATCCGGGTCGAGAAATGAACGCGCTACCCTGACTTCGAAATCGCGATCAGTAGACTCTATCTCTCCGGCAGGAAGCTCAACGTTCTCAGAACGAATCACCTGCTCGATATCCTCTACGGTCACATTCCGGGCGGCCATGGCATTGCGATCCAGCCAGACTTTCATAGCATAAGTACGACCACCACCAATTCTGACTCTGGCCACGCCGTCGGCTACCGCCAGCCGGTCGACCACATAGCGATCCGCGTAGTCGGTCAGTTCCATCACCGACATATTATCGCTACGCAGGTTATACCAGACCACTACATCTTCATCGGAATCGGATTTATACACCTCCGGGGGTTCGGCCTGAGCGGGGAGGTTATTCAACGCCCGGCTGACTCGCTCTCGTACGTCATTAGCTGCCGCATCAATATCCCGGTACAAATGAAATTCGATACTGATGGAGGAGCGGCCATTACGACTACTGGAGTTAATATTCTTTATGCCTTCAATGCCGCTGATGCGGTCTTCGAGCAACTGAGTAATTCGTGTTTCAATAATTGACGCAGAAGCACCGGGGTAATTCGTACTAATCGAGACGATGGGCGTTTCCACATCCGGGTATTCCCGGAGCGACAATTTGCTGATAGCAACAATGCCAAACACAATCAGTAGCAGGTTTACCACAGAAGCAAAAACCGGTCGCTTTACAGACAAATCCGATAACAGCATGGTTATTGCTCCAGTATGTTGACAGACATGCCATCGCCGAGTTTCAGCGCACCTTCAACCACAACACGCTCTCCAGCCTTCAATCCGGAAATCACTTGCACCAGCCCGGGCTTGCGCCGACCAATCTTTACTTCCCGTTTCTGTGCTTTATTGTCTGCACCGATGACATACACAAATTGCTGCTCCTGAATAGGAATCAGTGCGCTTTCAGGAAGCACCAGGGTGTTCAGCACCTGTTTCTGTAACTGGATTTGAAGCAGCATTCCGGGGCGCAATCGCAATTCAGGATTATCCACCAAAGCCCTGACCTGTACCGAACGGGTCACCGGGTCCAGTCGCGAATCTATACTCACAATCTCACCGCGAAAGATGACACCTGGATACGCCACGGTCGTAGCGGCCACCTGCAGGCCTCTTGCTACATCCGCCAAATGGCGTTCGGCAATACTGAAATCCACCTTAACTTTACTGAGATCGTCCAGTGTGGTGATCATATCGCCGGGGCGCACCAGGGCACCATTGCTGACCCGGCGAATACCCAGCTTACCGGAGAATGGTGCACGGATTTCCAGCTCTGCTAACTGCGACTCAGTCACTTCCAGTTGTGCCTTGAGGGCATTCACTCTTGCCTCCTGCTCATCCAGTAACTGTGCTGAAGCTGCATTTTCACGGGCCAGATTGGTGATACGCCGCAGTTGCCTCTTCGCCTCCTGCAGGTTTATTTCCAGTTCACTGACCCGGGCTTGTTCTTCCCGATCATTAAGTTGTACCAGAAGCTGGCCCTTTTCCACCATATCACCATCATCAAATCCTATGCTGGAGATCACCTCACTCTGCTGAGCGGTAATCTGCACAGCCTCATTCGCCGTGGCCGTGCCCAGCGCTTCCACCACTACGGCAAAGTCTTGTTGTGTAACCTCTTCGACTTTTACCGGCACCGGGCTCATCTGCCGTGAAGGCTGGGTTTCTTCAGGCTGAAGATAAAGATAGACAGTAACAGCCGCTACCATCAGCAATAAAATCAAAACAGGTGAGATCGTAAGTTTCTTTGCCATCTGGCCCAAAGCCCTTTTCTGATGAAGATGATTGCAGCCGGTTTGTCACCAGGCCGGCTCGTATAAAAGTAACGTTACCTGTATGCAAGTGATAGCCTGCACGGGGCGCTTATACTACCATAGGCGTTAAATCCCTGAACTCTACGTAGTAAATTGCAAATAAGATTACTTTTTTGTGCCTCTGCACTGCTCGCCGCCTGCAGCAGCGAACCGCCTGCACAGCCCATGTGCAGGGTAGATGCTCAGCAGCGGCAGAGTACCGTTGGCGGAGCAGCCTGCCTAATCAAAATCGACAAATGGCTTGTAACGACGGCTAACCGACATGCTGCTGGCTTTGATCTGCCAGGAGGTACCCCTCAGGGCGATGAGAGCGCCCAATGCACGGCCCACAGAAACACCTGGGAACAAACAGGGTTTAATGTAGAGGTGGGACGCCATTTGGGCGACACCAACTCAGGATTGCGGGTATATGAGTGCCATTTACCTCCCGCTTTCACCGCGGAGTTAAAAACATACCCGGTGCCGGGCTGGGCAGATTCAGCTATCCGCTCAATTCAACTGAACAACCCTTATGAATTAGGCCTGCATGACTGGCAAAGGGGAGATGAATTGATTGAGCTCAGAGAATGGTTTAATCAGGCAAAGGATTGAACCACTTAGCAGGCATTTAGATTGTGAAGCTTACTTTTATATTTCCCATAATAAGAAAAGTACCCTTATCACTTATTTCGGTTAACGCTACTCTGTAAGTTATTGTTTAACGTAACTATAAATTATGAATTTACTAAGTACAGAGAAAACCCAAAAGTACAAGAATCGTACAACTCTGAAATTTACTCCGCTTATCCAGCGCCGGTTTGATTGAGAAACCTGAAAAAACTGAAGGTTAAACAAAATAAAGCGATTAACTGCCGGGAATACCGCTTTTAGGAACTGATATGAACGTTGCTTTTCACCTCTGTGCCTTTGCTATCGCGGGTTTCAAACCACAACCCCATAAAGTCTTCAGTAATTTTCTGTTCAATATCTATGGCCTGGTCAGTAGGACAGAAAATCGTAATCCGGGTTTCTGTGTCTCCCAGATTATTGGTGGTAATACGAATTGCCGGATCCGGGCCGGAAATATTCACATCCAGGCGCTTCTCAATCAGGTTGTTGTAGCGCAAAGCCACATCGTGAAAATGTTCGCAGTATTCCCGGGCTCTTTCCTCAAGGAGCGCTTTAAAGGCAAACACATTTACACTCTGATCCCGGGTAAGAATAAAAGAGTGGGTAGAATAGCGTTTCAGAAAATTAAGGTTTTTCACCGGCTTAGTAATCAACAGATTATTCGGCACATTAAGGGTTTTACCCGAGTACTCATACGTTTCCATATGCACTTCAAGCAGAGTCAGGCTGAGCCAGTCTGACTCAATCACTTCCCCGTAATGCTCCCCCACCTGGATCCAGTCACCGACTCTGAACATTCTCGCACTGGTTGCA
This sequence comes from Lacimicrobium alkaliphilum, assembly GCF_002591895.1. Lineage (GTDB taxonomy): Bacteria > Pseudomonadota > Gammaproteobacteria > Enterobacterales > Alteromonadaceae > Lacimicrobium > Lacimicrobium alkaliphilum. The sequence continues at coordinate 38,042 of NZ_NISX01000002.1, forward strand.
TAAATAAAGCCGGTAAAACACTGAATATACTCACGCATAGCCAATACAATGGCCACCATAAAGGCGGCAATAGAAAAGGCCAGTGTCTGCACTTCTGCAGACCAGAGCACCAGAATAAACACCACCAGCAGCATATTGCTGACATTCTTTATGGCGTTCACAGCTGGTCGTTTGTCTTCTGCGCGTTTTTTCCCTCTTCTGCGTACCAGACGCACTATCAGCCGTTTAATCCCCAGCATCACAAATAACAGTAACAGGGTGGTTACCAGCTTATGGGTCAACATAAAGGCAAAAATCTTTTCCAGCCAGTATTCCAATGGTGCTCCTTGTAAACTCGGTTTGGTGAGGTTTGAGATTTAACCGGACATATCATCCTGACTGCACGGGTATTTTGCAAGATATGCAGTACAGAATAGTTGGCCAGTGCGGTGTTTTTAGTACCTGGCATTCCGACAGATCAGGGTTGATAGAGGGGCAACGCCTTTAACCGTGCTTTTATCTTGTCGACCTGTTGCTGATATGCCGGACTGTCTACAGCCTGAAAACGCCGGGAAAATTCATCTTTATCCATTCCCTCCGGTAAATCCAGTACCGCAGGGAAATACACCCGCGAATCTTGTGCCCTCGCCAGGCGTTGTTGGACCAGTCTGGCCCTGTCAGGCTCCAGCGCCGCTCTTGCCAATCTGACTCCGGCCATATCGGCCGCCAGATCCACAAAACTATAGCCACTGCCGCCTTCTCCTCTGTCCATCAGCTCTTTAAATTCCCCCACTGCGATACTGATCCCCTGATCAGAGAGCAGTTTAATGGCTGCTGAGTATATAAAATGCAACTGAAGATCCTGTCGGCCGGCCAGTACGATGTCCATTCGATGTCCCCTGCGCGGCAGCGCCTGAAGACCAACAAACCTGGCAAAGTGGCGATTACCGGTATAAATGGCCAGTGCCAGCAAGGCACTCTCATTTTCCCGTACGGCATCGGTGTCCACGGCGCGTGCCGATGCTTGTTCAAATAGCGGCTGAAGGTAATAGTGTAATGACAGTGTACTGGTCTCTGGCACCTCCAGACTATCGAGTAAGGCCAGATAGTGGCGTACCCGCTGTTGCTTTTGTTCATCTTCGGGGGATAAGACTGAAGGTGGCATTTCTCTGAGCTGCTGAAGTAAATCTGCAAAAGGCGCCAGCCTGATCGCCATGGCGTTGCTGCTGATATCAACCTGCTGCACCCGATCCATCAGTTCACTGGCAATATGCGTATCCAGCTTCCAGTCCACCAGCATGCTGAATAGTGACAACACCCCATTTCCCGGCAGACTGATATCACCTAACTGCATCGTTCCTAACTGGATGCCCGGCCCGGCTTTAAGCTCAGTGCTGAGATTAAGATAGGTGCCTGCAAGTGGCAGCTCATAACTGATTGCCAGCACTCCCAATCCCTGAGCAATATTGACCTGCCCACGAAACCCCGCGCGGGCACGTTGAATGACCCCGACGAGACTTTCAAGCTGCTGTGCACTGATGCTCAGCACCTGCTCTTGTTCGCTGTGTGCATAGGCATTACGAAGCTGGGGTAACAACTCTGTCACTGAGTCGGCTTCTTCTACCTGTGCAGCGCTGTCTGACTCTACCAGCGGCTGGCTATCGATCACCAATACTAACAGAACACCAACTACGCCCGCCGATAGCAGCATCATACCGATAAGCAGCCGCAACAAGCCCTTAAGAGATCTCATTACGTCATGATTCCTGCCACAACCAGCCCGTTAGCCACAATCAATCAGATTTCCGCCAGATTGCCTTTGCTTTCCAGCCAGTTCTTGCGATCTGGGGCACGTTTTTTTGCCAGCAACATGTCCATCAGTTCAAGCGTACTGGCATCATCATCCACGGTGAGTTGCACCAGCCTGCGGGTATTGGGATCCATGGTGGTTTCACGTAGCTGAATAGGGTTCATTTCCCCCAACCCTTTAAAGCGCTGCACGTTAACTTTTCCACGTTTTTTCTCCGCTTCGATACGGTCAAGAATGCCTTGTTTCTCGCCCTCATCCAGGGCATAGGAAACCTCTTTTCCCACATCTATTCTGAACAATGGCGGCATCGCCACATACACATGGCCGTGATTGACCAATGAGCGAAAATGCCGCACAAACAAGGCGCACAGCAAAGTGGCTATATGCAGGCCGTCTGAATCAGCGTCAGCCAGAATGCAGATTTTGTGATAGCGCAATCCGGACAAATCGTCAGAATCGGGATCGATTCCCAAAGCGACAGATATATCGTGGATCTCATTGGAGCCCAGTACCTGAGTGGATTCCACTTCCCATGTGTTGAGAATCTTGCCACGTAGCGGCATCACCGCCTGAAACTCTCTGTCTCTGGCCTGCTTGGCCGAACCACCTGCTGAATCCCCTTCCACCAGAAAAAGCTCTGAGCGGGTATTGTCCTGTGTAGTACAGTCGGTGAGCTTACCAGGCAGTGCTGGCCCCTGAGTGACCTTTTTGCGTTCGATTTTCTTGTTCTGACGTAACCTTTTCTGGGCATGGCTGATACAGATTTGTGCCAGTAGCTCGGCCACTTCAGTATGCTGGTTCAGCCATAAACTGAAGGCATCTTTGACCACACCGGAAACAAATGCGGAAGCCTGTCGGGATGACAACCGCTCTTTGGTCTGCCCGGCAAACTGTGGGTCCTGCATCTTGGTGGAAAGAATATAGCTGCATCGATCCCAGATATCTTCCGGGGTTAGTTTTACACCCCGGGGCAGCAAATTTCGGAATTCACAGAATTCCCGCATCGATTCCAGCAGCCCCTGACGCAGACCGTTAACATGGGTGCCCCCCTGAGTGGTGGGGATCAGGTTCACATAACTTTCGGTAATCAGCTCTCCCCCTTCGGGAAGCCAGATAACCGCCCAGTCTGCGGCTTCATGATTGCCCGAAAACGCGCCCACGAAAGGCGAATCTTCCGGCACGCAAGGATAGGCGCTAACCGACTGGTATAAATAGTCTCTGAGCCCGTCTTCAAAAAACCACTCGTGGGATTCCTTACTGATCTTGTCTTCAAACCGGATTCGCAAACCGGGACACAGCACTGCTTTGGCCCTGAGCACATGCAGCAACTTGGTTACCGAGAATCTGGCCGAGTCAAAATACTGCGCATCGGCCCAGAACCTGACCCGGGTGCCGGTATTGCGCTTGCCGCAACTGTCCACCACTTCCAGCTCCTGAACCTTATCACCATTCTCAAAGGCCATCTGATAGACCTGAGCATCGCGACGCACAGTGATCTCCACCCGTTTTGACAAGGCGTTGACCACAGACAGACCCACACCGTGCAAACCGCCGGAATACTGATAATTCTTGTTGGAAAACTTACCGCCTGCATGAAGCTTGGTCATAATCAGCTCCACGCCGCTGATACCATGTTCAGCGTGAATATCCACCGGCATACCGCGGCCATCGTCAATCACTTCCAGCGACTGGTCATCATGCAGAATCACTTTGATCTCGCTGGCGTATCCGGCCAGGGCTTCATCCACGCTGTTATCGATCACTTCCTGACTGAGGTGGTTCGGTCGGGTAGTATCGGTATACATTCCCGGACGACGTTTTACCGGCTCCAGACCGCTCAGAACTTCAATGGCTTGTGCGTTATAACTTTGATTGGACATGCTGAATCATCTTGTTTAAAAGCGTTGTTATTGTTTTATCTCAACCCCAGAGGGCTTCGGTACAGATCCGGCTGGCATTGATCCTTTATGATGTTACCAACTCACCCGGACTTTGCCCACACAAAGCCGGTAATATCGGCCAGATAACGTTCAAAGCCATCAAAGGCATGGCTGCCACCCTGTTCCAGAGTGATCCTGCAATCCTTATACAGCGCCAGTGCCAGTCTGTAATCCAGGGTTTCGTCACCACGTTGCAGCAGCACCCAGAGATTCTCGGGTTTATCGATATGGCTGATATCCAGTTGCATCAGCTCCTGCACATGGGCCTCTGTCAACATAAAATCCTCACCGGTATATGGGTTTTGATGTTCACCGAGCATGCCATGCAACAAAAGATGGGGGTGCACTGCCGGGTTGATCAACACCGCTTTGGCATTAAAACGATTCGCCAGGTGGCTGGCCAGAAAGCCCCCCATGGAACTGCCCACAAAGGCCAGTTCTTTATCCCGGTAGTGCTCTGCCAGGGCAATAGCCTGTTCCAGAGCCTGTGCCGGGAAGTTAGCCAGCTGCGGTACTTCAAGCTGTACCTGTGGATGGTACCTGGTAATAAAGTCGCGCATCTGATTGGCTTTCACCGAGCCGGGAGAACTCAGAAAACCATGAAGATAAATCATTACACGTTGCATTGATGACTCACTCTTATAATCTGCGTATTAAAACTACCGCCGGAGTGCAATTCCAGTAATCGCAGCCCTGGTGCCTGGTCATCAACCGCAAACTCCTGCGTATGCCGCCATTGCCAACATGTTGAAGGACACGCGAGGATCTGGGTTTGCCCCTGAAAAAAGGTTAGCTCAGCATGCACGTGGCCATGGATCACCAGCCGAATTTGCGGTAAGGCTTCCAGCAGCGCCACAAACGCGTCGCGATTACACCACTGATGCTTATCCATCCAGCTATTACAGGGTATCGGATGGTGGTGTACAGCCACCAGATGTGAAGCATCCGGCATCGCCCTGACCTGCTGTTCAAGCCGTTCCAGTTGCGCTGTGCTCACATGGCCCAGCGTGCCCTGATAATGGCTATCAAGCGCATGTAAACACCAGTTATTATCACGCAGCGGGGCCTGCAGCCATTTCATTTCATGGCTGAAAAACTGCGTCAGCAACGAAGGCTGATCATGATTGCCGGGAAGAATATGCAAAGCCGCAGGTATCTCAGCTTGTTGCCAAAGGGATGCAAAGTGTTGGTAACTGAGTCCCGATAAGTCACCGCTCAGGTCGCCGGTAACGATCACCCGATCAGGTTCAAGCGCCTTCACATGAACCAGTACCTGTCGCAGGGTGATATAAGGGTTAATATCCCGGTAACTGCAACGCTGAATATCGGCAAACAGATGACAATCCGTTATCTGGATCACACGAACGCAGGAATCTGAACCGATCAACAGGGCATTCCGGACAAGTTACGGGCTGACAGTGGATGAAGAGGCATTGCGCAAACAGAATCCCAGCCATTCGGCCAGAAAGTGATTGACCAGCTCTTTCTCATTTTTCTGATGCATTAACTGATTAGGGTATTGGTAGCTGGGACGAAAGCGACTCATATGTTGAAAGCCCAGCACTTCAGCCAGATTAGCATCATGGTAAAGGCGGATCTGCATTACCGGCTGCAAATAATCCGGCAGGCCGGAACTATTCTGTCGCATCTCCACAGTAGTGGTATACGGCTCGCATTGCTGAATGACGATGCTGTAACTCAGGTTGCTACCGGCAGCAAAGCAATAGGCCATGTTCTGCTCGTCAACCTCTGGGAGCAAACGCTGCAGGCTCACATAGTTGGCCGCGCATACCGCTTGCAGATTCGCCAGACTCGGCACATATTTTTTTCGCCGCTGCTGTTCAGTCACCGTCATTTACGCCAGTTATCCAATACTTTTTGCTTGTTCAGAGCAAACCATTGTAACGAAATTACCGCTGCTGCGTTATCAATCTGTCCCGCTTCGAGCATTTTCAGTGCTTCGTCGGCTTTCATTCTGACCACGCGTATATCTTCGTGTTCTTCATCTACACCATAAATCCCTTCAGCCAGAGTCGCATCGCACTCGGCCATATATAAATGCAGCCTCTCGGACGTTCCTCCCGGACTCGACAAGTAACTCAGCATGGGATACAAACGGCCCAGTTCGAGCCCTGCCTCTTCCTGAGCCTCCCGGCGGCACACCTGCTCAGGTTCTTCACCGGCCTCAATATTACCCGCCACACATTCATACAACCAGGGAGAGGGGCTGGTTTGCATGGCGCCGATACGAAACTGTTCTATCAATACCAGCTCATCACGGATTGGATCATAGGGCAACACCGATACAGCGCTGCCCCGCTCAAACAGCTCTCTGACCATCGTATCACTCCAGCCACCGGCAAATAACCGGTGCCGTAAGCGATATGTATGTAAGCGGAAAAAGCCCTTGTAGACTTCTTTCCGCTCGTCTATCTGAACATCCTCGGCGGTAAAACTGCTAATCGATTTCATTGCCAATACCTCAGGCTTCTTTGTCCGGCGGTTGATCTCAGCCTAACATAAGGCAGTATGATTACAGACAAAAGCACCCCACATATTCTGTTACACTTGGTCACGCGCTGTTACCTCAAAAGGGTTAAAGTGAGCGCCTGATTCACTTAAACTTTGGTACACTGAAAAAATAAACGATTCCGTTTACTTTACACTGACGGTTCAGAAAAATGTTAGGAACATACATGAAAAAATCACTGCTGGCGCTACTTGTTGGGTTTAGCTTTACCTCACAAGCCTACGCCGACGATCTTCACCAGGTTTACCAGTTAGCTCTGAAGAATGACCCGACTGTCAATAAAGCCAAGGCTCAGCAACAAGCGGCGGAACGTGGTATTGCTATCAATCGCGCCTCATTATTACCGCAGATATCAGCATCGGCCGGGTATTCTATGGCCAGCAGTGAGCGAGTGGACTTTCAGGAAAGTGGTATTGTAATTATTGAATCGGATACCGATACCACCAGTTGGGGCCTGCAGCTGGATTTGTCATTATATGATCACAACAACTGGATTCAGATGGACAGAGCCGAGAAAGTATCCCGTCAGGCTGAAGTGTCTTATTCTAACGAAGTCCAGGATCTGATTCTTCGTACCACCAGTGCTTACCTTGCCGTACTACGGACCATGGACAGCCTCGATTTTGTCAAAGCGGAAAAGAATGCCATCGAAAGGCAGTTGGAACAAACCAAACAACGCTTCGCCGTGGGTCTGACTGCGATCACCGATGTACATGAAGCTCAGGCCAACTATGACAGTACAGTGGCGCAACAGATACGCGCCGAAAATGATGTGGAATTGCGTCTGGAAGAGTTGCGGGCTATTACAGGAAAGTACCACGAAGAGCTGGCCATACTGAATACGGAAAACTTTTCTCCCAGCCGCCCTTCTCCTGAGAATCCACGCCACTGGGTGAAGGTTGCTGAAGAACAGAACCTGGAGTTATTGGCCGCTAAACTGGCCAAAGATATTTCTCAGGATGATATTCGCTCTGCGCGTTCCGATCATTTACCGACTTTGTCTTTACGTGCCAAGTATGACAGCAGCAAACAAGACGTAGAAGTAGGCGGAACTGAAAGCAGCCTGCCCTCAACGGATGGCAACTCTATTGGCCTTAACCTGAGCGTACCGATTTATTCAGGCGGGCGGACCAGTGCTCAGGTGGATCAGGCAAGATATAATTATGTGGCCACCAGCGAAGATCTGGAGCTGGCTCATCGGTCTACCGTCCGCTCTGTTCGCAGCGCTTACAATGATATTATTGCTGCCATTTCTACTACCGAAGCACTCAAACAGGCGGTGGTTTCGGCCGAAAGTGCACTCAGTGCCACAGAGACAGGCTTTGAAGTCGGTACACGTACTATCGTCGATGTGCTGAACAGCACCCGCAACCTGTTCAGTGCCAAACGGGATCTGGCCAATGCCCGCTACGACTTTATTATCAGCTCACTGCAACTGAAAAAAGCCGTCGGCTCACTTACAGAACAGGACCTGATTGATATCAATCAGGGATTGATGGCCGCAAGCAACGACTGAACATGTCGTTTATAGTCAGGGGGATAATGGTATCCCCCTGATTGATAAACAGACAGCATCCACTCCCCGATATTTTGTGAATTCCAGCCACATAAACACAGGTTTCACAGATAATTACGCCCACCACTACCCTGACACAGATAAAGCCAGCGTTTCAGTCACCGTGTAATACCAGTCCGCATAGAGAATTGTCCCTGAGTTGTTGAGGCGCGATGAACTGATCATTTGCCCTGTGCTGAGCTCCTGGTGTATAACCAGTAATTAAGCTATATGTCCTCCAGAAGAGCGGAGTGTAATGAGAGATAAGGCCACATCATTTGATATTGCCCATATGGCGGGCGTTTCCCAATCCACTGTTTCACGGGCGCTGCGGAACAGCCCTCTGGTGAATCAGGAAACACGGGAAAAAGTTCAGGCCATCGCCCTTCAGCTCAATTACAAAGTCGATAAGAATGCCAGCAGCTTGCGCCAGCGACACAGCCGCACCATTGCTCTGTTATTATTTGAAGATCCCACTTCTGACGACTCTATGATCAATCCATTCTTTCTGTCCATGCTTGGCAGTATCACTAAAGCCTGTGCTCTGGAAGGATATGATTTACTCGTCTCTTTTCAGCAGTACAGTACCGACTGGCACGCCGATTATGAAGATACCAATAAAGCTGACGGTATCATTCTGCTGGGATACGGCGATTACATGAACTACCAGGACAAACTCAGCAAGCTTGAGCAACAGCAGACCCATTTTGTACGTTGGGGCGAAGTCGACAATGCACATCCTGGATTGTCTGTAGGCTGCGATAACTTTCAGGGTGGCTATAAAATTACCCAGCACCTTATCGGCCTGGGACGCAAGAACCTGGCTTTTGTCGGCGGGGCTGACAACCATTGTCCGGAGTTTTTCGAACGCTTTAAAGGTATGTGCCACGCCCTTCAGCAGGCGGGTAGCAACGACAAACCATTGCAGATTGACGCCATTACCACTGAGGATTCTGGCTATCAGGCGGCAGTGGAGTTACTTACTAAAGACAGCGGTGTAGATGCCATTGTCTGTGCCAGTGACCTCATTGCTATTGGTGCCATGCGGGCACTCCAGGACAAAGGCATAGATGTTCCCGGTCAAATCGCGGTGGTGGGTTATGACAATATTTTGCTGGCCAGTTTTGCTAACCCTCCGTTGACGACAGTCCATCAGAATACCAAAAAAGCCGGGGAGCTGCTGGTAACCAGCCTGATTGGCCTTATCAAAGGGGAACAACGTGAGCCGGTTCTGATCCCTGCGGAACTGGTGATACGGGAGTCCTGCGGCAGAGCGTAACCTATGCCCCGCCTGCCACTCAAAGCCCCCCGTTCGCCCCTCAAATCTGTTAGTTTTGACTTTAGCCAGGTAGTTTATACTTTTATTTGATTCCTTTTAGGTTTTCTATGTTCAGAAACTTTGTTGCCTTGACGTTGATTAGCTGGCCTTGCCTGTGTTTTGCAATAGATATTCAGCAAATCTCAGATTCCGTCTGGGTTGCGGTGCAACCTGACACTGAACGCTTTGATGACAGCAATAGCCTGATTATGCGCGGTGACAATGGCGTGTTAGTGGTAGACAGTCAACAAAGCGCCGAAGACGTTGCCGCTATTATCAGCTTTATCGACAATAAAATAGGTTTGCCCGTTGCTGTACTGGTGAACACTCACTGGCATACAGATCATATTCAGGGCAATGCACACTACAAAACCGCTTATGGCGACAAGCTGACCATTATTGGCCATACCAGTCACTTAGAGGATATTCCACAGCGGGCACAGAAAACCTTGCAGGAGCAAATTATCTACCTGCAAGCGCAGTTGCCCATCGCAGAAGAGCGCCTTGAGCAAGGAATTAAAATGGACGGCTCCCCGCTTAGTGAAGCTGAAGCAACACAACAAGCGCAGCTGATTGGACAAGCCAGGATATGGCTTAAGAACAATAAAAATACCAACTTTGTTTTACCGGATAAGGTTATCAGTAAGCCGTTAAACTTAACCAAATATGGATTTGACGCCAGCGTCATTCCCATGTCTGGCCACACCCGCGCAGATCTGGTGGTATACCTGCCTCAGCAAAAAATATTAGCCTGTGGTGATTTACTGGACGCTGTGCCGTACCTTGGCCATGGCAATACCCGGCAGTGGCTGGCTACTTTAAAGGACATGCAGGATATCTCTCCTGAGTTCTGGTTACCCGGTCATGGCAAGCCCGTCGACGACCATACCTTGTTAAATGCCATGCAATTTTATTTTGACGAGTTGCTGGCTCAGATAAACTCGTTTCAGGAAGCCGACCTGGAAACACTGAAACAGCAGGTAGATGTTAGTGCCAGCAGAGCCAGACTCACAGGGGACGACCCGCACAAGCAGCGCTTTTTTGACCATTCACTGGATGAGGCCATTACCCAGACCTATGAATCTGAAAGGCAACACAGAGCCCAATGATCTGATCAGGCGCAAACCACTGTGGATAATATTGCGCTAACCTGTACTGCAAGTTTTGTGGAGCCGTTATCGTGACAAATCTGCAATTGCTCAGTGCGGCGATGCCCGTTCTGAGCACCCTGGTATTACTGGTGATGCTGCGATTGCCGGCAACCCGGGCGATGCCCGTTAGTCTGGCCATATCGGCCTTTATGGCCTGGTATGTATGGCAGGTGCCGGGCACTGTGATTAGTGCCTCATTGATTGAGGGCTGGATTATAGCGGCCACAATATTATGGATCCTGTTTGGTGCCCTGGCTTTACTCAACACCCTCCGTCACTCCGGCGCACTGGATAGGATCAGGCAGGCCTTTGTTCACCTTTCACCGGACCCCAGAGTCCAGTTGATTATCATCGCCTGGTTATTTGGCAGTTTCCTTGAAGGCGCAGCAGGGTTCGGCACACCCGCCGCGATTTGTGCGCCGCTGTTGCTGGCCCTTGGGTTTCCTCCGCTGGCCGCTGTCAGTCTGGCCTTGATTGCCAATTCTACGGCGGTATCCTTCGGCGCGGTAGGAACACCGGTGCTGGTTGGCCTGACTCAGGGACTGAGCGCGCCGGATGCCGAGATTATCAGACAAGCCAGTGTTACTGCTATCAGCATTGATTTACTGGTTGCCTCTGTGCTGCCGTTAATCCTGTGCCTGATCCTGTGTCGCTTCTTCAGCCCGCTTAAGTCCTGGCGCCCGGGTTTCGCCATTGCGCCTTTTGCCATCATCAGCGGTCTGGCCTTTACCTTGCCGGCCTATCTGGTAGCAAGGTTTCTTGGTCCGGAGTTTCCTTCTCTACTTGGCGCATTATGCGGCCTGATAATTGTCAGTACTATGGTCAGAAAAGGCATACTGTTGCCAACCATAGCCTGGCAGTTTATTGACCATAAACAACAGAATGAAGCTGTTGGCGTCTCTGAGCCCGGCGCCGGTATGGGGCTATTGCGGGCCTGGTCGCCTTATCTTATAGTCGCCCTGCTGCTGGTTATTTCACGTCTTAACTCACTGCCGGTGAAAGCGTTCTTGCAATCCGCCACCCTAACCTGGAATGATATCCTCTCAAGCGGAATATCGGCCTCTGTTGCCCCACTGTATCTGCCGGGAACCTTATTTTTACTAGCTTGCTTAAGTACCCTGGCATTTCAGAGCCTGACCGTTTCACAACTGGGCGATTCGATGAAAACCAGCGCCAGCACCCTCAAAGGGGCGGTCATTTCCCTTGCGGCCGCCGTTCCTATGGTCAGAATATTTCTCAACTCATCTGACAATCAGGCTCTATTGGCTTCAATGCCGATGGAGCTTGCTCAACTGGCTGTCATTCAGTTCAGCCAGCACTGGACTTGGTTTGCGCCCTTTATCGGTGCGCTGGGCTCCTTTATCGCCGGCTCTGCCACCTTTTCCAACATGATGTTTGCCTCGTTACAACAATCGGTTGCAGCGCAAAGCGGGATACCTGAACACCTGATACTGGCCTTACAAATGCTGGGAGCCAATGCCGGTAATATGATTTGCGTAGTAAACGTGGTCGCCGCAGCCAGTGTGGTCAGGCTCAGTGGACAGGAAGGGCGGATTATCAGTTATACCTTGCTGCCCATGCTCTATTACTGCCTTGCAGCCGGAACGGTAGCCTGGGTATTTTTTTGAGGCTCTGAATACCAGAAAGCCCGGCAAAGGCCGGGCTTTTCTGAAAAATAGCGGGTCATCAGTTGATACGGGCTAGCAGTTCTTTACCGATTTCACTGTCCATATAACCGTTACTCTGCGCCCAGTCTTTGAGCTCCATGCCGTCTTTCTCGGCGGCCGTCAGGTCACTTTTACCCATACGCTTAATCATATAGGTGCCTGTATCAGCAGAGCCGTTTTCCATCGCATAGCGGATCAGGCTGCTACCGCCACAGGAGATGCCTGTGTAGTAATCGCCCAGTCTCAGTCTGTAATCGTTCTGAACATCGCGTAGTTTCTTACGCAGTTCTGATTTATCGTCGTTCTTAACGATAGTACAGATATTGGCCAGGTCTTCATTGATATCGGCAAAGCTTGCAGGAGCAAAGATAAATGCCGATACAGCAGTAATAAGGAGTAATGTAGATTGTTTCATGATTAATGCCTCTTCGCTTGTCTTGACACGAACAGGCTAACAAATGAACAATGCAGGGTTACAGAACCCTAATCCGTACCTAAGTATACAAACCAATACCAAAAAGATCGTCAGGGTATCAATTCAATGACCTGAAAGACCCGACAGAGCTGCTCTGCAGGCCTGATATCGCAGAAACAAAAAAACCGGCTGAGAATGCCGGCTTTTGTAAAAAAATCGTTGAAAATATTTCTTGCCGACCTTTTTTCAGCGGTTCTCCATCAGTATTTCCAATCTTTGTACAAGCCCGGGATGGTGAATTTCACCTTCTTTAATCCAGACTCTGACGCCGTGGGCTGGTACGTTATCGGTAAACTCCAGTCCCTGAGCAATCTGTTGCATCTGGTCACTAAAGACTTCCTGCCACTGGCCGGATTGCAGGTCGTCACTGATCACAAAGTCGGCTTCTGTATCCCCTTTGTTTAGCAACACCAACACCGTTTGCGCGATATCTTCATTCTGCAGTACCCGAAAAAAGGCGGCCCGGTGCCCTTCCAGGAGCAGGTTAACCTGCAACCCACGCTGCAAGGCCGGCAAACGCTGGCGTACTTTGGCAATGCGGGCCAGGTTGTCACGAATGGGATGGTTTCTGGCCTGCTCTATATTGTCCTGCCCATAGTAATTGCGATTGCCCTGATGCTCTTTGGTGCCGCGCATATAGCCCATTTCCGACCCCATATAAATGACCGGAATACCGCGACTGGTGAACAGCCAGTTGTGGGCGTCAATAAAGCCCTCATCGCTGGCTTGCATACGCTGCATATCATGGTTGTCATAGAAAGTGGTCAGCTCATAAGGGTTATGATAGGGCCCGTGGGTCAGATACAGATATTCTTCCAGCTCGCCATAATCGCTGTCAGGGTCGCCGAATACCTTGTTCATGGCTTCCTGCCCGGGGAAATCCAGCACAGAGATCCCGCCGTTTTTAGGCTGAGTGTGCTGGGCGATAAAATTGGCATCATAAGAATAGCTTTCCCCGAACATAAAGAAGTCAGGATGCTTTTCTCTTATTCTGTCGCTGAAGGCCTTCCAGAAATGATGGGGGACATGCTTGATTGTATCGATGCGAAATGCCGCCGCCCCCTGGTCAATCCAGTGGCTGTAAGCCTCGACAAAATATTCCAGTACCGCCGGGTTAGTATCGTTGAGGTTGGAGAGCTGCATAATATCCGGCTCAGTATGAAAGAATTCATGCAGCGGATTATTTTCAGGATACAGCTCCTGTGGAGGCAGATTCTGATGATCGGCGATCAGTTTGCCTTGTTTATCATAAAGCTCACCAAATTTGGGCTGATCTTCCGGCATGGTAAAAGATGGCGAGCCGTGATTGGTGACAATATCCAGCACGGTTTTGATGCCATATTCGTTTTTCAGTGTGCTGGTCAGTTCTTTATAACCCAGCCCTTGTGAGGGGTAATGTTCGTCCACCTCGAAGAAGTTAACGCCCCAGTAACCGTGATAGCCGGTTTTGCCGCCGTCTTTAAAGGCACCGCCACAGTCTATCTGCTCGCCGCCGGCAAAGGCCTGATCAGGGTTATCCACAATAGGGGTCATCCAGATGGCGGTGAAGCCCATCTCGCGGATAAACTCAGCGTTATCTAATACGCCTTTAAAATCACCGCCCATATAACCCACATTGGCTTCACAGCCATCTTCCCCCTTAAGGGGCAGATCAAAAGTGGGGTAATCACCGCCCTGATCCTCGTGATTATTGGCAGGATCGCCATCCACAAAACGATCCAGCATCAGAAAGTACACGGCTTCACTGGCAAAGGGATGCTCTGTACCTATGTACTCGGGGCGCTGTTGTTCCAGCGTTTTATGACCCGATTCGGTTTGTGGCTGGCAGGCGCCGAGCAACAAAATGGCGGCGCTCGCGGCACCTAAGAGCGGATAAGACTTTGTCATTGTTATTCCTCCTGGATCCTGACCCGCAAGGTCATCAGCCCTGCGATCAGCATACTCACACCACCCACCACCAGCGCAAACACCGGTTGACCATCAAAAATTTTAGTGACCAGGAAGCCTAGGATACTGGCGGCCAGGATCTGCGGGATAACAATAAAAAAGTTAAAAATGCCCATAAACAAGCCCATTTTTGCCACCGGTAATGCGTTGGAGAGAATCGCATAGGGTACAGACAAAATTGAGGCCCAGGCGAAACCCACACCTATCATCGGCACCACCAGCCACTTAGGATCCTGTATAAACAAAAAAGAAATAAAACCCAGACCACCTAAGCCCAGATTAAATAAATGGGTCAGCCTGAGGTTGGTCAGCTTAACCATCTGCGGAATCAAGATGGCGGCCAGAATGGATATCCCGTTATAGACCGCAAACAGGACACCCACCCAGTCGGCGCCCTGATTGTACAATACCGAACTGGTATCGGTACTGCCATAGTGGTGGCTTGTTACCGCCGCAGTGGTGTAGATCCACATGGCGAATAAGGGGAACCAGGAGAAAAACTGCACCACCGCAAGCTTCTTCATCGCCTCTGGCATATTAAACAGGTCACTCATAACCTGGGAGTAGCCATTTTTATTCTTGCCTTTGCTGGCCAGCCATCCGGCTACCAGTTGGGCAAGTCCGAAACAGGCCAGACCGCCGGCCATCAGATACAGATTTTTATCCAGCTTCTCAATGTTCGCATCAATCAGCCAGGCCAGTATCAGCCCGACTCCCAGCCAGATAGTGCCACTGCGCAGGTATTTACCGGCACTACGCTCAACATACTCAATGCCACCCTGCTCAGGCTCTGCGTCATCGAAGGAGGCCAGTTCTTCTGGTGAGTACTCTTTGGTGCGCAATACTGTCCATAACACCGCCAGAAAAAACACCGCCCCGCCGGCATAAAAAGCAAACTTAACCGAATCGGGAATTTTGCCAGGCTCGGCCACATTACTGATGCCCATCCAGTTGGTCATCATCCATGGTAGTGCCGAAGCCACCACAGCACCTACGCCGATAAAAAAGCTTTGCATGGCATAACCCAACGCCCGCTGCTTGCGCGGTAACATATCGCCGACAAAGGCGCGAAATGGCTCCATAGAAACATTAATCGAGGCATCCATAATCCACAGCATTCCGGCTGCCACCCACAAAGTGGGTGAATTGGGCATCACAAATAAAGCCAGACTGGCGGCAATCGCGCCATAGAGGAAAAAGGGCCGCCGTCTTCCCATGCGACTCCAGGTGTTGTCGCTCAGATAACCGATAATGGGCTGCACTATTAAGCCGGTAATGGGTGCCGCCACCCATAAAAGGGCCATATTGTTATAGTCAGCCCCTAAAGTCTGGAAAACCCGGCTGACATTGGCGTTTTGCAGGGCAAAGCCGAACTGGATGCCCATAAAGCCAAAGCACATATTCCAGATCTGCCAGAAGTTGAGTTCCGGTTTATGGCGCTTAAGGGGGGTGGCTTCGGGATTGCTCTGCACATCAGCCGGGATGTCGCTACTCTGCATACTGGGTTTCCTGCTTTGCCGTTATGCTCTGCTCAGCAGAGAACAACTTGTAAGAATAGTGTTAACGATAATTGGCCTTTGATGTTACAAAATACTGCCCGCAGGCACGAGGGATTTATGCCCATTACATACGTATTCAGTGGGTTAGTGGTGAATGCTGAGTTATGAATGCTGAATTATGAATAAAGAGCCGGGCATTTAGCGCTAATTCCGCACTTCTCTGCGCCTCTGCGAGAGTCTATACAACCAAAGAGGCACGGAGAACACAGAGAAGTAAAAAGGATTAAACCGTTAATACCTCCGCATTCTCTGTATCTCTGTGGTGAAAAAAGCCCTCAACCACGAAAAACACTAAAATCACGAACCTATAACTTCCTCTCGCAGAGGCGCAGAGAAATGCAGGGCCCATGCCTTAAAACCTCTGTGCCCTCTGCCTGCCCAGCACCTTTGATGACTGGATGCTTCCAGAATGCAAGACTGCTAAATCAAAGGTGCTGGGTGTCTCCGTGGTGCAAATTGCTTTTTATGCCTTTGTGATTGGTGGTCAGCGGATTTTAAGCACCAGTGAATCCAGCGGGCCCAGCTGGATCATGGCACTGCCCTTACCTTCCTCAACCTTTAACTTCCCCTGATACTTTCCATAGAGCCTGTCCTGCAGCAGATACTCGCCGTTGGTCAGTGCCATACCTGCGGTGATACCGGCTGGTATGACTAACTCAAACTCTTTGCCCTGCTGATCAAAATTGGCAATCACCAGGATGCGCTCTTCACCATTAAAACGGGCAAAACTGTACAGATTACCGCTGTAACCAGGTTGCTCGCGATTGGCCTGATGCAGATCCGCCATCTCCCCCTGAAGCGCAGGCTCGGTGGACGCCAGATTTAACAAACGGGCATAAAAGTCCCTTAGCTGGCGCTGCTGTTCGCTTAGCTGATCACCATCAAACTTGCCGCCATTCATCCACTTCTGATGCTCAGGCACACCCCAGTAATCAAAAATAGTGGTACGACTTGCCTTACCAAAACCAGCATCTTCAGCGCCCGGCTCGCCCACTTCCTGGCCGAAATAGAGCATATTGGCACCGGATGCCACTGTGCTGCTGACCACCATAGCTGGCCTCGCTTTGTCGGCGTCACCGGCAAATTGTGAGCTGGCTATGCGCTGTTCATCATGGTTTTCCAGAAACATCAGCAGATTACCGTGAATATCGGCAATTTCAGCAAATACCGGGGGCAGCGTATCGGTACTGGCCTTGCCCTCAACCACCGCGCGCAGGGCATCATAGGTCCCTACCTTGTCATACAGGTAATCCATCTTGCCCAACCGGATATAGTTGCGATATTGCTCAGGGATATAGATTTCCGATAACAAAAAGGCCTCAGGATTGACCTTTTTGATTGAACAGTTGAGAAAACTCCAGAACTCCACCGGTACCATTTGTGCCATATCATAACGAAACCCATCGACGCCTTTTTCTGTCCAGTACAGGGCAATATCGCGGAACTTATACCAGGAGTCGGGCAGGTCTTTGTCGGCCCAGAATGCACGATGGTCAGCACAACTGCGATCGGAATAGGAAGCCGGTAACGCCGGAAAGTCGTAGCTGCCATCGGGTTTTACGCCAAAGTTAATCTTTACCGTTTCGTACCAGTCACCGGCATTAGGTCTGGCAGCGCGGGAGCCATTACCTGTCCACTTGGCCGGGTCTTCATCAAACTGTCCGTCGGCCAGAGGGTGGGCCTCACCTCCCAATGGCGGCTCGCCATCGGGCACCTCAAAGGCCTGACCAGGAATATAATAAAAATTATTATCTCTGGCATATTCAACGCTGGTGTTATCGCTGACACCAAAATCCTCAGCCCCTTCGGGCGCAGACAAAGACTGATAATGACGGGCCACATGGTTAGGCACAATATCGATCACCACTTTTAAGCCCTGCGCATGGGTACGGGCGATCAGCTCCTCGAACTCAGCCAATCGATTGGCCGGATCGCTGGCCAAATCCGGATTGACATTGTAATAATCCTTCACCGCATAAGGAGACCCGGCCCGGCCCTTGACCACATCCGGATCGTCATGACTGATGCCATAATCACTGTAATCACGGATCACCGCATGATGGGGCACTCCGGTATACCAGACATGGGTCGCCCCCATCTCTTTAATCCCCTGCAGCGCGGCCTGATTAATATCGGCAAACTTGCCCACGCCATTTTCTTCAATGGTGCCCCAGGCTTTATTGGTGGCATTCTGATTACCAAACAAACGGGTCATCATCTGGTATACCACAGGTCGTTCTGGCATCTCTGATATCGCCTTTTGCGTTTGTGGTTCGCTGTCAGCCTGTTTTGCGTTGCCTGTGTCAGAGGGGTTTTGCTGTGCCGGTGAACAGCCCAGCATCAGGGTTGCCAGCAACGGCGTTAAAACGTTTCTTTTACTCATCATATTCTGTTCATCCTGTTTTGCCGTTTATCGGATAGCAATAGTGATATTTTCTTTGCGCCAGCTAAAACGCAGATGCAGCCTGTTATCTTCCAGCCATGCCCCCTGCCCACTTTCTTTAGCCTGAGCTTTATCTGTTAACAAATCCAGAGGGCGACCATTAATCGCAATAGCGGATGGGGAACGCTGCCAGTTATGTACCACCAGGGTGATCTGACGCTGCTCTGGCATACCTTTGTAGTCATAGGCTTCGCGCTTAAGCTCGATATCCAGCTGATGCGCCTGCTGGCTGGCGGAAAAGTGCAGCAGTTCGTATTGTTGTTTGCCTACCGCATCGAAGGTTTTGCCATCATCTTCATACATGATGCCGCTGCCCTGCGGCACCTGTGGGTCGGCGTAATAATGCAGAGTAAGCTGCTCAGAGCTGTAATCGCGGGTAGTTTGTACCGGCTCAGTCATTGGCACAAAGCTGCCGCCACGCACCAGTACCGGCAGCGTTTCTAAACGGGTGGGCTGACGGATTTGTTGGTTACCCTGGTAGCGCTGGCCGGTGAAATAATCAAACCAGACGCCCCCGGGTAAGGTGACCTCCACTTCTGTAACGCCCTGCTCCACTACCGGCGTGACCAGAAAGGCATCACCCCATAAATAACTGTCTTTGTTATCCATCAGGTCAGTGTTCTGTGGCTCTTCAAAAAATAGCGGGCGCATCAGCGGCAGGCCGCTTTGACTATTCTGGTAAGCAAGGCTGTAGTTGTAAGGCAGCATGGCGTAGCGCAGCTTAATAAACTCGCGTACGATATTTTTGGTTTGCTGGTCATGGAATACCGGCTCCGGCGCAATATTCTCCTGAGCATGAGGGCGATACACTGGCTGAAATACGCCGTACTGCAGCCAGCGGGTATAAAGTTCGGCATCAAAAGCTTCACCACCGGCAAAACCGCCCAGATCCGAATGGGTATAACCCAGCCCCAATAACCCCATGCTTAAGGACAGTTCCACCTGCGGCTTAAGTCCGCCCCAGGAACGGCTGACATCACCTGTCCAGGGGATCATGCCGTAGCGCTGTGAACCGGCAAAGCCGGAGCGCATCATCACAAAGGGGCGCTCATCAGGGCGGGCCTGACGATGGCGCTGATAAACCATTTTTGCCCACTGATGGCCATAGGCATTGTGAATTTCATCGGCGCTGACAATACGCCCATCATCCAGTTGGTGCAGGGTATCTGCCGGGTGCACTTCCGGCTCACCGAGGTCGCCCCACCAGCCACCCACGCCCTGATCCAGCAGGCGCTGATAGGTCTGCCAGAACCAGTCTTGTGCATCCGGGTTAAACACATCAATCAGCCCGGTATTACCAAAATAAAAATCGAAGCGTTTGACCTCGCCTGCCAGATTCTTTGCCAGCGCCCCGGCCTCAACCGCTTCCTGCCATTTATCTGAGGTGGTCAGTACAAAAGGCTCGGTGATCAGAATGGTTTTGACGCCATCCTGATTAAAATCACTGAGCATTTGCTCCGGGGTGGGAAAGGCCTCACGATCCCAGTCCAGATTGCCCATCATGCCCTTGACCTCCTTGCCAAACCAGAACAGGTCCAGGATCACCGCATCCAGCGGAATATCCTCATCCTGAAAGCGTCTGACCACATCGCGGGTTTCGGCCTCGGAATGATAACCAAAGCGCGAGGCATAATTGCCCAGCGCCCAGCGGGGCACCATGGGCTGATGACCGGTAACATTAACATAGCTGGCGATAGTGTCAGGATAGTCCGCCCCGGCGGCAATAATATAGGCGGTGCGCCCGGAAACGGCTCCAAATTGCAGTACGTCGGCCTGATTATGACCCAGATCCAGATGCCCACTGGCCGTGTTGTCAAAGGTGAGTAAATAATTGTGACTGGACAGCACAGAAGGCAGGCCGTAATACATCTGTTGAGATTCCGTGGTATAGCCATAATGTGCCTTGTTATACAACGGCAGACGCTGGCCTCGCCTGTCCATACCCAGAACCCGCTGGCCGCCGCCCAGAAGCTTTTCCTCTTTGCTGAGGTTAAAGCGAAAACCGCGCAGTGTCTGATGTACAAAGAGCCCCGCTTCTTCTTTCAGCAAAAAACGCTCGCCGTAGTAATAGGCAATACGCAGCGGCGACTGCTGTATCTCGGCTTTCAAATTGCCCAGGCTGAAGAGCAGCTTGCCGTCAATTTTTTCCAGCGTACCGGTTGCTTTCTCAGCCTGTCCGGCGATAGCAAAAGAAGGTAACTGCTCTATATCCTCAGGCTGGTGAAACACCTCAAAGGCTCCCGGAGTATAAGCCGTGATGGTAACCTGCCCCTGATCGGTGTCCAGTATCAGTGCCCCGCCCTCCAACTGATGGCCAAGCAGCTCAGCAGCCAGCGACGGCAGACTATAAAAGCAGGTGATGATCAATAAGGTAAGCTTTTTCATATTTAATCCAACGACCTTGCGGTAAAGGGGCATGTACAGCGAATATTGCTAGCCGTTTAAGCGTGACCTTCATACTAGCCTGTCGGGATTCTCAAATCAGCGCAGTGCATACGTATTCATATGTTGAGGAAAGATCCAAAAGTCACATATGGCATCGGACAGGCGCAAAGCGGACTCGGCTCAGAGATTACCGATGAGCAGGTTTTAATCACATGGATGTGGCAGGCTATAACACTGAAAGCTGGCTCTGTTGCGCCCTTCCTGTTTGGCGCGGTAGAGTTCCTTATCCACTAAACTGAGCAAATCAGAAAGACTCAGATTGCGATAATCAGCGCCAGGCTGCGGGATATAAAGCGCACCAATACTACAGGTCAATACATCGCTTATTGGAGAAGCCGGATGTTGAACTGCCAGAGCTTCTACACTTTGCCTTAAATGTTGTATACGCTGCTCGGCATTAGCCTGATCTTCTCCGGCGATCACCACCGCGAACTCTTCCCCGCCGATACGGGCACATAGTTCTGAGGAACGTCGACAGAACTGCGACAAAACAAAACCAATGCGCTTCAGTGCTTCGTCACCGGCCGGATGCCCGAGGGTATCGTTAAAATATTTAAAATAATCCAGATCCAGGATAGCTAACAGAAAAGGATCCCCCTGTCGCAGCACCGAGTGCCAGATTGACATCGCCCCCTCATCGAATGCCCTTCTGTTGGCAATACCCGTCAATCCATCGGTCATCGACAACGCCTGCAAATCTTTCTGTTGGCTATTAACTAACCGCACAATATTGTTAAAGGCCTGACGAATTTGCTCCAGCTCCAGTACAGGCAATTGCTGAGACAGTTCCTCAATACTTTTCTTATCAACCATCGTGCTGATCTCACGGCTATTGCGCCATAACGGGCGTATCAGCGTTTTATCAATGGCGAACATTAACACCGCGGGTACAGCAAGCAACAGTATCAGAATCAAGGCTTCTGACCAGCCAATCAACTCAGGAATCGTCAGAGGATCATGAGTTATGGTCAGCAACATAATGGGTGTGCCGGTATAATCATCCAATAAACGTTTTCGCTGTAACTGAAAGCCCTCTACCAGTTCTGGTGTCATCAGCGATACCACACCGAAGGTTTCCGGGTCGTTCAGAGAAGTGGGCTTGAAAGACAGCTTTAAACGCGTGATGTCCTCCAGACTCTCAACCTGTGCCTGGGTAATGGCCTGCACAAACATCAGATATCCGGAAGGCTGAGCCTGCTCACTGGAGTCTGTAATATATTCCAGCGCATATGCCGCAGGCCCCTGTTCAGTGATCAGCCATCCGGAACTACTCCAGGCTTGTCCCGGATTGATCCTGCTGCGTAATACGTTATCCAAAGGGAAATCCAGAAGCTGAGATGCGGGAATCATTTTCCCTTTATCGAGACTATAGCCCTGAGAAAAAACCTCATCAAAATGACTGTTGAAATAAATGATGGCGCTGAGATCAAATGTCTCAAATGTGCTGTCGAGGATATTCTCCTCAAGATAACGCTGATTGGTTTTTGGCGATAACACGTAGTTGTGGGTATCTGTCCAGTGAGCCCAATCGGTAACGATAGCTTCAAGGTTGTTCAAATTCAGGTTGAGGCCCTTGGACAGGCTCTCCAGCTCCCTTTTTTGATGTTCCTTAACGGTCGCCAGATCATAAGGATACTCAATAAACACCCTGTAACCCAGAAACACCATCACCAGAGTCAGGCTGTAAACAACAAAGAAATATAGAAAATAACGGCGAATCGAATACAAAGGCTGGCCAATAATTAGATAATGCTGACCTTAAGATTAGATGTGAATGGCTCAGTTTGCCTAATCCGGGCGGGAACCCAATCCCCATAGATATCTATGGAGATGGGTAAAGGTTCATTCAGGGTTAAATTACTGCGGATTCAAGCAGACGCAACGTACCGGCATCGGCGTCCATTTCGGCCTCAATACCCACCGGCAGAATATGGTTATCTTTGATATGGCCAAACTGGGCACCATAGTAACTTGGCACATTTAAGGGCTTGAGATAGTGTTCCATTACTTCCATCAGGGTAAATCCGCCGTAGCCTTTTTGCGGCTCACATTGGGTGCAATGACCAAATACCACCCCTGACACCTGATCCAATATACCAGCCATCTGCAGGGTGGACATATAACGATCGATACGGTAGATGGTTTCACCCACATCTTCTAACAGCAGGATCTTACCGCGCATATCCGGCACATAGGGGCTGCCGATCATACTGGTCAGCACGGTAAGGTTACCGCCTACCAGTATGCCTTTGGCTTTTCCTGATTTGACCGTTCGGGCACGATTGCTGCGCATTGCCAGCGCCCCATCTTCCTGCGGATAATTCTGCATCATGGTTTGTTCACCATCGAATACTACCCGGCGTAGTTGGTCGGCCTGGAAATCTCCCCAGTACGACAACCCCACCGGACCATGAAATGAAACGAGGCCGGTTTCTTTATACATACTGTTAAGCAGCGCGGTGATATCACTGTAACCCAACAACACTTTGGGATTGTTACCTATAGTGTCGAAATCCAGATGCGGCAATACCCGATTACACCCCCAGCCGCCCCGCAGGGCAATGATGCCTTTGATGGAAGGGTCGGCAAAGGCCGCATTGATATCGGCGGCACGATCTTCATCCTTCCCGGCAAGGTAACCGTGGCGATCCAGTACGTGTTTACCGGGTACCACCTGCAAACCCAGAGCTTCGAAAGACTCTTTCGCAATCTCCAGTTCAACCGGATCAAAAATGGCGCTGGCGGGCGCGACGGCCGCTACCTTATCACCCGCTTTCAGGCGCTGCGGGATCATCGACTTCTTGTTACCTGCGGCCATACTGGTAGCAGGAACAAGTTGTGTTGCCAGGGCGCTGAGTGCGGTGGCTTTGATAAAGGCTCTGCGATCCATAATGTGTCTCCGGTTATTATTTTTGCCGCCCTGATATCGCTTGTTAAATGACCAGGGTTAACTTGACGATTGTAGTGTCGAAAGATAGTCTCAACACTCTAGTGATAATTTATTATATTTTAAACACAAAATAGTAATAATTAATTGAGAAAGTAAAAAATAATGAGAAAACTTCTGATAGCCATGGTTCTGTTTAGTACTGCCGCCCTGTCCGCCCAGCTGCCGCCGGCCAGCCAATATGAAGTCTCTGATCTTAACAAAGCACAGATCCGCCAGGCCGATATCCTGCCTTATCTCGAGCGGGTAAAACAAAACCCATTGTTTAACACCGAACAAGTGGGCCGTTCCTATGAAGGACGCCCCATCTATCGGATCAGTATCGGTGAGGGGCCGGTAACCGTATTGATGTGGTCTCAGATGCATGGTGATGAGTCCACTGCCACCCCCGCACTGTTTGATCTTATCAATAAAATTAGCCAGGACAAGGACTGGCGTCAGGGCTGGGAAAACAGACTGACCCTGCATATGCTCCCCATGCTTAACCCTGATGGTGCGGAGCTGGCCCAACGTTATAACGTCCAGAGTGTTGATATCAATCGTGACGCCAAAGATCTGCAGACCCCAGAAGGCCGCGTGCTGATGGAGCAGGCCAAAGCCCTTAAACCGGACTTCGGATTTAATCTGCATGATCAGGGGCGCTTTTATTCTGCCGGCCCGAATCCACAAACGGCGACAATATCCTTATTAGCGCCGGCTTATGATGAGCAAAAGAGTATTAACCAAACCCGAAAGCGGGCGATGCAACTTATCGGAGTTATGAAACAGGTGGGAGACAAACTTATCCCGCAAAAAATGGGCCGCTACAATGATACCTATGCCCACAGAGCCTTTGGCGATACGCTCTCAGGCATGGGTATCAGTACAATACTGATTGAATCCGGCGCTTATCCGGGCGATCTGAATCGCCAGGCTGCAAGACGGGTGAATCTGGCCATGCTGGAAACGTCTCTGGAAAGTATCGCCAGCAAAAGCTACCTGGCGATGGATCTTGGACCCTATCACGATATTCCGATGAATGAGCGTGAAGCATTCCGCGATGTCATTATTCAGGATCTGCAGATACAAGGTGAACATCAATACAAACTGGATATTGCCCTTGATCTGGACTTGCCTGATGCAAATCGCCCCAGAATCAAAGACGTAGGTGATCTGTCACCTTTCTATCCCTTCTTTGAATTTGACGCCAGTGACTGGCAATATCAGCCGGCCAAAGCTTACCAGCTAACATCTTCGTTGAAACTGACCGGTGAGCGTTACCTTGAACTGTTAAAACAGGGCTACGGGCACTTCGCCGGTGAACCTGAGCTTCTCGACAGCCAGACAGGCTTCCCGGTGCTGCTCAACGAACAATCCGCCCCCGCAGAAAAACCACAACGCAATCAGCGTGCGGTGTTCTTTATGCAGCATAAAGACGGCCGTAAAATTGCCGTGATTAACGGCCTGTTGATAGAACTTGAATCGGGTACATTGTTGAACGGTTATAACACCTGAATTACCAGGGCAATTTCAGGCAGGAATTGAGGCTGGAGGTAGCCAACAAGGCCATAGATTAACAATCACAAAAATGCTGCAAGCCATCAGGCTTGCAGCGAACGCTAGCGACACCGTTGGGAGAAGTGTTGCCTAGAAGTAATACTTCGCGCCCAGCATAAAGATCATCGGGTCGATAGAAACATCGATTGGCTGCACGGCGGTGCCGTTAACCCGTACTTCAGCATCGCTGTCAATATCGGCCCAGGCCACCATGCCATGAATGCCCCAATCCTGATTGAGCCGATAGTTAAAGCCTGCCTGCAATGCCACGCCAATGGAATCATCCAGATGCAGGCTGACCTTATCACTGGCACTCGCTGCGCCGGTGGCAACCAGCACATCCACCAACTCCTGATTTACCCCTTCAGAGAAGAACAGGGTGTAATTGAGTCCTAACCCCACAAAAGGACGGAAGGCATCCTGTTTGGAGAAAAAGTGATATTGCGCCAGCACCGTAGGCGGCAGATGTTTGGTATCGCCGACTTTCAGGCCATTCACCGCACCGACGCTACTGTTAAGGGTTATGTCGTGGGAGAAAGGTGTGGCAGCAACCACTTCCAGTGTCCAGTTATCGCCAAAGGCATAATCCAGTGTCAGGCCAAGCTGGGTATTGCTGTCGACAGCCAGTTGGCTGGAGTTTTGTGGCAAACCGGCGACGGTTTCCACCACATTCAGGTAGCTGCTGCTTTCATCAGGGCTGACATTAATTGCACCCACATTGAGGCTGAAATCCGCTATCGCCACAGGAGCAAAAGCTGCAGTGGCCAGTAGTGAAGTAAGAAGTGTTTTTTTCATTGTTGCGCTCCGTTAAAAGAATCTGAGCGCATTGTGCAAGGCTTTTTCAGATAATAACCTGACTGAGATCAAGGTTTTTATCAGGCAATTCTCTGCTGGGGTCGAAACGAAGCCGTTTTATGATCCAGGTCAAATTTGCAGGCCCTGCCCCTACTCCTTTATCTGACAATAACTGGTTAAAAATTCATCGTGATCAAGCATTTTTGGCAAGGGATCCTGCTTCACCTGCCGGATTTGCTGCAACATGCCGAGTAACTGCTCACGGGACGGATTGTCTGCCATGGGGTGATAATCTTTCGGCATAATTCCCTGCCCCATCATCACCTGTAACCAGGAGCTTTCGAGGAAAAGATCATTCTGCTCCCGGAACAAGCGGCCCGTTTCGGCAAACAGGGCGATTTTCTGAGTCAGAGAATCTGGAATCTCGATGCTTTGCAGGTCGCGCCAGAATTGGGTATCAGTGCGTTGATTAACATGGTAATGCAACACCAGAAAGTCTCTGATTTGTTCAAACTCAAGCTTTGACTGTTTATTGTATTCCGCTACAGCCGCAGGCTGGATACCCTGATGAGGAAACAAATGTATCAGGCGGACAATTGCAGACTGAATAAGATGAATACTGGTTGATTCAAGTGGCTCCAGGAAACCACTGGACAAACCTACTGCGATCACATTTTTATGCCACTGTTTGCGACGCCGGCCAGTCAAAAAGCGGATGAAGTTGGGATCGCCACAGGCTTTACTGTCGAGATTAGCCAGCAGCGTATCTGCGGCCTGTTCATCACTGCAATGAGCACTACTGTATACCATACCGTTGCCATTGCGGTGCTGTAGCGGTATGCGCCACTGCCAGCCTGCTCCATGGGCGATGGACCGGGTATAAGGCAGTGTTTTCTGGAAACGTTCTGAAGGCACCGCAACAGCACGGTCGCAGGGCAACAGGTGGCTCCAGTCCTCATAGCCTGTATTCAGCTTCTGCTGGATCAGTAATCCACGGAAACCGGAACAATCGAGAAACAAATCCCCGCCGATTATCTTACCGTTATCCAGTTGCAGGGACTGAATATAGCCGCTGTCATTGTTCTGATCGACTTTCTCCACTTTACCTTCGGTGCGAGTGACACCCAGTTTCTCACTGTAATTGCGCAGGAAGCGGGCATACAGAGATGCATCGAAATGGTAGGCATAAGGTAGCTCCAGTACAGGATCCTTGCTGTTGATGTGAGAAAATTTGCCAGCCTGTGCGCACAGGTAGTTCAGATCATACTCCCACAAACTGTCTTTAAGTCCTTCCTGCTGTGCACGTCGCCAGTAATGATGAAAGTGGCAAAATGCCATACTCTTGCCCGGCGCACCAAAGGTATGGAAATAGCCTTCTCCGGGTACCCGCCAGTTCTCAAATTTTATCGCCAGTTTCATGGTGGCTTTGGTTTCACGCAGAAAATCGGCTTCTTTGATACCCAGCACATTATTGACCAGCCGAATCGGTGGAATAGTAGCTTCACCAACACCGACAGTACCAATCGCCTCGGATTCCACCAGTTCAATATCCACCGCATTGCCAAGCATTTTTTTCAGCAACGCCGCCGACATCCAGCCAGCGGTTCCGCCACCGAGGATCACCACTTTACGCATTACACTTTTCATCTTATTACAGCCCGTTTATACCTGTTGGTATGACAAAAAAACCCAACCAGAGGACTGGTCGGGTTTTTGATTCTAGCAGTATGTCGGTTTCACCAACAACAAGGGCAAAGTGACCTCATTGACCACTCTGGCCCGCTTTATCAGAAGGTGTAATTCACACCCAGCAGATAGTTGGCCCCAAAGCTCTGATACAGCGTTACAAAACGCGGATCGTCACCATCAGTCTGCACCGTATCCTGATCTGTCAGGTTCTGTGCCTGCAGGGTTACCCGCAATCCTTTCAGGGCTTCAATACCAGACTCGCTGAAGTCATAACCAATCTGCGCATCCCACAGCTCAAAGCCTCTGTCCATTGTTTCAACCAATGACAGACTCAGACCACGAGCCTCGGTAGAAAAGACATCACGTTTGGAACCGGAAATCCGGAATTCAAAGCCATTTTTCTCGTAGTAAGCGGTCAACTGATAAATTTCATCAGATAAACCGGGCACCCGGCCACCATCATCCAGTTCACCATCCATAAAGGTCGCGCTGGCAACCAGACCAAATCCGTCCAGCGCATCACTGACCAGACGCATTGGTACACTGGCCTGTAATTCGTAGCCGCGAACAAAGCCGGTCAAACCGTCTTCAACGAAGGAAAGGGGCCCTTCAAACAGCACTGGTGCCTGGTTGCCGGTTTCTTCGGAAGACTGGTGGAAGCCAGGAATATATGAGTCAGAGAAATCCGCGATGGTCTCACCGTTTCTGTGCCAGTTTGTCAGATCCTTGTAGAAAAAGGCTGCGGCAAAATAACCATCATCGGCAAAGTAATTCTCGTAAGCCAAATCAAACTGATTGGCTTCCAGTGGTTTCAGAGCAGTGTTGCCTGCGCTTGCACTCCAGGGGCTGTTCTCAATATCACCGCTTAAGATGTTGCCATCGTTAAACTGGAAATCAACCTGGGCGTTAGGACGCATATCATCCATACGCGGACGGCTCATTACCTTGGACATACTGGTGCGCACAAACTGGTTGTCTGCCACTTCAAAACTCAGGTTTAGTGTCGGCAGTACATCGGTATAACTGTCTTCGCCTGTTACGGGCACCGCTTCGGTAAAGCCACCAGGGCCAGTAGTAGTGCTGAAGCCCGTTCCAGCCTGGTCAGAACTCACCATCTGCAAGCCCAAATTACCCCGTACATAGATGCCGGAGAATTCAGTATCGATATCCAGCTTGGCAAATACGGTCAGCAGTTCTTCGTCAATAGTATAGGTGTCACCAAAACGGCCATTTTCAAATAGTGCAGCATCGGTTTCAGTGTAGAAACCCTCGTTAAACAATCCCAGGCTATCGTAAGCCAGTACCCCATTGATACCGGTGAAGCTGAGATCTGCCACACCCAGTACATCAGGGATGGGGGCATCACCAGGCCAGGTTGGGGCTGTCAGAAATGCACCATTGTTGATCTTGGATTTGCTGCGATCCTGATAGCTCACACCCACATTGAGGCCAGAGAAAATTCCCCACTCCACAAAGCCTTTTACTTCAAAGCGTGCACTGGTGAGCTCTTCTTCGAATATAGGCTGATTAACAAAACCATCCTGTGCAGTTTCTGGTCCGAACCCGTCAACGCCCTGAAAACGTTCAACCGGCGCCAGTGCGCCGCCCCAGGCCTGAGGTCCGGCAAGTGTAATCAATGACGGATCAGTCAGATCAACGGGAGCCATGGTAGGGTGATCCGTATAAACAGCGCCGGTAGAGGTCATTTCCCACGAACGAGCGGTAATTGGACGGCCATCAATACCGGCACGACCAACACCAGAATAGCTTTCAACGTCAGTGATGGTCTTATCCACCTTACCGGTAGACAAATCAAACTCGGCTTCCCAGTAATCATTGATTTGATACTCAACATTCAGACCAAAGGTGGTCAGCTCTGCATCCTGAGAGCGGGCATCATTGCGCACTACTGAATAGAAGCCATCATAGTAACCTTCAGTCACCAGGCCATCTTCAACGCCGGTTACTGTGTAAGCGCCGGTACCCCACTCTGCGCCACCCTCTTCGAGACCGCGTCTGACGTCATTCTCAAGAAAGTCGATATAAAGGGCATCAAACTTGATCTTCAGATCATCGGATGGTGCATATTCAACGATTGCAGCCACAGAGTCGCGTTCGAGCATGGCCGAGCGCACGAATGAATCGTGTCCACCCAGTACTTTGGTACCTGCCGGAATCGCTTCACCGTCAGCGGTTTCGGTCTTGGAAACATCGGCATACCCCCAGCCACGGAACTGCTCTTCCTGACGAGGCGTCTCAAGTGATGAGAGAACTAATGCAACACCCAGAGTGTCATTGGCGAAACTGTCGACATAGTTAAACGCGAATCTGTGTCCCTTATTATCAAAGTCCGGGTTACCGGATGACTTTTCATTCTGCTCAATGTTGGCATTAAAGGTAATAGTGCGTTCTGCGCCTAACGGGCTTACTGTCTGTAAATCTACTGTGCCGCCGATCCCCTGAGCCATCAGGCCGGCTTCAGGTGTTTTATAAACAACAACGTTCGAGACAATCTCTGAAGGATAAAGGTCAAACTCTACACCACGGTTGTCACCCATCCCCAACAGTTCGCGGCCATTGAGTGAAGTACCTATGTAGTTTTCGTTGAAACCACGGATAGACAGACCACTGGTACGACCGTTACGACGTTCACCGGCCAGCCCGGGCAAACGGGCTAATGATTCGGCCACACTGGTGTCAGGCAATTTACCAATGTCTTCCGCTGACAGTGCCTCAACGATGGACGTACTGTCCATTTTGATAGCCTGAGCCCGCTGTAAGCTGGCCCGGATACCCGATACCTGAATAACTTCTACGGCTTCATTCTGTTCGGCCTGCTGCTGAGCAGATTGCGCCATTACCGGCGACGCACCAAATACCAAACCACTGGAGATCAGTGCGCTGGTAATAAGACTGGGGTTAAATTTTTTCATGACTTGTGTCCTGATTGTTTAATTTGTGCTGTTGCGGTGCCAGGGGCACTGTTACTGTGCATACCTGCACAAAAAGTGCAGAAATTTGTTGCCGAGGATAGTAACGCCAGAGTTCAAACAGGCACAATGTCTTGCATACGTATTCATAGAAATTCAGTAACATTTCAATAACATTTAATTGCTAAAAATCCATAAAGACACCCTTTGAGATACAGCGTATGCAACTGTTTTATAAGCGTTTTATAAATTTAACAGCATGAGAAAAACGCATCATTTCGTATGAATAAAGTGTAACTAAATTACATATATAAAATGTTTCACCAGGATTTGGCGAGTGATTTGCGCATAAAACCTATCGCTAAAAGCGTTATTTTAATTGCATCTGGCAGACGACACCGGCCACTCAAAGTCTGAGGAGTTATAGAGAAGAAGCGAGGCTCATAGAGGACTTAAAATTAATGGTAGTAAAATTACTTCCAGATCTTAAGTAATGCGCCGGTACGCAGTTTAAAGCTGAGACTGCGGCGGGAACAGTGTTGTTGTTCTGAATTATCATTCAGCCAATGAACAAAGGTACTGACAAACACCGTTGTTAAGGCAATTTCCTGTTGAATACGGGCCAGATGCCGGGCCCGAAGGTTCGCTACCTCCATCAGCCATTGGACAGTCCGGCTGATCCGTAACAGGCCTCCAATCTGAAGATGAATATGACCGGGTTCAAGTTTGTATAACAACATCTGACCGGTTAAATGGCGGTACTCCGCCAGGGCTTCAAGCCAACGCCAGACCGCCTCTTCAATGCGTTGTGCAGGTGGCTTAGCCAGCCACTGCGGCCCGGAACGGATACTGAGGAGATGCCGATCGGCACGGTCAAACCAGGCGTCCACCAGCTCATCTTTCTGACTAAAGTGCTGATAAATATCAACCAGAGGAATATCCAGAACACGGGCTGTGTCAGCCAGGCTAAGATTTTCCCAGCCCGTTTGCTTACCCAATTGCAGCGCCTTATCCAGAATAATGTTTTTGTCGGTCATACCAGCCTCCGTTAACACTTCATTATAGAAGCTGGTGCGCTATCAATGGTTGCCCAGATAAAAATCCAGCCGTTGTTGCCATTCGTCGCTAGCAATAACCTCTAATAGTGCCTGATTCATTGGCTCTCGCAACCCACTGCCTTCTGCAACCGCAATGGCATAATCCTGGCGCTCAAGAATTTCCGGCAGAATTGCCAGTTTTCCGGGGTAAGTCTGGCGAGCCAGATACTGCATAATAGGTTTATCATATACCAGTGCATCGGTCTGTCCTTTGGCCACCTCTTCCAGCGCCCCGGCCAACGATGCGCGTTGTACAAAGCCGATACCATTTCGTTGCAGATAGTCCGCACTGGCGGAACTGGCCACACTAACGACACTGGCCTCGGGCAAATCATCGGCCCCGGTTATCTTGGTTTCCAGCTGGCTGACGGTAAGGCTGGTAGCAATAGCGGCCGTGAAACTGGAAATCAGAATAATTGCTGCAAACATCCAGACCAGCCCCACCACTCTTCCGGCAAAGGTTGTCGGGGCCTTATCGCCATAGCCCACGGTTGTCATAGTGACCGCGGCCCACCAGAAGCTTGCGCCTATTCCTTGCGCAGCTGTTCCGCCAAACATTTCGGCATTTCTTTTGCGCTCGAACAACCAGAGTACAACACCCACTGCCAGTAATAATCCACCCAGGCCAGCAAGAGCAACCAGAAACTGCCAGGAAAAAAGACCTGCAATAATGGTCCAGATACCACTGCTGTGTTTGGACGTCGCGATGGCCAGACCTGTTGTAAAATAGGGATGAGTGAAATCAACGCTCGATTCACGAGCAGCCGTCACGGTTAATGCCGCTACAGATGCGTCAAATCGTCCGCTTTGAAGCCCGCCTATCAATTCATCCAGCTCTGCTTCTTCAAACCGGTAGGTTACCCCCATTTCAGCAGCAACCTGTTGCCATAATTCAATGCTGATGCCGGTCAGATCCCCATTCTCCTGCTTGATCACAAAGGGAGGCGCTATTTTTGTACCAATGACCAGGGTATCGTCAGGAGCTGCCTGGGCGAAAACCTTAGCAGAACTCATTGAGAGTAGTAATAAAAGCCAGACCAGGCGTAGGCGAAATGACATGGGTTATCCTTTTTGTATTATCTATCAGGCTCAGCATAGGGGGTATTGTGTTGAGTTTCAAAAGCTTGTCACAGCTAGCTGGCTATTAAACCTGGTTAGTTACCGCTTTTTGGTAACTGGCGAGGTCATATCGGAACACCAGAAGGCGGTACCGGAAGCCAATATTGCCACAGAAATAAAGTATTTTAATAACAGTAAGTTAAGATAGAGACAGGGTATTCCCTGCCACATAAAATGACTGAATACGTATGCAGGGTTTTTACAGACCAATTACTAGTGGCGTATGCTTCGCCAACATTTATGCAATAAGAAAAAGCAATTAGCGTATGAATCAACAGCCATGGTGGCGAGGTGCCGTAATCTACCAAATCTATCCGCGCAGTTTTCAGGACAGCAACGGCGACGGTATTGGAGATCTGCCAGGAATTATCAGTAAACTTGATTATGTGGCCAGTCTGGGTGTAGACGCGATCTGGATTTCTCCCTTTTTTAAATCCCCCATGAAAGACTTTGGCTACGATATCAGTGACTACCGGGATATCGACCCGATGTTTGGCACGATGATCGACTTTGAGGCGCTGGTAGAAAAAGCATCCAGGCTGGGAATTCGGCTGATGATTGATCAGGTGCTGAGCCATACTTCGGATCAACATGAATGGTTTTTGCAGAGCCGTCAGAGCCGGGACAATGATAAGGCGGACTGGTATGTATGGGCCGATGCCAGGCCAGACGGCTCGCCGCCGAACAACTGGCTGTCTATTTTTGGCGGCTCAGCCTGGCAATGGGAACCCAGACGCTGTCAGTATTACCTGCATAATTTCCTGGTCAGCCAGCCCGACTTAAATTTCCATAATCCTGAAGTCCGCGAAGCAGTGCTCAACAACGTAGAGTTCTGGCTGAAAAAAGGCGTGCACGGGCTACGTCTGGACGCGATTAATTTCTGCTTCCATGATCAGCAATTGCGCAACAATCCGGCCAAGCCTGCCGAGGAGCGTAAAGGGCGTGGATTTAGTGAAGACAATCCTTATGCGTTCCAGTATCACTACTACAACAACACACAACCTGAAAACATTGGCTTTGTAGAGGAACTGCGAACGCTGCTGGACAGGTACCCAGGAACCGTTGCATTGGGAGAGATTTCCTCTGAAGACTCTCTGGCCAGCATGGCTGAGTACACCGAGGGCAACAAACGACTGCATATGGGATACAGTTTTGAGCTTTTGTGTGATGAGTTTTCCGCTGCCTACATTCGCCGTACAGTAGAAGCACTCGAACAAAAGATGCTTGATGGCTGGCCCTGCTGGGCGATCAGCAATCACGATGTGCAGCGAGCCGTATCTCGTTGGAGTACAGGGGATAGCCCGGCTCCGGATTTTGCCAAAGTGTTGCTGGCGATGGTCGCCTCGTTACGCGGCAGTGTTTGTTTATATCAGGGAGAGGAACTCGGTCTGCCCGAGGCTGAGCTTGAATTTGAAGATCTACAGGATCCGTACGGTATTACCTTCTGGCCTAATTTCAAAGGCCGAGACGGATGCCGAACGCCACACCCCTGGTCGGCAGAACAGAAAAACGCCGGTTTCACTGACGCAAAGCCCTGGTTGCCCGTACCTCAAAGCCACCTGTCCCAGGCGGTTGAAACTCAGCATGAACAGAATGACTCCGTGCTTAACTGTTTTCGTCACTTTATGCGCTGGCGCAAACACCAAGCTGCACTGATCAGGGGCAGCATTGCATTTTTAGACGTACCCGAGTCAGTGCTGGCGTTCGTTCGTAATACGCCTGAGCAAAAGCTTCTGGTTTGCTTCAACCTCTCTGATCAAGCCGTAAGATGTGAACTGAACATTCATTCTGCTGCAGTCATCGATACTCAGCATGGGCTTAAGACTGGCTCACTGGATAATGGCATCCTCAGCCTGCCTCCGTACGGTTGTCTCTTCTCAACATTGGACTAGCGTTTTGTTGATACTTATCAGCAGCTTTTTGCTGATAAGTTGATCTTTTTATGCCCCGTTAATATACGTATAGATAAGATCAATACAACATGGTTCAGGCAATGAAACGAAATCAGCTGGAACAGCCGGTGACTAAAAATAATCCTTCGCCCATACTATTAGCCAAACAGGTGCGGGAAACCGGGCAGGAGCTAGATCGTTTACTTGATGACGTTTTGTATCACCTGAAAGACTAAATACTATCCATTAAAAAGGAGTGGCCGGGCCACTCCTTTTTAACTATTGGTACTGTTGCTTAAGACTTTCTGCACGCTTGATGGCACTGTCTTGCTTATAATCTCTTTGATTAAGCTTACGCCTGGCAAGTTCAGTTCTTCCGCGTTCAAACAGAACTTCTACATAATTAAGATAAATTTCATCTGTAGTCTGATTGTTCTCAGCAGCCCTGGCCAGGTACTTCTCCGCCTCACTCAAATTGTTCCGGGCTTTCATTACCTGTGCGACAGTATCCAGCACGGCAGGATCCTCAGGGCGCTGTTCCAGAGCCAGCAAAGCTTTATCCCGCGCATCGTCTAAATTACCCAGCTTCATTTGCAGGTAAGCTATATTATTGAGAGCCAGGTAGTTGGTGCTGTTAAGTTCGAGTACTTGCTTATAGCGCGCCGCAGCCTGTTTCATATCTCTGGGAATCTCGCGCTCGGCCAGCATCATCAGTGAGGCTTGATCCTGGGGCATCCTGTCCACATGCTCACTTAACAACTGATAACTGTCTTCCCGTCTGTCCAGTTTATTCAGGCAGAAAACGGCCAACGATAGATGTCGGTGGTTAGGTTTGTCCTCATAGGCCGCCTGAATATTTGGCATCGCCTCAGCACATTTATCTTCACCGGCCAGCAACCTTCCATGCAGCCCCTTGCCCAATGAACTTGCCTTAACCTTTGCTGGCAAGGTATCAAATCGCTTACGACCCTCTTCAAAATCACCTGTCATCAGCAGAAAATGGGTATAAACCGACAGCAAACGCACATCATCGGGATAGCGAGACATCACATCTTTGGCCAGTTCAAGACCTTGTTGAAACTGATTCTGTATATCCAGCAGAAACAACTTACCCATTACTGCCTTAAGATTATGCGGGTGATATTCCAGCCAGGTATCGTAATGGTCAGTCGCTTCCTTTATCTTATTACTGCGAAGGTAGGACTGGCCAAGAATGTCCCAGTATTTGACCGGCAAATCTTTTGCAGCTTCCTCCTGAGACAAAAGCTTAATACTTTCCTGTGGCTGCTGTGTTAGCAGATAAGCATGGGCGAGAAGCACTTTCAGCTGAATGTTGTCAGGCTTCTCAGAGAGCGCTTTGCGAATAAGCGCAATACCCTTTTCACTCTCTTTACTTCGGTGCATCAGATCAAAATATCTTGATAACGCCGGAATTTGTGTCGGGTGCTCATCCAGCAACTGCTTTAATGACGCAGTCGCCTGTTCAGTCTCATTCTCTGCAAGTGCAAGATCAATAAGAGCCAGCCTG
Source organism: Lacimicrobium alkaliphilum (assembly GCF_002591895.1). Taxonomy (GTDB): domain Bacteria; phylum Pseudomonadota; class Gammaproteobacteria; order Enterobacterales; family Alteromonadaceae; genus Lacimicrobium; species Lacimicrobium alkaliphilum. The sequence goes on from NZ_NISX01000002.1 coordinate 74,394, forward strand.
ACTTTCGGATCTTCCGGCGCCATCTGTTCTGCCTGTTCAAACTCTGCACGGGCCTGCTGATCCTCTCCCTGGCGTCTCAATATCGTTCCTGCAAGCAAAAACCCCTGCACATCCCCCTGCTCTTTCCACTCCTGGGCCAGTTGCATGGCTTTGTCATATTGTTCTGTTACCAGATAGGCCGTGGCCAGTGTGGCTCTGGTGGTATCCTGCTCCGGCTCCTGCTCAAGGGCCTGTTCAAGATTCAGAATACCTTTGACATCGTTCAGTGATAGTTGCAACACGCCAAGGCGGGTTAAGTCAGTGGCGGATTCACTCAGCCCCTGTGAACGCGCCACCATTTCCTCGGCCCCTTTTATGTTGCCTTCTTTGAGCATTTCAAATCCGGCGGCTGAAAACAACTGCGCTTCCTGGTCCGACAGCTGCTCGAGACGTTTGAGGGTCTCACCCGCTTCATCGGTCAACCCCAGTTGTATCTGACTGGCAGCCAGAAGCCTCAGGCCGGGATGATTTGCAGGCAGGTCACTGGCCACATGGGAGAGGTGCTGAACCGCCGTGCTGAAATCTCCAAGCTGGAACGCACTATACCCCGCAGCAAGTCGCAGACCGGGATCAGTGCCCTTGTTCATCAGTGCCTTTTCAGTATATTTCAGGGCCTCTTCATGATCGCCGTCATTCGCGCGACTCAATCCCTTTAACTGGTTCAGTAATGGGTTGGTATCACTGACTGTCAGCAATTTATCCAGAATCGGCTCCGCTTCTTCTGTCCTGCCTGCATCCGTCAGCAATCTGGCCAGCATAAAGCTGACCTGATGATCATCGGGATTGGCGGCATAATATTGCTGATAGGCCTCAATGGCACCTTCACGGTTACCTTCACTGATATGTAACCGCCCTAAAAGCGTCAGGGCGTCAGGCTGATAAGGATGATTGCTGATGACGTCTTTCAACTGCAACATTGCCCGTTCTTTTTCTTCATCCAGCAAATAGGAGTAGGTCAGAGCCAGAGCTTTATATGGCGAATCCGTATCATAATTTCTAATCTGCTCAATTAACGCACGGGCGTCATCGGTACGTTGCAGTCTGACTAAAGACTCCAGTTTGTAGAAACCAACTTCTGCCGCCTTTTCTTCGCTGAGACCCGCATACTGATTTTTCAGTTTGCTCAGGGCCACATCAGCGCCGGTTTTCTGATACGCCTTTGACAATAGCGGTATCACTTCCTCTTCTGGGTAACCATATTCCATGGCGCGGTTAAGCTCTTTCTCGGCCTGCTGGAATTGTTGTTGCTGAACATAAATGCGGCCCAGTTCAAATCGGGCGGCCGCCAACTGAGGCGATTTCTGCAACGCACTTTTCAGCTCAATGACTGCCGCAGGATGATCTTTTTCTGCCGCATAGCCTTGTGCCTTTTCAAGATGCTGTTCACCCGTTTGCTGACTGCACGCCAACACGAGCATACTGAAGGACAAAATTAAGAAAATACGAAACACTGGAAATCCTTATGTAACAGTGAGTACAAGTAGAATCCCACCATAGGCCAGAGTCGCCGGACAGTCAATTGTCACGACAGCCTTTGGCGGAATATTTACCCGGGCCGAAACAATAATCCTTTTGTGTCATTTGTGGCTTTTACTGTCTTAAATCAGTCAAATCGCATATAATTGCGGCTTTAATATTGTCGGATGTCGGCGATCAGCAGCAGGAACCCTATGACCAGTAATACAGATCTCAGCTTTACAGACTTAAACCTTCCCGAGCCGGTACTCAAGGCACTGGAGAAAGTAGGCTATGAAAAGCCTTCTCCGATACAGGCGGAAAGTATTCCGCTGATTATGGAAGGTCACGATCTGTTAGGTCAGGCACAGACAGGCACCGGAAAAACCGCCGCCTTCGCCCTGCCCATGCTGGCAAAGATAGACAGTAGCGACACCACAACACAATTGCTGGTTTTAGCACCTACCCGGGAGCTGGCCATTCAGGTTGCAGAAGCCTTTCACACCTACGCCAGCTTTGATCGCAATATTAAAGTACTGCCTATTTACGGCGGACAATCCTACGATAACCAGATCAGGCCATTGAAGCGCGGTGTTCAGGTTGTTGTGGGTACACCGGGCAGAATTATTGACCACATTAAAAAGGGCACCCTGAAACTTGATAAGCTGAAATTCCTGGTACTGGATGAAGCCGATGAAATGCTACGTATGGGCTTTATTGATGATGTGGAGTGGATCTTAAGCCATGCTCCGAAAGAGCGTCAGACCGCATTGTTCTCTGCAACCATGCCCGATCGCATCCGCAATATCACCAATAAGTACTTAAAATCCCCAAAAATAGTAAGGATTGCCTCTAAGGTCAGTACCGCCAGCACCATTCGCCAGCGTTTTTGCCAGGTAGCCGGCCATCATAAACTTGAGGCACTGACCCGGATTCTTGAAGTGGAAGAATTCGATGGCATCATTGTATTTGTACGCACTAAAAACGCTACTATGGAACTGGCGGAAAAGCTTGCCGCACGAGGCTTTGCCGTTGAACCGCTAAACGGCGATATTCAGCAAAGTGCCAGAGAACGGACTGTTGATCGCCTCAAGCAGGGTAAAATAGACATTCTGATCGCTACCGATGTGGTAGCCCGGGGGCTGGATGTGGAACGCATCAGCCACGTGATCAATTTCGATATTCCCTATGACACCGAATCTTATGTGCATCGCATCGGCCGTACAGGCCGAGCCGGACGCTCCGGTGAAGCCATATTGTTTATCTCACACCGTGAGAAGCGCATGTTGGGGGCCATAGAAAAGGCTACCCGTCAAAAAATTGAAGTCATGACCATCCCATCGATCTCCGAGCTGAATGAGCAGCGTCTCAAACGCTTTAAACAGTCCGTTATCGAGGCAATGAATGATGACAAGCTGGAAGCTCTAATCACCGTTATTGAGGCCATTCAGGCAGAAACGGAAGCTGAGCCTGAAGTGCTGATGGCAGCGCTGGCCAAACTGGCTCAGGGTAATGAACCTCTGCTTCTGAGTGAATCTGATCGCCCTGATCTTAATGCCCGCCCGCCAAGAGTCGAGCGCGGAGAACGTGATCGGGGGGGCAGAGACAGACCCGAACGAGGACCAAGAGGACGGGATGGTAAAGCTGGTGATAAACCCCGCCGTCGCAGTTCCAAGCCCGAGGAAGGGATGCAGCGCTACCGCCTGGATGTAGGCCATACACATGGCGTCAAACCCGGTAATATCGTCGGCGCCATTGCCAACGAAGCGGGTATGGACAGCAAGCATATCGGCGCTATCGAAATCCATGACAGTTTCAGTACGGTAGATTTACCCGAAGGGATGCCGCCGGAAGTTCGCCAGGTATTGCAAAAAGCCAGGGTTTCAGGGCAGAAACTGGGGATCAGAGAATGGACCGATGAGCCACCGAAAAGAGATAAGCCTAAATTCGACAAACCGCGTAAAGAACGTAAACCCAAAGAGTAATTCAGGCTGAAGTCCTCTACTGAAAAGAGCAAAAAAGAGGAACTTTGATCTCGCAGAGACGCAGGGGCTTTATGGCACCACACCTTTACTTCTCTGCGCCTCTGCGAGAGGTAATAGTTCGTTCGTGAGTTTAGTGTTTTTCGTGGTTGAAGGCTTTTTATTCATAATTCAGCATTCATAATTCATCACTCTACCTCCTCACTCCTCACTAAAAAGCATATATTTTCGTAATTTGATATTTTGTTGTTATAAGCAGTTGTGTCAGACTCTCAGATAACGTCCGATTAAGTGTTTTCCCATGCAATATTTCCCCTTATTTGTTGATACCACGGCACTGAATGTGCTGGTTGTGGGGGCCGGCGAAGTGGCCGCCCGCAAAGCAGAGCTGCTGCTACGTACCCATGCCAGCATTACCATAGTGGCGCCCTGGGCGTGCTCTACGGTTGAACGGCTGGTCAGCGAACAATCTCAGTTGGAGTGGCATTCCCGTGAATACCAGCCACACGACCTTAATGGCCGTCAACTGGTCTTTGTGGCCACCAATGATCGCGCCCTTAACCAACAAATTAGCGAACAAGCTAAAGCCAGAAACTTGCTGGTCAATGTAGTGGATGCTCCTGACCAATGTGGTTTTATTACCCCGTCGATTATCGACCGCTCTCCTGTTCTGATTGCAATGAGCAGTGGCGGCGTAGCCCCGGTTTTGCTGCGTTATCTGCGCCAGAAGCTTGAAGCTGATATCCCCCGCAGCATCAGCCGCCTGGGTGCATTTGCCCAGACATTCAGGGAAAAGGTCAAGCGACGCTTCAACAACCTGACCCAGCGCAGGTATTTCTGGGAAGACTTCTTCGATGGCGATATTGCAGAACAAGTGCTTAAAGGCAATGAAGGTAAAGCCACACAGTTGATGGAGCATTATCTGGCACAATCGTCACCCAAAATTACCGGTCAGGTCTATCTGGTCGGAGCCGGCCCGGGTGACGCAGAATTACTCACATTTCGTGCCTTGCGATTAATGCAAAAAGCCGATGTGGTGGTATATGATCGTCTGGTATCGCAGGAAATTCTGGACATGGTACGCCGCGACGCAGAAAAGATTTATGTGGGTAAGGCGGCGAGTAACCACACTCTGCCGCAACAGGATATCAATCAATTGCTGGTCACCGAGGCGAAAGCGGGCAAACGGGTGGTGCGTCTAAAAGGCGGTGACCCCTTTATTTTCGGGCGGGGCGGCGAAGAAATTGAAACCCTGCTTGAGCACCGGATTGAATTTGAGGTAGTGCCCGGCATTACGGCCGCCAGTGGTGCAGCCAGCTATGCAGGCATTCCACTGACACACAGAGATCATGCGCAGTCTGTGGTATTTGCCACCGGACATCTCAAAGACGACTCTATAAATCTGGACTGGCCGGCACTGGTTCAAAAAGGTCAGACACTGGTATTTTATATGGGTCTGACCGGCCTGCCGGTTATCTGCCGTGAGCTTATAGCCAATGGCATGGACAAGAGTACACCCATCGCCCTGGTTGAGCAGGCCACTACTGCTAACCAACAGGTGGTGACAGGTACACTGGCTGACATTGAGGACCGCGCAACTCATATCAGGCCGCCAGCTCTGATTATCGTCGGCAGTGTAGTTACACTGCGAGATAAGCTGAACTGGTTCAAAACGGATTCGGCCAGCATAACACCCGCAAAGGCGTAACGTGATACCGTTGTTCCACAATCATCCCATGGCTATACTGACTTAAAATTGTCGGGATATTTTTCTTTGAGTGGTATGGGGCAAGTCTTTTATCGGGTTTCTTTTATCATAGCTACACTTTTAGCAAATCATCTGAGTCATGCTGAGCAAGTGGTGTTTGCGAAAACACAAAGTGATACCACAATTCAGTTAAGCTATAGCTGGCTGGATCATGACAACCTGCCTCAGGAAATAATATTTGACCTTGATAAGCAACAGGTCAATGAGCAGTTCCAGAAGCTGCTAACCTATCAGCCTCATATTGCCCAGCGTCATGTGATGATAGCGATGCAAAAAGCGGCGCAGGTGGTGGATCCCCGAGAAGCGCGGATTGAGGTACGAAAAGTAGGTGAAGAACTGGCTTTCGAAGTGCGATCACGAAAACGTGAGAACATCGAACACTGGCAAAAAAAGTTGCAGGAACTGCAGCAAAAAGCCTTTGATGACTACCTTTATGACAACTACTACGCCCATTTTACCAATCATTTCGGAAAGGAAGGGGTCAAACCGGACCATATCCGCTATGCACGGGAGAGTGTCGTAGCCTTACTGCCAGCTGCAAACGCCCTGTATGCCAAACTTAAAGACAACAGCCAGGCCCGGGCTTATGTGAATATGTTGCTGAGCTGGTTACAGACGATTCCTTATAACCCGCTCGAGAACAGAATGGTGTCTGATGGTTCAGGTTACCTGCCACCGGCGCAAGTGTTAGTCAATAACCATGGGGATTGCGACAGTAAAACCGTGGTGGCCGCTGCGCTGCTTCGATCGATGCTGCCGACGGTAAAAATCGCCATTATTTATCTGCCCAACCACGCACTTCTGGGCGTACAGCTGGCCCATAGCAGTAAAGATAAAACCCTGAGGCTAAACGGTAATACCTACATTCTGGCTGAGCCCACAGGCCCCGCCCTGATGCCTGCAGGTCAGATTGCAGAACAGAGCCTGGCCGCCATCGACGGTGGCATGTACAGCTTTGAAATCGTCAACCAGAACTAAATTCACCGCAGAGTCGCTGAGATCGCAAAGGACTCACCATTTATGTTATCGGTAGCCTGTAAGGAGCGAAGCGGATTACGGGATGGAGCTAAAAATCCCCGAATGCCTCTATTGTGGACCGCGACCTGTTAAAAAAAGACAAAAATAACCACAAGGGCACGAAGAACACAGAGGTATTAACAGTTTAATCCCCTTTACCTCTATGTGCCCTCCGAGCCTCTGTGGTGAAAAGTCTTTTACAAATGCTCTTCGGCGAACTCGGCCAGGCGACTGCGGACCACACCGTCGAGGTTAATGGTGGCACTGCCGGTAAAGTTCTTAAACTTCTCCACCAGATAGGTCAGGCCCGATGTCACCGGGCTTAAGTAGTTAGAATCAATCTGCGCCAGGTTACCGGTACAGATCAGCTTAGTGCCCTCGCCACAGCGGGTAATGATGGTTTTAAGCTGTGAGGCGGTCAGATTCTGACTCTCATCGAGAATGACAATGGCATTCTGGATACTGCGCCCGCGCATAAAATTCACCGACTTAAACTGGATGTTGGCCTTCTCCATGATGTAGCTCATGGAGCCTTTCACATTCTCATCATTTTTATGCAGCACTTCCAGTGAGTCGGTAATAGCCGCCAGCCAGGGCGCCATTTTCTCCTCCTCGGTACCGGGCAGAAAACCAATAGATTCGGCAATCTCAGGAGTGTTGCGGGTAACGATGATCTTGTCATACATTTTGCGCTCAATCACCATTTCCAGGGCCGCCGCGAGTGCCAGGAGGGTTTTCCCGCAACCCGCCGGGCCGGTCATAATAATCAGATCAATATAGGGGTCGAGTAGCGCGTGCAGCGCCATGGCCTGGCCGATATTCTTCGGATGAATCCCCCAGGCTTTCCCTGACATCAGGCGTTCATAACCCAAATCGAGAATTTCCAGGGTGGAGTCGGTCATTCCTTCCACTACAGCCGCAAACTGGTTTGAGTCATCGATTAGAAATTCATTGATATAGGCCTCAGGAAACACTTTACGATCAATACTATGCACCGTTTCGCGGCCTTCAGTGCGACTTTCCACCGACTTAACCTTGTCCCAGAAATTCCCTTCAAACTTATGATATCCGCGGCTGAGGTACTTAATATCGCTGATCAACTGATCTGTACGATAGTCCTCCACATGCGCCAGTCCGGCACCTTTGGCTTTGAGGCGCATATTAATGTCTTTGGTGACCAGCACGACCTGTCTTGGGGTGGCCCGCTGCTGAATATGCAGTGCGGCATTAATAATACGGTTGTCATTTTCATTGCTGGTGAAAACCTGCTGAGCCTTAGGCATACCGTGATCTGAAAAAATGGAGAAGTGCCCGGTCGGCGCCGAAACGCCCGAGCCCAGCCCCTTCAGCAAAACGCCGGCAGTAAGCTGATCGGGTGTAGCTTCATGTAACACATCTTCCATAGCGCGAATGGAAATACGCGCATCCCGGGCCACATCTTTTTTACTGTCTTTAATATAATCCAGCTCTTCGAGCACCGTCATAGGAACGACGACATCATTTTCTTTGAAGGAGAGAAAAGCAAAGGGTTCATGCAGGAGGATATTGGTATCGAGAACGTAAATCTTAGTATTAACAGCTTTGGTTTTGGCCATTTAGCGTCTCCGGCTGGGGTGCGCCACCAGCGGCCAGACACTGACCATTGGTGGCCATCAATGCGTCCATGACGAAAAAAGCATTCAGCCACGAACAGCACAAGCTTTTTGCTTTGTCGGCGTAAGTTTTAACGACGACAGGTTCACAATAAAACACTTTTGCCCGCTGATCATCTACTTTTAGAGGTCCCTTTGTTCTGCAAGGTAGGAAAATCTTTCCCGGCAGAGTAAAATCCGCCGCCGCACTACATTTTACCGGAGTTATTATGTCATTTGCCCTGGGGCAACGCTGGATAAGTCAGACAGAGTCAGAGCTCGGACTCGGCACAGTAGTAGAGATAGCAGACAGAACCGTCACTTTGCTGTTTCCGGCTACTGGCGAACAGCGCACCTATACACTGGCATCCGCTCCTCTGATACGGGTAACCTTTGGCATTGGCGACAAGATCGCCAGTCATCAGGGCTGGCAACTGCTGGTTGAAGAAATCAGTGAGCTGGATGGCCAGTTAACCTATATTGGCCAGCGCCTTGATACCGGTCTGAATACCAGCCTGAAAGAAACCTTTGTGGATCATCATTTTGTACTCGATCAGCCTGATCAGCGCTTGCTCAGTGGCCAGTATGATGATCCGAAATGGTTTGATCTGCGCCTGGCCTGTCTTGAACAGCAATATCAGCACCAGACTTCCCCCTTACTGGGAATGACCGGGGCAAGGGTAGACCTGATACCCCACCAGATTCATATCGCCGCTGAAGTGGCCAATCGCCATGCGCCAAGAGTATTGCTGGCCGATGAAGTGGGTTTGGGTAAGACCATCGAAGCGGCGCTTATCATTCATCAGCAAATTCTTACCGGCCGGGCCGCCCGGGTTTTGATTGTGGTGCCCAACAGTCTTGTACACCAATGGCTGGTAGAAATGCTGCGCAGGGTCAATCTGGCCTTTGCCATCTTTGATACTCAGCGCTGTCAGGCTTTGAGTGAAGAATCTGACAATCCTTTTGAATCTGAACAACTGGTACTCTGCAGTCTGGATTTTCTGACCCAAAACCCCAAATACCAGGCCCAGGCAAAGGCCGCTCCCTGGGACCTGTTGGTAGTGGATGAGGCGCACCATCTCGAATGGTCAGAACAGGCGCCATCAGCAGCTTATCAGTGTATCGAAGCGCTGGCTTCTGTTACCCGTGGTGTTCTGCTACTAACCGCCACCCCGGATCAACTGGGCCATGCCAGCCACTTCGCCCGTCTGCGTTTGCTCGATTCGGATCGTTTCTATGACTATCAGGCGTTTTTACAGGAAGAACAGGGTTACAGCCAGCTCGCTGAAGCTATCGCGCCGTTACTTGAAGGCAACTCGCTTACACCGGAGCAGATCTCTGACATCACAGAGTTTGCCCCGGAGCTGGCCGACAGACTGAAAAACCTCAATCAGGCTACTGAACAGGAGAAACAGCATCTGCTTGGTGAGCTGATTGATCGCCATGGAACCGGGCGCCTGCTATTCAGAAACAGTCGCTCTGGAATCAAAGGCTTTCCTGTACGTCACCTGCATAGTTACCCATTAGATTTGCCTGAACAATATCAGACGTTATTTCAGTCAGAGGATCTGGACGTTGAATACTATCTGACTCCTGAACGGCACGCCTCGCTGCAGGAACAATGGACCCAGTCGGATCCCAGAGTGGACTGGTTTATCGGACTGCTACAGCAATTTAAAAATGAGAAAGTACTGGTGATCTGTGCCAGTGCCGGCACAGCCATGCAACTGGCTGAAGCGTTGCGGATTAGGGCTGGCATTCACGCCGGTATCTTTCATGAAGCCCTGAGTATCGTTGAACGGGATAAAATGGCGGCATTTTTTGCCCAGTCAGAGCAAGGTGCTCAGACGCTGATTTGCAGCGAGATTGGCAGTGAGGGACGCAACTTTCAGTTTGCTCACCATCTGGTGTTATTCGATCTGCCACTGCTGCCTGACTTGCTGGAACAACGTATCGGGAGACTGGATCGAATTGGTCAGCAACAAGATATACAGATTCACCTCCCCTACTTCGCTCACAGCGCCCAGCAAAAGCTGCTTGAATGGTACCATCAGGGACTCAATGCTTTTGAGCACACCTGCCCGGTAGGCAGCACCGTCTATGAAGAGGTCCGGCACGAACTTCTCAATGCACTGCGCCCGGATTCAGAGCCGGGTCTGTTCGATAAGCTCTTAAAGCAAACCCGACAACGGTACCTTAAGCTCAGAGAAGATCTGGAAGCGGGCAGAGATAAACTGCTGGAACTGAATTCTTCCGGCCGCGGCAAAGTGGAGCCGTTACTGGATGCTATCCATAGTATCGATGATTCTGCCAGGCTGGAGCGATTTATGGGCAGGCTGCTTGACACCATTGGTGTATTGCAGGAGGACAAGAACGAAAGCAGCTATATCCTGCGCCCCGGTGACACCATGGTCAATCAGTTACCGGGTCTTGATGAAGAAGGCCTGACGATTACCTATGAGCGGGAGACAGCGCTGGCTATTGAGGATATTCAGTTTTTCAGCGCCGATCATCCCATGGTGCGACACGCCATGGATCTGATCCTTACCGACACGCTGGGAAAAAGCAGTCTGGCACTGATGCAGGATAAGTCTGTGGCAAATGGTTGCTACTTTATTGAATGCCTGTTTGTACTCAGCGCCAACGCCAGCCGTGATCTTCAGCTACACCGCTATCTGCCGCCTACCCCTATTCGCCTGTGTCTGGATGCCAAAGGCAAGGAAGTGATGCAACCCTTTAACGAGCTGCAACCACTGAACAACAAAATTGCCGGACAGCTCCTCAAGGCATTAGAGTCGCAGATTCAGACTGGCCTGAAACAGGCGGGCAAAGCCGCAGCGAAGGCTGCCCGGGAATTACGCCATTCCTGCCTGAGTAAAATGCAGGCAGAGCTCGGCGATGAACTGGACAGATTGCTTAACCTGAAAAAGCTTAACCCCAGCATCAGAGATGAAGAGATCCAGCACCTTGCCCACCAGATCCATCAGCTGGGTGAGTTGATCAATGGCGCCCGGCTGCAACTGGAAGCTATCCGGCTGGTGGTGAATTCTCACTGATGGCGCTACTTCACTACTTACCACCCTGCGAACCCTGGCTGAAAATCCTGTATCAGGATGAGGATCTGCTGGTACTGGATAAACCCAGTGGGCTGTTATCAGTGCCTGGAAAGGCACCCGAACATAAAGACAGCCTGCAAAACCGGGCACAGTCGGTATTCCCCACTGCCACGGTGGTACATCGGCTGGATATGGCCACATCCGGAATTATGTTGATGGCGCTGAACAAACACAGTCATCGACATGTTTCCCGACAATTCCAATACCGGGAAACCGAAAAAATTTACCAGGCCAGGATCTGGGCAACGCCAAAACAAAAAAGCGGTGAAGTTAACCTGCCGCTGATATGTGACTGGCCCAATCGTCCTAAACAAATGGTGGACAGGGAAAGGGGAAAATCCGCTCTGACCCGATGGCATGTACTGGAACATGAGCGTGCATCAACCCGCGTAGAGCTGGTGCCAATCACGGGTCGTTCGCATCAGCTCAGGGTACATATGCTCAGCCTGGGACATCCGATACTGGGTGATCGTCTGTATGCTCATTCACAGGCTCTGGAAATGGCCTCAAGATTACAACTGCATGCCTGTATGCTTGCGCTGACTCACCCGGTAACCGGGCAACGGATCAGATTTGACTCTTGCTGCCCGTTCTGACTCAAGTTACCGGCATTTCTCCCGATAAAAGACCTATGATAAAACGCATCTGTTTGCTTTTCTTTGTGTCACTGTGCTGCCATGCCGAGCAGTTAGTTCCTGCTGAGATGCGGAATCAGGATATTCAGCGTGGGTTCCCGGAGCACCAGTATCGCCAGCTCGAAGCCGGCGAGCAGCGCTTCGCCGCGCTATTCAGTGAGCATACCATCCCCAACAATATGGGCGTGGCTATTCTGGTCAATGATTTCAGTCTTTCTCACCTTGGCAATCAGTCTCTTGGTCCGCTTGCGCGTCATCTGAATGACGAAGGCTGGGTTACCCTGGTGATCACTGCGCCTGAGATTGAACTGTACGCTGTTCAGGAGTCCGGCGACAGTGAAGACGCAGCTGAACAACCAAAGAGCATCCAGCCTATTGAACCGGCGTCAATACTCAGCACCGAACAATACGAGCGCTTTGAAACGCTGATTAGCGAACGGGTGGATGCTGCCATACAGTTTACCCAGAACTACCCTGGCTTTGTACTGGTTATCTCACAAGGTTCCAGTGCCGCCGCGCTGCTGAACCATTATGCACAGCAGCAAACGGGGCTACCTGACGCTTTGGTGACGGTATCCCCCTACTGGCCTGAACCAGCGCGTAACCATCAACTGGCTGAGAAAATGGCAGGGTTGACGATTCCGGTGCTGGATATCTATAACCGCTGGAACAATGCCTGGACCCTCAGTCAGCGACAACAGCGACTGATTGCCGCTGAAAAAGCCCTGAAAATGCATTACCGGCAGCGTGAAATTGTCGGTACTGACCTTTATGCTCATCAATACCCCTATATTGCAAAAGAAGTTCAGGGATGGTTAATCCACATGGGCTGGTAAGAAGCCTCCTCGCCTGTTTGACAACGCTGTCATTTACCGCGAAACTATTAGCAGTTAAGGGATCCCCAATGGCACTTAACTGAGTAACCTGAACAGGATATTCGGTTAACGCTACATCAGGATAAATCCTGAATTCCTAACTATACTAGGGGAAAAACGGGCCGGAGTATTATTAAACCTGTGACTGTTAATAATTTTATCAACCGCAAAGCATCTCAACTGGTGTATTTCGTCAAAGCTTTCTGGGAGGGGCGCATCCCCTATCGGGAAGTGGACTTGTATTTCTGGGATACCATGGAGGAGTGGAGTCAGGTGAAAAACACGCTGACCCAACCTTGCACTCAGAAAGAGCGGGTATTCTGGCACTTGCTGCATCAGGTGCATTTCTGGTCAGAACAAAAATTACAGGAAGATCCCTACCTGCGCAGTGAACTCATCACCTGCCTGCAATACCTCGAAGGCGAAGGCCACTACCCCCTTGATTGTGTGGGTGTCAGGCCTTAGAACCACCAGCACCTTCTTTCTCCTTATCGTAAACCGAACACACTGCATAACCACTATTGTCTATTTACCGCTAGTCCAGCTTCAGCGATGCAACTCCCCCTCAATTCTGGACTATCTTCACCGTTTCTGTGAAGATTAGTAACAAGTTGTAATCACACCCTATCCAGGAATCTTATTCGCAAAAGGAGTTGTACCGTGAATCCATCACGTGTTTCGTTCCCCGTATATCTTTGTTTTATCTTATTTCTGACGGCCTGTGGAGGCGGCGGAGGCTCTGATGGCGGTGCACCAACAACGCCACCGGCGCCAGTTAATAACGCTCCGACCATTACCGGCACATCTGCAGCCACAGTAGATGAGGACGCTGACTACAGTTTTATACCCGAGGCCTCAGATGCCGATGGCGATACTCTGACCTTCAGTGTGGAAAACCTGCCGGAATGGGCTGGCTTTGATACAGATACTGGCGAGCTGAACGGTACCCCATCCAGAGAGGATGCCGGCATATATTCTGACATCGTTATCAGCGTATCGGACGGAGACATTACTCAGTCTCTGCCTTCCTTTGATTTACAGGTGTTGGCAGTCAGAGAAATTAGCCTTAATGGTAAAGCCACCGATGCACCGCTGAGTCAGGGCGAGATTACTGTCACTGTTGGCGACAACACTTTCAACACCACAGCAGATAATCAAGGAAACTATAATCTGACCATTGTCCTGCGCGACGGAGAATACTCACCTGCTGATATGTTGACCATTAAAGCTGTGGGTGCGGGTGAGCAGGCACATATTGAACTTATCAGCCAGATCACATCATATGAGACACTGATTGAAATAGCCGGAAGCGATGAGCAACTCATCGCCTCCGAAATTCCAAGGCTTAATATTACTCAGCTTTCCACCGCCCGATACCTGTTGGCCGCAGACAAGAATAATGGCGTTGCTGCCACACCAGAGCAGCTATCAGCCCTGGAGCAGGCTATTGATGCCGACAGGCTGCATACCATGGCAGGTCTGATTAAGTTACTGGCAGACAACCCGGCCTATGCTTTACCTGACTCAGCCAGCACCCTCACTGCCTGGCAAAGTGAAACGACTTCTGCATGGGAAACTGCAATGCAATGGCTGCAGGAACAAGGGCTGGCAGACGAAAGTGGCGATTATGCCCAGGCCTTTGCACTGGATTTAAACACGGCCATTAATGCCACGTTAACTGATACGGATGTTGTGCAGGCCATTACGGATGAGGATCTGGTTGGTATTCATATCCTTTCCCAGGCCCCGCAACAGGGTCATGTGCCATCTAGTGAAATCATTCTGGAGCTACATGCAGACGGCACCGGCATGGCATTTGTTGAGGGAGTCAAAGGATACGATTACGAAGTTGGAGAATTTGAACTTACCTGGACTAAAGAAGGCAACAGATTAATCCTGAATTACCCTTCCAGAGCAGAAGAAGAGCTAGTATGGGTCCCACTCTCGGAAAAAGAGGATATTTACAAAGATTATCAGATTCTGGCCGATCAGTATGGTTTTTCGCATGAGCTGGTTGAGCAGATAAATCAGGCCGCTAATGAACATACTATTAACGTCTACCTGGATAAAAAAACAATACAGGAATCCTATACTCTGATACCAGGAGAGTCCGGCATTATCTGGGCTCAAGGTTCCCACCAGGTTACTTATACCCTTGATTCATTAACGTCCTACCTCTCGTGTGAATGTGTGAAAGAACTGCCCACAGCCCAGATTACGCTTAAAAGCAGCCATCAGCTCTATACGCAGGTTGGAATGGGTCAACCTGATATGACAGCAGATTTCTCATCTGGAAAATGGGCATTACCGCTCAGTTATACAGTCCCCTCAGCCTATGAAGTGGCCGATGGGAGCCTGGAAATGACGAACTATATTGTTGATCTGATGACGGTCAATGGCGAACAGACCACCGCCAGATTAAGCGGCAAGAGCATTGTCGGTAATGTTGAAGAGAATAAACTATCTGTTACCACGGCAAACGAACGCTACGAGTATATTCCCTTCGCTAGCAACGGCGTGTTATATGCAGCACTGGTTAATCATTATGTGGATGAGGAACTTGAACAGCGCCTGGTCAGGTGGATAGCCAAAACGAATCAGCCTGATGATCTTGAGTTGGAACTGACCAATATACTGACTTCTGAACTACCCTATGGATGGAATTCCGTGTGGGAGTTCGGCCATTGGGCTTCATCGGATTATCAGAACAACGGGTTAATAAAGCAAGAACGGGCGTTTGCTCTTATTTTATCCAAGAATAATGACTACACAAGCATCAATCCTGAAGCCTCTTCTGATGCTGTTGTTCCGAGTTTCTGGCGAAAAGACTATTCTGGCTGGGAGATAACATCTGAAGGCCTTGTGTCGATGCTTCACGTTATTACAGATCGTAGTTACGTAACCAGAGACTGGATTCTTTTAGGTGGAGATGAAAATCAGTATCTGATTCTGGAGCAACGCAGAGGTTTTAACGACAGGAACGGTAACGGCCAGGTTGATAAGGATGAGGAAGGCCTAATTCAGACCCCTTTGCTGAAATGGCTGCAGAAAGTCGATCTTAGCCAGTGGCAGGAAGCCTGGGAAAATTCCACCCTGGACTGACCTAATACACTAAGCCTATACACAGCCCCCCGCAAAAGCGGGGATCTCTGTTATAAAGATAAGATCTGAAGTGTCACCGAATAATTGCTTTGCAAACGAGATTAAACTTAAGCGGAAACTTTCTTTATAAATAAAAAGGGCGCCTCTGCGCCCTTCTGGAACGTGATTGAAGACTTAGTTAGTCACAACTGTACCACCCACTAACCTGAATTCCGGCATCCTCCATTGCTTGTTTGTCATCACAAGTCAGATTGTGTGAGCCTGAAAGATAGACTCTCTCAAGAGAAGGATGAACCAGCGTTGCAGAAATATCCTCCAAACTGGAATTCCCATAGGCATCAATATATTTGAGCTTGGGTAGCTTATCTATTCCATTCCAGTTAACCAAAGCTGAATTGTAATCAATCTCCAGTCTCGTCACATTAGGCATAGTGGCGAGACTGTTTAAGCTTACCAGTTGACTGGAATCAACCTCTAAGGTAGTCAATGCATCTAAAGTAGGTAAACTAGCTAGTGTCGATAAAGAGGTATTTTCCAGGCTCAAATCCGTTAGGTTGGATAGTTCCGCCAGCTCTGAGAGAGCTGCCCCATTATCAATATAATACAAAGTAATACTGGTCAAATTAGGAAGTTGCGCAATCCCCTCCATGGAAGCTACTTTAGAATGACAGCGGATACTGGTTATATCCATCGCATCTGACCCACGCTGTCGTATACACGAACTCAGATTTTCATCCGCAAATACCAGGTTCGTTACGGGAACCTCT
Organism: Lacimicrobium alkaliphilum; assembly: GCF_002591895.1. Classification (GTDB taxonomy): domain Bacteria; phylum Pseudomonadota; class Gammaproteobacteria; order Enterobacterales; family Alteromonadaceae; genus Lacimicrobium; species Lacimicrobium alkaliphilum. Next base: position 90,781 of record NZ_NISX01000002.1, read on the forward strand.
ACACAGTCAGCTGGCACTTTGAAATCAATATTAGAGAACAATTCCTCTGTCTCAGCCAATGTCTGACAGGTCAGTTCATTGGCCTGTCGAACATCTAGATAGCGAAGCGATGATGTATTCTTGAGGAAATTCAGGCTGGTCAAACGCCTTGATTGCATAGTCACCGAACTCAGTTTAGTCAGCTCCGCCAGGTCCGGCATAGTTTCTATCTGGTTCCTGCCAACATACAAAGCCTCCAGATTGGTCAATAACTCGAGTCCATCTCCACTGGTTGTTGCATAAGAGCCAGACTCTACTACGAGGATCTGAAGATTATCCATTTCTTTCAGAAAGCCAAAGTCGCTGGTTTGTAGCTCTTTAATACTAAGCAATGCTACCGAGCTAGCTGTTCCCAAATTGATCGCATCCTGCTCATTTAAATAACCCCAGTAAACGGCTTCCAAACCTTCCAAGGCACTCAAATCTGGCAGACTCCCGTTGGTATTCAAATACTCGGCTTCTAAGGTCTGTAAAGAGATTATTGAGGATAAAAAGCTCAGATCATTGATATGACTATTACTTATGTTCAGGTAAGTCAGTTGTTCAAGTTCCGTTAACGCCTCGGTGTTTAAGGAAATACCGTAATTACCAGTATTCGATAAATCTAATGATTTAAGACTGCTAAGACCCGACAAGGGTTGAAGCTCACTGAGGTTGTCAAGTTGGGCCAGACTTAATTCTTCAAGATTGGTAAGTTGCCCGATTGCACTGATATCACTGATTCGCCTGTTACCGGACAGATCAAGAGACTCCAGAGCGGTCAGTTCAGCAAGAAAGCCCAGAGTACTGATATCAACCTGGGACAAGGTCAGTGATTTCAGTTTGGTAAGATTAACGATAGTCTGATAACCAGACAGCAAATTGGTATTTTTAACACTCAGTGCTTCAAGCTCTGTCAGTTGCTCAACAAATTCAATATCCAGTTCACCACCAGAACCGCCGAGACTGAGTTCCTTGAGAGCTGTGAGTTGATCAAGAGGGCTCGTATCGATTTGCGATAACCCCTCAATATTCAGACTCTCTAACTGCCCCTGATTTAACAACGCACTAAGATCTCTAACTTGGTAGTTGTAGCTTATATCCAACGACTTTAAGTTGTTTAAATCAACCAGAAAAGACAGCGTATTTAATCGGGTATTAGACAAGGTCAAATGAGTAAGGCTTTCGAGTTCTTTCAGGCCCCCAACGTCTGTGACCTCAATATTGCGTATATCCAGCGCCTCCATATCCGTCGCTGAAGTCAGACTAGCCAGAGAGACGCCAGGCCAGTTGCGGTTTGAATCCAACTCTAATGTTTTAAGTGCTGTTAACGGCGCTAATTGCTCACTCAGGCCATAAAGAGTTCCCTGTGTCTCAATTTTAAGCGTTTGCAGGCCTTGCAGACCGGCCAGATTCATTGTAATACCGGTGTTATTCTTAGTGATATCCAGATGTTTCAGTGTGTCCAGATAAGCAATACCATCCGTATTCTGTAAAGCACTGCCCTTAATAACCAGTGACTCGAGTTGTGTCATTTCAGCGATACCATCCAGATCAGCGATAGAATAACCATCGCAAGTCAAAGATCTGGTGCCGGAATCCGCTGATTGAGCAGACAGGCAGTTTGACAAGCCTGGATCCGCAATTAAAGACTTATCAATCTCCGGATAAACCGATAAATCTACCGTTACAGATGCAGTAGCTGTATCCCCGTCGTTATCGGTTACGGTGAGAGAAAATTCCAGTTGCTCTTCTTCGGTCAGTGCCGGGGCACTAAAACTCAGTATTGAGGTGGTACCTCCCAACAGTTCGACTTCTGTACCAGAGGTCTGTGACCATTGATAACTATCTATCTGGCCGTCTGCATCAGATGCCTGTGCGGAAATCTCAATACTATCCCGCTCAAAGGCTGTGACAGATTCTAAACCGGAGATAGTGGGTAGCTGGTTTGGTGCCTGCGGCTGTGGCGTTGGCTGACTGTCTGATGAACCACCACCGCATGCACAAAGCACAAGACATGCTAGAGATATTAGATACTGTTTACTCATTTTCTGACCCAAGTTTTATTATATTAATGTCAAAATCAAAGGAAAAAACGAGCATGAGAGTCGGAGGTATTGCGTCTCATCCATGGCGCTTGGTCATTCCTTTGCTTGATGAAGCGTTTTTCTGAAGGTGTTAAAAAACGCTCTAAAAATACCAAACATTCACGAATATGTAAATAAATGTGCTTATCGGACAGTTTCTTACTTTAGTTGCTCCAACAAAATGCGTGAAGCAATTTCGTGCAGTAGCTATGGATTGATTAGTTCGCCTGTCTCTTGATTCCGGCGTCTATCCATGGCCCAATAGCCTGATTGTCAGCTAACCCCGAACCTGCCCCTTGTCTTTTGTTGTTGAACAACTAAACCATTTTCGTAACCGCACAATGCTGAGCATTTTTCTGTTAGGCATCGCCAGTGGTTTCCCCTGGGTGATGATAGGCTCGGTGATGTCGGCCTGGCTTAAAGATGCCGGGCTGACACGTTCTGCGATTGGGTATTTTTCCGCTGTTTTTGCGGTTTATTCGATTAATTTCCTGTGGTCGCCACTGGTAGACAGGATAAGACTTCCCCTGCTGCAGGCTTTAGGTCAGCGCCGGGGCTGGATTTTACTGATGCAATGGCTGATGGTGCTGGGCTGCCTGGGGCTGTCATTGGTGGATCCCACCCAGACCCTGACCTTTGCCGGCCTCACGGCTCTGGCCATCTCGTTGTCATCGGCTACTCAGGATATTGTTATCGATGCGTTCCGGATTGATAGCATTCCAGCCGACCAGAACGAACAACAATCTACTGCAGCGGCCATGGCTACCTCAGGCTGGTGGACCGGCTATGCCGGTTTAGGAGCAATACCGTTTTTTATGGCTGACCTGCCGGGCTGGCAATGGTCGGATATTTATCTGTTGCTGGCGGGTATTATGGCGCTGTTAAGTATTGGCGTATGGGTTGCCAATGAGCCCAAATCCTATCGTGAAAATGTTTACCAACAGGCGCAGAGCCGTTACCTGAGCGCCATATCAGTGCACAAACATCAGGCTACGCTGGTATTAACAGCCATCATTGTTGCCATTGCTCTGTGCATAACACAGGTTTTTGCCCCCACCTGGTTCAGCTATCAGACCGGCGCAATTAACCTGGTAGTAGCGGGGCTGGCTATCTTAGCTATCAGTAATATCAGCAGAATGCTGCGCCAGGCACCCGCACAGGGGCCCGTTGCAGCAGGCAGCACACAAAAAGCCCTGGCCTGGCTGCTGGTATCCCTCGGTGAGCCCTTGCGGGACTTCTTTAACCGCAACGGCGTCAAAGTCGCGCTGTCACTGTTGTTATTTGTGGTGTTGTTTAAGATGGGCGAAGCCATACTCGGGCGCATGAGCATTGTCTTTTACAAAGAGATCGGTTTCAGCAACTCAGATATCGGCGCTTATTCCAAGCTTCTGACCTGGGCGGTGACCATTGTTGCCTCTGTTACTGGCGGGCTGTTGAATCTGCGTATTGGCATTATAAAAGGGTTATTTGTCGGAGGCATCGTGATGGCGGCCAGCAACCTGTTATTTGCCCTGATGGCCTCGGTGGGCCCGGATAAAACGCTGTTATTTGTCACCATCGTGGTGGATGGCTTTACCGCCGCCTGGGGTACCGTGGCGTTTATGGCCTTTATCTCGGTACTGTGTAACCGCGCTTTTACTGCCAGCCAGTATGCGCTGCTGGCCAGCATAGGTACCTTCGGGCGCACCACGCTGGGCGCCTACAGCGGTGTCATCGTCGATTACTTTGATGGTAACTGGCAAATATTCTTTGTGCTGACTGCACTGATGGTACTGCCGAGTCTGATATTACTCTATCTTATCCGGAACAAAGTGCGGGCGATTGCAGGCGACAGAGCCTGACAAAAAGCAAAGATTGGAGCGGCATAAACGACTATCCGCCCTGCCCGCCAGGATAATCAGATGATTTTATTCTGCTGCCATTCCTCTAGCTTTTTCTGGCGCGCCTGCTCACGTTCCTGACGAGCCTTTTTGCGATCGCAGGGCTCGGGGCAGTCACAGGCCTTTTCGATTCCGATGGAACCTAAACCACCACAGCTGCCTGAAATACTTTTCTTCTGCACCAGATAGCCCACTGACATGGACACCACGACCAGAAGAAAAAAGCCGAACGCCAGAAAAAATGTACTCACAAAACCATCCTTAACTACTGAATATAAGGTTCAAACCCGGGCGTATTATACCCTTTAAAGCCGTCTTTTTCGCGGGTGATCAGCAAAACGGCCAAATTATGTTGTTTGGCAAAGGCAAGTCCTCTTTCCGCCCCCATGATATTCAGGGCCGTAGCCAGGCCGTCAGCCGTCATACTGGAGGGATGTACCACCGTAACTGAAACCAGATTGTGCTGGATTGGATAACCTGTGGTTGGGTCAATCAAATGGGAGTAGCGCACACCTTCCTGTTCGTAATAGTTGCGATAGTCACCGGATGTTGCCAATGCGTTATCACCGATGCTGATAATCTGCTGTACAGCACGCTCTGTGGAGACCGGTTTTTCTATCGCTACCCGCCAGGACTGACCCGATGCCTTTATGCCTTTAAGACGCATCTCGCCACCAATCTCCACCAAGTAGTGTTCAATGCCCTGCTCCTGCATAAAGTCAGCCACCACATCCACCCCATAACCTTTGGCGATAGTCGACAGATCCACATAGAGATCCGGTTGCAATTTACGCGCACTGTTTGTATCCAGTACCAGTTTATCCAGCCCAATGGCCGCCTGCACTGCCTCGATTTGTTGTGGCGATGGGATTTTCTCCGGCCGCGCCTTGGGACCGAAACCCCATAAATTTACCAGCGGGCCAACCGTCACATCCAGCAGGCCACCACTGAGCTCTCCCAGTCGCTTTGCCTCCCGCATCACCAGCAGGGTCTCATCAGACAAAGGAAAGGGCTCGGTACTCTGCCACTGATTAAACTGCGACAGTTCTGACTGCGGATCGTAAGTGGACATCAGCGCATTGACGCGCTGAAGTTTACTGTCAATCTGTTGCTGCAATTGCACTTCGTCCAGCCCTGCGCTGTTTACAAACTTAATGTTATAGGTCGTGCCCATTGTCTGGCCATGCAATACAGATTCTGCCGGAGCTTGTGAACAGGCCACCAATATAAATAATACCAAAGGCCATAAATAAAACTGTAAACTACTGAATTTCAAACTATTTCTCTGATGTTATACCACTCATTCCAGACCATAAAACTGACCACAACCGCATTTGATACTCACAACAAAAAATATCACCGCAGAGTCTCAGAGGAAGCGGAGACTTTGATCTCTGTTTTCTCTGCGAACTCTGCGGCTCCGCGGTAAAAAAACTGTTTGTGGTGTAGTTGTTACAAAAAAGGGGCCCGAGGCCCCTTTTTTTATTTCCGAATATCAGCCGCCGAAATCGTCGAGCATAATATTTTCATCTTCAACGCCCATTTCCTTGAGCATATTGATGACAGCCGCATTCATCATTGGAGGTCCACACATGTAGAACTCACAATCTTCCGGGGCCGGGTGATCCTTGAGGTAGTTTTCCAGCAATACCTGATGGATAAAGCCAGTGTAACCTTCCCAGTTATCTTCAGGCTGCGGATCAGACAATGCCACATGCCAGGTAAAGTTATCGTTTTGTTCCTGTAGTTCATCGAAATCTTCTACATAGAACATTTCACGCAGAGAACGGGCACCATACCAGAAGGTGATCTTACGGTCGGTATTGAGCCGACGCAGTTGATCGAAAATGTGTGAACGCATAGGTGCCATACCGGCACCTCCACCCACAAACACCATTTCCGCATCCGTCTCTTTAGCAAAGAATTCACCGAAAGGACCTGAAATGGTCGCTTTATCACCTTCCTTCAGACTCCAGATATAAGAAGACATCTTACCGGCAGGCAGGCTCAGATTGTTTGGTGGCGGAGTGGCAATCCTGACATTCAGAAGAATAATCCCTTTCTCTTCCGGGTAGTTAGCCATGGAATAAGCACGAATGACCTCTTCATCCACCTTAGATTCGATATCAAAGAAACCGAAACGCTCCCAGTCAGGCTTATACTCATCAGGGATCTCGAAGTCTTTATATTTGACGTGGTGAGGTGGAGCCTCAATCTGAATATAACCACCGGCACGGAAAGGCACGCTCTCCCCATTGGGGATTTTGAGCTTAAGTTCCTTAATGAAGGTGGCCTTGTTGTCATTGGAAATAACTTCACAGTCCCACTTCTTGATACCGAAGACTTCGTCTTCGAGCTCAATTTTCATATCCTGCTTGATGGCCACCTGACAGGACAGGCGGCAACCTTCACGGGCTTCGCGCTTGGTAATATGGTCAAGTTCGGTAGGCAGAATCTCACCACCACCGTCTTTAATATCTACCCGGCACTGGCCGCATGAACCGCCACCGCCGCATGCGGAAGAAACGAAAATACCCGCGTTAGCCAGCGCCCCGAGTAGTTTGTCACCGGGGTATGCGGTAATAGATTTTTCCGGATCACCATTGATTTCGATGGTGACTTCACCGGAAGGCACCAATTTTGACTTGGCGAAGGTAATGATGAACACCAGCACCAGCACGATGGCGATGAACATGCCGACACCAAGATAAATCTCTACTTGATTCATTAGATACTCCTATGTGTCGTGCGTTACAGTGCGATGCCAGTGAACGACTGGAAACCCAGCGCCATTAGCCCGGCAATCATAAATACGGAGCCCAGTCCGCGAATGCCTTCAGGCATATCCGCATACTTAAGCTTCTCTCTCACGGCCGCCAGCAAGGTAATAGCCAGAGCCCAACCTATACCGCTGCCTAAACCATAGACAACACTTTCGCTAAAGTTATATTCACGCTGTACAGCGAAAGCCACGCCGCCAAAAATCGCACAGTTAACCGTAATCAATGGCAGAAATATTCCCAGCGCGTTGTACAACGGTGGAAAAAACTTATCCAGCAGCATTTCTAATATCTGCACCAACGCTGCAATCACACCGATAAAGGTCAGAAAGCTCAGAAAGCTCAGGTCAGCCTCCGGGAAGCCCATCCAGTCAAGGGCTCCGGGCGCCAGTACATTGACATAGATAACCTGGTTAACCGGAACAGAGATACCCAGCACCACAATTACTGCCAAACCAAGACCCATGGAGGTTTTAACCTTTTTGGATACGGCCAGAAATGTACACATGCCCAAAAACAGCGAGAGGGCCATGTTCTCAACAAAAATACTCTTTATTAACAAACTCAGATAATGTTCCATGGCTTACTCCTTAGGCTCCACTTGCTCTGGCTTGATGGTACGAATAAACCAGATCAGGCCGGCGATCAGCATGAACGAACTGAACGGCAGAATCAGCAGACCATTACCCTGATACCAGCCACCATTTTGCACAAGCGGCAGAATCTCATAGCCGAGCAACGTACCAAAACCGAACAGCTCCTTGATAACCCCAATGATGATTAATACAAAGGAATAACCCAGACCATTGCCGATACCATCCAGCAAACTCATCATTGGCGGGTTCTTCATCGCGAAGCCTTCTGCACGTCCCATGACGATACAGTTGGTGATGATTAACCCCACGAACACTGAGAGCTGCTTGGAGATCTCATAGGAGTACGCCTTGAGAATCTGATCCACCACAATAACCAGGGACGCGATAATGGTCATCTGAATAATAATACGCACGCTGGAAGGAATGTGGTTACGTAACATGGAAATAAACAGGTTAGAAAACGCCACCACCATAGTCAGTGCCAGCGACATGACCAGTGCTGTTTCCAGTTTCGTTGTAATTGCCAGAGCCGAACAGACACCCAACACCTGTAAGGCGATGGGGTTGTTGTCCAGAATCGGCCCAAACAGCGTCTTTTTGTACTCTTTTGCTTTTGACATTGCTATTGCCTCCTCAAGACTTCCAGGGCTGTTTATTCAGATAAGGGCCAAAGCCATTTTCACCCAACCAATAATCCAGCGTATTTTGAACACCATTACTGGTCAGTGTAGCGCCTGAAAGTGCATCAACAGCGTATTCATTTCCTGCTGCTACATTTTTCTTCACCGCAATGGCAACATCACCGTCCTTATAGATTTTTTTACCATCCCACTTGGCTTGCCAGTCAGGGTTTTGCACCTCACCACCGAGCCCGGGTGTTTCCTGCTGATCATAATAGATCAGTTCCCGAATGGTATTGCCATCATTATCAATGGCGAGAAAACCATACATCAGGTTCCAGAGACCGCTTCCGTGAACCGGCAGAACAATACGGGTTACGGTGCCGGATTCATCTTTCACCAGATAAACACTGGCAACATCCGCTCGACGCTGAAAGCCTACATTACTGTTTTCAACGGCGATGCTTTTTTCCGTCACTTTGGCCGCCTTATACATATCATAATCGGCAGGCATATCCACATATTCGCCAGTACTGAGGTCAACGAAACGTCGTTCAATCATAGACTCGTAAGTACCGGCAATATCGCCTTTAGCTTGTTCAAGCAATCCAGCTGCATGCAGTATATTGCTTTGCTTATCCAGAGCTGCGTTAGTCTGTTGCAAGGAGCGCAACCCAACTGCCGCCCCGGATACTACGATGGAACAAACCAGACAGACGGCAACCACTATGCCGACAGTTTTTGCGAAAGATTCTTGTTTAGCTGACACGTGCCATCCTCCGTTTGATATTGCCCTGCACAACGAAGTAGTCGAACAAAGGTGCCCACAGGTTAGCGAACAGGATGGCTAACATCATACCTTCCGGGAAAGCGGGATTGAGCACGCGGATCATTACACACATAAAACCAATCAGGATACCGTATGCCCATTTCCCCTGGTTGGTGAACGACGCAGACACCGGGTCCGTAGCCATAAACAGCATACCAAAGGCAAAACCACCGGTAACCAGATGCCAGTACCAGGGCATGGCAAACATGGTATTGGTATCGCTGCCAATCATGTTCAGCAAGGTACTGAACAGTGCCATACCGAACAGCACACCCAGCACAATGCGCCATGAGGCGATGCGCATATACATGATAAACAAGCCACCGATCAGCAGTGCCAGAGTAGAGACTTCACCCACGGAGCCCTGAATGCTTCCAAAGAATGAGTCCCACCACAGCTGCGTGTCGGCATAATCCAATGAGCCGCTGGCAGCCTGGCTCAATGCGGTTGCACCTGAGAAGCCATCGGCAGCGGTCCAGATAGCATCACCGGAGATCTGTGCAGGGTACGCAAAGTACAGGAATGCACGCCCAGAAAGTGCCGGGTTAAGGAAGTTACGGCCTGTGCCGCCAAACACTTCTTTAGCGATTACGACACCAAAGGTGATCCCTAATGCCACCTGCCACAAAGGTATTGTTGCTGGCAGAATCAGCGCGAATAACACAGAGGTAACGAAGAACCCTTCGTTCACTTCATGTTTACGCACAGAAGCGAACAGCACTTCCCAGAAGCCGCCGACAATAAAGGTAACCGCATAAATTGGCACGAAAAAGCAGGCACCATAAAGCAACATTGAACCCCAGCCAGCTGCCTGAGTTCCCAATTCACCGCCCAGAGTGGCAAACAGGCCTGCCTGCCAGTATACGTCGACGGTGTCAGCCCATGAGGCTCCTGCCATCAGGGCATCATTGGCCTGCATACCAACGTTGTACATGCCGTAGAACATGGCCGGAAAAGTCGCCATCCATACCATGATCATGATGCGCTTCAGATCGATGCTATCGCGAACATGAGTAACGGCCTGGTTAACCTTACCAGGAGTGTAAAAAATAGTCGCCGCTGCTTCATACAGGGCATACCATTTTTCATATTTTCCACCCGGCTCGAAGCTGGGTTCAATTTTTTCCAGATAATCTTTTAAACTCATGGATCAGCCCTCTTTCTCAATTTTGGCCAAGCACTCACGCAGGACAGGTCCATAGTTATACTTGCCAGGGCACACATAAGTGCACAATCCGAGATCTTCTTCATCCAATTCCATACATCCCAGCAACTGTGCGCTGTCAGTATCACCGGAGAGCAGATCTCTCAACAACATGGTGGGTAAAATATCCAGCGGCATCACCCGCTCATAGTTACCAATTGGCACCATGGCACGATCCGAGCCATTGGTGGTAGTGGTCATATTAAACAGACGTTTAGGCGACAAGTGTCCCAGATACGCGCGGGTAACAGAGTGCTTATCACTGCCCGGGCGCAACCAGCCGAAGAACTCTTTCTGGTTACCTTCTGCCAGCAAGCTCAATTGCAGGTGAAAACGTCCCAGATAGCCATGTACGCCATGTGCATTCGTACCACAGAGCACAGAGCCGGAAACCACGCGAATATCGCCACCTGTCATTTCACCGGCGGTGAGCTGTTCGGTACTGGCACCAAGAATGGTACGCAGAAGACGAGGATTTTTAGCGGCGGGGCCGCCCAAAGCAATAACCCGGCGATTATCGATCTCACCTGTGGTGAAAAATGCGCCGTAGGCCATCACATCCTGATAATTGATATGCCACACCACTTTGCCAGGTCCGGCAGAGTCTAAGAAATGGATGTGGGTACCTACCAGACCTGCTGGGTGCGGACCGGCAAATTCATTGACTTCAGCTTTGGCATCACCAACATTGACATCGGTGCCTGCGGCTTTGCTCACATACAACTTGCCATCGGTAAGATTGCTTAACACCTTCAGACCATTAATAAAGTCCTGTTTGCGTTCAGCAATAATAGCCGTCGGATCCGCCGCCAATGGATTGGTATCCATGGCATTAACAAAAATCGCCGCAGGCTTTGAACCTAACTCAGGCGATTTGCTGTAAGGTCGAGTGCGAAGCGCAACCCATAACCCGGAGTCAACAAGATTTTTTTCCACCTCATCACGAGCCAGGCTATCGAGCTTCGCCTCTTCATAACTGGCGAAGCTTTCTTTGTCGTCTCCATCCAATTCTATCACTACTGATTGCAACACACGTCGGGCTCCGCGGTTAACTTCAACCACAGTTCCGGCGGCAGGCGCAGTGAATTTAACCCCGGGATTCTTTTTGTCTTCGAAAAGTAACTGACCTTTCTTAACTTTGTCCTCTACCTGCACATGCATAGTAGGGCGCATCCCGACATACTCTTCTCCAAGTACGGCCACCCGGTTAACCTGGGGACCATCATGGATCTGTTGTTGTGGCTCTCCCGTGATAGGAAGGTCCAACCCTTTAGTGATTTTAATCATACGCAATTGCACTACTCATTGACTGAATACTCATCAGGATTGCCTGGATTAAAAACCCAACCCTGATGAGGACTCAAAGCGAACCTGACCTGCTCACAAATGTGGCAAGCGCCTGCAATTTATACTTTAATACTTGAGTTGTACGGTTCGGCTCTGCGTCCGCTGCCGACTTACAAAGGCTCCTCATCATCCCCAATGACCTGTACCGCTTAAGTGACTGCAGAAATTCATCACATGCTGTGCATGAGGAAATCAACTGCAAACAACCTTGCCCAATTCAGGAAAAAGAGGCTGAAACCTTTTAGCTTGGTCTCTAAGCGGCGCATTTTAGCACTAACCGGCCCACCTTTTCCATGGCAATATTTGTGCAACTTTAGGCCAGTGTCTGCTATTGAGCAAAAAAACCGCCTTAACGGCGGTTCGTTTTTTAACGGCTCATTATTACCACTGTGCGAGTGGATCGACATCCGCATCATAGTCCACATCGTCAAAGCCGAAACCAAACAGGTGCAGGAATTCCTGATGGTAACCCTCATAATCACTTAGCTGATGAAAATTCTCCTGCGTCACCTGATCCCACAACGCCTTTATCTTAGCCTGTGTTTGCTCATTGGTTTCTTTGTCATCCATACGCAAACGATTGGCTTCATCAGTTTGTGGGTTCGGTGCAAAGAGCTTTTCTGCAAACAGGCCCTGAATTTGCTCAATACACCCCTCATGGGTGCCTTCTTCTTTCATGACTTTGTAAATCAAAGAAATATATAACGGCATTACCGGAATCGCGGAGGAAGCCTGGGTCACCAGCGCTTTTAGTGATGAAACATAGGCCTTAACCTGCTTATCTGCCTTTGAGGCATTAATCGCCGAGGCGGCTCTGTCCAGATCTTCTTTGGCTTTACCAATGGTGGCATGGCCGTATATCGGCCAGGTCAGTTCTTTACCTATATAGGTATAGGCCGTAGTACGGCAACCATCTGCCAGTAAATCGGCTTCATCCAGAGCATCCAGCCACATCTCCCAGTCTTCACCGCCCATTACCTTGATTGTATGGTCAATCTCTTCCTGAGTCGCCGGCTCCAGCTCGATCTCATGTACCCGATCCTTGTCGGTGTCATAGGTTTTGGTTGTATACCCCTGGCCGACGGGTTTCAGCACAGACTTAAAGGTCTCACCGGTATTGGGATCAGTACGTCGCGGTGAAGCCAGGCTATATACCACCAGATCAACCTTACCCATATCAGCTTTGATGGCTTCAATGACTTCGGCTTTTATTTCATTGGAAAACGCATCGCCATTAATGGTTTTTGCATACAGTCCTGCATCATGGGCCTGCTGATGAAAGGCCGCCGTATTATACCAGCCCGCTGTGCCCGTTTTGCGCTCTGTTGGCGGTTTTTCAAAACACACACCCAGGGTCTTTGCGCCATATCCAAAGGCAGCGGTGATGCGGGAGGCGAGCCCGTATCCGGTAGAACACCCCAATACCAGTACGTTTTTTGGACCATCATCTGGTTGCTGCTGATTAGAAATATAAGCGATTTGTTTTTTTACATTGGTGGCACAACCCACAGGATGAGCATTGGTGCAGATAAAGCCGCGAATTTTCGGCTGGATAACCATAATAAATATTCCTTCAAATGAAATTGGGGGCATTGTATCCCCCTGATACTGATAAACAACTCTGAGCAGCTAATGCCAAAGAGCATAAAGGGGCACAGAACGGCCGTTTTTGGCATGAATTGAATTAATACAGCGTCGCATCATTGACGATTTTTATAGTATTCAAATTCGGACAACTGATGATAACGGCTGACATTGCGCTGGAATTTACGATAGGAGTCGTATATTTCTGCAAACTGAGGATCTGCCTCGGACTGCTCCTGCATGACCTCCAATGACGCCGTCTTAAGTGCCTGCATAACGTCATTGGGCAGAGGCAATACTTTAACCCCGTGTTTATCCTGCAGCGCCATCAGTGCTTCATTATTGCGGGCGGTATATTCATCCAGCATATCCTGATTCACGGCGCGGGTCGCCACTTCAATAATAGCCTGTAAATCTTCAGGCAGCCCATTGTAAGCCTCTTCATTGACGGTAAATTCCAGCATAGCGCCAGGCTCGTGCCAGCCAGAGTAATAATAATAATCAGCCACTTTATGCAGACCAAATGCCAGATCATTATAAGGGCCCACCCATTCAGTGGCATCAATGGCCCCGGTTTGTAATGAAGTGAAAATCTGTCCTCCGGGCAAAGCCACTGGCATTCCCCCTACTTTTTTAAGTACTTCTGCGCCTAAACCCGGCATCCGCATCTTGAGGTTCTTCAGATCCCCGATACTATTGATTTCCTTTTTAAACCAGCCCGCCATTTGCACACCGGTATTTCCACCTGCGAACGGAATGACTCCGAAGGGCTTGTACAACTCTCGCCACAGTTCAAGACCACCGCCATAATGGATCCAGGCATTCATTTCGGTAACATTCATACCAAAGGGGATCGCCGTAAAAATCTGTGCTGCCGGTGCCTTACCTTTCCAGTAATAGCTTCCTGCATGGCCCATTTGAGCGGTGCCATTTGATACTGCATCAAATACCTCAAAGCCTGGTACCAGCTCACCGGCACCATACACCTGAATCGTTAAACGTCCGCCTGACATACGCTCCACGTAGTTCGCAAATGTCTCCGGCGCCCTGCCTAACCCAGGGAAATTTTTCGGCCAGGATGTTACCAGCTTCCACTTATAACTTTGCCGGGCTTCAGAAGCGGCCGTTTCCTGCGATTCCTGATCAGAACAGGCAAACAGCAAGGCACTCAGCGCCACTGCACCAATAACGTTAACAATTTTCAAGACTTACTCCTTGTTTCAGCCATAAATTTTATCTGGTAACCAGGTTACCAACTCTGGCCAGATGGCAAGAGCGACCAATAGTAGCAGCTGCAGAATAATAAAGGGGACTACCCCTTTGTACATATCCGATGTTTTTACGCCTTCAGGAGCAACCCCCCGAAGATAGAACAAAGCAAAACCAAAGGGCGGAGTTAAAAAAGAGGTTTGCAGGTTAATGGCGATCATGATCCCCAGCCAGACAGGATCCACGCCCATCATCAGCAATACAGGCCCCACTATGGGCACTACCACGAAGGTGATCTCAATAAAGTCGAGAATGAAACCGAGCAGGAAAATCACCAGCATCACCACTAACATGGCGCTGAACACCCCGCCAGGCAGGCCGGTAAAGAAGTCTTCGATTAAGGTTTCACCGCCTAACCCTCTGAACACTAATGAAAAAACTGACGCACCGATGAGGATCAGAAACACCATTGACGTCACTTTAGTGGTGCTTAGCATGACATCCTGCAGACGCTTAACTGAAAGCTGGCGACTGAACATCGCTAACAGCAATGCCCCCAGCGCCCCGACACCAGCCGCTTCTGTAGGCGTGGCCAACCCCAGTAAAATAGAACCTAACACCAGTACCATCAAAAGCAAAGGCGGCAATAGTGCACGCAGCAGAGACACGACACTCAGGGTCTGTTGCTGTTCAGATTGATCTTTACGTACCGACTGGGGCCTGAAAAAACCCAGCCCTAATACGTAGGCTAAATATAATCCAACCAATATCAGGCCCGGGATCAACGCGCCCACAAACAAATCTCCCACCGATACCGATTCCGGTGAGAAAATGCCCATATTAAGTTGCGCTCTTTGATAGGCGCTGGACAACACATCACCCAGCAGCACCAGTGCGATAGAAGGCGGAATAATCTGTCCCAGCGTGCCGGTGGCACAAATACTGCCAGTGGCCAGAGCCGGGGAATATCCGCGCTCAAGCATAGAAGGCAGTGATAACAGTCCCATGGTAACTACCGTTGCACCGACAATCCCGGTGCTGGCCGCCATTAACATGCCCACCAGAATCACGGATACAGCGAGTCCCGCACGATAGCGACCAAACACCTGCCCCATTGCCGTCAGTAATTGCTCTGCCACTCTGGATTTTTCCAGCATTATGCCCATAAACACAAACAGAGGAACCGCCAGCAGAGTCTGATTCGTCATAATCCCGTACAGACGGCTGGGCAGCGCACTCATATAGGCCATATCGAATGCACCAAATAAGGAGCATACACCGGCAAAAATTAATGCCGTGCCCGCCAGTGAGTATGCCACCGGATAACCGAGCATCAGCACCACACAAACCAGTACAAACATTAACAGGGAGAGCCATTCCATCAGCGCACCCCGTCTTTAAGGAATAGGATATTGTTAAATATTTGCGCGATTCCCTGCAGCAGCATAGTCAGGGCAAACAAAGGGATCAGTGATTTGAGAATAAAAACCAGCGGCAGACCTCCGGCTTCCCCTGAGGCTTCAAGCAGGGCCCAGGAATTAACCGCATAATCCCAACTCAATATCAGAATGGTCAGGCTTACCGGTATCAACAACAACAAGGTGCCGAGAATATCAATCCAGGCTTGGCGCCCGGGTGACGCGTTACGGTAAAAAATATCGACTCTGACATGCTCATCGGCCTTAAGAGTATGGGCCGCACCGAGCAGGAACACGATAGCATGCAGATACAAAGCGGATTCCTGCATGGCAATCCAGCCCAGATTAAAGCCATATCTGAGCAGTACAATGGTGAATACCAACAATACCATCAGCAAGGTCAGCCAGCTGACCAGTTTGCACAGCATATCATTGGTTCGATCGATAATAATTTGGCAACGTTGTAACAAGGAAGGTCCGCGCTCTTGTTTTAGTTGTTATCAGTTGGTCACTAAACACAGAATATATGAGCAGTTTAGCGAGTACCAGCGATTTCAGGGCTTTTAACTCTTACTGAACCCGCTATCCATTTTGTCATCTGGCAGCCGTTTTTAACAAAATATTCACGCAATTGGAATGGTCAAGCGAATCAAAAATTAATAATCAAGGGGGGAAGATGATGCTACGCGGCCGGTAGCATCATGACATCAAACAGACTCAGGAGGCTTTTCGTTTCAGTCCGCCCAGACAATCAGGAGAATCAGGCGCACCGCCATACAAACCACGCCACTCACTATCGGTATAGGTGTGCAGCGCTAGTGCATGGATATGTTCAGCCAATTCTTCACGTAAAACAGCATTAACTGCACGATGACGATTAATCAATCGTTCACCATCGAAAGAAGAAGACACCAGTACCACCTTAAAGTGGCTTTGTGAACCAACAGGTACATTATGCTGATGACTCTCATTCACCACTTCAAGGTAAGCCGGGGCAAAATGACTGAGTAATTTTTCTTCAATTCGGGACTGAATATTCATCGACTTTCCTTATTCTCTCTCTGGGTTTGTACATAAACTGATGGGCTAATGCGAATCCTGTTACGCTGCGCAGTGCCAAAGAATAGGTTGTTTCCTGAACTTATCATTGGGATTATTTCCGCTGCAAAAGCACAATAAAAAATCAGCACAGCCTGCATAAATTTAGCTATATACGGTGACGAAACAAAGGCCAAAATATAAATAACCCACCCATTTATGCTAACTCACTGAGGCTACGATTTATATTTTTAACTCTGTTTAATTCAAACTTTTATAACCTGGAATACTTAGAGAAAAGTACAGTTTTTCGTCAGCTAATAAAGTTATTCCAATGTAAAACCCTATGCTAAGAGGCTCGTGGGATAATATGGCGAAAGGTAAGGTTAATGCGTTCATTCAGGGCTTTACGGCTCTTCGGCACGGCGTGTTGCCAATATTGCTGGGTCGGGCCTGCCATAATCAGCAAACTACCATGGCCCAGCTCAATTCTGTATTTCTCACCGCTTTGTCGATGTCTGAAATCCATATTGCGGCTCTGGCCCAGGCTCACAGAAGCGATTACCGGGTTGCTGCCCAACTCTGGCTCATCGTCAGAATGCCAGCCCATCCCATCAGCCCCGTTGCGATAGTAATTCGCCAGTACCGCATTAAATTTACTATTAGATTGTTGCTCGCAGGCGTGTTTTACATCAAGCAGAGCTTGCGTCCAGGGTATTGGGTGCATATCCAGCCCTGAGTATTTATAGCTGGCTTCCATGTCGCCATACCAGGCCTGCAAGCGGGGGATTTTAACCTCTCGCCCGTAAATTCTGATACTATCCTGACGCCAGGCCAATGTGCCCTGTAAAACAGCCAACAGCGAATCTGCCTCGCTGGCGGGCAGAAAGTCTGCCACATAGGTCAGTTCGGCATCTGCCATATTGATGTCCTGCCGGGCGAAAAGACTATTTTGCACTGATTGCATTAATGGACCCGTACACATATGAATACCAGTCTGATCCTAACAGATAAGACCCTTGAACTTTACCGCTATCCGGCGTCCTCCCAACACAAAAGCGAACAGGCCTGGGACGCTGCCGATGAGTATATTGTTGAACAATTTGCCGCACAGAGCGGGCGTAACGCAAAGTCTTTGTGGATATTCAATGACGATTGCGGTGCTCTGTGTTGCGCATTGGCTGCACAAAATCCATGCTGGATGGGAGACTCACTGGTATCTCAGCTGGCCTGTCAGCAAAATCTGAAAATCAATAAGCTCAATACCAATACGGTGAACTTCTTTGACAGCCTGACTCTGCCCGCCGAATCTCCCGAGTGGGTGCTGATTAAGATTCCTAAAACACTGGCATTACTCGAGCATCAGCTTTGCCAGCTGCAATCAGTGGTCACTACGAATACCCGTATCATCGCTGCTGGCAAAGTCACGCAGATCCACACTTCAACGCTGAGCTTATTCGAGAAGTATCTCGGGCCGGTCAGAACTTCTCTGGCGAAAAAGAAAGCGAGACTGATATTTTGTCAGTCTCAAAGCAACAAAGGTCTGGTTTCACCCTACCCCACGTGTTGGAACCTGCCAGAGCACAACTGGCGCATACATAATCATGCCAACGTGTTTGCCCGCCAGCAACTCGATATTGGCGCCCGTTTTATGCTTCAGCACCTGCCTGATGCACGAGGAAAATCAGTGATTGATCTTGGCTGCGGCAATGGAATTCTGGGTATGGCAATGCTGGCTCAAAGAAATGCACAGAACACGTGTTTTGTGGATGAGTCTTTTATGGCGGTGGCCTCAGCCAGGCTTAATGTGCAATATAATATGGCTGACAAACTGCAGCGGTGTGAATTTGTTGTCAGTGACTGTCTGAGTGCATTCATTCCCCGCAAGGCAGACCTGATCCTCTGTAATCCGCCTTTTCATCAACAGCAGCGCATCACCGATCACATTGCCTGGCACATGTTTAAGCAGGCAAATGACTGTCTTCATACCGGTGGAGAACTGAGGATCATCGGCAACCGTCATCTGGACTACCATCATAAGTTGAAACGTTTATTTGGCAGCTATCATCAGGTTGCAGCAAATAATAAATTCAGTATCTTATCAGCCATTAAAAAATAACCCGTAACTAAAAAGGAAACCTTATGAGAGTCTGGGTTGCAATTTTTATGACACTGGCGTCCCTGTCTGTGGCAGCCAAGAATGAAGGGGCTAAAATTCAGCCTGACAACCTGTTTCCGAAAGTCAGACTGGAAACCAGCATGGGTGAGATTGTGGTGGAGCTGGATCGCATCAAAGCGCCAATCACCAGTAACAACTTCTTGCTCTATGTGTCAAAGCGCAGCTATGAAGACACCATTTTTCACAGAGTCATAGAGGACTTTGTGGTTCAGGGCGGCGGCTATGACACAGAATTCAACAGTAAACCCACTATCAGAACCATATTTAACGAGTCCGGCAACGGCAACAAAAACGAACTCTACACCCTGGCCATGGCCAGAGAGAATGATCCCCACTCTGCAGGAAGACAGTTTTTCTTCAATATGAACGACAATGAAAGCTTAGATCCCGGCAGAAAATGGGGCTATGCCGTATTTGGCAGGGTTACCGAGGGTATGGAGGTTTTGGATAAGATTGCCGCCGTTGAAACTCAGGTGGATCCGACTTTTGGCTGGCCCAATGTGCCGGTTGAACCTGTCATATTGAAAAAAGCCACGATATTGCCACCGCAATTCTGAACTGGCTGATATTCCGGAAAAATATAATATTTATCACCACAGAGGCACAGAGAACACAGAGAAATGCAGGGCCCATGCCTTGTGCCTTAAAACCTCTGTGCCCTCCGTGCCTCTGTGGTTAAATTTTTCACCCTTTTACTACGGCCTATCCCTGTCCTGCGCCCTGCGGGCCGCCATTAAACTACTGGCGTTAAAAATCGCTCCAGGCGTTGTTTTCGTATGGTTGGTGCTAAACCTCAGCCTTCCCGTTTTTTCTTAATTAGCTCATAAGCAGCCTGAATATCCTGTGCCTTGGTTTTAGCCAGTTCCAGTGCCTGCTTAGGCAAACCCTTGGAAACCAGCTTATCAGGGTGATTTTCACTCATCAGCTTACGATAAGCTTTTTTGATCTTCGCCATATCGTCACTTTTGTTCACCCCAAGTATTTGATAGGCATCATTCAGGCTCTGTGCATCGGAGTAGGTACTGCGCCCTCTGGGTCCGCCACTGCTGGTGCGTCGCTGGTGACTACGGGTACGAAAGCGCAGTTCTGCTTCATACACTGACAGTAAGTACAGTAGTTCGTGCTGACGAAATCCCAGATAACTTGCAGCATTTTCCAGAACTTTCTGTTCGGCCTTATCCAGCCCCCCGTCGGCATACGCTGCCTGAATCAGAATCTCCAGAAACACCTGTAAAATATCCCTGCGGCCATGGCAGGACTGATGAAATTCCTGCAATGTCTGCTTCAGAGGAAAGTCAGCAGCTTTACCCTCTCTGAAAGCTTGTTGCGCCTCACTGCGGGTTTCACCTGTGAGCCCCATCTGGTCCATCAATGCGGTGGCCATCTTAATCTCATCAGTGGTCACCTGACCATTGGCTTTAGCAACATGCCCCATGCAGGAAAACAGAGCATGGAAGAAAACAGCCTGGCGATTCAAATCATCGGCTTTCCCGAAAAACCGCCCAAACCCGCCCATTTGGTTAAAATCCTGACTGTATCCCCGATCAAATAAATGTCCGACGATAAAACCAAGAATAGCTCCGGGAATGCGACCAAACATAAAACCAAAGAAAGTACCGAGCACCTTTCCCCAAATTGGCATATAAATATTCCTTAACGATAAGATTGAGCGCAAACCTTCAACGAGTTGCCACGGCTAATATACCCAAACAGCGCTTTTGAAGCCAACGCCTCTGACAACGCGTTTTTTCTCTGAACGCCAGATTGACAAACCTGTGCCGCCTCAAAAGATAACTTCAAAAGCACCATCTACTCTCAGATTTCATCACCTCTGAAGACAGCCTATGACCAGCCTTGCCTGGCGATAAAACCTGACATTGAAAATGTACTGTAATGCCTGGGCGGGCTGTGGATTATACCGGGAGCGATGGTATAAATTCCACTGACCATCGCCTCATATAAGTGTCTCAACGCAAGTGTTTTCATGTCCGTTATAAATTCGCTTTTTAACGCCGTTAAGATGCTCTTCCGTCTGAACAAAAAACATCAGAATAGTCTTCAATCACGACTTAATTACAAAGGAATAATGGTGCTCCTGGGTATAGTACTGGTAAAACAGACTGAAACCCTTAAAATTGCCTTTTTTGCCCGTGACCGGTTTATTGAGCATCATCCGCGCCTTTATGAAAATATCCCGAATTACACTATTGCCTTTGGGGCTGTTCTGCACTGTTGTCTGGGCTCAGCCGCCTTTATGTCTGGCACCTCCGACACTGCCATTAAGCAGTCAGAGTCTGCCGGGTGATAGTGACATAAGAGTAAAAGCCAGAAATGCGCAGATACAACAGGACAAACTTGCCCAATTCAGTGGCAGAGTGGAAATACAAAGCAAACAGGGCATTATCCAGGCTCAGCAGGCCCTGATTGATAAAACGGCCAGACAGCTCAAAGCCAGTGGCGATATCGCCTTTACTGATAACCAGATTCATATCACCAGTGACAATATGGGTCTGGATTTGGCTTCAGGAAGCTTATCACTGGAAAATACTGAATATCAGATGCTCGGGTTTGTCGGACGGGGGCAGGCGCAACATATTGATATCAGTAATCAGACCGGGATCAATCTCGAGGGCGTCAGTTTCACTACCTGTCCTGTTGGTCACGAAGACTGGTTAATTAAAGCCAGCAGCATTACGTTAGGGCCTGGGGAGATTTGGGGTGAAGCCAGAAATACCCGTTTCTACCTGGCTGGCGTTCCTGTGCTGTATCTTCCTTATTTCAGCTTTCCCGTTTCTGAGCAGCGTCAGACCGGTCTTCTGTTTCCGACCCTGTCGAGTTCCGACAGAATAGGCGTGTCTTATGAACAACCCTACTACTGGAATATAGCTCCCAATTATGACGCCACTGTGTCTCCCAGATTGATGTCTGACCGGGGGCTGCAGCTGAAGACCGAATTCAGATATCTGACTGAGTCTCACAATGGCCAGCTTGATCTCGAGTACCTGCACGATGACCGTCGCAGCGATCTCGATGAGGCACGTTATTTTTATCGGTTTGTGCATCAGGGGGAGTTATCGGAAAACTGGCAGGTAAGTGCAGAAATAAACGGCCTTAGTGACGATAATTACATTGTTGATCTGGGCTCAGATTTCTACAACAGAGCCGATACACACCTAAATCAGAATCTGCAACTGTGGTATTTCTCAGATAATCTGAATTTTTCCGCACAGATAAAAGATTTTGAAATCATTGGCAATCACCCTAATAGCTACCGCGCCATTCCGGAACTCAAACTGGATTATCATCAGGATCTGACATCTCTGCTCGAGTTCAGACTTAACTCCGAACTGGCTCATTTCGAGAATGGCGAGCAGGACAGTCCATCGGCAACCCGTCTTCATCTGGCACCAACAGTAAGCCTGCCGCTGCATAATAGCTGGGGTGAATTTGTAGCAGAGGGAACATTACTGCAGACATTCTACCGTCAATCACTGCCCCAGGGCTCTAACCTGAAAGAGTCTGTGAGCCGCACCCTGGGCCAGGGCCGGATCTACGGAGCGGTAAACTTTGAGCGACAAATCGAACTTTTTGGCGATCAGATGACTCAGACACTGGAACCCAAAATGCAGTATCTGTATACCAGCTATGAAGATCAGCAGCAGATCGGACGCTACGATACCAGCAGGTTGCTGAATGATTATATCGGCTTGTTCCGAGGCCAGGAGTTTACCGGGCTGGATCGTATCAGCGATTCCAACCAACTGACTCTGGGTTTAACCACCCGTTTGCTGGATGACAATGACACAGAGCAATTGCGTCTTAGTCTGGGGCAGATATTCTATTTTGGTGATACAAGGCTCAGCGATAACAATCGGCAAGAAGACAGGTCGGCTCTGGCAGCCGAACTTGATTGGCGCATCAGTTCCAAGTGGTTTGTTCGCTCACAAATCCAGTTGTCGTCAGTAAACCAACGGGTTGAGCGAAGCAATATTTCATTGGATTACAAGCTGGCCGACAATAAACTGATTCAGTTAAATCACCGCTATGTGAGGGATATCGCTGGCAACGAGATTGATCAGGTGGGTGTGACAGCAAGCTGGCCATTACACCAGAACTGGCACTGGGTTGGTCGCTGGTACAAGGATTTATCAACCCACAGAACGATCGAAAGCTTTACCGGCATACAATACCAGTCCTGCTGCTGGGCACTGCAATTTGTGGCACAGCGCTATCTGAGCAACAGATTCGATGCCCTCGGTGAACAGAGTAACGACGAGTTCGAATCAGGTATTGCATTACAATTTGTGTTTAAAGGATTTGGCGGAAAAGATTCGGCCAGATCGTTACTAAATGAAGGGTTGTTCGGATATCGGCACCCCTATTTCTTGAATAATTGATATGATCAGTCTGATCGTCAGCAAGTTTCTCCTTGACCACAGCGCAAAAGTGGGCAAGCTGGGCGGCGATCAAGATCGGGAAAATTACCAACCAATGAAGTCAAATATGAAATTAAACCCAGTACTATGCTTTTTGCTTTTTTTCTCGGCTGCCGTAAGCAGTCAACCTCAGGAGTTGGATCGCGTAGCGGTCATTGTCGATCAGGGCGTGGTGCTGGAGAGCGAAATCCAGGAACTGGTTCAGTCTGTCAAACGTAACGCTATTGCCTCCGGACAGGACTTACCTTCTGATCAGGCCGTTCGTACGCAGGCCACAGAACGTCTTATACTGACCAGCCTGCAAATGCAGATGGCCGAACGTATGGGGATTCAGGTCAGCGACCCGCAACTTGAACAGACGATCGCCAGTATTGCTGAAAGTGAAGGTGCTACCGTTGAGCAGCTCAGAGCCAGTCTCGCTGCTGAAGGTGTCAGCTACGACAGCTATCGTGAAGAAGTTCGCCGCGAACTGATCACCGGAGAAGTGCGCAGGGCCAATGTTCGTCGCCGTGTTTATATCACACCTCAGGAAGTAGAAAGCCTGGTAAGGCTGATGCAGCAACAAGGTTTGCAGCAAGCTGAGTACCGTCTGGGGCATATTCTTATCGGTTTTCCCCCCGAGCCCACAGAAGAAGATATCGACAGCGCCAGAGACCGGGCCAATAAAGTTCTGGAACTACTCAATAATGGATCTGACTTTGCCAAGATTGCCATTGCTTCATCATCCGGAGCCAAAGCCCTTGAAGGGGGTGACATGGGGTGGATGAATATTAATGCCATGCCCACGTTGTTTGCCGAAGCCGTACAAGACAAAAAGAAAGGTGAATTAATTGGTCCTATTCGCAGTGGGGCAGGTTTTCACATTCTTAAAGTTAGTGATCTGAAGGGCATGGAACAGGTAGAGGTTGAAGAAGTTAACTCCCGCCATATTCTGATTAAACCCACCGTCATTCTCAGCGAAGAACGGGCACAACAGATGCTGGAAGAATTCAGAGAACAGATTCTTGCCGGAGAGGCTGATTTTGCTGAACTGGCCAAAGAGCATTCTGCGGATCCCGGCTCGGCACTTAAAGGCGGCGAACTTGGCTGGTCGGACCCAAGTGCCTATGTACCCGCTTTTAAAGAGGCGCTGGAAAAGCTGGAAAAAGACCAGATTAGTCAACCTTTCCGCTCCTCCCATGGCTGGCATATTGTCCAGTTACTGGACAGAAGAGTCGGCGATGTCACAGATAAAGTGCAGCAAGAGAAGGCGTCTCGTCTGCTGTTCAATCGTAAGTTCGCTGAAGAAACTGACAACTGGTTGCGGGAAATGCGTGACAGCGCCTATATCGAAGTACTGGAGTAGGCACTTGAGTGATCGTCCTTTACGTATCGCTGTTACACCGGGAGAGCCTGCGGGTATTGGGCCGGATTTAATCATTGCGTTACTGCAACAGCAATGGGACGCACAACTGGTGTTATTTGCCAGTCGGGATATGCTATTGCAAAGGGCCGCAGAACTGAAGTTGCCGCTGACACTGCACCCATATAATGAAGCCCGACAAGAGCTGCATCAGCCAGGCCAGGCGTTTATTCAGGACATACCTGTAGCCACCAGGGTAGAAGCCGGAATACTGGATTCCACTAACGGCCAGTACGTGGTGGAAACCCTGCGCCAGGCCAGTAGCAAAAACCTTAGTGGCGAATTCGATGCGGTGGTCACCGGACCGGTACACAAGGGCATTATAAATCAGGCAGGTATTTCTTTTAGTGGTCACACAGAATATTTCGCTCATCAGGCCAATATTGCCGATGTGGTAATGATGCTTGCCACACAAGGATTACGGGTAGTACTGGCCACCACGCATATTCCATTGGCTTATGTATCGAAAGCCATTACCGAGGATCGCCTGCACAAAGTCATTCGTATTGTGCATGAAGATCTCAAAGACAAATTTAATATTCCCCGGCCCAGGATCTTTGTGTGTGGATTAAACCCTCATGCGGGTGAAGGGGGGCATCTGGGTACTGAGGAATTGGATGTGATTATTCCCGCTCTGGAAAAACTCAGAGCCGAGGGGCTGGATCTGACAGGCCCTTTGCCTGCCGATACCATTTTCCAGCCTAAATATCTTGAACAAGCCGACGCAGTGCTTGCCATGTACCATGATCAGGGGCTGCCAGTACTCAAATACAAAGGCTTTGGCGCCGCCGTAAATATCACCCTGGGCCTGCCTTTTATCCGAACCTCAGTCGATCATGGTACAGCACTTGATCTGGCAGGCAGCGGTAAAGCCGACACCGGCAGTTTTCGGCTGGCCCTGCAAAAAGCCATCGAAATGGCCGGAGCACAACAATGAGCAAGCAACACCAGGGACATACCGCCAGAAAACGCTTTGGCCAGAACTTTCTCCATGACCCTTATGTGATCTCGTCCATCGTTGATGCCATTAATCCCCAGCCTGGTGAAAACATGGTGGAAATCGGGCCCGGCCTCGGAGCCCTGACAGAGCCTGTTTGTGACCACATTGACAAACTCACAGTAGTGGAGCTGGATCGGGACCTGGCCGCGCGGCTTCGCAGCCACCCTTTTATTGCTGCTAAGCTGAACATTGTCGAAGCCGATGCGATGAAATTTGATTTTTCCTCACTGGTTGACACAGTAAAGCCGCTGAGGGTGTTTGGAAACCTTCCCTATAATATTTCCACTCCGCTATTGTTTCACCTGTTCAGCTTTGCACAGCACATCAGTGACATGCATTTTATGCTACAAAAAGAAGTGGTAAAACGCATGGCTGCAGCACCTGGCAATAAAGACTATGGACGATTGTCTGTGATGACCCAGTACCATTGTAAGGTGTTACCTGTACTTGAGGTGCCCCCTGGCGCATTTAAACCAGCGCCTAAGGTAGATTCCGCCGTAGTCAGGCTTCTGCCCTACTCTGATAAACCGGTGAAAGTTATCAGTGCTCAGCGGCTGAATCAGGTTTGCGCGCAGGCCTTCAATCAACGCCGCAAAACCATACGCAACAGCCTGAAAACCCTGCTCAGCGAAAAGCAAATTGTTGACCTTGGCTTGAATCCTGATGCCAGAGCAGAGACACTCTCTCTGGGTGATTTCGCCGCATTGGCGGATCTGGTTGAGAACACCATTGGAGGCTGACAAATGAGTGAAGCGATACGCATTCAGGTAACATGTCAGTATCTTGCTGAGAGCTCTCACCCTGCCCAGCAAAAATACGCCTTTGCCTACCATGTCCGTATTGAAAACACTGGCCATGAAGCGGTGCAGTTGATGAATCGCTATTGGTTGATCACCGATGCAGATGGTAAAAAAACTGAAGTGCGCGGAGCGGGGGTCGTAGGCAAGCAACCCGTTATTCCACCGGATGAATGTTATGAGTACAGCAGCGGTGCACTTTTAGACACACCGGTAGGCAGCATGCAGGGTTACTATGAAATGAAAAAAGCAGATGGCAGTACTTTTCAGGCCCCAATTCCGGTTTTCAGTCTCGTCGTCCCCCATCTGATCAACTGATGCGTACCTTTGTCATCGGCGATATTCAGGGCTGTTATTCAGCTCTGAGGCGCTTACTTGATCATGTTAACTTCGAGCCAGATACAGACAAAATCTGGGGAGCCGGCGATCTGATTGGGCGAGGCCCGGAGTCTTTGCAGACGTTACGTTTTTTTACATCCCTGGGTGACAACGCGAATTCTGTACTGGGCAACCACGATCTGCATTTTCTTGCCATACATTCTGGTATTAAATCTCCCAAAACCCAGGACAAATTTGCCCCCATACTAAACGCAACCGATCGAGATGCACTCGTGGACTGGCTTAGGCGACGCCCTATGACCTGGATGCCCGACGCTGATACGTTACTGAGTCATGCCGGACTGTATCCGGACTGGACCATCAAACAGGCGTCTGAGCTGGGCTCAGAAGTCGAAGAGGTTCTGCGTAGTGCTGACTGGCAAGAGTTGCTTACTAATATGTATACCAATAATGCTCAGGCCTGGGGTGATGATTTGCCGGGGCTGCAAAGGCAGGTGTTTATTATTAATGCACTCACCAGAATGCGCTGGGTTAACTCGGATCTGAAACTGGATCTGCAGAGTAAATCCGGACTGAACGATGTACCAGAAGGTCTCTACCCCTGGTTTAGCCATCCGCGGCGGAAACTTTCGTCGGGTCAGCGCGTATTGTTCGGCCATTGGGCTGCGCTTGCTGGCACGACAGGGCAACCCAATTGTATTGCCCTGGACACAGGTTATATTTGGGGTGGAAAGCTGACTACTTTAGAATTAGAAAATGGCAGGGTCTATCAGATTTAAGAATAAATTCTTTACGTCGATACAAAGACTTAGCATAAGTTCAGATCCAAGTGACCAGAGTGGGCAGATGTCAGCAGCAGATGAAAATGTATTGAGCCAGGACCGGTTTTAATGGTCTGATCACCTCAAATTGACAATATCTAACGCGGCATAAAGGGCTTTTGTCCCGTCCTTGGCGAATTTACAGGTATTTTAACGTCATCTGGGTATATATTGGCAGGTGATCTAAACCCATTACTCTGGTAATTTTACCAGTATAAGAATCGTTCAATAGCTGTCCCGGGGACTATCTATGAAATTAACCGTAGCAATGCGCGTCATCGGTGGCTTTGCCATCATCACTCTGCTGCTATTTATTATCAGCATTTTCTCTTTAGTTAATCTCAGCAGCGTAGACTCAGCGGTTGAAGAAGTGAATGAACTCGCGATTCCTACCCTGCAAGGTAGCAGTGGCCTTAAGGTGTCCTTCGTCAATATGGGCAGAATCACTTTTGAAGCCTTTTATGAATCAGATCTGACCAGACTCGATGCGCTGCAGGAACAACTGAACAACAGCCGTAATAATTTTGAAAATCAGTTGAAAAAACTAAAATCGGCGGTAGGTTCCCAGGCTGCACTAACCAGATCCCTTAATGACGTTGAAGCGATTTACAGAGATTATGAAGCAAACGTAACCCGGATGTTTGATAACCGGCGCAATGACCTGCAATTAGGGCAGAGGTTATCTATGCAGTTGATGACACTGGAGGATAATACCGACGACACGTCCATGTTATTGCTGGATTTCTCCGATCTCAGTGAGGCCCGCAATGGTGGCCCACTGGCTGAAGCGGCCAAAATCGGAACAGATCTGGAAACAGAACTGATGTCACTGATTAGTGTGGCATCGCAATATAACAAGACCGCTGACCTGACCCGTGCGGAAACCATCGGTAACGAGTTCAGATTAACCATGGATAATGTGCTGAGCACGAAACAGAGGATGATCGACAGTACCTCTGGCAGTGACACGAGCGGTATGCTCTCAGATATTGAGGAAATGATTCTGGATATTGAGAGCACCGTCACCTCTTCGCAAGGGATCCTGAATAATCAGGTTTCCAGACTTGAAAATCAGGCAGACGCCAGTGATGCTTTAGCCGACTCGGAAGCCAATATCACTGCCGCCGTTGCTGATCTGAATGCCCTGTTAAAACAAGCCAATGATATCACCGCAGTTGCCAAAGAAGATGTCGCCGACTCTGTCGCTACCGGCACCACCAGTACAATTATCATTATGTTGGTGTCTGCGGGCGTGGCCGCCGCCATTGCATTTTTCAGTGTCAGAGCCATTACCGTGCCACTGAACAAGGTCAACGAAATGCTGCATGTGGTGTCAGGAGGTGATCTGACTCAGAAGCTGGATGACTCTTCTAAAGATGAATTTGGTGAGCTTGCAAGAAATTGTAATAACCTTATCGACAGCCTGAAAAACCTGATATCCGGCATCAGTTCAAGAGCCAGCCAACTCGCCGCGGCCTCTGAACAAACATCTGCGGTGACGGCTCAGACCACCAAGTCTATTCAGGAACAGAAGTCTCAGATTGCTCAGGTGGCCACGGCTACTACAGAGATGAACAGTACCTCACAACTGGTATCACAAAGCGCTGAAGATACCCTTAATGAAATTCGCAATGCCGATTCTGAAGCGGAAAAGGTTAAAGTCATTTCCGAAGAAAACAGAACCACTATTATGGCGCTGGCACAGGAAGTAGAAAAAGCCAG
Source organism: Lacimicrobium alkaliphilum (assembly GCF_002591895.1). Lineage (GTDB taxonomy): Bacteria > Pseudomonadota > Gammaproteobacteria > Enterobacterales > Alteromonadaceae > Lacimicrobium > Lacimicrobium alkaliphilum. Next base: position 120,087 of record NZ_NISX01000002.1, read on the forward strand.
CGATGTGATCAACAAACTCAATCAGGACAGTGCCAGTATTGGTGGAATACTCGATGTGATTCGGGGCGTTGCCGATCAAACCAATCTTCTTGCCCTGAATGCCGCCATAGAAGCGGCCAGAGCCGGCGAACAGGGGCGTGGCTTTGCGGTGGTAGCAGATGAAGTCAGAACCCTTGCCAGCCGCACACAGGAGTCAACGCAGGAAATCCAGTCGATGATTGAAATTCTGCAGGCCGGTGCCGAAAAAGCCGTAACCGTGATGCAACAAGGTAAACAGCAAGCCGAGGTTTGTGTAACACAGACAGAGAAGGCGACTTCAGCGTTAGATTTGATCACCAATGCGGTACACAAAGCCCATGATGTCTCTACCCAGATAGAACAGTCAGCGAGAGAACAACATCAGGTGTCGCAGGAAATCAGTGAGAAGCTTGAGAATATCGTTGCTATTGCTGAAGAAACATCGACCGGTGCAGAACAAACCACAGACTCCAGCCATGAAGTGGCTAAGCTGGCCGATGAACTGCAGGGCTCTGTACGCCAGTTCAGGGTTTAAAACTTGCAATTTCACCGCGGAGTCGCAGAGTTCGCGGAGTGGAACAAGTTTTCAGTCGTAGCCCGTATAAAGCGAAGCGGAATACGGGGATTACTCCACTGCCCAAAACGTTGAATCCACCGCAGAGCCGCGGAGAACGCGGAGGTCAAAGAGATTATCGGTGTAAATCTCTGCGCCCTCTGCGACCCTGCGGTTAAATAGTTTTTGTCAAAGATCACTAGATGCCCGATAACGGTATTCGGGCATCACACAAACCATTAGATCCTCTGCGAGATGGAATCTATTCGACAAATATCCTGGGGCAGTCCAATAAATTGGCCCCTACAAGGTATGCTCTTCTCCGTGATCTCCGCGTCTCTGCGGTGAAATCTGTTTTTGATGTGGTTCGTGGTAAAAAGCTTCTTTAAACTTCCAGCACCTTGCGTCGTTGCAGGGTTTTAAATACCAATGGATAGGGGTTCTCTACATCAGCCTGCACATGTTCTTCTTCCAGAGCACGCCAGTTGGCCTCTGCCTGATAGTCCGGAAAATAGGTATCTCCTGCCACATCCAGCTTTATCTCAGTAATATACAGGCGCTCGCACAGCGGCAGAAAGTGGCTGTACAATGTGCCCCCTCCTATCACCATTATTTCTTCTGGTTGTTCTTGCTGCGCTAGTTCCAGGGCATGCTCCGGGCTTTCAGCCCGTTCAACACCCTCAGCCTTAAACGCCGGATCACTGCTGACCACAATATTCTTTCTCCCGGGCAATGGCTTGCCGATAGACTCAAAAGTCTTACGCCCCATCACCACAGGCTTACCCAGGGTTACTTTTTTAAAATGTTTAAGATCGGCAGGCAGATGCCAGGGCATACGGTTCGCAGAACCTATTACACGCCCCTTGGCCATTGCCGCTATCATTGATATTCGCATTCTGTTCCTCATTTGGTGTAGATGACCTCTACTCCGGAATCATCATCGGGATCATCGTCGTCCCAATCGTCATCTTCCGGTTCCTGTAATTGTTCTTTGTGATAGGTATCCCATTTGAACTCGACTTCCTCTGCAGCCTCTTCTGGCTCCGCCTCTGCGGGAAGGCTATCCAGGTAGCCCATCACCTCACGGCACAGATCGTCCGTTCCGGTTTTACTCAGTGCACTGATGCAGAAATTCTCTCCCTGCCAGTCCAGCGCCGAGATCACCTCATTTTTTACTTGTTCCAGTTCGTCTTCTAAGAGTAAATCTGTCTTATTGAAGATAAGCCAACGGGGCTTCTGCGCCAGCTTGGGACTGTATTGCTCAAGTTCTGACACGATGGTTTTAGCATTCTCTGCAGGACTGGAACCATCTACGGGCAATACGTCAATAATATGTAACAGCACCCGGCAACGTTCCAGATGTTTTAAAAACTGTATACCCAGACCGGCACCATCAGCTGCCCCCTCGATCAATCCGGGAATATCCGCGATCACAAAACTTCGCTGCCCTTCTACCCGGACTACACCAAGGTTGGGAATAAGGGTAGTAAAAGGATAATCGGCAACTTTTGGCTTGGCAGCCGACACACTGCGGATAAAGGTAGATTTACCGGCATTCGGCAAACCAAGCAAACCCACGTCAGCCAACAACATCAATTCTAATTTGAGATTGCGCACATCACCCGGAGTACCATCACTTTTTTGTCTCGGCGCCCGGTTAGTGCTGCTTTTAAAACGGGCATTACCCAGACCATGGAAGCCGCCTTTGGCCACCAGCAATTGTTTGCCATGGCGGGTCAGATCGCCCAGCACTTCTCCGGTATCCACGTCGGTAGCACGGGTACCCACCGGCACCTTCAGGATTAAATCCTCACCACTGCGCCCGGTACAATTACTGCCCTGGCCATTCTGGCCTCGCTGGGCGCGGTGGATGCGGTCAAAACGATAATCAACCAGTGTATTAAGGTTTTCATCAGCAATGAGATACAAGCTGCCGCCATCCCCGCCGTCACCCCCATCAGGGCCACCCTTGGGAATGTACTTTTCACGACGAAAGCTTATGACGCCATTTCCACCGTCACCTGCTTCGACACGAATCTCAGCTTCATCTACAAATTTCATCTGTCTGACCTCACTGGCAAAATGCCTCATGGCATTCTACCGGATTAATATTGCATTTCGATGTTGTCTTGCCGGTTTAGCCCCCTTTGCCAGAGAACAAACAAGGAGCAAAAAAAAACCCCGCTTCGGCGGGGCTTTTCAAGTTATATGAGCTGCCGTTTACTCAGAAACGATACTCACATACTTGCGGTTCTGGGGACCTTTTACTTCAAACTGAACTTTGCCGCTCTCAAGAGCGAAAAGGGTGTGATCCTTGCCCAAACCTACGTTGTTGCCAGCATGAAACTTAGTACCACGCTGACGAACAATAATGCTACCGGCCAGTACCGACTCACCACCAAAACGCTTAACACCTAAACGTTTGCTTTCTGAATCGCGACCATTACGAGTACTACCACCCGCCTTTTTATGTGCCATCTGTCAGTACTCCTCTTAAGCGCTAATACTGGTAATCTTCACTTCAGTGAACCACTGGCGGTGGCCCATCTGAGTGCGTGAATGCTTACGACGACGGAACTTAACAATCTTGATCTTATCGCCACGACCATGAGTAACCACTTCCGCCTTAACTTTACCGCCATTAACAAATGGGGTACCAATCTTAATGTCATCACCGTTGCTGACCATTAACACATCGTCAAATTCAACAGACTCGCCAGGTGCGACTTCAATCTTTTCAAGACGAACGGTTTGGCCTTCAGCCACACGGTGTTGTTTACCACCACTTTGGAAAACCGCGTACATACTTAACTCCGCTCTATGCGTCTACATGACGCTACAATTCTAAAACAGGGCGCGAATTGTACGTGAAGTGCGCAACCGGGGCAAGAGCTATTGTCAAATTATTTCGCCGGCACACGCCCCGCATGACGGGGCCTTTGGTATAGTCCCCATCACCGCCTCAGCCCCTGTTATTATAACCAGATTATTTACAGGTTCTACTCACTGTACTGGAACAGAAATCAGATTTCTGCAAGAATGCCGCCAGACTCTAACAGACATGCCAAAAACAGATGAAGATAGCGCAGATTCGCCAACTGGCAGAGCAGGATATGCAGGCGGTCAACCAGTTGATTCAGCAGCAGGTCAGCTCTGACGTAGCACTGATCAATCAGTTGGGCTTTTATATCGTCAACAGCGGCGGCAAGCGTATCCGCCCCCTGATTTGCGTACTCAGTGCCAGAGCCATGGGCATAAACACCAGTCAGCATCATACCCTTGCTGCCATCATCGAATTTATCCACACCGCCACCTTATTGCATGACGATGTAGTGGATGAGTCGACTATGCGACGTGGGCGCGAGACTGCCAATGAACTTTTTGGCAATCAGGCCAGTGTGTTGGTGGGTGATTTTCTGTATACCCGTTCTTTTCAGATGATGGTCAGCCTTGAACGCATGCGGGTAATGGAGATTCTCTCCGATGCCACCAATGTGATTGCCGAAGGTGAAGTATTGCAATTGATGAACTGTAATGATCCGCAGATTAGTGAACAACGCTATATGCAGGTGATTTACAGTAAAACCGCTCGCTTATTCGAGGCAGCCACCCAACTCGCTGCGATACTGACAGACCAGGACTCTACAACAGAAAGGGCTTTGCAAGACTACGGACGCTATCTGGGCACCGCCTTTCAGCTTATCGATGATGTGCTGGATTATGACGCCGACAGTGATAAAACCGGTAAGAACATCGGTGATGATCTGGCAGAGGGTAAACCCACATTGCCACTGCTTTACGCCATGTGGCATGGTAACCCTGAGCAAGCCGCGATGATCCGCCGGGCCATAGAAAAAGGCGATGGTCTGGCAGATCTTACCCCCATCTTGCAGACCATGACAGAAACCGGCGCGCTGGACTATACCCGCGAAAAAGCGATTCAGGCCTCCGAGCAGGCCATTGACGCTATCGAAAAGGTTGCCGACAGTGAATATAAACAGGCGTTAATAGCACTCGCGCGTCTGTCTGTGCAACGGGATGCATAACCGGCACAGCATTAGGCGGATTCTGCTCCGCCTGGGTGAGCAGAGTCCGGGCATAATAGCCTCTGCAAGATCATCTGTTATCGCCTGGATACACCAAACCCACCTGCTTTCTGGCTTGTTCTATCACCGAAAGAACAGACTGGCTGAAAGACCAGCTGTTGATATCTGATTCAATACTTCCCCGCTTAATCAACTGCACAAAATGCTCGATTTCATATCGCATAATGTCCAGATCCTGTTCAACACCCAGGTTCTCTACCGTTCCATCGTTCAAATACAACCGAATCTTTTTTATGAAAGAGACAAAGTCTATTTCAATCCTGCCAAGTTCCCCCTGAATTTCAGTGATGTTGTGCCCGTTGGAGATTTTCGAACAACTGATACTGGCTTGTTTGTCTGCATAATCAAGCAGCAGGTCTGTTGCTCCATCAACACCGGAGTCCAAAAAAAGACTGTTTGCCTGAATCTTGTCTGGCACTCCCCACAAATCAATTACCGGGCTTAGCGGATAAATGCCTAAATCCATTAACGCACCATTCGAAAACTCAGGCATAAACGTATTGATCGATTGCCCTTGCTTGTATAAATCGTATCTTGAAGAATACTGGCAATATTGCCCGATATATTTCCTGGGTACACCAATACGATGAAGCTGCTCTTTCAACACTTTGTAGTTAGGCATATGGGTAGTGAGTAACGCTTCCATAAAACAGCGTTGATTCTGTCTGGCCGCAGCGTAAATACGTTCAAGCTCGGAGACATTGGTAGCAGAGGGCTTTTCTCCCAGAACATGCTTGCCAGCATTTAATAGTAATACCGCCTGCTCACAATGCAGAGCATTTGGTGAAGCAACATATACCGCATCAATCTCCTTATCCCGGGCGAGACTCTCTATATCGGTATAGATTTTCACCGGTTCCGCACCATCAAGGTGCCTTTCAATAAAACGCTCAGCACTTTGAGTTTTCCTCGAATGAACTGCATGCAACGCGACTTCAGGAACCTTCTTCGCCGCACGGACAAAGCCCCCGGAAATTACATTGGTACCAATAATGCCAAATCTCACCATACCTATCCTCTTTACCAATAACCGTTTTTTTAATACTGCCAGTTAGCAGGTCATTACGACTTTGAATCTGGCGGCTATTCTATCTTCCATGGTACATTCTTATACCTTCAAGCCCCATGCCCACAATTATGGGTTTGAAACCCCGCGCCAGTTCCTGAATCGGCTCAAATGGCACAAGGGCAAAAAAAACCGGCTTTCGCCGGTTTATTGTTAACTGGAATTAACGCATTTTTCAGCCGTTAACAAACTCTTCGCCAAGGGTAATATCACCACGCAGCCCCTCCAGCATATCCTGCTTGGCTTTTTCTTCAAAGTCACTCAGTTCGCCATAGGGCAGCACTTCATCAACACCATCTTTACACAGACGAACCGGATGAGAGAAGAAGCGCGCATCATCAGAGTTAGTTTCAACATAAGTGTATTCCACTACGTTTTCACCGCGCATCGCCGCCACAAGTGAAAGGCAGAACCGGGCAGCCGCCTGCCCCATCGAAAGTGTTGCTGAGCCGCCGCCAGCTTTGGCTTCTACCACTTCGGTACCGGCATTCTGAATCCGGTGCGTCAGACTTTCGATTTCTTCGTCAGAGAACTCCACCCCTTCAACCTGTGACAACAATGGCAGAATAGTAGTACCGGAGTGACCGCCGATGACCGGCACATGCACATTGGCCGGGTTCAGGCCTTTAAGTTCTGCCACAAAGGTCTCGGCCCGGATCACATCCAATGTGGTGACACCGAACAACTTGTTCTTGTTATATACGCCTTTTGCTTTGAGGGCTTCGGCGGCAATAGCTACCGTTGTATTTACCGGGTTAGTAATCACACCAATACAGGCTTCGGGACAATTGTCAGCGGCAGCTTCAACCAGATTTTTCACAATCCCAGCATTGATATTAAACAGGTCTGAACGATCCATACCCGGTTTACGGGGCACACCTGCCGGAATCAGCACAATATCTGCACCTTTGAGTGCATCAGCCAGATCGTCTTTACCAAAGCCCTGTACTTTTACATCAGTAGGAATGTGACTCAGATCAACAGCCACACCTGGCACGACAGGGGCAACATCGTACAAAGATAAGGCCGAGCCCGCTGGTAACTGGGTTTTAAGCAATAAAGATAAGGCCTGGCCAATTCCACCAGCAGCACCTAGAACCGCTACTTTCATGATTTTCTCCTGTGAATGGTAATCATTGCTGAGCATCAGCTTGCGCTACCCGTAGCAAAAAGAGGCCTTTCGACGGGCAGCAGTAATTGAATAAATATGCCGGCAAAGTCTACTGTCTGACGGTCGCCTTAGCAAGTACAAGCGGTTCCTGCGGAGCCAAATAAGGCGCGACAACTCGCCTGTGGCCCCGCCATATCTGTTGTCTGTAGTGACATAAGACTATGGTATAGCAGGTTAAGGTAAGTATAATAATGCGAATTGTGTAAACAGCGGACTCAATATGACAGCCAAACAAGACGACCTGATAAAATCTTTCAAAACCTTTCTCAAAGCAGAAAACTTTGGCTCGCAAGGAGAGATAGTCGAAGCACTCAAAGAGCAGGGCTTTGAAAATATCAGTCAGTCCAAGGTGTCGAGAATGCTGAGCAAATTCGGCGCAGTTCGCACCCGCAATGCACGCGGCGATATGGTTTACTGCCTGCCGCCGGAGCTGGGTATGCCCACAGCCAAAAGCCCGCTCAAACAACTGGTGCTGGATATTGTGCACAACAATGTAATGGTCATCATTCGTACCAGTCCTGGGGCTGCCCAGTTAATTGCACGCCTGCTCGATTCACTGGGTAAAGCAGATGGTGTATTGGGTACTATTGCCGGTGATGACACCATTTTTATCGCACCGGCTGATATCAATCGCATAGAAGAAACCCGCAAGCGGGTGGAGACGTTATTTGAGAATGTCTAATTAGTGCTGAGTGCTGAGTGCTGAGTGCTGAGTGCTGAGTGCTGAAAAATCTTGACATAACACACTAATATAACAACATTTTCTCATCATTCATCATTCATCATTCGGCCATCGCCAGATCCAACCATACTAACCGGTGATCGGACGACGCATTACGATCTTTAATCAAGCGGTACAAAGTATCACTCTGTGTTGGCCAGAATACGCCGCCCTCTTTAATTTTCCAGCCGTGTTGTGAAGGCAATACATAATCAGGGCGCATACGCCATGCGGCGGTATGCATCGCACCCAGAGGGTTTTGCGGGCTGTGCAGTGCACCTCCCTCACTTCTGGGTACAAAACTGCCGTGAACCTCAGGATGAGTCAGCAGGTTTACTATGGGCTGTTTAAAAGCGTCACCCTCGGTTTGTGAAGCATTAAGATCGCCCAGAATCACAAAACGCTCTCCCTTAAAGCCGCCTTTAGTACCTTTGTCATCGTAGATATAAGCGGCTTTATTGTCGCTGCTTAAATAATCTACCCAAAACCGGATTTCATCATGATTTCGTTTGCCATTGCGGTTTTCAGGCCCGTCAAATACCGGCGGTGTCGGGTGGCTGGCAAGAATATGCACCCGCTTGCCACCCACATCAATGGGTACATCCCAGTGGGATTTAGAAGAAAGCCGCAGAACCTGTTGTGCCTGTTCTGAAAACCAGGGCTTCCCCTGATCATCCATCACCGTCGTCATCAGGTTGTCTGGCATATCTTTCCATAAAAACCGCTGAAAGGTGCGCACATCGTCTTTGAGGATCGGAAAACGGCTTAACAATGCCATACCATACTGGCCCGGATAGAGCCCAAAACCAAAGGCATCGCCGCCGCTACCAGAGGCCACGCCATCGCCATCTAAATCATGGCCGGAATCCACCCCGGTATTCACCGGCGCAATATAAAAATACGGATAATCAATCGCCTCAGCGCCAGATTGTGGCTGGTTCAGGTAATGTTTCACAAAGGCCTGGATGCCTTTTTGAGCATCGGGATGGTAGTCAAATTCATTCAGCAGCAATATATCCGGCCGGACACGCTGAATAATCTCCGCGATATTACCAATCTGCGGATGCTCTCCAGTAGCCAGGTGAGCAAACATCTCCTCGCCGGAAACGTGCGTGCCTCGGGGCACATAATTCTCTGCCTCCATGCTTACGTTAAAGGTGGCTACGCGGATTTCCATAGCTGACGCACCTCCTATCATTAAAATAAATAGTAATATCAGGTTTTTCATTATTAACCCTTAAGACTTAATCGAACAGAAAAAAGCCGACTGCAAGCAGCCGGCTTCTAATATGTCCGATTAAATACAGACTAGAACTTATAGTTAATGCCTAAACGCATTTCCCATAAAGACGCATCACCTTGACGACTTTCTGGTGACGTATCACCTAAACGCGCAGTATTGAAAGAGACTTCCTTTAAAACCCCCCAGTCATCACTGATCAAGTTGGTAAGATTATCAATCGTTAAACTAATTGATGCAGAGTGGTCTTCAGTAAACGCAGGAATTTCTTGCCTTACCGCGATATCAACTTTCGTCCACCAGCCACTTTCTTCACTATTACGGTCTACACCAATAGGCAGTACGTTATCGCTACCTAAGTAAGGCGTGTAACCAAACACACTATTACCATCCGTACGAACGAAGCTGTAAGGACGACCCGATTGAGTTAATGCATACAGATTAAAGCGTGTATCTAATCCAGAGATTAGCTCTACTACATAACTAAAGTCTGCAGTAAAACGGTGCTCAATATTCCAATCCGACAATGACGAAACATCTTCATTCGGATTAGTGAAGGCTCTGTATTGGTAGTTAGAGTATGCAACCGAGCTGGTCATGGGTTGTACATCTTCAGCATGGTTATAGGAATAACCGGCGACCAGACGCAAGCCATTATCCCAGGATTTTTCCATCGTTCCCGTTAATGAATAAGACGTAGACACTTCGCCAGAATTGGTTAACTCAAAAGAACCATAGCCATTCCTGTCGTAGTCAATATAGCCTTCGTCGTTAAAGCCGACTTCTTCTATACCAACGTACTTGATCATCGCCTGGTCTTGGGTAAACGTCACTAATAAATCTGCATTGAGAACATAATCGGTATCGGTTACGTGGGTGATACCCGCTGATACTTTCCATTCACTTGGCATGTCAAAATCTGGGTCCAGATTATTGGATTCAAAATTCCCAGCTTCGCCACTATCCATTAATGCATCAAGTTCTGACGGAACACCATACCCAGGCCCAACAGGTGCACCATCTTCAACATTTACCCAGACAACATCATCATCAAACACGCTACGACTGCCATCGTGGTAACCAAAATCTTCGCCATCAACTTCTCCCCCTGATACATTGGTACCAGAGTAGTTATTTGACATCCATACATTAGGGTTACCACCTGAGAACAAGCCAATACCACCGCGCAACTCGGTGTTGTCGCTTAAGGTATAATTAAGACCAATACGAGGTTGCAGCAAACTGACGCCATCTAAGTTGGCAGAATTGCTGTAGCCATTCTGTGCAAGAAACTCTGCATTCTCTTCAGGGTAATCAGATGACGTTATCCAATCGTAGCGTAAGCCGGCAATGACCTTTAAATCATCTGTCAGGTAAAACTCATCCTGAATATATGTACTATGAGATGTGTATCCCCACTCTGCTGCCCTGTCGTTAATATCACCTGAATAAGCATTACCATACTCAATATCGCTGGCGTAACCACTTTCGAAGTCTGCAATACTATCGAAAGAAAGTGACGTTTCAGCATGTTGCACAAAGATATTAAATACATCCAGGGTGTCACTTTCGTAACCGAAGGTAAGAGTATGGCCGTTATCAAGGTAATAATTACCGCGGAACATCATACTCAACGCATCCCAATCAAGGTCATTGACTTGACGACTATCGTCTGACCCCAAATAAACCGTCATGTCATCTAAAAAGAGTTTAATCTCGCCAAAATCATTACCGCCTAACGTGCCGTCACCTGTTAATGAGTTTTGACGATTATCGAGATCAGTATAAGCAACACGCACTTCGGTAGAGAGTTTATCTGTCCAGTCAGAATAAAGTACCGCTGAGTATGACGACATTTCTGCGCCACGTTCGTACAAATGACTAGACAACTCAAACTCATCAGAATCACCATCTGATTGAGAAAAGTTATTTCCATCATTGTAGTTATACGTCAAAGATGCACGATGTTGTTCGTTAATATTCCAGTCTAATTTAACTAACAGTTTTTCATCTTCATTTGCAAGACTTGAAGGAACTGAGCCTGGATCAAACTTATATAAATCATTAGAAATACGTATGATGTCATCTAGTTGAGCCTGGGTAAGAGCAATTTCATTCACTGCACCTGAACCAGCGACTCCGCGGTCAAACAAATTAGCACCATCTAACTTTTCGTAAGCAGCAAATATAAATAATGTGTCTTTAATAATTGGTGCACCGATGGTGAAACCATAACGTTTCTCTGTGTAATCACCAATATTAATGTCGTCGCCTTCTAAAGAATCACCTTTCAGATCATTACTACCATAATCATAGAAAGCGGTTCCATGAACTTCGTTTGTCCCTGTTTTACTGACTGCACTGATATTACATGCTGAGAAGCCGCCGTAGATAACATCGAACGGCGCAATTTGCACAGAAACCCCTTCAATCGCATCAAAAGAAAATGGCATTCTTTCTGTTGGATAACCGTTAGAGTTGAGACCAAACAAATCATTCATCCGTACACCATCAACAGTCAAGCTGTTGAACCGGGGGCTTTTACCCACACACTGAATTCCACCACTCCCCCCTTCGTTGACATAGACACGGGGATCAATTCTGACGATATCATTAATGTCTCGGTTGATGGCCGGGGCATTTTCTAATGTCGTAAGGTCAAAGTTGGCAGATGGACCGTTCTTACCAAAAGATAAACTGGCAACCTGAGACGCAGTCACTGATATTGTTTCAATATTATCTGCAGGTTCCAGAGTACGATTAATCGATGCGGTTTCACCCAAACTTAAGTAAACCCCTTCGATACTCTGATCAGCAAAACTATCTGAATCCAACTCAATTTTATACGGTCCGCCAACCCGAAGACCATCCAGGTTAAAAGCCCCAGCAGAATTAACTACAACTGTTTTAACCGCACCTGTAGGTACGTGAGTGACTTTCACCATAGTACCTGATGCCGGGTTGCCATTTGGCCCGACGATGTTACCAGTCATACCTGATGAGGTTTCCTGCGCCACAACACCTGCGGACAGCCCTACAGTCATGGCTACCGCGAGCGCTACGCGATTTAGCTTGGATTTTATCAACATTGTGTTTTCCTAGTTTCAGTTTTTATGTGCAAACAGAGTTTAGTTGGAGTTTATTGCAAATTCATGTCGCTTCGAGTGCTGTACCGCCAGTTAACAGCACTCTCACACCTTGTACAGAAATCATCCACTCCTTCAGATTTCAGTTACAAATTCTCCTCTGTCAGGGGAAAATAGAAAGGCCTCATAAAGATTCATAACTTCTTGTTCATATTTCTTCCAAATCAATAACTTACTAAATATGGGTAATATTACTTATTGAAACAAGTAAAGTTAACTGTTCAAATGTTTAGCATTACTTATCTGGTTAGACCTTTTATGCTGCACCCTGGCTTGACCTGGTCAAAAACTTCACTGATTTTCCTGGCGTTGCTCCTTTGCAGCATAGTGTGGCTAGTGGCACAAGCTCTACATCTGAGCGCACCACCCGAATTCTCACCTGTTATTCAGCGCCATACCGAATGTAGTACGGAACAGAACGGTAATTCAAGTGCATTAATTCTGTTTATCAACACCGAGTCAGTGGCCCGGAACCTTTCCCGGGCTTTATGTGCAAATAGCGTTGTAGGTAAACAATTCGGCAGCGTCAAAGCGTTCTGGAGTCATAGTGAGGCGCAGGTACTGCAGTTTGTCGGTAAAGGGGTGGCAGATTTAGCCCTGGTCAAGGAAAACTTACTTGAAGCTGTTCAGGGGGAGACAACCTATGGCTACAAAATGGTCGCAGCCTACCCGGATTACTCAGCCTATTTAATCGCCATGCGCGAAAAACCGGTAATCTCCAAAGAGTATCTCATCGGCAAGAGGCTGGGGCTGCTGGACTACCCGACCAGCCGTTCAGGCCACATTATTCCTATACAGTTATTCAAGTCCCTGAATCTGCCGCTGGATAACATGCAGATTACGTATGCGAACTCTCATACCGAATTGCGTAATCTGCTGACTTCGGATCAGGTGGATATCATTTCTTCATTCTGGCGTGAGAGTGATCAGGCCATTCTGTCAAAAAATTATATTACGCCCATTGAACAAGCTGTAAGTGGCACCAAGTGGTATCTCAAAATGGATACCAACAATATCGATCTGTTCTGCGCGGTACAGCAAACTCTGATTGATATCGCCAAAAACCAGAATTCCAGTTACTTTAGTCGCCTTACCACAGAGCCCAGCTGTCATGTTGAATAACCTGCTCAAAGCTCACCACACCAAAGCCAGATGGGCTTTGCCCCTGATCGCCTTTTTTCTGATATTTCAGCTTGTGTACTTTCTCTCAGCGAAAAACATTCATCATCGTCATGTGAGTTTGTCTGTAACGGCATTAGAAAAGCGTATCGCGCTGGATCTGCCGTGGTTACAACTCCCCAATGACATTATGAAATCTGTTGCTGATAAAGGCAGTGTGAAAGCGTATCTGCAACGCCTGAACAGCCAGGCCCGGGAAAGTCAGCTACCGGTCAGAATCATTGCGCTACAGGGAATTGAAGCAGAGATTAATGAGAGTCAGGGCACAACGATTGACTACCGGCTTGATGCTCCGGCACAAGACTTCAGATTGTCACTCCTGGCTCTGCCCTATGCCATTAGCAACAGCCTGTCTGTATTGCCGTTGTTGGCAGCGATACTGATGACGCTGGCCCTTTACCAGTATCAGGCTGCCAGAAGTCGGGCCTGCATTGCAGAAAATTTGCCCGATGAGCCTGAAGCCGAGCCACCCAGGCTGATTATTAATCTGCATAACCGCTCATTTTGTAATAATACGAATAACACACAGGTACAACTTTCCAATAAACCCTTCTGTTTTTACATTGCCCTGGTCGATTATTGCCTGAGTAATGATGCGCCGGCACTGAATCACAACAAGAATGTTCCTGATGAGTTACTTGAACTGGCAAATCGCTATTTTTACCGGCTGATTGATTTAGGGCACACCATTCGTAAACGTCCGGACTTCAGCAGTAACCTGGATAAGATGCTGAGTGAAATCCGCGCCGCTCTGGATGAGGTTTTTGCCGACGCTCCGGAACAAAAAATGCCTTTCTATCCACCGAAGGCTCAGGGAGAAGGTTCGCGATCGAAGCTGCACAATTATGCGCTGGAACAATTGCAACCTGCAGATCTGGAGTTTATTGGTAAATAGCTCCGCTAAAAGGATTTCTGCCTGAAACGGCCGGTAACCTTAACGTAATAATTGCAGATAAGTTTACGTAAGATTAATTGAGGTTAAAAAGCCCCCTGTCACTGACTTTTAACACATTGGCTGGTAATCTTGCCTCAATCACCAACAGCCAATCGTGTCACCATGTCAAACACCAGTATCATCGCCATTTCAGGGGGCTCAGGCTCAGGTAAGTCGCTTTTTACCCAGACGCTGATCACTGAAATACTGGACTCAGGCATGAACATCCTGGTGCTCTGTGAGGATCACTATTACCGTGATCAGTCTCATATGACCATGGAAGAACGGCTTAAAACTAATTACGACCATCCCAATGCTTTTGAACATGAGCTACTGATTGAGCACCTGCTTGATCTTAAAGCCGGGAAAAGCATTGAGTATCCCCAGTATTCCTTTAATACACATACGCGACTGGCAGAAACACAGACACTTGAGCCCGCCTCAGTGATTATTGTCGAAGGCATTATGCTGCTTGCCAGCCCTGAGTTATTACCCTTGTTTGACATCAAGGTATTTATTGATACCCCGCTGGATATCTGCCTGCTCAGGCGTATAACCCGGGATGTACAGGAACGCGGCCGGACTCTGCAGTCAGTGACTGAGCAATATGAATCCACCGTCAAGCCCATGTACCACCAATTTGTCGCACCCAGCCGCTTTACCGCGGATGTGGTGGTCACCCAGGGCGGCAAGAATCGCATTGCACTGGATGTGCTCAAATCCCATATACAACAGGCACTGCACTGGGAAAATTAGAATACTGTGATAATTAAAATAATAATGGGAATAACACATGATTAGTTTGCTTGGCATACTGACGCTTTTTGCTCTGGGCTTTTTGCTCTCTGTGAACAGAAAAGCCATAAACTGGCGTACCGTACTCGGCGCGTTTGCGCTGCAATTGTCACTGGGTGCACTGGTACTCTATATTCCCTTTGGTAAAGACATGTTGTTGTCTATGGCCGAGACCGTTTCGCAGGTCATCGGCTTTGCCAAAGCAGGGATCAGCTTTCTGTTCGGTGACATGGGCGAGATGAAATTCGGCTTTATGTTCGCCGTACACGTACTCCCCATCATCGTGTTTTTCTCCTCCTTTATCGCGGTGCTCTACTATCTGGGGATTATGGGTTGGGTGATACGCCTGATTGGCGGAGCGGTTCGCTGGCTGTTAAAAACCAGTCGCCCTGAGTCCATGTCTGCCACCGCTAATATTTTCGTCGGCCAGACCGAAGCCCCTCTGGTTGTCCGGCCCTTTATTCCCACCATGACCCGTTCAGAATTATTTGCCGTGATGGTGGGTGGCCTGGCCTCAGTGGCAGGCTCCGTGCTGGCTGGCTACGCCGGGCTGGGCGTAGAGCTCAAATATCTTATTGCCGCAAGCTTTATGGCTGCACCCGGGGGGTTGATGATGGCAAAATTAATTCTTCCGGAAACCGAAACCCCTAAGAACGATGTTGAGGAGCTGAGCGAACCGGAAGAAAAGAGTGTCAATGTGATCGATGCCGCCGCCAGCGGTGCCGCCAGTGGTCTCAAGCTGGCACTCAATGTTGGTGCAATGTTGCTCGCTTTTGTGGGCCTGATTGCCCTGTTAAACGGTCTGATTGGATGGGTCGGAGGCTGGTTTGGTGCAGGAGATCTGACCCTGCAAATTATTCTCGGCTACGTTTTTCAGCCACTGGCATTCATAATCGGCGTACCCTGGGATGAAGCCCTGCGCGCCGGCAGTTTTATTGGTCAGAAGATTGTGGTCAATGAGTTTGTCGCCTATCTGGATTTTGTAAACTATAAAGACCAGCTGAGTGAAGGCACTCAGGCGATTGTAACCTTTGCCCTGTGTGGCTTTGCCAATTTAAGCTCCATCGCCATACTCCTGGGTGGTTTGGGCAGTATGGCACCGAGCCGCCGCCATGAAATTGCTGAGTTGGGCTTAAGGGCGGTATTTGCCGCTTCACTGGCAAACCTGATGAGTGCCGCCATCGCCGGCTTTTTTATCTTCCTGTAATTGATTAGGTGAGCCCCATATGAAACTCATAGCCATAGATTATCACGCCGACAATGCCGCCCAGGCTTTTGTAGAGTCATTACACCAGACAGGTTTTGGAGTGTTAAAGAACCATCCGATCGAACAACAGAAGGTTGATGAGATCTACCAGGCCGGTCAGGCATTTTTTAACAGCCCACAGAAGCATGATTTTCTCTATGACAAAGAGACACAGGACGGCTACTTTCCGCCGACCGTTTCTGAGGTGGCCAAAGGCCATAAAACCAAAGACATTAAAGAGTATTTTCATTATTACCCCTGGGGGAGATGTCCTGATAGCCTCAAACAACAGCTGGAAAGTTACTACACCCAGACGACAAACTTTGCTGCCGAGCTGTTGGGCTGGGTAGAGAAATATTCCCCTGATAGCGTTTCCTGCCACTATCGTGAACCTCTTTCGCAGATGGTTGAGAACAGCCAGCAGACACTGCTGAGGCTGTTACATTACCCGCCTCTGACAGGCAGCGAAGAGTTGGGCGCGATAAGGGCGGCAGCCCATGAAGATATCAATTTACTGACCATACTACCGGCCGCCAATGAGCCAGGTTTACAGGTTAAAGGTAAAACAGGTGAATGGATGGATGTGCCCTGTGATTTTGGCAACCTGATCGTGAATATCGGCGATATGTTGCAGGAAGCCTCGGACGGTTACTTCCCTTCCACCACACACAGAGTCATCAACCCCCAAGGAGCCGATCAAAGTCGATCGCGTATTTCCTTACCATTGTTTTTACATCCCCGCCCGGAGGTCGTGTTGTCTGATCGACATACCGCCGACAGCTACCTGAAAGAACGGCTGCGCGAACTGGGCGTCATATAGGAGAAACTGAGAATGAGCGTAAGATCCTTTGCCTTACTGATTGGCTTTGTAGCCCTCAGTACAACCGCGCTGGCACAGCCAAAACTTGTGCTGCAGATCACTGTGGATCAGCTGCGGGGTGATATGCTCAGCCGCTATCAGGAGAATTTTGTTAAAGCGCCTGAACAGACCGGGTTTAATCAGTTTCTGAACCAGGGGACGGCGTATCTGAATGCCCATTACCGCCACAACACCACACTGACTGCAGTCGGGCATGCCACACTGGCTACCGGCGCATTACCTTCGCAGCATGGTATTGCAGCCAATAACTGGGCCGACGGCAAAACAGGCGAGCGGGTGTATTGTGTGGCCGACGAATCAACCCATTTACTCGGGGCTGAAGGATACAGTTCTTCGCCAGCCAACCTGATGGCTTCGACCTTTTCTGATGAGCTCTATCTGGCCAGCCAGGGAAAAGCGAAAATATTCTCCGTTTCCATCAAGGATCGTGGCGCCGTATTAACGGGCGGGCAACACGGTAAGTCTTTTTGGTATGATAAAAGCAGCGGTAATATGATCAGCAGCAGTTTCTACTTTGAGCAACTGCCTGACTATGCACAACGTTTTAATCAGTCCGGTTTAAAGAACCGCTTTTTGGATGAACCCTGGGCACTCAGTCTGCCAGAAAAACAATACACCAACAGCCGGGCTAATCGTGCCTTTCAGATCCCTCCTAAAGGATTTAATCAGGGCTTTCCCCACCAGTTACCGGATAAGGCTGATAAACTTTATTACAGCATGCTCACTTATACCCCCTATGGTAATGAGCTCACCGCTGACTTTGCCAGGATGCTCGTCAACGAGCATCAGTTAGGTCAGGGGGAGTTCACCGATTACCTGGCGATAAGTTTCTCAGTGCCTGACTATGTGGGCCATATGTTCGGCCCCAATAGCCTGGAGGCAGAAGACAACCTTATCCGTCTGGACCGCACCCTCGCTGAACTGTTCTCTTTTCTGGATGACAAGGTAGGCCTGGAAAATGTGCTTATCGCACTGTCGGCCGATCACGGCGTAGATGCTATTCCGGAGTATAAAAAATCCCTTGGTTTTCGTGCATTTCGCGGCGATATGAGTTCACAAATAAAGCAGCTGAACGCTGCATTGAGTGAGTATTTCAAAGTCGATGCACAGCTCATTAAGGCTGTTCAGCTGCCATCTGTCTACCTGGACTATCAACAGCTGGAAGAACAACGTATTGATGTGAACGCCGCACAACGAAAACTCGCTGACCTTGCGGCAGATGTGCCGGGTGTTGGCCGTACTTTTACCCGTGATGAGCTCATGTCAAAAGATCTGTCTTTTGATCCTGTCGCCGCAAAGGTACAGAACGCATTTGTCCCACAGCGTAGCGGTGATGTGGTGATTGTGCAGCAATCCTCAGCCATGTCCGGAAACTATGCGGCAGCCACTCATGGCTCGCCCTACCGGTATGATACCCATGTTCCTTTGCACTTTGCAGGTTGGCAGGTCCCTGTACGCACCGTTACCCGGCAGGTTTCCCCTGAAGATCTGGCGATTACACTCTCAGCGCTGCTGGGCATCAGCCAGCCCGATAAAGCGACTGGTAAGGTGCTGCAGGAAGTGTTTGAACGCTGAAAGCTGATAGCTGCAAACTTGTCTGACTTCGCGCCCTCTGTGTCTCTGCGCTGAAAATGTCTCTTTGTGCCTTATAAATCGCTGGCATGTCGCTTAAGAAACTGCACAGATGGTGCGAAAAAGGCGGCGCCTGATTCGGCATTGGTATAATCCAGCCACTTGTCATAATTGCCGTCCTGGTCACCGAATATCATGCTTGTGAGACAAGACACAAAAGGTTTAGCGCTGCTGCAACAACATACCAGCATCAGCCCCTGGGTCTGCATATCGCCATAGGGCATGCTATGAAACAGCATATTACCGGCAACGGACGGGTGCCCGGTTCGGGCGGCATGAGAGAAGGCTGCTATCTGCGAGTCACTCAGACGCCGGTTGTCACCTTTGCTGCGGCCTATTATCATTTCCTGGCGAGCCAGATCCAGTTGCTTCCATTTCAGCAAATCATGACGATAGCGCTGCACGTGTACATAGCTACCACCTGCAAAGTCCGGATCATCATCACCGACTATCGCCACGTTCAGCTTCTTCATACCTTTGGGGTTGTCCGCATCGGTAACAAACCCCGTTAAGTCGCGTCCTTCCAGACACCGAAATCCCTTTACCTGCTCAACCAGCTCCGTTTGCTCTCTGAGAAGGTCACACACTTCCATGCCCATCAAATGGCAGATATCCGCCCGATCGGCACGGATTTGAACAAATATATCACTCGGCTCGGCCGGAGCATGGCGATCTTCACAGCGTAAATCGGGGAACGGTGCCAGTTCAACCGGAATAAGGCCCGGGTAGAGTTCCAGCCAGTAATTGCTGCCAATAGCAACCATTCCCGAAACCATGGCTTCATAATGCTCTTCATCATAATATTCGAAAATATTCAGAATCTGCGCCAGCTTTTCTCTGATGCTGGCGCTATCCTCATCGATCACATTAAATAGCAGATAGATGGCGTGCAGACTGGGCTCTGCACAAACTCCTTTTTGTGGCTGTGACATAGATCTTGATGTACCTCAATAACCCGCTGCATGACCGTCTTTACGGCTTTCTGAAGCACCATAGTACACCTTATTTTCGGCATCCCACATGATCGCCTGGTAACCGCCAAATGCCCCTGACACATCAGTGAGAGTATGGCCCATCTGTACCAGTTTACGGCGCTCCAGTTGAGGGATACCGCTTTCCAGACTCACATAGCCACCGTCCTTCATTACCTCATCAGTTGGCTGACTAGAGCCGGAATGCAGAATTCTGGGTGCGTCGCCTGCTTCCTGAAGGTTCATACCAAAATCAATCAGATTAATCAGTATCTGTGCATGCATCTGGGGTTGAGTGGCCCCTCCCATCACGCCATAACTAAGCCAGGGCTTACCATTACGGGTCACGAAAGCCGGAATGATTGTATGAAAAGGCCGTTTACCGGGTTCATACTGATTAAAGTGGCCTTCCTTCAGGGAAAACATCTCGCCCCTGTCCTGAAGAATAAAGCCAAGGCCCGTTGGGGTCATGCCGGAGCCCATGCCACGATAATTACTCTGAATCAGTGACACCATATTGCCCTGTGCATCTGCCGTGGTCAGGTAAATCGTATCACCATGGTTAATGCCCGCGTCATAGCGCTTGGCGGCTCTGTCAGGATCGATAAGTTTGCGGCGCTTTTCTGCATAGTCTTTAGAGATCAGCCAATCCACCGGGATCTGGTTAAAATCAGGGTCGGCATAATATTTTGCCCGGTCTTCAAACGCCAGTTTCTTGGCTTCCACAAAGGTATGGATATATTCGGCCGAGCCAAAGCCCATATCCGCAATGTCATATCCCTCAAGGATATTAAGAATCTGCAGCGCGGCGATACCCTGCCCATTGGGTGGCAGTTCCCACAGATCGTATCCACGGTAGTTAGTGGACACAGGTTCAACCCAGTCCGAGGTATGAGCGGCCAGGTCCTCTTCACTAAGAAAGCCCCCCTGCTCTTTCATATATGACGCAATAATGCGGGCTATATCCCCTTTATAAAATGCATCCCGACCGCCGGTAGCAATCTTTTCATAGGTCGAGGCCAGATTTGGGTTCTTAAATACCTCACCCTTGCGTGGCGCACGACCATTGGGCATATACGTTTCTTTAAAGCCGGGAAACTGGCTCAGAATAGGCACGCTACGTTGCATATAATAGGCAATCAGTTCTGACACCGGAAAACCTTTTTTGGCATAGTCGATGCTCGGTGCCAGGATTTCAGTCATCGGCAGGCTGCCAAATTTTCCATGTAATTCAAACCAGCCATCAACAGCCCCAGGAACCGATACCGGCAAGGGCCCATGGGAAGGGATCTTTGTCATACCCTGTTGTTTAAAGTGCTCTAGCGTCAACGATTCTGGTGAGCGTCCCGAGGCGTTCAGCCCATATAACTTCTTCGTTTCAGCATCCCAGACAATGGCAAAGAGATCCCCGCCAATACCATTACCTGTAGGCTCAACCAATCCCAGCATTGCATTGGCCGCAATCGCCGCATCAATAGCATTACCACCTTTTTTCAGCACTTCCAGTGCGACTTGTGTTGCAAGGGGTTGACTGGTAGCCGCCATGCCATTTTGCGCGATCACTTCGGAACGTGTGGCAAAAGGCAGACCAGTAATTCGGTCGTAGGCGATCGCAGCGGGTGCGATCATACAAAAGACGAGTAATAGTCGCGATACACTAAACATAATGGGCTTCCTGAAATAAATTCTGAACAGTACTAATTGCACTGAATTACCGGAGAGTAAAGGATAAATCTGTTAATAGCCAATGTTCAACGACTGGGACCTGAGAATTGTTTATTGCCAATAAAAAACGGGCCTGTTAGATAACAGGCCCGCTCATAATCACTTACCAGGTCAATTACTTACGTGAGCCTGTAAAATCCGGATAGGCTTCCAGCCCGCAGTCCACAACATCCAGTCCCTGGTATTCGTCTTCTTCGCTGACCCGAATACCCATGGCGGCTTTAAGCACACCCCAGACCACCAGACTGGCGATAAAGACCCAGGCAAAAATTGTCACAGCACCGATTATCTGGCCACTGAACGTCGCACCTGAATTCGTCAGAGGTACTATCAACAAGCCAAACAAACCTACAGTACCGTGTACTGAAATAGCACCCACTGGATCGTCTATTTTGAGTTTGTCTAAGGCCACAATCGACCCCACTACAATCAAACCACCAATGGCACCGAACAGTGTCGCCTCCAGAGCGGTAGGTGTGGACGGTTCAGCGGTAATCGCTACCAGTCCTGCCAGGGCACCGTTTAAAGCCATGGTCAGATCCGCTTTGTTAAACAATATGCGCGCCAGAATCAGCGCAGCTACGGCGCCACCGGCTGCGGCGGCATTGGTGTTGAGAAACACCATGGCCACAGAATTGGCATTAGCAATATCACCCAGCTTCAGCACCGAGCCGCCATTAAAGCCGAACCAGCCCATCCACAGAATAAAGGTTCCCAACGTAGCCATGGGCAGATTAGCGCCAGGTATCGCGTTAATTTTACCGTCTTTAGTGTATTTCCCTTTACGGGCACCCAATAACAGCACCCCGGCTAAAGCTGCTGCAGCACCGGCCATATGCACAATGCCGGATCCAGCGAAGTCAGAAAAGCCAAGATCACCGAGGTTATACAGACCGAACACATCCTGCCCGCCCCAGGTCCAGCTGCCTTCCAGCGGATAGATAACACCTGTCATCACGACGGCAAAGGCCAGAAATGCCCACAGTTTCATACGCTCCGCTACGGCACCGGAGACAATTGACATCGCCGTTGCGACGAAAACCACCTGAAAGAAGAAGTCAGAAGCTGCAGAATAAACTGCACCACCGGTAAAACCATCTTCGCGGGCAGCAAACTCACCTAAGGTAGCGTCTACGTCAACGCTTTCAATACCCGCCAGGAATATCCCACCGTCATACATAACCGCGTAACCACAGACCATGTACATGATGCAGGCGATCGCATACAGAGCGATGTTTTTAGTCAGAATTTCGGTGGTATTCTTGGCTCTTACCAAGCCGGCTTCGAGCATTGAAAAACCCGCGGCCATCCACATGACCAAAGCCCCGCAGATCAGGAAGTAAAAGGTATCCAGTGCATATTGCAAATGAAATGCTTGTTCCATTATTCTCTCCTCCTGCTATTAAATAGCGTCGTTATCAGTTTCGCCGGTACGTATGCGCACCGCATGCTGCAAATCGAAGACAAAGACTTTGCCATCTCCTATTTTTCCGGTTTTGGCAGCCCCGACTATGGCTTCCACCAGCCTGTCGAGGTGATCATCCTGAACGGCAATTTCCAGTTTGACTTTGGGGAGAAAATCTACCTGATATTCGGCACCGCGATAGAGTTCAGTATGGCCCTTCTGACGACCAAAGCCTTTGACTTCGGTAACGGTCAGACCGTCTATGCCGATCTCTGAAATCGCTTCACGAACATCGTCAAGCTTAAAGGGCTTGATGATGGCACTGACTAATTTCATCTTGTTGCTCCTGATTGATTATTGGTGTTTTAACATCAAGAGCTAAACAAGCGCCGTGCCACAATAAATTATTCTTTAAAAACAGAAAGTTAATTTTATTTCTGGGAGTTTTGAAGAATCATAACGCACTATTTCAGGGCTTCGTGGCCAGAACTCACCAATTTAGTGCAAGCAGAAAATTGTAATAACCTGGCATTCCGGTGGAGGTCAGATTGTCATGTCCTGCATCAATGAACCAAAGTGCTAATTCCGGTGTTTTTCACTTTGTATCCCGTAGACAATGAAACATCTGCATTGAAGTTATTTGGGTATGATCGCCGCGCTGGGGTAGAATCCTCTCTCATCAGGCGAAGGTTAAGGCAGTAATGAAAATGAAGTGGATGATAATGTCAGCTTTGGCGACGCTCATGGTGTGGGTCCAGAGCGCGGCGGCACAGCAGGAGCAGGAAGAAGCTGAAAGCGAACTGACCTTTCCCCTTGTTGAGCGCGTCACAGAAGACGATAAAAACCTGGTTGAAAGGCGTATTCGGGCAGATGTCAGTAGCCAGACTAACCCCTACAGCTTCACTCAGCACAAGCTCAACTATCTGCTGCCGGTTAGTTATCAGAGCAATCCGAATCAGTTAACCGGAGAAAGCTTTGGCGAGGGCAATATCGATAACGTCGAAGCCAAATTCCAGATCAGCGTTAAGATGCCGATTCATCTGGTCGACAAGGCTCAAAGCACAGAAGGCTTGTATTTTGGTTTTACGGCGATGTCTTTGTGGCAGGTCTACAACAGTGAAATCTCCAAGCCTTTCAGAGAAACCAATTATGAACCTGAAGTCTTTTATACCTTTGAAACCAAACTGAAGATTCTCGGCTATCGCTTTAATATGGCACAGGTTGGTATAAACCATCAGTCTAATGGCCAGAATCAGTTACGTTCAAGAAGCTGGAACAGGCTCTACGGTTCCCTGCTGTTCAGTGACGAAACCTCCTTTTATTATCTTAAAGCCTGGTATCGGTTCAAGGAGGATGAGAAAGACGACCCACTGGATCCCAATGGCGACGACAACCCGGATATTACTCATTATCTTGGCCATTTTGAGCTGGGCTACGGCACCCGACTCGGCAATTTCAATCTGGTAACACTGTTCAGAAATAACCTTAAAACCAGTGATAACAAAGGCAGTGCCGAGATCAACCTGAGCTACCCGATCAATGACCGCTATGAAGTGTTATTGCAGTATTTTAATGGCTACGGTGACTCACTTATCGATTATAACCGCCATCAGCAGCGCATCAGCCTTGGGATACAGCTGGCTTATTTCTGAACCCTGAGGTTGCTGCCGTCAATATGCTTTAACAGGGACCAGATTGCTTCTGTCGCCTGACCAAACAACGCCAGGTTCAGTTGTTCAAAGCGATCACCTTCTGTGTGATAGTAAGCATGATCCCCTGTGGTAAAAAATAAAAAGTCGATGCCATGTCTGGCAAAAACCCCGTGGTCGCTGGCGTTGCGATAATTGATTCTGCGAGCGGAGCCAAACCCTCGGGGTTGGCGGGGGAAACGCCCTACAACCTGAAAAGAGGCCGTTGTTTCTATCGCAGCGATAGCCTCGGATATTACGCCGTCTATGTCTCCGCCGATATACAGTCGGTTTCGACGGTCGCCAATGCCAAGCATATCCAGATTCATGTTCAGCCGGATCTTGTCCAGCGGTACCACTGGTGTATCAACAAAGGCTTTGGCACCATACAGACCGAGCTCTTCAGCATCTGTGGCCAGAAAAATCACCGAATGGTGCAGAGGTATTTTCACATCAACCCTGGCACTAGATACGGGTCAGCAGATTCAGTTTGCTCTGATAGCGCTGTTCGTCCTGATGGAATAAAGAGCGACGCTTAGCCATTTTCAGATATCGCTCAGTAGCAGATAAGTCACCCATTTGATAATAAGTCTTCGCCAGTCCGTAATAAAACTCATGTTTGCTTTTATCCAGCGCCAGTGCTCTGCGATAAGAATCGATGGCCTGGCGCCAGTGCGCCTGTTCAAAAGCCTGCTCGGCGAGTAAATAATGATAGAAAGGGTTGCTAAGACGACGACGTTCAATCCGTGCAAGTATCTCCTCGGCCATCTGGTGCCGGCCAGTTAAATTGTACAGATGGGCCAGATTCTCCTGAGCGGTCTGGCTGGCATTCAGTGTAATAGCCTGTTGATAGGCCTGCTCCGCCCGTTGCAGTTCACCGTTGAGCCTGTACAACACACCCATATTAACCCATATTTCGCTGAGTTCAGGGGCAGTAACTGCCGCTGCACGCAAATAAGCATAGGCTGCGGGGTAATCCTCATCGACCAGATAGTCGGCAGCCTTATTATTGTAAAACATGGCCAGAATAAGCTGCTTATCGATCTCCTCTGTAGGAAATTTGACACGGTATCCCTGAGGATCAAAGTCGACTTCCAGGCCCCCTTTGCGGATATACGTGGTGTTGTGTTCGTTACGGGGAAGTATCTTCAGGTTAATGTGCCCATTGAGCATGCTATAGCCCTGAGCAAAGGTCCAGAACTCAGGAATATCCACGTCCTGAAACCTGACATCCAAATTGGCATAATCTGCCATAGCATAGGTCATGATGGACATCGACAGACAGTTGGCAATACCATTTTCGAAGGTTTGTGCGGCAGTAGTATTAGCGCGGCTGTCATAAAGCAAATTCATATGCGATCGATCGAAAATGCCTTTTATCAGACTGCGAATACGTGCTTTGGGATCATCTATGCGCAGAATCTGCTTATCAACAAAGCTGCGCATTGCCAGACTTAACCCGAACACCTCCGCTTCCGGCTCAATCTCAATATTCTGGTAGCCGTCAAAAAGCTCATCGGCTAAATGAGTCTGCGGATTGACCACAACCTGTTGTGTCTGGCTTGCACAGCCCGATAATATCAGACTCAAAAGCACCGCCGGAATCATCCACTTTTGCATTGCAAACCTCAGCATCATTACAGCCCTGATACTAAATTTAGTTTGCTTATGCTGCTCTCACAACCCATTTCGTCACGTAATACTGTAACTTCAGATAAACACATTAAAAAAACGTTGTAACCTGAAACAGCAACAAACCGACGCTCAGAGCGCCGGGTTCCAACGAAGAGTGGACTACTCCCCAGACTGAGACAGATCAGCGTCGCGGATCTGTTTAAATTCCGCGCCCTCTTTCCAGCCTGGCCAGGCATCAGAGTTACCCAGCTTCTCCACCAATGAGTAGATTAGGTGGAGATCATTTTTCACCCCGCTATATTGCCAGCTTTCGAGATACTCATCGGCGGGTTTGTGGTAGCGATTGGCAATATAATCCGGGTCACTGTCGCCGAGATCCATAAACAGTAAACCCGGTACACCTTGTTGCGCCAGAGCGAAATGATCAGAGCGGAAAAACAACCCATTTTGCGGATTGCTATCAGGTTTTACCCGCCGTCCCTGAGCCGCCGCCGCTTGTTGCAGCCAGCTTTCCAGCTCCTGAAGCCCGTCACCATACTTGAGCACATAATCGGTGGCGCCGGCCAGATTCATACTATCGATATTAAACAAGCCAACCATCTGGTGGGTCGGCACCGGGGGGTGCTGAGCAAAAGCAAACGCACCCAACAAGCCGGTTTCCTCAGCAGTAAAAAAAGCCAGTAACACAGAACGTTTAAGAGGTTTGTCCCGTTCGCTCAGCATTCTTGCCAGCTCCAGAACACCCGCCACACCAGATGCATTATCCACCGCACCGTTAAAGATGTTGTCTCCCTTAACGCCGACCTTTTTGCCAAACGCATCCCAATGGGCTGTCAGCAACACATATTCATCTTTTTGACTGGTACCGGGAAGAACACCGACTACGTTATGACTCTCCCCCATTTTATTCCAGTGGATAGTACGTAAGTTCGCATTGACGCCCAAGGATACAGGCTTAAAGCCGGGGTTGGCCGCATCGGCTTTGAGTTGCTGAAAATCCAGGTCCTGGCTGGCAAAAATCTTTTCTGCGGTGTGGGTCTGCATCCAGCCCATTGCCTCGAGCTCATCGGCGTTACCGCTTTCGTCAACCAGCATATATTTAGTACCAGTAGCACCCGATTCCACCACGCTCCAGGGATAACCCGCTGCTCCGGTTTCATGCACAATAAAGACCCCACTGGCGCCGCGGCGGATGGCTTCTTCGTATTTATACGTCCAACGACCATAGTACGTCATCGCGTTGCCGCGAAATACAGACTCATCCTGGGTTGCATAGCCCGGGTCATTTACCAGCATGATCAGGGTCTTGCCTTTAACATCCATGTCAGCGTAGTCGTGCCAGCCATACTCCGGGGCATCAATTCCATAGCCAACGAATATAACTTCGGAATCATTCAACTCAGTACGCTTGGTCATTTTCTGAGTTCGTGACACAAAATCTGTTCCTGGCTCAAAACTCAGATCACCAATTTTCAGCTGCATATCCTGAGAGGCTGCGATGCTGGCCATAGGAACGGTCTGGATAAAATCACCATGGTAGCCAGGCTGCACTCCGAGCTTTTTCAGCTCCTCAACCAGATAACTGATGGTTTTTTCTTCTCCCTGAGTCATCGGGCCCCGCCCTTCAAACTCGTCAGAGGCGAGTGTTTTCACATAGTTTTTATAGGACTGTTGTGAAAAACTCACCGCTTTGTCGGCTGCAAAAGCTGCCCCAGACAACATCAGCATTGCCATAAAGATTACGAACACTCGCATACAAACTCCTATACTCAGAGCAAGGTCTCAAGCCAGTTTCTGGCCTCGTCCTGAGAATCAAAAAAAACATGGGGCATACCAACCTTGGTATATATCCCCTCCCAGAACTGGCGAACGATTGATGGGCTATTGGCCTGCGACAACACCATCGCAACCGCAACCATACCTGATTCCCGCGAGCGCCGTATTGACTCGTACATGAGTTCTTTGCCTTCAGGCGTTAACAGGGGTTCGTTGTAAAACACCACCAGATTCCCCCAGGGCTTACCCCGCAACTGGTCCCGGTAATGTTTAACATCCTGCTGATATTGCTGCACCAGTTCAGCATTACCGGGGCCTTCGGCATGCAGGATCAGGATCCTGCCCTCCAGTTCAATACGGATACTCCCATGAATTCTGTGATAATCAGTCATTCAAATGTCTCATTCCAATCCCAAAAACCCACCCGTCTGGTGGGCCCACAACCTGGCATAGATCCCCTTTTGCGCCAGTAGCTGCGCATGTGTGCCTGATTCCACGATACGCCCCTCGTCCAGCACCAGCAAGCGGTCCATGGCTGCGATGGTAGATAAACGATGCGCGATGGCAACAACGGTCTTATTTTCCATGATTTTATTCAGACACTCCTGAATCGCCACTTCCACTTCTGAATCCAGTGCCGATGTGGCCTCATCCAGAATAAGAACAGGAGCATCTTTAAGCATCACCCTGGCAATGGCAATACGCTGGCGCTGGCCGCCGGAAAGCTTCACTCCCCGCTCACCAACATGGGCGTCATAGCCTGTGCGCCCTTTTGAATCAGAGAGCTGGAGGATAAATTCATCCGCTTCGGCCTGCTTCGCGGCATGGCGCATTTCCTCTTCACTGGCATCCATGCGTCCGTAAAGGATATTATCCCGTACAGAACGGTGCAGCAAAGAGGTATCCTGCGTCACCATACTAATTTTGCCGCGCAGACTCTCCTGAGAAACGTCGCGAATATCCTGCCCATCAATGCGTATCTGCCCGGACTGAACATCATAAAACCTCAGCAACAGGTTCACCAATGTCGACTTACCTGCACCTGAACGCCCGACCAGACCGACTTTTTCTCCGGGTGCAATGTTGATATTCAGCTTTTCAAATACTCTGTTGCGCTGATCATAGGCAAACTCTACGTCCCTGAACTCTACGCTGCCACCAGCGATGTCAAGATTGTCTGCATTGTCTTTGTCATTAACCTTGACGGGAATAGAAAGGGTGTTCATGCCGTCCTGAACTGTACCGATATTCTCAAACAACCCGGCCACTTCCCACATGATCCACTGTGACATACCGTTGAGACGAAGGCTCAGGCTCACTGCCACAGCAATGCTGCCCGCCGTTGTCACACTGCCTATCCATAAATAAATTGCCAGTGCAGTAATAGAAAAAATCAGCAACGCGTTACTGATCCAGACGCAGGCATTGAGCACCGTCACCAGTCTCATCTGCGGGTAAACCGTGGTCAGAAACTTGTCCATGCTATCGCGGGCGTAGCCCATTTCCCTGTTCGTATGCGCAAACAGCTTCACTGTTGCAATATTGGTATAGCTGTCAACAATTCGCCCGGTCATCACAGAGCGTGCATCAGCCTGTTTTTCAGATACTGATTTAAGCTTTGGCAGTAACACCCGGAGAATAGTGACATAGGCCACAAACCACAGGGCCAGAGGCATACTCAGACGCCAGTCAATGTTAAATACGAGTACGAAAACGCTAACGAAGTAAACACTCACATACACCATCAGATCTAGCAGCTTGCGCACGGTTTCTCTGACGGACAGAGCCGTTTGCATCACTTTGGTGGCTACGCGCCCGGCGAATTCGTCCTGAAAGAAGCCCAGACTCTGTCCTAATAAGTGGCGATGCGCCTGCCAGCGAATTCGCATAGGAAAGTTACCCAGCAGAGTCTGATGGTTAACCAGTGAATGCAGCACGATCGCACCTGGTAACAACAACAGAATCACCAGCGACATCCACATCAGGCTGGCTTTTTCCTCGCTCAGAAAAGTCTCCGGATCACGGGTAGAGAACCAGTCAACCAACTGGCCCAGGTAGCCGAACAGGCTGACCTCCAGCACTGCGATCAGTGCACTGAGCAATGACAAGCTCAACAGCGCACCTTTCATACCTTTGGAGTAATACCAGCAAAATCCCAACAGATTTGCCGGTGGCTGGGCAGGGGATTCCTCAGGAAACGCCTTCACCATACGTTCAAAAAAAGAAAACACTTCGAATCCTTACTACAATTTGCGGGCCCGGACACGCTTACCTTTAAGCTTGCCTTCCCTGAAATGGGCCAGAGCCCGTTTAACACTGCGCATTTTCACTGCAACGTAACTGCAGTTCTGAGCCAGCGTGATCTTGCCAATATCATCACCAGATATATCGGCATCTTTGGTGAGAGCGCCTAAAATGTCTCCGGGCCGGATTTTCTGTTTTTTACCTGCATCCATACGTAATGTGCGGTAAAGAGGTTCAGTAATACCCGAGGCCTTAAAACGTATCTTGCTTGCATCTGACCAGTTGAATTTCTGCTGCTGATATTCTTCCACGGCCGCGGCCCATTTTACCTCTTCCGGGCTGCACAGGGTCAAGGCCAGCCCCTTGTTACCCGCCCGGCCGGTACGCCCGATACGATGAACATGTACCTCAGGGTCAGCAGAAACCTGATAATTCAGCACCAGTTCCACATCCTCAATATCCAGTCCCCGGGCCGCAACATCGGTTGCCACCAACACCGCAAGACTGCGGCTGGCAAACTGTATCAGCACTTCCTGTCTCGCCACCTGTTCCATATCTCCATGTAACGGCGCAGCGCTAAACCCTTTTTCACACAAGGTCTCTGCCAGTTGCTGACAATCAATACGGCTGTTACAGAATACGATCGCAGATTTAGGCGAAAAGTGTGTCAGCAATGCCTGTGCAGTCGCCAGGCGGTTATCCTTTGTTACTTCATAAGATCGCTGGGTGATGCTACCGGCATCGTGCAGAGATTCCACTTTCACCTGCTCAGGGTCACGCTGAATATCGGCGCTGATCCGGGCAATTTGCGCTGGATACGTCGCCGAAAACAACAAGGTCTGCCGTTGCTTAGGCGTAGCGGTGGTAACCGCAGCAATCTCTTCGGCAAACCCCATGTCCAGCATCCGGTCTGCCTCATCCAGAACCAGGGTACTGACCGCGCCCAAATCCAGATTACGGCGCAACATATGATCAAGAGTCCGCCCTGGTGTTCCCACTACTACCTGTGCACCGTGGCGTAATGACGCTACCTGGGAGGCCATAGGTACACCGCCGTAGAGGGTCAGCACCTTAAGATTATCTTTATAGCGGGCCAGACGGCGAATTTCGGTGGAAACCTGATCAGCGAGTTCCCGGGTTGGACAGAGTACCAGTGCCTGCACCCGGCTATCCTGCTCATCAACTTTGAGTAACAACCCTATCGAAAAGGCAACGGTTTTGCCGCTCCCGGTACTGGCCTGCGCAATCACATCCCGGCCCTGTAAAATGAATGGCAGGCTGGCAGCCTGAATCGGGGTCATGACCTGATACCTGAGACTATCAAGATTTTCCAGCAGGGGTTGTGGTAAGGATAAAGACGAAAAAGCCTGATGCATAAAAACTCTCTGAGGTAAAAATATGAATTGGGTTTGCCGGAGCAACTGAAAAGCGCAAATCCGGCTTATCAACCGACCAATAGATCGTGTATTCTAAGCTTTTTTCACGACTTTAACGAACGGATTAATCGACTATACACAGGTGATCTGAAAATGCAGCCCTGAGCGCCATATTATCGCTTACTGAGCGCCAGACAATCGCTTTTGGCACACACTTTCAAGCTTCCCGTAGTGTAATTGGTAACAGGCCAGATAATGACGACTTATCCTTTTCAGGGCAACGAACATGCAGCATCCCCAACTTGACGCACTACCAGAATCCAGGCTGATCAGACTGGTGGAGCATCCCTGGTTTACCAACAGTATTATTGCTCTGATCCTGATCAATGCTGTAACTCTAGGGCTGGAAACCATGGCACTGGAACCTGCATCACTGCGGATGCTGAGCGTGCTTGATGTGCTGATATTGTGCATATTTACGCTGGAACTGATATTAAAACTCATCGCTTACCGAAAACGCTTTTTTAGCGGAGGCTGGAACTGGTTTGATTTGATTATCGTGACCCTGTCCTGGGTCCCTTCAAGCGGGCCGCTCTCGGTATTGCGAGCGTTCAGAATTTTAAGGATCCTGCGTCTTTTTTCCGTGGTCCCACAGATGCGCAGAGTCATAGGGGCTCTGGGGCACTCTTTGCCAGGGATGATGTCGGTGGTCGGCGTGCTGGGAATTATTTTCTATGTGTCGGCAGTGCTGGTCACCAAGCTATTTGGAGACAATCCTGATGGACAGATGCAGGAGTGGTTTGGCAGTATCGGCGCGTCTGCTTACACCCTGTTTCAAATCATGACGCTGGAAAGCTGGTCTATGGGCATTGTCAGACCCACCATGGAGCTGTATCCCCTGTCGTGGCTGTTTTTTGTGCCATTTATTATTGTTACCAGCTTCGCCGTATTAAATCTGTTTATCGGCATCATTGTTGATGCCATGCAGGTAATGCACGAGGAGGAAGAAAAGCACCTGCCGCAAGCGGCCACTAAAGAAGATATTGCAGGGCTTAAAGCGCAACTTCAGGCAATTAATGACAAGCTCAACGGTCAGGGATGAACTGTCTTTGGCAACGCCCACAGGTTTAACGCACTATCGGCGTAATGCAAGGTCAGACCGTACTCTGAACGGATTCGCTTCAGCCAGCTATTGCGCATTTGGGTAAACATGGCAGAGTCCCGGAACGCCTCTGTGGCCTGTTGCCAACGTTCTGCCTCCTGCTCATCGACGCCCAGCCTGGACAATGCAATATAGGTGGTTTCTATATTGTGCGTGTAAATCGATGTATAGCTGCTGCAATCCCGTTTCAACTGGCCGCAGTAATAGTCCAGGCCAGCAGCAGAGAAAAACAATGCATCGATACGCCCCTTCGTCAGCGCCGTCACTGCCTGTCGCCAGGTGGTATAAGACACCAGGTTTTTCAGCCCGGCATCGATCAGCAAACTTTCCCGAAAATCACCGCGCTGCACACCGACAGCCGTAAACTGCTCAAGCTGCTCCAGTGCCGCTATCTTGCCCGGCGAGCCATTGGCGAACACAGCATGCAGGTTGCGGGTCAGAGGCATCAGCCAGTGAAATAACGCCTCTCTTTCTTCATTCCTGACCAGTGGAAACAACACAACGCGACCCTGTTCAGTTGCACGCATATAGGCCCGGGCCCAGGGGTTCAGCAACACAGGTTGGTGACTTCCGAGGTGGGTCTGAATGCCTCCTACCAGCTCAACAGCATAACCGGTCAGCTGATCAGTTTGATCGCGGAAGACAAAAGGCGGTTCTTCATGAGTCAGTATGGCCAGATCATTTTGCGCCCTGACATCGCTAATCAATACCAACAGGGCCAGCAAAATAATACCTGGCATACGCATCATGGTTACTTCACCTGCCAATTTACCATTGTGCCCGCCTGGAACGGCACAATGGGATTACCATTGGGTAAGGTTAATTGCTCAGGGATCTGCCAGGGTTCACGCACCAGCGTCACCGTGCCTTTGTTACGGGGCAGGCCGTAAAAATCCGCGCCATAATGGCTGGCAAAACCTTCCAGTTTGTCCAGTACATTCAACTCTTCAAACACTTGCGCGTAAAGCTCCAAAGCACTCCAGGCACTGTAGCAACCTGCACACCCACAGGCTGATTCTTTGCGATGCTGTTCATGGGGTGCCGAATCCGTACCCAGAAAGAATTTGACAGAACCGCTGGCCACTGCATCCCGCAAAGCCTGCTGATGAGTATTGCGTTTTAACACAGGTAAACAGTAGTTGTGCGGGCGAATACCTCCCACCAGAAGATCATTACGGTTCAGCATTAAATGCTGAGGAGTGATAGTGGCCGCCACATTCTCTGAAGCTGCACTGACAAACTCCACTGCATCCCGTGTGGTAATATGTTCCAGCACCACTTTCAGGTCCGGGAATTGTCTGACGATGTCGCTCAGGTGACGATCAATAAACACTTTTTCGCGATCGAAAATATCAATCTCTGCGGCGGTCACCTCACCATGCACCAGCAATAACATGCCTTGTTCCGCCATCTCTGCAAACACCGGATAAAGGCTCTCGAGGGCCGATACAGCCGCATCGGAATTGGTGGTGGCGCCGGCCGGATAGAGTTTAGCCGCCACAATACCGGCTTCTCTGGCCTCGCGAATATCCTCTATACGGGTATCGTTAGTCAGATACAGTGTCATCAGCGGTTCGAAATCACTGCCCGGTGGCCTGGCATCAAGAATCCTGGCTTTATATTCCTCAGCCAGCTGTGTTGTTGTGACCGGTGGCACCAGATTCGGCATAACAATGGCACGTCTGAAACAACGAGCGGTAGCGGCAACCGTTTCTTTTAGGATATCACCGTCGCGTAAATGCAGATGCCAGTCATCGGGCGTGGTGATGGTTAACTCGTTCATAAAACCCCTGAAGTTAATACAAAGACTGCGTACTAATTATGCCAGATCCAGTCCATATCTGGCCCCTTTTTTCTGTGCAGACTTTACGCAAAGCGAGTATTATACCCGCAGAACAAAAAAAGAGCATGACGATGTCTACCCTCTCATTCAAAACCCTGGGCCTGGTTGTTTTGACGACCATTTTGCTGAGCAGCAAACTGTTTGCCGAACCGGTTCCGTTGTCTGAATACTTCATCGAGCACTGGACTGATCAGCATGGCCTGCCACACAATAGTGTCAACAGTATCAGGCAAACGCCGGATGGCTACCTTTGGTTTGCCACCTGGGAAGGTGTGGTCAGATTTAACGGGCGTGAGTTCACCCGCTTCGGCAGTGACACCGTTGACACGCTGAACGACTCAGGTATTCGCGCACTCACCGTAACCCCGGAGGGTGAGTTATTGGCGGCGGGTTCACGGGGCGCTTTTTCACGTTATAGCGACAACCAATGGCAACCGATGCCACATATCGATGCCAGAATTAATTATATTCTTCAGGACAGACAGCAGAATATCTGGCTGGCAACCAATAGTCAGGGGTTGTTCAGAATAGATTCCGATAACAAGATCAGGCATTTCACCACCTCCGAAGGGCTCCCCACATTAACCATCGAGACGCTGCATGAAGATAACCTCGGGAATTTATGGGTGGGCACCGCCAGCGGCTTAGTGAGAGTCAGCCGGAATATGCTCACGCTGATCCGCGATATTCCGGCCGTTCCGGTGATCAGTATCGCCGAGGATCAGAGTGGTAAACTGGTTATCGGTGCCGAAGCCGGCCTTTACCGTGGTCAGGGCGATACCTTCAGCGCTTTTTATCCTGATATTCTGAACAACGGCATCAGCCAGCTAATGGCTGACGATCAGGGTGCCTTGTGGGTGGGTACGGCCAGGGGCGAACTATTCAGAATAACGGAGCAAAATATTGATCAGGTTGGGCCAAAACAGGGGCTGCCAGACAGCCGCATCAAAGCCCTGTATCAGGATAACGAAAAGAGCTTGTGGATTGGCACCAACTCAGGACTGGTAAGATTACGCACAGCTAATTTCAGTACCATAAGCACTCAACAGGGACTGCCCAGCGACTATGTCCGCAGCGTTTTAAGCACCCATGATGGCAGTATCCTGGCAGGTACCAGCCATGGCCTTGCCCGTATTCAGGGCAACCAGGCCGAGCCGGTGCCCTTGCCACTGGCAGAAACAGCACTGCCCTCAATTCTGAGTCTGGCGCAACAGGGTGACAATATACTCATTGGCACACACCAGCACGGGTTATTACTTCTTGGCCCTGATAATCAGCTGCAACAATTCAGTGTAGCCCAGGGGCTGCCCTCTAATCAGGTTCGGGCGGTTATTCAACAAGAAAATGGCACCATCTGGGCAGGCACTGCGCAAGGGCTATCCAGAATCAGTTCACAGGGCACCCGTCACTATAACCAATCCAATGGGCTGCTGGATGATTATGTGATGGCTCTGGCACAGGATCCAAGTGGTAATATCTGGATTGGTACCGAATCGGGTGCAGCTATATATATGCAGGGAACAATACAGACTCTGACGCTGGACCATCTGGATAACACCCGCTCGGTCTATGGCTTCTATGCCGGTAAAGATGGCGAGTACATGTGGCTGGCAACAGATCGCGGCCTGGTACGCTACCGCTATCATGATCAGAGCCTGAGTATGATTGGATTGCAACAAGGCTTCCCGATCCAGAAGTTGTTTCAGGTGGTTGAAGACAACAAGCAAAATCTGTGGCTGACCTCAAACATGGGTATCGTCAGAATGCCTCTGCAACAGGCCCACGGCATCGCCGATGGGATAATTGAAAAAGCAGATGTCAGAGTTTTTTCAAGTGGTGAGGGCATGCTCAGCCATCAGGCAAATGGCACGTCCGGCCCGGCCGTTACAAAAGATCAATCGGGGAATATCCTGATTGCCACGGCAAAAGGGGTGGCCAGAGTTAACCCGGACCATATCAAAGAGTTAAGTGACTTCTCTGTACCTGTGGTACTGGAACGCCTTGAAGTGGATGGTCAGGCATTACCTGTCACCAACAGCCTCGAATTGCCTGCCGATACCCGCAGAATACAGTTCAGATTTGCCGGATTAGGCTATATTCTGCCCGATGCCATTGAATATCATACCAGGCTGGAGGGTTTTGACAGCAACTGGGTAGCCAGGGGCAATGTACCGGTGGCAGAGTACACAAACCTCTCCCCCGGAAAATATCAGTTTCAGGTCAAAGCCAGTTATCCGGGAGCAGAACAAACAACAAATCACCCTATGCTGAACGTGAAAATGAGAGTAACACCTTATTTCTGGCAACGCACCGAGGTGATTGCCAGCGCAATTCTGCTGGCATTGTTGATGCTCATCGCCTTTGTCCGCGCCAGAGAGCATGTATTACGGGCCCATGCCAGAGAACTCAGAGAGCAGGTTCAGGTGCAAACTCAGGAAATTCAGCAACAAGCCAGATTGTTTGAGCAGCAGGCGATGCAGGATCCTCTTACCGGCCTGGCCAACCGCCGTTCGTTCGATAACTACCTTAAGCAACTCAGCCATAATCCTACGCAATACACTGGTTATTTTCTTGCCATTATTGATATCGACAACTTCAAACTGGTCAATGACCGATGGTCACACGATGTCGGTGACCGCGCCATCCATGCCGTAGCTTCCGTTATCGCTCACAATTGCCGTGAGGGCGATCATGCTGCACGCTGGGGTGGAGAAGAATTCTCTCTGGTTATGCCGGGAGTGGATGTACACAAAGCGAGTGAAATCTGTGAGCGGATACGACAGCAAATTCAGGCTGCTGATTACAGTCATCTCGGTTTCGGATTAACACTCACAGTGAGTATAGGCCTGAGCGGTAGTGTGGCACTGGATGACTACCGGCGTTTGCTTATTGAAGCAGATAAGGCCCTTTATCACGCCAAATCCAGCGGCCGCAACAGCGTCAGAATATGGAAAAGTCCACCAACCCCCACACCGATTGGCAGTAAATCGGCCTGAGCAATAGCTCAATGGGCTTGATAACCATATGCCTGAACCAATAATCAACCGGAAACGAGCAAAAACAGCCAGAGATGGCAAACAATAACAATAGCCGTCAGTCGATTTCTCAGCACCGCATAGCCTGTAGGAAACACCTTATCCAACTGCTGATGGACTTCGTACAGACGCAGCAGCAAGAACAGTCCGGCCTGAATCAACAGCGCCGCCTGGGCCAGTAACACGAACGACACAAAACTGGCAACCACAATGCTGACCGCCCACACTCCCCTTTGCAGAGACGTTTCGGCCTGATAAAGCACAGGCCATAGCACCCCGGCCATAAAGCCGAGGATCAGACAACTGTATAACTGAAAAAGCACCACCGCGTGTAGTTCAGAAGGCCACCACGGCTGCCAGTAAATAAGTGGAAGTATTACAAAGGGAATTAACCCTGCGTAGCCAAGAATTCGTAACGCGGGATGGATAGCAACCGGTCTTTCAGCGGCCATCACACACTCCGTCTGTACACCTTTGACGCTTTTTGGCC
Source organism: Lacimicrobium alkaliphilum (assembly GCF_002591895.1). Classification (GTDB taxonomy): domain Bacteria; phylum Pseudomonadota; class Gammaproteobacteria; order Enterobacterales; family Alteromonadaceae; genus Lacimicrobium; species Lacimicrobium alkaliphilum. The sequence continues at coordinate 158,124 of NZ_NISX01000002.1, forward strand.
CAGTAGCCATAAGCTTTACAAGCCAGCCAGTAACAAGGTTTTAACCGCAAAAACGTCACCAACCGGTGAAAACCTGCCAGGCGCCAGTAATACAAACTGGCATCCAACCCTTTAACGAACTGTTGACCGTCCCACAGATGAAGCACGGCCATCATCTGTGCCTTATTTACCCCGGCATAAGAACAGAAGTCACTGTCACTGATATCCACCATCTGTAGCTTGCCCGTCAGCCGGGGTGCCAGCCATGCCATTTCGTGGCGGCATAGCCGGCAACTTCCATCATAAAAAAGCTTCACGTGTTGCATCAGTTATTGGCTGGTTTTCAGGTAACATGTATTACGGGTAAACGCCGCGCAGGATCAGTTTGTGTACCCGGCGCTATCGGTGACGCCAGTTCAATACAATCACTGTCACAGCGGGCAGCAGAGTCAGCGTCACCAGAGCTGCACCTAGAATCCCGGCCATGACGATCACACCCACTCCACGATATAGCTCCGTACCCGAGCCAGGCAAAAATACCAGCGGCGCCAGACCACAGATAGTGGTAATTGTAGAGATAGCAATCGGCCTGAGCCTTGACCTTACCGCCTCTTCGACTGCTTCCAGTGCAATCATTCCCTGCTGCTTAACGTTGTCTATAGCCCGATGCAATATCAATATGGGATTATTCACTACCGTTCCCATCAGAATCAGAAAACCGAGCATAGAAATCATATCAAAAGGCTGGTGCAACGCACTCAGGCCAAACCATGGCAGAACAGAACCCACCAGATTCAGTAGCGCCAGCCCCGCCAGGCCACCAGCAATGCCCAGCGGGATTGTGGTCATTATCAGCAGCGGATAGCCCCAGTGACTGAAAATGGCCACCATCAGAAGATACACAATAACCAGGGCTACCAGATAATTGTCGCTCAGCGCTTCGCGAGTGGCGTCCAGCTGGTCGGCAGCACCCGATATACTCAGGGTGATCCCTGCCGGCACCTGGCCGCTCTGTCGCAAATGCTCAACCAGTTCCTCCCGCACCCTGGCAACCCCCGTCTCCAGTGCCACCGAACGAGGCGGAATAATATTCAGTGTCACCGTTCTCTGGCCGTCCAGACGACGAATATTGCTGGTATCCACGATCTTTTCTATTGTCGCCAGCTCAGACAAGGGGAGTTTCTCACCGGAGGGCGTGTGCAACTGAATATCATCCAGACTCTGCAGATTTACCCCGGGCCCCTGGCGACTGTATAGATACATATCAATCTTGTCATCAAGCAGGAAAAATTCGTTCACAAAAGCGCCGTCTGTGAGCGCAGCCACAGCAAACCCGATATCTTCGGTGTTCATGCCCAGCTCAGCAGCACGCCCCCAGTCCGGGCGAATTTGCACCAGAGGCTGAGCCAGTGACAAACTGCCCGGTTGTGACTGAATCCGGGGGTCATCGAAGATCTCCCCGGCTCGCGTATACGCGGCCTGGGCCACAGCGAACAAATCGGCTAAATCGGGGCCGGAAATATCCAGATTTACACTGCGTGTTCCACCGTCGTTACTGCTGATAATAGAGCCGCGGGCAGCAAAGGCGCGCATACCGGGGTATTGTTCATATTTGTCGGTAATCGCCTGCATCAGGTCTTCAATATCACCGGGGTTCAGTGACTGGGAGATAATTCTCAGACTTTGCGGGCTGATGCTCATATTCAGATAGGCCATGGCCGGCACCTCGGCCTCGCCGCGATGATAAGCTTGTGGATCTGCGCCAACAAACGGCATAAAGTAGTCGTTAAGTTCTTCGCCTATCTTCGCCATCGTGTCGAGATTGTAGCCTGGCGGCGCATTCATGGAGGCAAAGGTCTTGGGCTCTTCCCCTTCGGGCAAATATTCCGCCGGCGGCGTCAGAAACAGCACAATAAGCACGCTCAGAGACAGGGTAATAGCGATACAGACCCACCGTCTTTTGCCGGTAGCCAGGATCCAACTGATCGTATTCAGCACAATACCCTGCCCTGTCTTCTTGTTTTCATCCTGATTATTAACCGCTCCGCTGAAATTCAGCCTTGCGCTGGCGGTAGGGATGACCGTAATGGCCACCAGCATGGACACCAGAATCGACGCTGAAATGGCAATAGCAACGTCAGAATAAAGCTGACCGGCTTCCTCAGCGATAAACACCACTGGCAAAAATACCATCACCGTTGTCAGCGTTGAGCCCAGCACTGCCGACCATACTTTCTGTACTCCCGCTACCGCAGCTTTGAGTTTATCGGCTCCCCTGCGCCGCTCCAGTTCGATACTCTCCAGTACCACAATACTGTTATCCAGGGTCATGCCGATGGCAAAGGCAATACCCGCCAAAGAGATGACATTAATGGTGCGCCCGGCCAGCAAAAGCCCCAGAAATGCGGCAATAGTGCAGATAGGAACACCCACTACACCGATCGCCGTGGCCTTGAATGAACGCAGAAACAGAAACATGACCAGAGTGGCCAGCAACGCACCGAGGATCAGGTTCTTCCATACATTGAAAACGGAATCCTGCACATACACCACATCATCGGCGGTCAGCGCCAGCTCCATGCCCTGGGGGGTCAACAGCTCCTGATTGATAAGCTCAACTTCCGCCAGCATCGCCCGCTTGATATCTATTACATTGGACCCGCTTTCACGCCGCACCGACAGGCTGATAACCGGCTTTTCATTAACAAAAGACAATGAGCTGATTTTGTAGTGATCGAGTTCAATCTCGGCTACGTCGCCAAGGCGCAGAATATTGTCTCCTTCGCGGCGCAGTATCAGCTGACGGATAGACTCAATGTCCTGAAAGCGCCCCAGCGTTCTGAGCAGATACCGGCGCTTACCACTTTGCACTTCCCCGGCGGAGATATCGCGGTTGCGCTGATTGATCACCTCACGCACCTGAGAAAGCGTCATGCCCTGTTCTGCCAGAGCGTCGGCGTTCACACGAATCTGAATCTGACGCCTGGCGCCCCCGCCGACATTGACCTCCGCAACTCCGGCAACACTGGACATACGCGTACGCACATTGTCTTCAATATAATCCCGCATCATGTCCATATCGAGATTTCGGGGATTGCCCGGCAACGGTGAAACGCGAAAATACATAAAAGAATTGGCAGAGAACGAGGTCGCATAAACACGGGGCTCATCCACATTTACCGGATAGGAGGGGACCTGTGTCAAAGCGTTATTCACCCGGATCAGGGTTTCGGTGATGTCCACACCGAAGGGGAACTCCAGTTCGATTTGGGCCTCACCAAGGCTGGCTGACGAAGTCAGCTGCTGCAGATAGGGAATATTGCGCAGAAATTCTTCCTGCTCAATCAGGATCTCTTTTTCAATGTCCTGAGGCGTGGCTCCGGGCCAGCTGGTTTGCACTGTGATAGTGCGCACATCCAGATCCGGAATCATCTGCACCGGGATACGCTGGGCAGCCAGTATACCCAGTACCACAATGATCAAAACGGTCACCGCCACTAAGGTGCCATGTCGAACGATACCGGAAAACATATCAGTGGGCTGCCTGGCGCAGCATAACCTGTTGCTCCTGACTCAGGGCTTCGTTGCCACGCACGATAACAATTTCACTGCCGCTGATCCCCTCGCGGATCTCTATATTGTTCTCAAACTGCAAACCGGTGCGAACCTGCACCTGCCTGACACCTGTTGGCTGCCCCAACTGAGCATTTTTTTCTGCCACCCATACGGTGATACGTCCGTCGGGATGACGCAGCAGCGCGTCATTAGGCACCGTGACTTCATTCCGCCCCATATCCAGCATCATTCGCGCAGATACCGACATGCCCGGATACCAGTGAGGATCGCCGGATTGTTCATTTTGCAGAGACACCCGCACACCGAAACTGCGCCCCCCATCTCGTGTTCCGGGGATGCGCCGGTGCACAGGGTAGTCAAATTCCTTTTCGGGATACGCATCAAAGCTCAACTTCAGCATGGTATCTTCATCCACCAGGCTATAAAATCGTTGTGGCGCTCTGAAATCAGCGTACAACTGACTGTTGTCGGTTAACTCCAATAGTCCCTGCCCGGGAGTGAGCCATTCTCCGACATCAATATCACGCGCGGTGAGAACGCCACTAAAAGGCGCCTGCAACCGATGCCGGTCAAGATTGAGCTGTTGTCGTTCAACTTCGGCTTTTGCCCCTTGCCACCGGGCTTGCGCTTCGCGCGCATCAGAGGCCAGTGCCTCAACTTCGGTTTCTGCAATACTCTGCTGCGAGGTCAGTGCCCTTGCCTCATCGAGACGCCGCCGTGCCTCACGCAAAGATTCTTCAGCCATTACAGCTTCTGCCTCTGCAGACGCCACGGCCAGACGAATCAGCTTGTCATCCAGTTGCAGCACCACCTGCCCTTGCCGGACAGTATCGCCGCTGTCAATATAAATAGCCGTGACCAGCCCACTCACTTGAGTCGACAGCCACCCCTTTCTCGCCGGAACCACCGTGCCACTGAGCGGTACCTGCTGTTTGATAGGCTGCTTGCTAACCCTGGTGCCTTCGACTTTGAGCAGCTCCTGGCCCATCACAAACAGACTGCACATATAACATAGAGCAGCAGCGGCATATGACCATAACGTGCTAACGACTGATTTGTTCATAAATATCCCTGTGGCCGATATTTCTGAGTTTTATCTGTACGTAATTATTCTAAAAGGTATTGCAACTAACAGACTACGGGATGAAGACAATGACAGATCAGCGGGTTACTACGCTTAATGCCCCAATGCTAATCCGCTGGCCCTTCCACTGATTCCAGAACCATAGCTTAGATGATTGGTAGGCCGAAACAAGACTCTGGCCCGGTGCTTTATTGCAGAGCCGATTAAACCAGATCAGGCGTGGATACACCCTCGGAGGATGTCGCGAAGAACAAGATACAAACAGGACCTGGCGGATTATTCACTGAGCCAGATCAGCGCCGCCTCCTCACTTTCAAAGTACTTCACTTCACCGGATACAAACCATGCTCCGACCTTTGCGGTCATTTTTTGCCATCCTTTGTTGCCAAAGATGGCAATTTTTTCAAACTGATTACTGTGCTTTAAACCCAGTTTGAAATCATCCCATGCCGCTCTGGGCTCCCAACCGTCGAGCTCTGTACCATCGATGAAGACTCTGATTGCGGGTTGTTTTACCTCTGTCAAAGCCGAATCGATCATCGGTGTGATAATTTCATAATCCTCATGAGTGAGCTTACCTGACGCTTTCAGAGTAAGAAAAAAGTCGCTGTTGACTCGGCGTATACCGATTGAAAGGCCATGATTTTCTGTGTTCATCTTTTATCTCCTTCACGTGTATTTTGAAAACCCGGAACGGGCGAAACAACATGGTAGGGTGTAAACTACGTTCGCAGGGCGCGAATTTTTATCCAGGCTTCTTGTGCAGTCCGGCTACCCGTCTGGTCACCGGTATTCACAACACCCCTTGGCTCTATGATTAAGATCTTTGCTTCTTTTTCCGCACAGGGCTTGTGTTCAATGCCCTTGGGAACCACGTACATTTCGCCCTCAGCAAGATTCACAAAACCATCTCTGAAGTCGATTCGGAGATGGCCCTTCAGCACGATGAACGTCTCATCTGTGTGCTTATGGTCATGCCAGACAAAGTCACCCTCAATTCTGACCACCTTAAACTGATAATCGTTCATCTCAGCAATGATCTTTGGCGACCATTGCTCATCGAAGAGCGCGAACTTGTTCCTGAAGTTAACGGCCTGATAGCTCATCAAAACTCCTTTTAGCCTGCAGTTATTAATACATGTTCGTTAAAGCGGGGAAAGTCTGATGTCAGGAAACAGGCGTTAGTCAGGCGACCATTTCAGCATGGCTATTTTTGCTCGGTTTCTGAATTGACCGATGAACCAATTGCCACATGCTAAAAGACTACGGTCATAATCCCTTAAATCACCATCAATATGCAGCTTCATTCCATGGAACCAACTGTTAACAATTTTGATTGAATGGCCTTCTACTTTAAAGCTCCATGTTTTTCTCATCGATTACGCCATAAATCAGAAAACGAATAACGCTTGCAGCATGCGCTCGTCGCGTGCATTGCCTGGTTATATTTCGCCCAACTCATAGGGAAGGTCGAACTGTGAATACTCTCCGATATCAGCAACATAAGCCTCCCAATCGTCTCTTACAACTCGTCTTGCTACATAATGGGCTGCCATTAGAGAAAAGTTCCCACTAACAGCGCCAAGGTCTGAAACGAACTGACGAAGCCTCTCCGTATCGTTTCGCCCATACGACAAATAGATAGCGTCACGATAGTTGGCTTTCCCCCTGTAACGGAATGCTTGCACGAGGTAGTTTACATGGGCAGGCCGAAGCTTCACGTCCCTAAGCGCTTTCGCAGCATTACTCCTGAAACTGGTGTGCCCTCCATCCCGATAAGCAGCACTTGCTTTTACCTGCTCCTCAAGACGCCATTGCTCATATTCGGCAGTTCCTTTTAAATAGGAAAGAATGGCGCCATAAGCCATTTCAAGATCTGTGGGCTCTGTATTGAGATCGTGCCTATTACCATTCCTCAGGCCATCCATAGCCTCTCGCACGTGCACAGGGGTGATATCTGTAATGCTTAGATCAAACGGCGTCTTCACCAAGCCAGGACGAACAATATCTGACTGCCAGACCTTAGCAGTCAATGCATGTGTTTGCGGATCAGCGCCGCTCGAAGCTGCAAGCATGGATTTTGATGCATAGTAAGTCGCGTAGTACCACGCAATAATTGCCGCGCGAACAATCGGGTAGGGATTGTCGATTTGCTCCATGCTGTCGATTGCACTCACGTTGTGCATTGACATTGTCAGAGACTCAAACGCTAGAGCATCACCTTCTTCATTCGGCTGACGTCTTTGGACTCTTTGATAGAATTGCCTTAGTGACTCGTGTGAAAAGCCATCTTCAGATTGCAACGCAAGACCGCGCATCCAGTTCACGGTGCCCTGAAACGCGAACCTCGGCGTGGGCTGATCTCCTTGCGCAAAAAGTTTATTTAGTAGCCACATGTTGGAAACTCAGAAATATAACGCTTCGCATTTGCGAGCGCTTTGGCAGAAGGCCAGCGAGTAAATGTCCGAAACAGGCTCATGGGTGTTAGCAGCCGCGGAAAGCGCGACTGCCTGAAAATACTGTGGAATTGCAAACGGCACTGGCTCCCTGTGTGGTGGATAACGGCACTGTCCATTGTGGCTCGTTGTTTCGCTGATTAAGAATTTAGTCTGCCAGATTTTCAGCTTGTGGTGAACCGCTTTGTCCAACATCATCGATTCAGGATGCTGGCCACCAGGCACTCCAATATTGGGTGTGAGGAACTTGGGTAACATTCTAATCGTTGCAAAAGACAAGAACCCTGTATATTAGCGTGCTCATTCTCGCTGTTTCCAATAACCTGGCATCCGATGCAGGTTCATTACAGCAACGATGAATATTCCGTCTTGCTCTTCGGAATATAGGATTCCATATGGAAAACGTCTTACCAGAGATCTTCTTATATTGTCTTCCAGTTCAGGCCAGGCTTTTGGGAATTCGATTGAGCGCTTGACGGCTGAATGGACCTCCAGCGCAAAGTCATACCCCAGGCCCTCCTCCAAATGCTCGTAATAATTTATCGCCTCATTGAATTCCTGTTCCGCTTCCGGGTGGAAAGAGAAGCTCATTTTTCAAACCTACTCCAAACTTTGCTGAATACTTCATTTCCTGGAATGGCCTGAACATGACCAGATCTGAGTTCAGAAAGACGCCGTTTAGCTTCCCTTGCCCATTGTTTATCTATCTCAGATTCTGGCTGGTTTAAACTGCGCAGCAGTGAATCCACAACTAAGGCACGCTCTTCCACCGGAAGTGACACTGCTTCATCTATTAATTGCTTTGTGTTCATTTATCCACCTTTATCTGTGGCGAGATCTATATAGTATGTGAACTACGAAAGGATTCCGTATAAGTGCGGAATACTTCCTTGCTTTGTTTTTTTAGCATGTTTCGGTAATGGATACCAACTTGAGGCGCACCAGCTTCGCGCCTTAGGTTTACGATCAATACCCCTGTGATGATCCTGTTTTCTTCAGCCCGTGACAGAACAACCATCTGTACAATCCGCCATAAACCAGTCGAGGGTGTGACTAACGCACAATACGGATCACCAGTTTCTCAGGTGTTTTTTTCCGTCTCCCGCTGTTTTGTCTGCCAGTCTGCGGGTGAAAAAACCTCTACATCGGCGGGCGGTAAACTGCGGCCAAGAATATGGTCGGCGCCCTTTTCACCGATCATAATGCTCGGTGCATTGATATTACCGTTGGTGACAAAAGGCATAATCGACGAGTCCACCACGCGCAGGTTTTCCACTCCCTGTACACGACATTCGGGGTCCACTACCGCCATTGCATCGGTGCCCATTTTACAGGAGCCACAGGGGTGATAGGCCGAGGCGGCGGTTTCTGCTACCCAGTCATCGATCTCGTCATCTGTTTGTACGTCATCACCGGGAGACAATTCTCCGGCACGGTAAGGGTCAAACGCGCTCTGGTCAAAAATTTCCCGGGTCAGGCGCAATGCATTGCGGTAGCACTGTTTATCTTCCTCTTCGCTGAGGTAGTTGAAGAATATCTTTGGCGCCGCAGCAGGATCCTTGCTGGCCAGTTTAACCCAGCCACGACTGATGGGTTTGTTCGCCCCCAGATGTACCTGATAGCCGTGGCCTTTGGCGGCGCTGGAGCCGTCATAAGCGATGGCGCCGGGTAAAAAGTGGTACTGAATATCCGGGTATTCCAGCCCGGCTCTGCTGCGAATATAACCATTGGATTCAAAATGGTTGGTGGCACCAAGACCGGATTTAAAAAACAGCCAGCGTGCACCGATCAGTGCCTGACCAAAGGGATTAAGCCAGCCGTTGAGGGTGATTTTTTGTTTGCAATGGTGCTGCACCCAGACTTCCAGATGATCATGCAGATTCTGCCCCACACCGGGCAGATCATGTACCACCTCTATTCCCTGTTCTTTGAGGTGTGCTGCCGGGCCGATGCCCGACAGCATAAGTAGTTTAGGTGAGTTAAAGGCGCTGGCAGAGAGGATCACTTCTTTTCTGGCCTGCACCTGAAAGGTTTTGCCTTTGTATTGATACTCCACCCCAACGGCCTTCTTGCCAGACATTAACACCCGGGTAGTCAGTGCATGGGTCTGTACCTGCAGATTAGCGCGCGACATGGCCGGTTTCAGGTAGGCATTGGCAGTAGAACAGCGCACGCCATCACGCACACTCATATCCATACGGCTAAAGCCTTCCTGACGAAAGCCGTTATAATCCTCGCTTTCCCCGTAACCCGCCTGTTTTCCTGCTTCTATAAAGGCGCGGTAAAGCTGATTCTGCATATTGTTGCCATTGCACACCCCCACTGGCCCGTCGGCAGAACGATAATCATCGGCTCCGTATAAGCATGCTTCCGCCCGCTTAAAATAGGGCAATACGTGCTGGTAATCCCAGCCCTCGGCACCCATTTCCTGCCATTGCCGGTAGTCACCGGCACACCCGCGAACGAAGGCCATACCGTTGATCGATGATGAACCACCTATCACCTTACCTCTGGCCTGATGCAACGTTCTTCCCTTAAGGCCAGGCTCCGGTTCGGTATAAAACTGCCAGTCATATTTGGGCTTATTCATGGGAATCGAAAAGGCGGTGGGCATCTGAATAAAGATGGAATTATCCTTACCTCCGAATTCCAGTACCAGTACCTGATCTTTGCCACTTTCAGTGAGCCGGCTGGCCAGCACCGAGCCGGCAGAACCGGCCCCGACTATGATGTAGTCTACACTCTGGTCAAATTTAAACTCAGCCATGGGCATGCTCTGTTTTATCCGGATCATCAGGCAACTGCGTATCGGTTCCCATTGTCTCGCGCTGGGTATGCAGGAAGTAAAGGTGCCGTTCGTACTGATCAAGAATATCGGCGATCACCTGCTCTTTACTGTAACCCGCCAGGTCATAGCCCTGACCGCCTTCACCAATATGAACCTCAAGGCGATAATAATGGCTGCCCGCCCCTGCGGCCCGTATTGAGAAGGCCGGCATCAGGCATCGGCGCGGCCAGATCTGATAGGTAAAGTCCTGCTCTGTGCCTTTATCCACATTCAGAGCCAGGTATTCCTCATCACCTGTTCCCTGTTCGATTTCCACCTGCAGCCCCTTATCCACCAGTTCCTTATGGATTTGCTCCATAGCCGGCTTTGCCACGTCTTTTAAGAACTGCTGCGCTTCTTTATGGCTGGGGAAGCTCAGGGCATTGCTCAGGCGTTTACGCCAGCTGCCCGACGCTTCTTCGCCGGTCCGGCCAGACAAAAAGCCCGCCATGCTGCCACGATAGCTGGCCTCTTTTAAGCCCTCCACACGCAGCGCTTTGCTCAGACCCACCATCATCAACAGCAGCACAAACGCAAAGGGCAGCCCCATGATCACTACCGTTCCCTGCAAGGCACTGAGCCCGTCTGTCATCAGTAATGCCAGGGTCAACAGGCCAATTAACGAGGCCCAGAATATGCGCATCCAGCCCGGGGCATCATGATTCGGATCGGTCAGTACCGAGGTCAGATTGGAGAGCACCAAAGAGCCCGAATCACCGGAAGTCACAAAAAACACGATAGCCAGAATGGTGACCACCACAGTCGTAAAGCCCACCCAGGGCAGACTCTGCATAAACAGGTAAATCGACGAACCAGGGTTGTTCATCGCCTGCTCACCAAAGTTCTCTACCCCGCCACCACTCATGATCAGTTCTATGGCGCTGTTACCCATAATTGACATCCAGGCCATCATAAAAGTCAGCGGCAGGATCAGTGAACCCGCCACAAACTCACGGATGGTGCGGCCACGGGATATGCGGGCCAGGAACAAGCCAACAAAAGGCCCCCAGGCAATCCACCAGGCCCAGAAAAACACCGTCCAGGCATTCAGCCAGTCAGTAGGCGGATCAAAGGCATAGGTATCCATAGACAGGCTGACAAATTTGGAGAAGTAATCACCAATATTCATCACCAGCGCATTAAGTAAAAACACCGTCTGGCCGCTGAACAGCACAAACAGCATCAACAACAGCGCCAGCAACATATTAAATTCAGACAGGCGCCGGATGCCTTTATCCACCCCGGTCAGGGCGGAGATGGTGGCGAAGATCACAATCACCACCGCCAGGGATGCCTGAGTGACAACAGACTCAGGAATACCAAACATATAATTCAGACCAAAATTAAGCTGAATAATGCCAATCCCCAGACTGGTGGCAATACCGAAAATGGTGCCCAACACCGCAGCGATATCCACTGCATGGCCGACAGGCCCATGAATGCGTTTGCCGAAAATGGGATACAGCGCAGAGCGAATGGTCAGTGGTAAACCGTGGCGATAACTGAAGTAGGCCAGCGACATGCCCACCAGCGTATAAACACCCCAGCCAGACAGCCCCCAGTGCAGGAACGTCAGCTCCATGGCATGGCGGGCGGCAGCCTCTGTGCCCCCCTCACCCACAGGCGGTGCCAGAAACTGTGTTACCGGTTCGGCGATACAGAAAAACAGCAAATCAATACCGATACCTGCTGAAAACAGCATGGCAGCCCAGGTCACAATATTAAAGTCCGGCGTAGAATGAGCCGGCCCCAGTTTAATGCTGCCGTAGCGTGACAGTCCAATCCAGATCACAAACACCAGATACGCCACTATGGCAAGAAAGTAGAACCAGCCAAAGGTATCTGATATCCAGCCTAATACGGCATATATAATATTGCCTGCGGCTTCGGTGAAAAACATCGCCCACAGCGCAAAAAACGCAATGCCAATGGCGGATCCGTAAAATACTACAGGGTTAATCTTATCTTTGGGTTGCCCGTTTGAGGCGTCTTGCTCATCGGTTTTGCTGGTCATTTCCATCACCCTTATTCTGATTGAACAGGAACTAGTGGATGGCAGCATCTGCGCCGGATACACGCTGACATAACAGCCAGAAAAGAGGCTGTCGAATTGCTATTCAGGCATACCGGGAATACAAACAGGGGGTAAAATACATTCAGTTGCTACCAAGTGTTGTTTTTATTGTGTTGCCTTTAATAGATAGAGGGGGATAGTCATAGTGTCAAGAAATCAGCCTGCTTTGGGCTGACAAATGAGCCAGCTAACAAGCTGAACAAAAAGGAAAAGTTATTCCGGTTGGCGTTTTCGCGGTACTTTGAGCGCCAGGGCACTGGCACAGCAACTGATGCTGGCGGGGCTGGTACCGAAAAATTCACCATCGCCTTCAATAGGCAGATCAGGGGTGTCGATATTAAATGTGTTGTCTTGCCAATAGTCTACGGCAGAGGCACTGAGGTGGGAGCCGGTAAAGACCCGCCACAGATAATAGAACTTCCTGAACAGCGATGCTTTACCAATCCAGCAACAATCCAGCAAACCATCACTCAGATCAGCCTTTGGCGCGATCTTCATTCCACCACCGAAATAACGCCCATTGGCAAAGGCCACCATAAAAGTCTGCTGTTTTTTACTACGATGCGGGCTCTTAAGTGCTATTGGCTGTTCTTTATAATGCAACAGCTTTACCACAGCGGCCATTAAGTAGCGCCAGCGCCGCAGTGTTCTGGGCTGATGGTCATACATTCCGGCAACAATTTCACCGTCAAAGCCCAGGCCCAGCACATTGACAAAATAACGATCATTACATAATCCCAGATCAATCCTGCGGCTATGCTCACCCAGCACCACTTCGATGGGATCATCCCCTTTGCGGTACAGATTGCGGGCAAAGTCATTGCCACTGCCACAGGGCAGCAATCCCAGTATCACATCGGTGCCGGCCAGGGCATTCACCGCCAGATTCAGGGTGCCATCGCCGCCTATCACCACCCAGTCTGAGTAATCGGTGGTGCATTGTTGTAAATGGCGCTGGTTGGCCTGGTCGTTGTCAGTGGTATACCAGATATCAAAGGCAGTACCGGCCTGGTCTAATCGCTCAGTCAGTTGCTCGCGGTAACGTTCTGCTGAGCCACTGGCAAGAGGATTAATAATAATCAGAAAACGGCAGGAGTGGAGCGAATCAGACATCGGCTTTTTATAGTTATTGTTGCTGCTGATAGTGTGCGTGATTGTCTGTGGCAGTCAATCAGTATCTCGGCATAAAGCGGCTTGCGCATTACAAATCATTGCAGTGGGGCAATATTCGGGTATGCTGAAATAACTGAGTTTTGCTGACACCTAATAAAAATAAGTAAAACCCTTCAGGAGCATTATGGATCAAGAAAACCTCTACCAGTTGCATGTCAGTGGAAATGTGCTCTGCGTCAGATTGCGTCATGTCTGGTCAAAACAGGTGGTAAAAAAAGTCTTTGCTGAGCTCAAAGAGGTGGTATCGGATATTCAGCATCAGCCCTGGGCTGCCTATGTGGATATGCGTGACTGGATTATGCCCACCATGGAGGCGCTGGAGGATTTTCAGTTAATTTACGACTGGTGCGCCGAGCACAATCAAACCCATGAAGCTACGGTGTGTAAGTTTGCCATGCAGGAGCGTATTGTCAGAGATAACTCCAGCTATGACCCGGCATTTCACTTTTATACCCAGCAACCGAAAAGTGCCCACGCCTGGTTAGAACAACAAGGCTTTCACTTTACCCTACCGACGTTCTGACTTCCCTTAATCATCAACGCTGAAAAAGTGTTGCATTAATACTGTGTATCGCATAGCATCAATTACTGTGCAATAAACAGTATGCATCACACAGTATAAGAACAGACAGGAAACGCATATCCATGACAATCTCTCAGTTGAATAAAATGCGCCTTGAGCTGCGCCGTGGTGCATTAGTGCTGGCCGTACTCAGCTCACTTAAAAAGCCCCATTATGGCTACTCGCTGAGAAAGCAGCTGCAGCAATCGGGCATTGATGTCGAAGAAGGCACTCTTTACCCCCTGATACGCCGCCTCGCAGATCAGCAGCTGTTAGACAGTCAGTGGCGCCACACCGAAGGCCGGGAACGACGTTATTACCAGCTTTCGGCTATGGGCAAAGAACTTTTGCAACAACTTACCGGGGAGTGGCAGGAACTAACCCATTCGGTAAATACTTTGTTGTCGGAGAACAACCAATGAACTTACTACAACGTTATATTAATGCCGTCAGGCAATATCTGCCTGAGGCTCTCAGAGACGATGTCGGCCGCGAACTCAAAGCTAATATTGAGGATCAGTCAGAGGCTGCCGCTGCTGTTTAATCTGTGCTGCCTGGTTTATCCGTACTGGAATCGGATCACACTGATGATAAATACGGTGCAGAATCTGGTTTATGCCGGGCTGCTATTTTATCTGGCCAGTCTGGAGCAAATCGCCGTCAACACGTATTCAGGACAGGGCATACTGGACATTGTCGATGTAAACCGCAGTATCTCGGTGGGAATGGTACTGGTGGCGATTTATCTGCTATATGAAATGTTCCGGGATATGCGCCGTTTACGAACATTAAAGACCTGATTTCAGTGTCTTCTCCAGCTCCGCCAGTTGCGCTTTGTAATAACGCCATTTCCCCACCGAGCCTGTATAAAGGCGCTGGCGGATTTGTGCGGCGCTGCCGGTGGCACTGGCATCACTGTTTTGCTGAAATTGCAGACAGTTGTCCTGCCATTCCAGATTGCAGTAATCAAGCACGGGTTTGAGTGTTAGCTTCGGCTCACTCACCAGTTGTTCGTAATTGACCGTCAGTATTTGCCCCGGCAGTGTCCGCTTCCAGTGGGCCATTAACTCTTGATTAGCGAGATAATACTGCCCCAGCTCATTCAGGTTATAAGAAAACGGGTAAGCATGGGCAAACAAATGCTTGTAAACGGCATAGCAGGTATCCATCGGGTCACGCTGTACATGAATGATTTTTGCGTTCGGTAACGCCAGTTTAATCAGGCCTATATAGAGAAAGTTCAGGGGTAGTTTATCGATAAAATACGGCTTATGACCGGTATCCGGGCGCGTACTGTGAATGTAACGTTCACCCAGAGCAGTGAAATTCAGCTCCGCACTCAGCTCTATGGCCTCAAGGATATTGCCGGGCTGCCCCAGCGAACTGATCTGCCCCATCATCGCCTGAGAAAAGTTATTCAGCTCTCCCGCCATACTCACCTGTGAATGGCTGCCGAGCATACGCTCAATTAAGGTAGAACCTGTGCGCGGCATACCCAGAATAAAGATCGGTTCGGCGCTTGTATAGCCGCTACCTGCTTTTTCCTGCAATAATTTCTCTGAAAACACCTGGGCGATTTTTTGCATAATCGCCTGATCCCGCCTGACATCATAGTTAAGGTGCGCCCGGCGCAAGTCGGCACCTTTTTTCAGGGCCGTAAAAGCGTCCTCATACCGCTGAACATCTTCCAGTTCCTTGGCCAGTGCGTAGTATAGGTGCACCTGTTGTTTGGGCGGCAAAGTTTGCTTGCACAGCACCTGTTCAAGTTCGCCAATATGGTTTTGTGATTCTGACTGAGTGCGAAGCGAAGCGCGCAGATTCTGTGCCTCACCATCGGCAGGGTTAAGCCTGAGCGCACGGTCCAGGGCTTTTTCGGCCCCTTCCAGGTCGCCCTGAACCCTGAGCATGGTGGCCAGATTGTAATGATAAATGGCTTTATCCGGGGCCAGTTCTGACGCTTTGCAAAACCACAAAGCAGCGTCACTCCATGCCTTTATCTGGCTGAATAAAAATGCCAGTTCAGCAACTGAACTGGCATCAGAACCGTTGATCTCACGACCGGCAAAATCACTGGCCAGCAATGCCAGCACGTCAAATGCTTGCTGACGCTGCCCGGCCTCTATCAGAGACCGGGCCTGGCGGAGTTGTTGTGCTATTTTGTCAGTGGCGGCTAAGGACATAACTTCATCCGTTTAACCTCTTAAAAACGGTAATTAAAGGACACACCCAGTGTTCGTGGCTGACCAATATAATCCTTTGACGCGTTACCGTAAAAGTTTTCCGTCGGATCCGTGCCCATATAAGCCTCTGACAATATCCCGGTAACCGCATCCTCGCCGAACAGGTTCTTCACATACAATGTTGCCATCCAGTCATCGGCATGCAAAGCGATGCCGGCATTCGCCAGCCAGAAGCCGGGCAATTCAATATCAAAGGTCGGGTTGCTGCTCAGCGCATTGCGCGAATCGGACTGATAATACACACCTATGCGGCTAACCAGATAGTAATCACTATTGATATCATGGGTTTGCTCTAATCCCGCGCTCAGTGTGTGGCGCGCGGTACTGGGAAGGCGATCACCGGCTTCGGCCTGCAGAAATTCACCCGGTGCTGCCTGAGTGCCCGATGGAATGTATAAGTCATCGGTCAGCTTGGCATTGGTCAGCGCATACTGAGCAGTAAACTGAAGATCATCGGTGATATAACCGCGGGTTTCAATTTCCATCCCTTTGGTTTCTGCCGACTCACCGTTAACAGCGGCATAGAAACCCCAGTTGGGTGTCGCCACATTAAGCTGCGGATCTTCCCAGTCCATTAAATACAGAGATAAGGAATAGAAGAAACGCCCGGTGTTGCCTTTTACACCTAACTCATAGTTGGTAACACTATCCGAGTCATAGTTCAGATAAGCAGGGTTCTCAGCAAAGCCGCCGGTTAACGGCACTGCGCTGGTACCACCACGGCGATAACCTTCCGATACGGTGCCGTAGAGCATCGCCTCATCCGACAAGTCGTAGGATAAATTAACCTTGAACAATGTGCCGCTGTCCTCACTGGCGGAGCTGACATCAGATTCGCCGGGGTAGATAGGCAGTTCAATAGTCGTGGTATTCTCAATATCATTTTCAAAGCGACGCAGCCCAAGTGTGGCGCGAAAATCATCACTGAAGTGGTACGTCAGTTCACCAAAGACAGACATGTCCTTTACGTTACCCTGATCGCGGTATCTGAAATCCTGATCGGTCAGTGTACCGCCCCAGGACGCCAGAGTTTCATCGAAGCCACTGGCCTGAGCCCATTCTGAAAAACCCGGCATCAGACTGTCCTGAGTCGCTGCCGTATCCTGATCCATGTAGAACGCACCAGCTATCCAGTCAATGGGCCCTTCGGTGTTAGATACCAGACGTAACTCCTGGGCAAAAGCTTCGTCAGCATAACTACGAACGGCCTGTGCCATCGGGCGGGGTGAACCACCATAGTAAAAAGCAAACCAGTTATTCTGGGCATAGAAGCCGGTGTTATCGCTGATGGAACTGCCGTCATGTTCGTACTTTGAGGTACTGGAAGAAAGGGTGGCGAAACCTAAATCCCATTCCATTTCCAGTGCCAGTAAGTCTACCTTACGCTCACTGGGCTCAAGCTGAATGGCACCATTCTGGTAATCACCGTATTGCTGCTCTTCGCCTGTTACCCAGTGTGTGCCACGGGTCACCTGGCGACGACCGCCGATATCATCAGACTGATACTGGTAGGACAACAGCGCACTGAATTCTTCAGAAGGCTGGAACAGTAATGACATACGACCATAATCGATGTCGACGGTATCGGCGTCTTCTTTACTGGTAAACACCGGATCACCGTTGGCGATATCGCCGCCCTCGGCCACCGGCGCGCCGGCATCGTTGAGCTCATAGATGGTCGTGTAGTCGACGATACCATCGTTGCGGATCACACCCGCATTGGCACGAAAAGCCAGGGTATCGGTCAGTGGAATATTGATCATGCCATCAATATTTTTATTAAATCCTTCAGAGCCGGAACTACGGCTCAGGCTGGCCCCGGCAGAACCGGAGAAATAATCCAGATCCGGACGATTCATCTTATAACGTACCGTACCTGCCAATGCACCAGAACCATACAGTGTGCCCTGCGGGCCACGTAATACCTCTACCGCTTCAATGTCTTTAAGAATAAAGTTGGCAAAGATCGGTGTATCGTTTACATAGGATGACACGGTTGGTACGGCATTTAACGCAAAATCGCCGTTACCCGAAGAGTCAACGTTCATCCCGCGAATGATGATGTTATTGAGGACACCTGAGTTGCGGTAGCCCCTGTCGACAGCTGTCACGCCAGCCATATTACGAACCATCTCTACTGAGTCCACAATCTGTGCTTCGCGCAACTGACTACCGTTGATCACCGAAATATTATAGGGGGTATCTTCAACTGTGGTAATACGGCGACTCGCGGTGACCTGGATACGCTCCAGCTCAACCACTTCCTTATCCTGCTCTGCTTCCTGTGCCAGCGCCAGAGTCGGCAGCATGGTTGCTGCGGCAATGGCCAGGGTCACGGGTGACAGGGCAAAACCTGTTTTCTTATTCGCCTTTGTCTGAGTATGCATAACATCTTCCTCTGGTTTTTATTCTGTTTTCAACACTGTAAAAAAACAATTCGGTTCGGGTTAGGGCCAGTTTTTAATTATTCTCCGGGCCAGTTGCACGTTTTATTCTGACCAGTCCGGCTTGGCCGGTTTCTGCAACGGGCCCAGTGCGTTCAGGGCCGCCGACCCAGCTCCTTTCTGGTACTGGGGATAAACAACCGGATTGTCGCGAAAGCTTTTAAGTGGTTGTCCCAGGCTGTGCCAGCCGGTTTCCCGCACCCGGCGCACATAGTCAAAATCAATATCCACGACGATCGATTCCTGAGTCTCACCAGCCTGATACACCACATCGCCGCCGGGGCCCACAACAATGGAGCGCCCCATGCCCAGCTTGCCGGCACCGTTGATATCCACCATATAACACTGGTTAGTGGCAGCATTGGCGCGGGCGATAGCCAGTTCCACATCTCTGTCGATGGTATTGGTTAAGGTGGGGTGCAGAATGACTTCAGCGCCTTTCCAGGTCAGTGCGCGGATGGTTTCGGGGAACCACATGTCGTAACAGATAGACAGGCCAAAACAACCCACACCGGGTATATCAAAGGTGACAAAATCTTCACCGCAGGAAACACCCTCCTCATAGGGTAAAAAAGGAAAGATTTTGCGATAACGGGCAATCACTTCACCTTTGGGGCTCAGCACAGAAAGCGTATTAAAAATACGTTCCTGATCCCGCTCAAACAGCGAGCCGGTAACCAGGTACACCTCGGCCTGCATCGCCAGTTCACTGTAAGCATCTTCAAGCGGCCCGGGCATAGGCTCAGCAAAGCGCGGCGCGGGCCCACAGTTGCACAACTCAGAGAGCATTATCATCTGCAGATTGGGGAAACGCTTCTTCAGACTCAGCACTTCCGCACTGATATGCTCAAAATTATTCTGATGGGGGTCCAGCTCCAGCTGCAAACCTGCCAGGGTGAATACACTCATCGGTTCTCCTTAATGCCAATACGTCAGGCTATCGATTGCTTACCAGCTTAGGGACAACCGCCCACAGGCAACAGGACCAGTTTTACAAAAGTTAAGGAGCCAGAGGGAGTAAAAAATGGATTTCGGCAGAGAACCTGCCTACCAGTTACCGGGAGTTTTACGCGAAGTGTGAAATATTCTTAATATTTCAATCTGTTGCAAACGAGGACGAACACGGTAGGGAACAATATAACGGGTATCGGGCACAACCAGTTCGCGAGTGCCATAAATACGGCCGGGATGGCCAAGTGCCGGATTATCCGGCAACAAACCAATGGCATTGACGATGCGTTGAACCACTAACCTGGCAGCTTGCGGATCATCCTGAGCAATAAATTCGGCTTCATCCTCTAAATTCCGAAGCGCCCTGGTTAGCCACCTAACCTGCATCAACACCCCATTTACCCAGCACCTTGCTCACGTCCTGTTGAGAAGCAAAACTCCCTTCATCAGCCTCTTTCAGGGCCTGATTAATTTCACCAACCTGCCACTCATTCAGTTCCACATAATCGCGCAGTGCCTGTGCAGCCAGAAATGATTTTGAACGCTGAGTCGCATCTGCCAACTGTTCCAGCCTTTGCTTTAACTCAGGATCCAGACGAATTGTCATGGTTACGGACATAATTTCACCTTTTGTATTCACTTGTATACATCATAACACAAGCCAAAATCCCTGCCCCTTCAGCAAACACAAAAGAGCGGAAAAAAGTGATATACAAACTACCTCAGCATAATAATCCTGGCCAAATCTGGCAGTGCGCTGGTGCCAGAAGGATGATATGCACAAGAACCGCTATTGGCACTGAACCAATAGTCAGTTCAGGCTCATCTCCGGATAGAAAATCTCAGCCACTGAGCGAGTCTGCAAATTGCCTGACAACGGGCTGAAAAGACTACTCCCCTTCTTCACCCGGAATGGTATAAAAGGCGGCATCGACTAACTGGCCGTCGCGCACCCAGTGAATGCGGTTGTCATTGATATAGATTTCAAAACCCAGCAACTCACCGTAAGACCAGCTTTGCCACTGACGATACCAGGTGTCGCCCTTCAGCCACCAGGTGCCGGTATCATGCTTTTCATCGGTGTGGCCTTCCCAGCCTTCCATGGTGCCATCGGCGCGCAAGCGGATACGGTAGGGATCGCCAAAAACGGTACGGCCGATAAACTGGCAGTTGGACACAAACGCCAGTAGCGCATCGCCGCTCAGACGCTGGCCCCAGTCTCTGTCCTGTTGCTCTGTGAACGCCACGATTAATCTGGTCAGCCGCTCCAGGGGAAAAGAGGTCTATTGCTGATTGAGGATCTTTCCGGTACCAAGCTCGAAAGAAAATCTATCGTCATTTTCGCCGGACTTTAACCCTACATATATATTGAGAATTTGCAGCAAAAGCCGGTGTGCCGGATCGCGATTCTGCTCATCAACGTCATTAAGCAGTGAGAGCAGCAACTGATAAGACTTGTCGCGCGCTGCAGGGATGTCTTCATTGGCAAGTGCACCCGCATTGCGATAACGATAAACATCATGCAGCAGGTCCAACATCGTCCAGCTAAAGTCCACTTGGGTTAGTCCCTCAGCTGTAAGCCAATGTTGACGCATTTTTTCATTTCCAATGAGAGTCTTAATCCGGTCCCAGCCGACTTGCTGGTGCAGTGACAGTTTACCATCTAACACTCCCCACTCTTCTGGCACAAATCTCATTCTGGCAAGCTCGCGTAAATGATAATCGGCGAACTGACGATAGCTTGCAGATGACAAAATCTCAGCCTGCCACCCTTTTAATTCGCTGTGTTCAGTTTGGTATCTGAGCTCTTGCTGATAATGAGGAAACAGTGTATCGAACCCTGTTACCCTGTCGACGCGAACCGTGCGCAATATTGCCGGGGAGTGTTCAGAAAGTGTCAGAACTTTATACGCGGGGCGATAAGCTGCCAGTGAAGGCGCCTGAATATTCAATAAACTGCGCCCATTATTGCCGACAATAGTCTGTGTGTCGTTAATATGCATGTGGCCGCCAACATGAAAAGTAATCCCCGTATCCAGCAGCGCATTAACGGTTTTCTTTGTCGGTGAGCGAACCATCTGAAAGGCATCTTCCCCTAACAATTGCTGAATCCTTTTTTCCTGCCCGTCATAAAACGGCGCCATTGGGAAATGACTGAAAGCCACCAGTTCCTTGTTTAATGCTCTCGCTTCAGAGGCAATCTTCTTAATCCATTGTAAAAGTTGAGGTTTATATCTGACGACGCCGTTGTATCCCTGGTTTCCGGAACCAGAAAATCCTCTCAGTTCTCCATTTTCACCCTCAGGAACATATACGTTTGCATCAATGGCGAGCAGCCAGACACCTTCGACAGGCTCAACAACATACGAGCTATCGATAACATATGCACACACTGGCTGTATGCTGTTATTACAGACCCGCCAGCGACGATTAGCTAATGGCGATTGCAACTCAGCTCTCGCGTATTGATAACTTTCATGACTGTATGTGGAAAAGGGTGTGGCCCAGAACAGGTCCCTCTTCGAAGGATAGAATCCCATATCCGGCATCGCCTCAATAAGAGACTGGTAGCCTGCGTAACCCACATCGTCAGCACAGATCAGGTTTTCAGGCTTTTGCTTTGACAGACACTTGTTGTGATCTGTACTGTAAACAGGCACTTCTTGTCCGTTCTTGTTGAGAAAATCCGGCTCCCCGCCCGGGGTGTCTTGCGGACGCACAGGATCGTGATTGCCATTAGTGATGAAAAAGCGCATATCATGTTTTTCCTGAAAACTTGTCAGCATTTTCATCAGGCCCCTGACATGCAAAGGCTGACCGTCATCGGTGAAATCTCCCGGTAATACAATCAGCCTGACGTTGTCTTGAGCAAGTTGTTCCAGCGCCTGGTTTAAAGCGAAATAGTTTTCGTTAAATAAACGGGTGGAATGCAATTGTGCACGCATGCTTCTGATAATCGCATTGCGGCCATCTTGCCGGGGGATCCCGGTAAATTCGCCGTTCTCAAATGTGGCAAAAACATCATGAAAGTGAATATCTGGCAGAAAGGCTATTTCGGTCTGAATTTTACCTTGAGCCTGAAGACCGGGACTCATAAAGAGCAACAAAACTAATATCTTAAAAGCAACAGCATTGTTCACAATGATCATATATCTCATTACATGTGCGGCATTATATTTTATAAAAATATCCTTCCCGCCCTGACGGGCGGGAAGGAGTGACGTCATAACAGATTTGTTCTAGAAGTTAGCTCTTACTCCCAGAGTCAGGCGACGACCAGACATTTCATACATAGTCGGAAAGCGCGGATCAATGGTGTAACCCGTAGTTTCTTCATCGGTGATATTAATGCCTTTCAAGGTCACTTTGACGTTATCAGAAACATGATAACCAACAGACAAATCGTATTGTCCGTACTCGTCACGGTAGACTGGATACATGTCTCGCCCTATATATTCAACATAGGCGTCTTTATAATTGTAGGAAATACGCGCGTCAAAGGCGTCGTTTTCATAATAAAAGGTCAGGTTGTAAGTACTTTCCGCCAACCCTTCAGGCGGTGTCGGAATATCGAGATCCGACGCACCGGTCAGTGAATTATCCAGTGATGTGTAGTTGGCATTAATGCCAAAACCATCCAATGTGTGATGCAGCATTCTCAGTGGAAATTGGGCAATCAGCTCTATACCAGAAACATCAAAGGAACCTTCAGCATTCACTTTCTGGTAAACTTCAAAATCATATATTCCATCCACAGTCCCATCGGCATTATATTTGGTGACATTTTCGACAACACCATTGAGTGTTTCACGAACAACCCCTTCGATGGTTTTGTCAAAGTAAGAAATCGCCAACAGACCACCCCCTTCGAGGTAGTACTCAAAACCCATTTCCCACTGATCAGCGAAAGTCGGCTTAAGATCCGGGTTACCGTCACGATACTTAAATTCACTCAGGCTCACAGTGCGCTTGTAAGCAATGTCACCAAGCGACGGGCGCATAAATGTCTCAGAATAGGCACCACGTAACATCAGATTATTGGTCAGTTCAACCACCATATTCAGACTGGGCAGTGTTTCTGAATAGTTGCCCTCTTTGGACACAGGTTCGGGTGTATAGCCGGTTGAACCGTCTGTATTTTGTACCTGGTGAAAACCAAAAGAGACAATATCACTTTCGATGTAACGCAAACCCGCATTGACCTTTATCGGCATGGCGGCAACAGTGAAGTCAAAGTTTGCCATGGCATATAACGCGGTGGTTTCTTCATCTACGCGGTAAAATTCACTTTCCTCGTAGGGCACTGAGAAGCCAGCATAGCGAAAAAAGTCACGCGCATAATCGTTGCTGATTTGGCTCCAGTCCAGATCGCGTCCTGCACTGGCAGAATATGCCCCACCCGGTACCAACTGTGAAACCGGTATCAGTTCAGAGTCCAGTAAAGTGCGGACACCATTGTATGAGCTGTCTCCTTCGCTGGGGCCCTGTACACGAGCTGAACCTTTATCGCGTTGTTTGGATTTGTCAGTATAGCGTGCACCAAACTGAAGCTCAGTCAGGGCTGGCATAAAGTCAAACTGAGCATAATACGTTGCGTCCAGCTGTGCAGCATACTTATCATCCGTGATATTCTCAAAGTCAACATCATAGTAATCAAACAAATAGGTTTCCGGCGCATTATACATATCGATACTGTCCGGATTGTCACTTAAGATGGTTTCACCACCTGTTTCGGTATAACGACTGCGGGACGGTGCATAAGAGGTATGCTTAAGATTGGTTGAATCAGAGAACTTCTCAGCACCAGAAAAACCCAGAAGTCCGTGAATTTCCCATTGTTTCAGTGTCCAGTCCATTTCAACACTAAATTGCTCGTAGTCAGTGTCCTGCACACGTTCTTTACTCAGAAATTCGTGTTGCGTCAGTGCATAGGAGACATCAGTTAATACTGTAATACCGTATTCTGAGAGGGTTTCTGAGTCGTAGTCATGGATAGTTTCCAGAGTGCTAGGGCTGGATGCGGAATAGGCCGCTGCATCATACTCATCTTCAACGGTGTCATAACCGCCCAACATGGCATCAAATGTAAGGTTGAACATATTGGATGGCTTGTACTGTAATGACGCTGTAGCCCCCCATTTTTCCTGATCATTCAAAAAAGCCCGATCGCCCACTTTGTTGAGGAATACGACCCGACTGGTTTCATTGTCATCAAAACGGTCATTGATCACGATACCAGTATCACGTTCCAGAACGAATGCAGCCTGATCAGACTGGGCTTGTTTGGAATCTGAACCACTTTTTTCCAGCCAGCGGGATAACGGCCTGAAATCAACCCCTGAGTTACTATCGGTGCGGTTAGTACGCTGCGACATTGAGTAGGATACCAATGCTCCCCAGTCGCCAAACGTATCGCTGGCAAGCACGGCAAACTTAGGGTCAGTTTTTTCTGAGATAGAGTTATTGGCTGCCTCTGCCGACACAATCAGTTTGCGCCCGTCATAGTCAAAAGGGCGCGATGTGCTGATGAGCACATTGCCTGCAATTCCGCCCTCTTCATCTGCTGCTGTGGGTGACTTTTTCACTGTCACACTTTGAATGATCTCTGACGCGAAGATATCAAACTCGACGTCACGACCACCGCTGCCTGATGCTGTAGCGACGCCGTTGATTGAAACGTGCGTAAACTCTGTTGGTAAGCTGCGTACCAGTACTTTTGAACCCAATCCTTTATTGCGCTCTATACTTACCCCGGGCATACGTTGCAGCGCTTCTGCCAGATTCTGTTCGGGAAAATCCGCGATGTCTGATGCCACAACAGAATCTGAAAAACCGATCATATCTCTCTTGATATCGACCGCTTTCTCAAGACTTTTTACATACGATCCGGTAACGACAATCTCTTCTAATGCCTCATTTTCTGCTGCGAAAACAGGTTGCGCTATTCCTAAACCCATTGCCAGATACAAGGGTGACAATGCAAAGTTGTTGTGTTTCATTTCGTGTTTGTCCGTTTAGCTGGTTGAAGGTGAGTGAGCTGTACAAACTCACCAAAGAAGACTCACGAAAAGAACAATCCGGGGACACAAACTTTTGTGAAAGTTTTATGTCATCGGGGGCTGCACAAACTGTCACAGAAAATTAATAAAAGTATTTGTCCCTGAATGCAGAATAGAGCAGTCGTATCAAAGGTAGGTTTCCGGAAAATGAATTCAAAAATATGCACCTGCTGTCCTCAACAAAAAAAGAACCACCTGTGATCGATGGCACTCACAGTCAAAACCTGGCTCAGGCGCTGCTCAAACACCAAACCGTGCTCAAGCAATTTATCCGCCGTTCTGTATCTCAGGAAAGTGATGTTGAAGACATTTATCAGAAA
This sequence comes from Lacimicrobium alkaliphilum, assembly GCF_002591895.1. Taxonomy (GTDB): domain Bacteria; phylum Pseudomonadota; class Gammaproteobacteria; order Enterobacterales; family Alteromonadaceae; genus Lacimicrobium; species Lacimicrobium alkaliphilum. Next base: position 183,869 of record NZ_NISX01000002.1, read on the forward strand.
ATGCTGCTCAAAGTACTCAAACGTCGCAGTGACAGCGATATACAGAACCCGTTAAGTTACGGCTTTAAAATGGCTGAAAACAGCATTGCTGAATACATCAGGGAAAGCCAGAGGCACCCCGATGAGCTTGCTGTTGAGCCGATCTGTGAGAAAAGCAACCTGGAAGAGCAACTGCACTACCACCAACGCTTAAACTTATATCAACAGGTACTGACTGACATGCCAGCCCTGCGCCGCGAGGCCTTTGTGCGCAGAAAATTTCATGGACAATCCCGCACCGAAATCGCGGATGCTATGACTCTATCAGAGGAAGCGGTGAAGAAGCACATCACACGCGCCATGGACGACTTGAAATGTGCCGTGCAACGTCAGTTGCACGAGGGTCATTAGCAGACTGAGAACATTATGAAACAAGATAATCAAAGCCCTGAGAACGTTAAATCATCATCGCTGGAGTCGCAAATCTGGAACGATCCCGCATTGCACGAAGCGCTGTCTCAATATGACATCGGTGAACAGAACAAAAACCAGAAAAACGTCATCGCCGCGCCAGCCAATAAACCTCTATTCTCCATTGCAACCTGGCCTGCACTGGCGGCATCATTTGCGATAATTTGGCTGTTATGGACCGGTCAACCGACCACTCATGAAGCCCCTCACCCACTACCAACACTCACGTTAGACAGTCAGGCACATACGCGCGACGTGGATCTGGCAGATGGCACTGAAGTGGCATTGAATCGCCATGTAAAAATGCATTTTTATCAGGATGACAAACTACGCTCCGTTGACTTCGAGCAGGGAGAGGCGTTTTTTGATGTGGCTCGTCATCAGAAAAAACCCTTTGTGGTGCAAACCCGTGATGCAAAGATTACCGTTATTGGTACGGCGTTTAACGTCGATGTCGCGCAAAGCCATTCACAGATTGAGGTCTATCATGGCAGGGTCAAAGTAACCTCAGAACAACGCGGCGAAGAGATTATACTGACCAAAGGACAGGCTATTGAACTGACACCCGAAGGAATCATTACAACTAAAAGCTTTAGCAGAAAGACGCCCTTGTGGCAGCAAGGCTGGATGGAATTTTCTGACCACAGCCTTGAACATGTGATTGAAAAACTTAACCGCTACAGCGACAAAAAACTGATTTTAAGCAACAACATCCGGCAGCTAATGGTTTCCGGACGCTTTAAAACAGAGGCGCCAGTTGATGCAGTTAAACTGCTGGCGCAAATGCATGAGTTACGGCTCACTGTGTTTTCGGACAGTATTGTGATTGATAAGGAATAGCCTTGTCATCTTTTCTTAACTAAAGCGAATTAGCATGCCTGCCATTGTGATCAGGCAGTATTATGTTCAGACATTATGTACAGGGAGGCGAATCTGCGCGCTTGGCTAATCACCATTCTCAGCTTGCCGCCTGTCAGTGTCTGCTCCGCAAGTTCTCTGATCGATGCTCTGGAGCAAATCTCCGAACACTACGGCGTCGCTATCGCTTATCCGAAGTCTGACGCAAATCAACACCAGGTCGAAAACTTAACGCTGGATAACAAAACCATATCTGAGATCCTTCATCAGGTAACAAAGAATACAAACCTGACATTTGATTTAACTGAGCAGGGTGTTTTGCTCAAAATAAAACAGCGTGCTCAGACGACTCAAGGTGTACCTTCTCAGAAACAAATTGAAGAAGTTAAGTTGGTTGCGCAGGCTTTAGAAACACAATCACCGCGGCTGGCTAACGTACGCGACGGGTACGCCTATTCTGTCGCAATGAAGCGTAAATCGGTGGGATTCTCAGATTCACTGGTTGCGTCCACTATTGCCGCTTATCCACAACAAAATCTGGCCGAAGCATTGCTTCACATGCCAGGTTTGAGTGTGGAGCGCAATAAAGGCCTCGGTACCCGCATTAATGTGCGTGGATTGCCCTACTCATTTGCGCATATGTCCATAAATGGTATTGCCTCGGCGTCTGCTGGTTCTGGCAGAGAGTTAGAATTGGATATGTTTGCTCCTGAAATCGTGCAAAACGTGACCCTCAAAAAGTCTTCTACGGCAGCGGATCATGAGGGTGGGATTTCTGGCAATCTCTATGTTCAGACTGCCCGGCCTTTTCAACAACCGAAGAAAAGCCTGATATTTTCAGCTGAGACTGCACACAATTCCATTTCAGAAAAGACCGACCCTAAGTTTTCTGTTCTGGCCAGTACCCGCGAACAAAACTGGGGGCTTTTAGCCTCACTGACAGTGTCGCGGCGAGTTAACCGCACTGACAGCAACTCAGAAGTCGGGTTTCGCCCATTGTCGCGCTGGCTGGAAAAAAGTGGCACCCCGCAAAAACAACTGCAATCTGATCAGGCGGCAGCCGTGCTACTCAGAGACACAGATATAACAATCCATGACCGACAGGATAAAAATGAGACCGCACGCATCGTATTTGTGAATAAAATCGGTGATCGTGCCTACGTCAACTCACAGGACCGACTCGCCATCACAACCGCCTTACAGGCTCAGCTTACTCAACATACGCTGTTAAATTTTGACGCGATATATAGCGCGTATAACACATCTGAGGACGTTTATGATGCGGCGGCCTACTCGGCATCCAGTGACAGTACATTGGAAAAAATCCATCAATATGACGCGACGACCTTAGCAGAGCACAACATTGTTGTATTGAGTGACGTGTCTTATGCCAGAACCCAACATGAAATGTTAAGCCGTGAAAACCGTGGCAGTAAAGATTACCAGCAATACAGCCTGAGTATGACTCAACAGGCTGATTCGTGGCAATTCGATGGACTGCTGGGCTACTCAAAAGCAGATAAGTTCTCTGATAACAGCAACCTTAAACATACCGCCTATTTCCCCTCCCGCTCCCGCTTTACCGATACAGGAGGTGAAGTCTTGCACAGCACTAATCCGTTGAGTATTGATATGTACAACAGTCCGCAGTCCTATCAATTCGAGTCCTACGACATTACCGTTGATGACGTTGACGATAAAAAATATACCCTGCAGTTGGACGCAAAAAAAGCCTTTGATGCTGCAGCACTTTCATCAATACAGTTTGGAACACGCTACACAAAAACCTTGAAAGAGCGGCAAAATGGTTCACGGCGGGTCACGGCGCCGCATCAAGGTGATACCAGTTCCCTCAATAACCCATCTATGACAGACAGTGAATTAAATACTATTAGTCAGCTTGTGCCTGGCGGCAGTTACTCACTGGCGGATGGGAGAAATCTTAACTGGCAACAGGTGGGCAATGATTATGCCCGAAAAACGTTTCGCTACCCTGGCTTACTGACCCCCTACGAACAAGCACAATATTACCTGGTAGATGAAGTTGCACGGGTGTTATATGCAATGGCTGATTTTGATTTTTATCACAATCAAAACCGCTATGCCCTTAACCTAGGAATGCGCTATATCGATACCCTTGTTCAGTCGTCTGGCTATCACCAGTTTCAAAACAATGACGATAATGACAGCGCCACCAATCAGCCTGTTTCTCAGACCGGAAACTATCAGCAGTGGCTACCCAGTATGAATGCCAGTATTGAGCTGAATCAGGACCTCCTGCTGCGTGGAGCTATGTCAAAAACCCTTATTCGTCCGGCACTTGACGAAATCGCTTATCGAAGAAGTGTCAGCCTGGCTGACTTCAAGTTTCATGATGGCAATCCGAATCTCAAACCCACCATTGCGCAACAATGGGAGTTGGGTGTTGAGTGGTATTTACAACCTGAAGCTTTACTCTCTGTTTCCTACTTTGAAAAACAAATTGACAACGTTATTCGGGAGAGTCTGACGGGTGTCGCGCAAAACGTCATTAAATATAATGACAACGGAACCATTGACGGAGTCTATGACTTCGACATCTACCAATATGTTAATGCCGATGGAAAATACACCATTAAAGGCATCGAATTTATCGCACACTTACCTTTTGGCTTGTTTCATAAGAGCTTGCAGGGATTGGGTTTAAACAGCAATTACACGATTCTCAGCAATGGTCTGACTGCCGATTCTGACTTAAATATCCCCAGCTCTCCAGTCGGTTTGGCTGACGAAAGTATCAACCTGGCATTATTTTACGAGCGAGACGATGTTGATGTGCATTTTTCTTACACCTATAAAGGGGCTTATGTTGAGCGTATTGAGCGCGATATGTATCCGGTTTACCGGGATGGCTATGGCCAGTTTGATGCTGCTATTGGCGTGCGCCTGAACCAAAATTTTAAACTAAGTATCAAGGGTCTCAATATTACTGACGAAATCACGCGCGCTTACACTATACATCCGGACTTCCCCAACCAATATGAAAGGTCTGGCAGAAGACTGGCCCTGGCAATTAATGGCACATTTTAATCCTGCAATAACCAGCCAGCCACAGAGCTATACTTCCCGGCAGTCACCACCGGGCCAGCAACGAACCATAGCCCTGCATAAACATGACTCCCTTTATTATTGTTCCAACCTGGTCGGTGGATATATGACTAAACCTATTCCCCGTCTTCCCCCGGAATAGTGTAAAAGGCGGCATCCACTAACTGGCCGTCGCGTACCCAGTGAATTCGGTTGTCATTGATATAAATTTCAAAACCCAGCAGCTCACCGTAAGACCAGCTTTGCCACTGACGATACCAGGTGTCGCCCTTCAGCCACCAAGTGCCGGTATCATGCTTTTCATCGGTGTGGCCTTCCCAGCCTTCCATGGTGCCATCGGCCCGCAAGCGGATACGGTAGGGATCGCCAAAAACGGTACGGCCGATAAACTGGCAGTTGGACACAAATGCCAGCAGGGCCTCGCCGCTGAGGCGCTGGCCCCAGTCCCTGTCCTGTTGCTCTTTAAATTCATCGATTAACCGGGCAAGGCGTTCAATACCCTCTCTGATTTTGGCAGCTGGAATACTGCGCACGCCAAGACGGAAGTATTGGTCGGGTTTGTCGCGCCCACCATAAAACCGGTGTACCGGCTCGATCAGTATGCCGGTTTTGGCGGCTTCAGCGGCAAAACGCTGGCTGTTTAAGCCGGGCGGGCCTTTGATCCATACAGTACTGCCACCTACGGTTTCGGAGGTAACAATATACGGGCCGAGATAGTGATTAAGGGCCTCGCGCATTTCCTGCCAGCGTAAATTCAGTTCCTGGTGGATACGACGCATGGTCATATCGTAATACCCCAGAGATAAAAACAGCGCCATAATCCGCTGATTATTGGCCGGCGGATGGCGCAAAGACAGTGAGCGCAGTCGCCGCGCCTGCTTGACCAGAGCCCTGGGGGCCACCATAAAGCCCAGGCGCAAGCCTGGTGCCAGCACCTTGGAAAAACTGGATACATACACAACCCGGCCCACGTTATCCATGCTTTTCAGCGCTGGATGGGGGTTGCTGAGAAAATTCGCTTCGCTTTCGTAATCATCTTCAATGATCACAAAATCATCCTGTTGCGCCTGCTCAATCAACCTTTCACGCTTTTCTCTGCTCATGGTTACCGCAGTAGGTACCTGATGACTGGGGGTCACATACAGTACGTCGGTTTGCGGGGCAATATCCTCAAGGCGGATACCGTCGGCCTCGATCGCAGCAAACTGTAGCGGGCAATACATCAGTTGCGCCAGCTGGCGAATGCCCTGATAACCCGGTTCTTCAGTGGTCAGTAAACGGGTATGGCTTAACAGCAGCCTGGCCAGCAGATACAGGGCATGCTGGGAGCCCAGAGTGATCAGGATCTCGTCAGTCTCGGCAAAAATACCCCGGCGCGGCAGCACTTTGGTGCGGATCTCGTGAATCAGCAACTCATCATCCTTGTTGCCGCTGTCTCTGGCCCAGCTTTTTATCTCGTCTACATTTTGGCTGAGCCGGGAACATTCACGCCATTGATTGAGTGGAAACAGCGATTGATCATACTGGCCATCAATAAAGGGAAAGGGATATTGCTGCCAGTTATCCGGGTAAGGCGGCGGGCTTTTCTCCACTTTAATGCCATGCAGTGCGCCCTCCCAGTCAAACTGATTTGCAGCCACTGCGAGAGTGGAAGAAGCCTGCTCGGCATACTCTTCAAAAAAGTGATCATTAACATAAATACCGCTGCGCTCACGGCTGACCAGATAACCCTCATCAATAAGTTGTTCATAGGCCGCCACTACTGTATTTCGGGATACGCCCAACTGTTCGGCCAGCTTGCGGCTGGAAGGCATTTTGCTGGCAGCGGAAAAATACCCACTGTGGATGGCGCCGATCAGTTTTTGCTGTAACTGTTTTTGCAGGCTGGTTTTATCGTCATCGTCCAGAACAAACAAATGCTGGGGCATAGAGGCATCAAAGTACAATTCAGTTGCCTGCCATCTTGCCCGCTTCAACTTTGCTTATCAAGCAACCTGGCCGGAAACAGACAGGCCAGTAAACAAAGTACCAACGCCACCACAGCAATATTAATCAACGGCCCATAACCTTCATCAGTCAGAATCATTGCCGCCACAAAAGGCCCTGAGGCCAGCCCGGTTTTGGAAGCGAAGCCGCCCAGCGCGGCCATTTTACCGGCCTTGTCAAACTCAGCACAAATACCCAGCAAGTAGGCAATACTGAACGCCCAGGTCACGCCAACCAACACATTAGCAATCCAAAAAACGACCGCCATCTGACTGAAATGTAAAACGAACGTCGCCATTGTTGTCATACCTATGGCGACCACAAGGGGCAGAGTGCGGCCAAAGCGTGTAGAGAACAGGATCACCAGGCCGGAACCGAGCAAGCCCATCCAGGCGGAAATGCCTAAGGTGGGGGAGATAAACTTGATATCCAGACCGGCCTGCTGGCCGAGATCGATAATATAGGCATACAACCCCATATTAGCGGCCTGAAACAAAAATACCGCCAGCAATGCCGAGGCCAGGGGTTTAGACTGAATCGGTGCCACCACCTTATCCGGATCCGGCTTTTCAATCGGGTAGTCGCCCAACATTGTCAGCATCACCAGCGACACTGCACTGAATGCGATAAGCGCCAGAAACAACGCGGCGGTGCCATACATGGGTGCCAGTGGCGGCAGTAACATCACACCAAAACCACCCAGGCCAAATTGCACGAACAACAAATAACCGAAAGTCTTGTGCACCTGACTGACCCGGGCGATAACCGCGAATGAAATTCCTACCAACAAACCGCCGACGCCGCCGTGCAGCGCCCTGAGCGGCATCATAATCTCTGGTGTTGTAACAATAATAGACAGGCCATCAAGCAGCATCAGCGCAACCAGCAGCACTGCGGCTGCAGGCCTCCAGGGCACCCTGGTTACCAGAAACACCGCCACAAAAGCCCCTACTGCCGCGCCATAGATATTCAGCGATGCCACTAAGCCGGCATCGGCACGTGAAAAGTTAAGGGATTCAATTAATCCTGAAACAATGGCCGGCATAATATTCACGTAGAAGAGCCCGGCCGTGGCTAAAAACGCCAGCATAATCCGTGCTGCGGTGCCATCTGGCGCAAGGGTAGGTAGTTTCATCAGTTTACTGCTTATGCTTATTATCATACTCACCAGATTATCAGCTTAACGCCAACCGTTAAGGACCAGTTAGTTACCGTCTTTAGCGCCAGTTTTTACTTTTCACCGCAGAGTCGCAGAGCACGCCGGGAAGAGCAATTCTATGTGGGGTCGAATTTATTCGATTACCCCAGAATATTTGTCGAATAAATTTTATCTCGCAGAGGCGCAAAGACGCAGAGGTTTTACGGATGTATTCTCCGCGAACTCTGCGTCTCAGCCGTGCATCCTGATTCTTTTCAACGGCGCTGGATGCCCGACAACAATATTCGGGCATGACGTTTACATTTCTGTCATTCCCGCGCAGGCGGGAATCCAGTGCCCTGAAGCCAGATTCACCGCAGAGCCTCGGAGAACGCAGAGGTATTACGGATGTATTCTCCGCGAACTCTGCGTCTCAGCGGTTAAGACGCAATTTGGATCGTTTCTCAATTACACACCGGGGCGATTTTATCCAGTTCTTTAACGGTTTTGGTAAAGCCGTATTCGCTGTTATCGCTGACATAATAATACTGCATGCCGTTGGGCAACAGCACCAGACCAATACCGCCAAATCCCGACATATAAGGTACCCAGGTAGTGTTAGTGCAGGCCACCTGAGTCGAAGCGCTCAGATCATAGGCCCAGAAACCGTTCTGATAGCGGCTACTGGCGGTGCCTGTGCTCAGCCCACGGCTACTGGTTTGCTGCAGGGCATCAGCGAGCAGGCCTGCATCCAGCATCGGCTGCCCGGCCACCTTGCCATCATTCAGCGCCAGAAACTGGCTGATTTTCAGCAGATCATCACCGTTGAACGTCAGACCGTAACCGCCCCAGACCTGCAGCTCAGTGTCATAGGTGCGTTTACTTTCCCATGTCAGCGGGCTTAAGTGTATGGGTTTAAAGATCTGTTCCACCAACAGGTCACTGTAATAATCAGCCTGTGCGCCTTCATTGGCTTCATACAGTTCTTGCATGGCCCGGCTGAGAATATAGGTGTCCGAAGTATGATAAACAAACTGCGTACCGGGCGTACTTTTACGAGGGTAGTCGCAGGCATGATTGATTTTGTCTGCATGACTGGCCACCAGAAAGAAGTCATCCACGGTTTTCTGGGCGCCTTCATCCACCGAATCACCGGCAGAATCATAGTTGCCTGTGGCCATATCCAGAGCCTGCTCAAACGTCACATCAGACCAGGTGCTGGTTGGGCACTCGCTGACATAATCACTGACAATCAGCCCTGCCTGTGAACCACCATATTGCTGTTCCAGGGCCATCAGACCTATGCCACCGACGATGGATTTAGCCGTGGAATACGAGGGCAGTGCCATTACCTCGCAATAGGGATAATCCCCCTGGCGGGTATTACATTGCCCCTGATAATGAACGCCCTGGTACAACACCCCGTAAGCACTCAGATGCACTGAAGTCTGATCACTGCCGATGGCACTGATATTGACACCCTGCCCCGGATAATCAGTGGCCAGTTCTGACAGTGCCTTACGCGGCAACCGGTTGCTCAGTTCAGCCACATAATCATTTTTCAGTTGGCTGTCACCGGCAATAGCCCCAGGGGTGTAGCTGGCATCCAGTTTGCCGTGCAGATTAAACTTAAAGTACTCACAGGTTTCCTGAGCAATCTGATAGGCCACATCGGATATGGAACCATCTTGTTTAAACACAAAGGTCATCACACCGTTGTGCGTGCAGTTAGCGTTAATTTCCTGCAGAGCAAAGGGCAGAGCGGCGCGGCTGTAGCCATTATCACCATTTTCATTCCATACCCGCCCCGGCAGCAATATCCACTCCCATGCGGGATGCCCGGTGGCGGTAACCTGCCTGTCGACGGGGATCAGATGACTGCCATGCTGCACAAAGTCAAAATCAAAAGGAGGCAGACTATCCGGATTGGTATAGGCCGATGCCAGATTAGTGCCTTGTTCCACCAGCGTCCCGGGAACAATAGTCAGACTCAGATTACCGCTGAAGCTGTTAGTGGGATCAGCCCCATTGCCAGGCAGAGCATAGTGACTATAAGCCACAAGAGATACCCCACCGCTGCCGGTAAGCTGGCTGTAGGTCAGTTGGCTACGACTGACATTACCATCACCGCCAAGGCAATCAAAATCACAGCTGCCGCTCTGTGTGCCGGTGCCTGACAGTGCCAGAGTATAAGGGTTCTGACTGCTGTCATTGGACGCAATACTGAGACTATCACTGACACTGCCTTCGACGACTGGGGTAAAATCCACCGCCAGCTGACAGCTCTGGCTTTGCGCCAGGCTCTGGTTTGAGCAATTATCTGCGCTGACTGAAAAAGGCGCAGCCGCACCACTGATACTGCCAATATCCAGGCTCTGAACACCGGTATTACTCAGCGTAAAACTGGTATTAATCGTGCTGCCCACCGTTACAGAGCCAAAATTCCCGGAACCGCTGACGCTGAGCTGTGGCCCTTGTGTCTGCCCGCCACTGGTACCGGTCAGACTGATATTGTCGCCATAGCAGTAATTGCCAAACAGCGTATATGCGCGAATACGCAGGCTCAGATTAGCGTTATCATCCAGGCCTGTGCTGATGGCTGAACTTTGAAAATTACCATTATCATCGCCATTGTTCAGTTCCAGCATGGTTTGCCAGCTCTGTCCGCCATTGGTGGAATATTCCAGATGGCAACTGTCACCACTAACCAGATACAAGGCCGCCAGTTCACCGCTGAGCACCACACTTTCAGCTCCGGCGGAGGATAAATTTACCCGTGCTTCGCGCAAACCATCCAGACGTAGTGAGTAATTACTCTGATAGAGATTCACACTGTTATTGCCATTGCCGATGAAATTCCAGCCAGCATTGTCGCCATCCTGAAAGTCATCAATGAACAAGGTGTCTTGCGAAATCGGTGTGCCGGTAAGGGTTACATTGTCACCGTAACAATAGTTGTCATAAAGGGTGTAGGCGCGAAAGCGCAATACCAGTTGACTGATATCATCCAGCCCCGAGGTCTGGCTGAAGGACACAAAAGACCCGCCAGACTGAGCTACACCAATACTGCCAAGCCCTGACCAGTTGGCACCGCCATTGACTGAATATTCGGCATAGCAGCTGTCTCCATAAAGCAGATCCGTTGCAGTGAGATCCATGCTCAGACTGACATTTTGGTAACCTGTTGTTGAAAGGCTGAACTGAGCCTCGCGCAAGCCATCGAGTCGCAGGGAATAATTCCCCTGATAAAGGTTGATGTTATCACTGCCGTCACCCGTTGTTGTCCATTGACTGTACTGACCCGTCTGAAAGTCATCATCAAACAAACTGACTGCAGTGGCCTGACTGCCAGCCAGCAGGGCCCAGACTGCAAAAAGGGTGTTAAAAGAGATCCGAAGCATCATGTTCACCTAAGGTTGTTTAAAAAACCACCACAACACCATAACGCCACCACAGTCAGGGGTAAGATCCAGATGCCAACTTTGCATAGGGCCAGTTGTAGTTACGAACGCAAAGAGTGCGTTTTGTCGCATCCTTTGTGCCGGTAGCAGCAAAGCGGGACTATTAACCGATTTTTCTGGCAAACTGCCCGGCTAAACAATTATTACACCAATAACGCCCTTTCGACGGAGACTCCAATGCGTAAAACCCTGATCGCTACGGCCATAGCCGCCAGCCTCGCGCTAAGCGCCTGCTCAAAACAAGCTGAGCAACCAGAAAACACCCATGAAACCGCCAGCCAGGCCGCCGCCGACAGCCAGCAGGCTAATCCATTGCTCGAAATGAGCAGCCTGCAATACCAGGCCCCGGATTTCAGTATTATCAACGATGACCATTTCCTGCCAGCCTTTACACAAGGCATTGAGCAGCAGCTTGAAGAAATCGAATCGATTGCCAATAACTCACAACCCGCGAGCTTTGAAAACACTATTGTCGCGATGGAAAAAACCGGCAGCCTGCTGACCCGGGTATCACGTATTTTCTTTAATCTGGTCGGCACTGACAGTAACGAGCAACGCCGTGAAATTCAGAAAACCATGGCGCCAAGGCTGGCTGCTCACCGCGATAACATTTACCTCAACGCCAAGCTATTTGAACGGGTAGAGAGCCTCTATAAGAAAAAGGAAGCGCTGGAGCTGGATCCTGAATCTGCGCGCCTGCTGGATGTGCTCTACGACCGTTTTGTACGCGCCGGTGCACAGCTGAGCGAAGCGCAAAAAACCACCATTCGGGCACTGAATGAAGAGCACTCCGAACTGACCACCGAGTTCAGCCAGAACCTGCTGAAACTCAGTAAAGACATCGCCGTAGTGGTAGACACCGAAGCAGAGCTCGCCGGTATGAGTGACAGCGACATTCGTGCAGCCGCTAAAAACGCCACCGATGCCGGCCATGATGGTAAATATCTGATCAAGATCACCAATACCACTCGTCAACCTGTATTGGCGTCGTTGCAAAACCGTGCATTAAGACAACGTATCTGGGAAGCTTCAGCTTACCGCGGCACGTCTGGTGAGCTCGACAATAAACCTTTAGTCGCGCGGCTGGCGCAGATCCGCGCTGAACGTGCAAGATTGCTAGGGTTCCCCAACTGGGCCAGCTACCAGTTGCAGAACACCATGGCAGAAACGCCCACTAATGTGCTGAATATGCTTACCAGCATGGTGCCTGCGGTAGTGGAAAACACCAAAGCTGAGCAGGCCGCTATTCAGGAAATGATCCTTCGTGAAGGCGGAGAATTTGAGGCACAACCCTGGGACTGGGCCTATTACGCCGAAAAGGTACGCCAGGAAAAATATGATCTGGATGAGCAGGAAGTCAAACAGTACTTCGAGTTTAACCGGGTACTGCATGATGGATTGTTTTACACCATGAACCGTCTCTACGGTGTCCGTTTTGAACCTCGCCCCGACCTGCCCGTATACCATCCCGATGTGCAGGCTTTTGAAGTCTTTGATCATGGCGATCAAAGCCTGGCTATCTTCTATGCCGACTACTTTGCCCGTGACGGTAAACGCGGTGGTGCCTGGATGAGTTCCTTTGTTGGTCAGTCTCACCTGCTGGAACAAAAACCGGTGGTAGTGAATGTTATGAACATCCCTAAAGGGCCAGAGGGTGAGCCAACCTTAGTCAGCTATGACCATGTCACCACCATGTTCCACGAGCTCGGTCATGGCCTGCATGGCATGCTGTCTAATGTGAAATATCCGTCATTGGCCGGCACTGCGGTATCCAGGGATTTTGTTGAGTTTCCTTCCACTTTCGAAGAAGACTGGGCCGCCTACCCTGACGTAATTGCCAACTATGCCCGTCACTATGAAACCGATGAGCAGATCCCGAAAGCGTTGCTGGATAAAATCATGCGCTCACGCAGTTTCAACCAGGGTTTCGATACGCTGGAGTATATGTCTGCCGCGCTACTGGATATGGAGCTGCATACCCTGGATGCGGATGCGCCACTGATTGATGTCACCGATTTTGAGCAGGCGGCACTGGAAAAATACGGTGTCGATCTGCCCGCTGTGCCGCCTCGCTATAAGTCTACCTATTTCGCCCACTCAGTGGGAGGTGGCTACTCAGCCGGATATTATGCCTATATGTGGAGTGAAATTCTGGCGGCCGATGCCTTTGCCTATGTGCAGAGCCTGGGCGGGCTGACCCGTGAAAACGGTGAACATTACCGCAAGCATATCCTGGAAACGGGTAATTCCCGGCTGCCGATGGAATCTTATATCAAGTTCCGTGGCCAGGAGCCCACCACCGAAGCCTTACTGATCCGCCGTGGTCTGAAAACCAAAGTGGAGTAAGGGTAAAAACCATCTCCTCTCGCAGAGGCGTAAAGAACGCGGAGAAGAAAAGCAAAGTTAACCACAGAGCCACCCGGCACCTTTGCTGTTATAAAATAGCTGTATATTCCTCAGGAAACAGCTAAGCAAAGGGGCTGGGCAGGCTGAGGGCACGGAGATTCAGAGGGTTTATCCCTTTTACTTCTCTGTGTTCTCTTTGACTCTGTGGCCGGTGGTATCCCCTGCCGAGCATGAAGCTCCTCCATGTAGGGTCGAATTTATTCGACCAGCAGAGGCGGAATTGGCGCCGTTAGCCCAATAAATTGGGCCCTACAAAGCTCTGTGTTCTCTGTGACTCTGTGGTGAAAATTTCTTTTTGGATGGTTAGTAAAACAAAGGCACTGGGTTTCCAGCAACCATTGAATGACCAGTGCGCTAACTATTACATGGTGCAATCAAAGGTGCTGGACAGGCCCGCCAACAACGTGCGGGAACAACCGTTTGTCATGCCCGAGTGTTGTTATCGGGCATCCAGTGACCTTTGATGGCACTACTTTACCGCGGAGTCGCAGAGGACACAGAGATCTGAAGGTGTTTCATCTTCGCTTTCTCCGCGCGCTCTGCGACTCTGCGGTGAAAATTTGTTTTCTGTGAGTTGGTGATAAACAAAAACGCCGGTCAATACTGGTAATCAGAAAAAGTTATACACCAGCGTGACTGAAGTCTGAGTATCCAGTTCTTCAATATCATCCGCCACATCTGAGTTGTGATTGAGTATGAGTGATACCTTCAGCGCCAGTGAACCATTGATCTGCGCAGAAACAGAGGATTCTGACTTAGATTTGGTATTTTCGTTACCCACTTCCGTACTGAAGGTCTGGCGGAAGGTAGAGGTGTCGGATATTTTCCAGCGATAGTCCAGAGAGCCCCGCACTATCATACCGTTTACGCTCTCACCGGTATCCCGTTCCGCCATGGCGTAACCAGGACCAACGCTATAGGTAAAAGAAGAAACATCCGTTTTCCATAACTCCTGCGCCCAACCGGCGGCTATTGTGGCCTGATGGTTAAAACCACTAAATCTGTCGTCTTCATATGAGCCGAAAGCAAACAAGCGATGCTTGGGGTTTTCCAGCTTGTAACTTCCCTGCCCTGACAGGAAAATCTTCTGCGCGGTGGTCTGGGTTTCGGTTTCGTCATCAACCGTCACCTCATCCTGCTTATAAAACCCCTCGATTGTATAGTCATTACTCCACTGACTCAGCTCCTGATGGGCATTGATTCTGCCTTTGAAAGTGGACGCATCAGTATTACCCGTCGTGACAATAATGCCCAGCTCACCATCCATGGTAAAAGGCTTTTCCGCCTCTTCAGGGGTAGTCGTATCTGGTGCAAATACGACATCCAGGTTATTAGCATGGACCATAAAAGGCATAGTAAGGAGAGCCGCAAGGCTCAGCGTGGTCTTCTTTATCATCAAACGTAATTTCCAAGTGTTTAAAAATCTGACGCAATTGTAACTAAATTACATCGCAGATTGCAGGGGGGGTGGCTATATTTTAACCACCAATATAATCTATTCAGCTTATTTTCATCTTTTTTATAAGAAATCACCGCAAAAACCTCTGCGGTGATTCACCATCATCTTCAGCTTCAGGTTTTGGAAACCTGATAGATACTCTCAATAGTGCTATCTAACATTGCATTAAATGCTTCATCAGATTGCTGCGCCGACAAGCCTTCTGTCAGTGCACGCGAAAAGCTTGCAATCATTCCCTGATTTCTGCTCAAACGCTGATTCGCTTCTTCACGACTATAGCCACCGGAGAGTGCCACTACGCGAATAACATTGCCATGCTCAATACAATCCCGATAGAAGTTGTCTTCTTCAGGCAGCGTCAGCTTTAACATGACTTTTTGTGCCGTAGACAATGTATCCAGTTCAGCCAGAATATCCTGCTTCAGCAGCGCTTCGGCTTCAGCCTTGTCCGGACAGTGGATATCCACTTCGGGTTCAATAATCGGCACCAGACCCGCGGCCATAATATGGCTGGCCACTTCAAACTGCTGCGCCACCACGTCACGGATTCCTTCGGCATTGGCCTGTTTAATCACCGACCGCATTTTGGTACCAAACACGCCCTGATCGTTGGCCTTGGAAAGCAACTTACCCAGTTCGGGCATAGGCTTCATCAGCTGAACCCCTTTGGCTTCTTCGGCCAGCCCTTTATCCACTTTCAGAAAAGGTATAACCTGTTTCTCCTGCCACAGGTAGCGTGACGAATACTCCCCATCAATATAGCGATCCAGGGTGTTTTCAAACAAAATAGCGCCCAGTATACGCTCCCCATTAAAGGCAGGACTTGTGACAATGCGGCTGCGCATCTGATGTACCAGATCAAACATTTCTTCATCTGAACTCCAGGCGGACTCATCCAGCCCATAAAGTTTCAGGGCTTTAGGGGTACTGCCACCGCTTTGATCCAGGGCGGCTATAAAGCCATCCTGATTCTGTACTTTTTCCAGCATTTTTGCTTTGGCTTCGGCTGCCATTGGCAACTCCTTTTTTTGTTGTAGTGGCCTCAGAGGCCGGGATACAGAGATATTGTCAGTTAGTATAGCCGAGGGGATTATTCACCACCGCTAATGGCTTCAATCGCCCTTCTTATTATTAAGCAGCACAACGGCGCTGCACCTGTAGGTCGGACTTTAGTCCGACACCAATGTGAATGCTTGTGATCGTTTGTCAGACTGGTATACGAAATGCATCCCTGCAACGTCGACATACCGTCCATCCCTGGACATACATTCCGAACTACTTTGCCCGTTGCTCCAACATCGTCACCGCCGGCAAGGCTTTTCCTTCAAGAAACTCCAGAAAAGCCCCTCCACCGGTGCTGATATAGGAGATCTTATCGGCTATCTGATACTTATCTACCGCTGCCAGGGTGTCACCGCCACCGGCAATAGAAAACGCATCACTGTCAGCAATGGCATGAGCCAGGACTTTGGTGCCCGCGCCAAACTGGTCAAACTCAAACACCCCCACCGGACCATTCCAGACAATCGTACCGGCTTTTTTTATCTGCTCAGCCAGTTTTTCAGCCGTAAGCGGGCCAATATCGAAGATCATATCCGATTCGCTCACTTCACTCACCTTTTTATGTGTGGCCATTGCAGATTCAGAAAATTCCTGCCCCACAACCACGTCTTCCGGTACCGGAATATCTCCACCACTGGCCCGGGCTTTAGCCAGTAAACGGTTGGCCTCGGGGATTAAGTCTTTTTCATACAGCGATTTGCCCACCGGGTTACCGGTCGCTGCAATAAAGGTGTTAGCGATACCGCCACCAACAATCAGTTGGTCAACCTTTTCCGACAGCGCTTCCAGAACAGTTAACTTGGTAGAGACTTTAGAGCCTCCGACAATGGCAAGCAGTGGCCGCGCCGGATTCTCCAGTGCCTTACCCAGCGCCTCCAGTTCAGCTGCCAGCAACGGGCCTGCGCAGGCCTGTGGTGCAAACTTACCGGCTCCATGGGTCGATGCCTGAGCACGATGTGCGGTGCCAAATGCATCCATTACGTAGATATCGCACAACGCTGCGTATTGCTTCGATAACGCCTCGTCGTCTTTCTTCTCGCCGGGGTTAAAGCGCACATTTTCCAGCACCACCAGTTCACCTTCCGCCACGTCTACCCCTGCAAGGTAGTCACTGGCCAGGCGTACCGGGCAATCCAGCGCCTTATCAAGATAATCCACCACTGGCTGCAGGGAGTACTGCTGCTCAAACTGCCCTTCTGTGGGGCGCCCCAGATGAGACATCACCATCACTCTGGCACCCGCTTCAAGTGCGGCTTTAAGAGTGGGCAAAGACGCTTTTATACGGGCATCAGAGGTGACCTTACCTTCTTTCACCGGCACATTGAGGTCCTGGCGGATCAGGACTTTCTTCCCGGCAAGATTCAAATCTGACATCTTTAGTACTGACATATGGATTCCTTATCTGTTAGCGATATATTCAAATATGATTATTAGTCCAGTGCCGCCATGGCAATAGCTGTATCCAGCATACGATTCGCAAAGCCCCATTCGTTGTCACACCATACCAGGGTTTTCACCAGACAATTATGGCTGACCCGGGTCTGTGTGCCATCGACGATGGCAGAGTGGGGATCATGGTTAAAATCGCAGGACACCAATGGCTCCTCGGTGTAACCCAGAATACCCGCCAGACGCCCCTCTCTGGCCTGCATCAACGCCTGATTGACCTGTGCGATATTGACCTTCTGATTAAGGGTTACGCTCAGATCCATGGCCGTAACGTTAATGGTAGGCACACGCACAGCAATGGCTTCAAATCGCCCTGCAAATTTGGGCAGGATGCGCTCAATACCTCTGGCCAGCTTAGTATCCACAGGAATAATCGACTGACTGGCAGCCCGGGTACGTCGTAAGTCATCGTGATAGGCGTCAATGACCTGTTGATCATGCATCGAAGCGTGAATCGTGGTAATGGTGCCACTGTCTACGCCAAAGGCCAGATCCAGCGCCTGGATCACCGGCACAATGCAGTTTGTGGTGCAGGATCCATTGGAAACAATCCGATCACTGGTTTTCAGCTCATGGTCGTTGATTCCATAGATAACGGTAGCGTCCATATCTGCACTGCAGGGCTGTGAAAACAGTACTTTTTTCGCCCCCTGTGCGAGGTGCTGCGCACCGGATTCTCTGTCGCCAAACACACCGGTACATTCAAGCACAATGTCGACCCCCAACTCCGCCCAGGGTAAATCATTGATATCTTCATGCTGCAACAAACGGATTGGATCTCCCGCCACATTCAACATGCTGCCATCAAGGCGCACATCAAAGGCAAAGCGCCCGTGTGAGGTATCATATTTGAGCAGGTGTGCCACACCTTGTGGTTTAGCCAACTCATTGATTGCAACGACCTGGACCTGGCTATTCCGGCCACTTTCGTAAAGCGCCCTCAACACATTGCGGCCGATTCGGCCAAAACCATTAATGGCAAGTCGTAACATGATGCCCCACGCTATGTGTCAATGCAGAAACTGCATCTATAAAAATCTGCCGGCAATAGCCGGCAGTTGTATGAGAGTGATTGTATCCGCGCTGCTATCAGCTGAGCAACTTCAGGGCCGTTTCAGCGACGTTGTCCGCTGTAAAGCCGAAGTGCTCCATGAGTGCACCACCGGGAGCCGACTCACCAAAGGTGGTCATACCCACTACTGCGCCGTTAAACCCGGTGTACTTGTGCCAGAAATCCACGTGAGCCGCTTCAACAGCAACCCGGCGAGTTACACCGGATGGCAGCACAGATTCTCTGTAGGTCTCATCCTGCGAATCAAACACGCTGGTACTGGGCATGGAGACCACCAGTACTTTTTTCCCCTTTTCACTGAGCTGTGCTGCAGCCTGAACGGTAATCGCCACTTCAGAGCCAGTGGCCATCAGAATCAAATCCGGTGTACCGTCACAATCCTGAAGCACATAACCACCGCGTGCCACATCCGCCAATTGCGCTGCACTGCGTGACTGAGCCTTAAGCCCCTGGCGGCTGAATACCAATGCACTGGGTCCATCGTTGCGCTCCAGTGCCGCTTTCCATGCCACCGCAGTTTCTGCCGCATCACAGGGACGCCAGGTTTGCATATTCGGAGTCAGACGCAGATTTGCCAGCTGTTCAATGGGCTGATGGGTAGGGCCATCCTCACCCTGGCCAATGGAATCATGGGTGTAGACAAAAATATTCGGAATGCCCATTAACGCTGACATTCTCACTGCATTGCGGGCATATTCCATAAACATCAGGAAGGTAGCCCCGTAGGCCCGGAACCCGCCATGCAAGCCAATTCCGTTCATGATCGCGCTCATGCCGAACTCGCGCACACCGTAGTAAATATAATTACCGCTGGCATCTTCGGCGCTGAGGCCTTTGGCACCCGACCACAAAGTCAGGTTAGAGCCAGCCAGATCCGCCGAGCCGCCAATCACCTCTGGTAATATAGAGGCAAAAGCTTCGATGCTGTTTTGAGAGGCTTTACGACTGGCAATATCTTCCCCTTTATCCTGGCAGGCCTGAATGAACGCCTGGGCTTTATCGGCAAAATCTGCCGGTAATTCGCCTTTAAGACGTCTTTCGAGTTCTTCGGCCAGCTTCGGATGAGCTTCGGCGTAGGCGGCCAGCTTGTTGTTCCAGTCTTGTTCACTTTGTTGCCCGGAGGCCTTTGCATCCCAGCCGGAATAAATGTCTGCAGGCACTTCGAAAGGCGCGTGGGGCCAGTTCAGGTAATCACGGGCAGCGGCAATCTCATCGTCGCCCAGTGGTGCACCATGACAATCATGGCTGCCGGATTTATTCGGTGACCCAAAACCGATAATGGTTTTGGTGCAAATCAGAGTCGGTTTGCCGGTTTCTGCACGGGCTTTTTCAATAGCCGCTTTAATCTGCTCGGGATCATGACCATCCACAGCTTCAATCACCTGCCAGCCATAAGCGCGGAAACGGCCCGGAGTATCATCGGTAAACCACCCTTCGACGTCACCGTCAATGGAAATCCCGTTGTCATCCCAGAATGCAATTAATTTGCCCAGCCCCAGTGTGCCCGCCAGAGAACAACTCTCGTGCGACACCCCTTCCATCAGACAACCATCACCGAGGAAGCAGTAGGTAAAGTGGTCAATGATGTCATGACCCTGTTGGTTAAACTGTGCTGCCAGCGTCTTTTCCGCTATTGCCATACCCACCGCATTGCTGATGCCCTGCCCCAGCGGCCCGGTGGTGGTCTCAACGCCGGGTGCATAGCCATATTCAGGATGACCAGGGGTTCTGGAGTGCAGTTGCCGGAAATTTTTGATCTCTTCCATGGGCAGGTCGTATCCGCTCAGGTGCAACAGCGAATAGATCAGCATTGAACCATGACCATTGGAAAGCACAAAGCGGTCTCTGTTGGCCCAGTTCGGGTTGGCCGGGTTATGGTTAAGAAAGTCACACCACAACACCTGGGCGATATCCGCCATACCCATCGGGGCACCGGGGTGGCCGGACTTGGCTTTTTGTACCGCATCCATTGAAAGTGCGCGGATGGCATTGGCTAACTGTTGACGACTGACTTCACTGCTCTGGGGCATAAAAACTCCTGCTGGCTGGCAAAAAGGGCATCTATTCTCGCCCAGCACCTTGGTAACTGCAACGCTGTTGCGCATTTTGATAATGATAAAAACAGAATAACTTAGCTGAATTTCAATAACCGGCCTGGCTATTCCGACAAACTGACTATAGCTAGCTGGCAAGCAAAGTTAACAAACAGACATTTAGACGTCTAGATGTAAAGGCTGGTATTTTTTATTTTCGTGGGTAGAATAATCGCCATTGTGGTCGATAACGATCTGACATACCGAATAGCGAGGACAATTTATGGCAAAACATCTGTTTACCTCCGAGTCTGTATCCGAGGGGCATCCCGATAAAGTAGCAGATCAGATATCTGATGCCGTACTGGACGCCATTTTAGAACAGGATCCAAAAGCCCGGGTCGCCTGCGAGACCTTTGTCAAAACCGGCATGGTGCTGGTAGGTGGTGAAATTAACACCACCGCCTGGGTAGATATCGAACAACTGGTACGGGATACCGTACGAGACATTGGCTATACCCATTCTGACATGGGTTTCGATGCCGACTCCTGCGCGGTGCTTAATGCCATCGGCAAGCAGAGCCCGGATATTAATCAGGGGGTAGACCGCACCCGCCCGGAAGACCAGGGGGCCGGGGACCAGGGGTTGATGTTTGGTTACGCCACCAATGAGACCGATGTGCTGATGCCCGCGCCCATTACTTATGCTCACAGGCTGGTTAAACGCCAGGCCGAAGTGCGTAAAAACGGCACGCTGGACTGGCTTCGCCCCGACGCCAAGAGTCAGGTCACCTTTGCCTATGAGAATGGACAGCCGGTGAGTATCGACGCGGTAGTGCTCTCAACCCAGCATGCCGAGTCCATCAGCACCTCAGATCTGAAAGAAGCGGTGATGGAAGAAATCATCAAGCCGGTGTTGCCGGCTCAGTGGCTGAGTGCCAGTACCAAGTATTTTATTAATCCCACCGGCCGCTTTGTGATTGGTGGCCCCATGGGCGATTGTGGCCTCACCGGGCGTAAAATCATCGTCGATACATACGGCGGAATGGCCCGTCATGGCGGCGGCGCCTTTTCCGGCAAAGATCCTTCTAAGGTTGACCGCTCAGCCACCTATAGCGGGCGCTATGTGGCCAAGAATATCGTTGCAGCAGGCCTGGCGGATAAATGTGAGATCCAGGTTTCTTATGCCATTGGCGTGGCGGAACCCACATCGATCAATATTGACACTTTCGGTACCGGCAAAGTAGATGAAGCCAGACTGATTGAGCTGGTTCGCGAGTTTTTCGATCTGCGCCCCTACGGTTTGCTGAAAATGCTCGACCTGGAACGGCCAATCTATCAGGCCACCGCTGCCTACGGCCATTTTGGTCGTGATGCGTTCCCCTGGGAAGCTACCGATAAAGCCGAAACCCTGCGCACCGCTGCGAATATTTAGCAGATCGCACCGCAGAGCCGCAAAGAACGCGGAGATATTAACGGTTTAATGCCCTTTACTTCTCCGTGCCCTCAGTGTCTCTGTGGTTAATCTTGCTTTTCGTGTGATACATGGTCAAAAGCGGCTTGGCAAACCAGTCTGTGACGCGCAGAATATCGCTATTGTAACTATGCAAGGATTTGTCATGGCTTTACGTTTGATCAGTGCTCTGCTTGTGGGCGCAGTGTTTTTAAGCGCCTGCACCACGTCTCCCACCGGTCGTAAGACCATCAAACTGTACTCCTCTTCTCAGCTTGCCAATATGGGACAGCAGGCTTTTGACGGCATGAAAAGTGAACAGAAAGTCTCCTCAAAACCAGTAGAAAATCAATACGTACGCTGTATCGCCGGGCATATTGCTCAGGAGGTTTCCGACAGCGTCTTTTCCGGTGAGTGGGAAGTGGTGGTGTTTGATGAAGACCAGGTCAACGCCTTTGCGTTACCCGGTGGCAAGATCGGTGTCTATACCGGTTTACTGAATGTCGCCGAAAACCAGCATCAACTGGCTGCAGTCATCGGCCATGAGGTGGCCCACGTGATTGCCGGACATGGCAACGAGAGGATGTCCAGCGGTACGCTGATCAATATGGGAATGGAAGCTACCAATCAGATTCTGCAAAACCAGCAGGTAGCACAGACGCCGATGATCATGTCGGCTATTGGTTTGGGTGTTCAGGTTGGTGTGCAACTGCCCTTTAGTCGTACACATGAGTCCGAAGCGGATGTCATTGGTCTTGATTTAATGTCCAGGGCAGGATTTGATCCACGACAGTCGGTTAACCTGTGGCAGAATATGGCCAAAGCGAGTGGCGGCCAGCGCCAGCCGGAGTTTCTCTCTACGCACCCGGCACCCACCAGCCGCATCGAGTTACTGAACCAGAATATGGCTTCCGCCATGAATGCGTATCAACGCAGTACCAGCAAGCCAGATTGCCGGCCCTGATAGTAAAAAGGGCACTGATTGTGTAATGCATGTCAGTTAAACAAGTCTGGCTCTTGTAAGTTCACTTAAACGAGACATAGACCTCCTTGTCTTTTATGTCTCTCGTCCCTTCGAGCCAGTTACCTTTGTAAGGACACAAAGGTAACCTAAAAGTCCCTCGCTCAGGACAGCTTCTGATTCCGTCTCCGAAGCAGGCTTACTGAGCGCACCGGCCTTAGGTAACATCCATGTAAAACTGGCGGCCTCTGGCGAACGTCCCTGTTCGCCAGTGCGGTAAGCCAGCTTCTGCAACGGGAAGCTGTATTCGCGGCCAAGGCGGCGAAGCCGCCTGAATACCAACCGAACGACATAATGGGTCACTTAGCGAGCGCGAAAATGTTATCTGGCAAGGCATGGCTGGATTTAGTGTGGCGTTAGGGGCGTGCTTTCTTTTGGTTACTTTTCTTTGCACGAGCAAAGACAATTTGGTCGGGAACCAAATTGGACAGCTTTAGCTGGCCTGCAAGGCATTGGGCAGGGATGCCCAATGCAAAGGTCACTGGCACACCAGGGAAGGTGTGTCATATCAGCAGGGACAGCCAGGTTATCTGCTTTAGTGGAAAGCTTGAAGGGGTATAAAAAATGCCAGTCAGTTTAACTGACTGGCATTACACTGAATTGTGCCCTTTTTTATACCCTTTGAAATTACTCTGACGCTTTCTCTTCCGCTTCCTGCTCATCTTTATGCACATGCACATCCATTTGCGGGAACGGAATGCCAATGCCTTCTTTGTCAAAGCGCAACTTAACCGCTTCGGTGAAATCAAACTTAAGCGGCCAGTAGTCGCCCGTCGCTACCCAGGGTCTGACCACAAAATTGACACTGCTGTCAGCCAGTTCAGACACAGCTACCTGAATAGCCGGCTCCTTCAACACCCGCTCATCGGCTTCGAGCATTTCCTGCAGGATCTGTTTGGCCTTGCGTAAGTCGCTGTCATAGCTGATGCCCACTACCATATCTACACGACGGGTATCCATCGCTGAATAGTTGACGATGTTATCACCATAAATAGCACCATTTGGCACGATCACCATTTTATTGTCCGGGGTGTTAAAAATGGTGGTAAAAATACCGATATGTTTCACTGACCCGGCGGTACCGGCTGCCTCAACGTAATCTCCAGCTTTGAATGGCCGGAATACCAACAACAACACCCCTGCAGCAAAATTCTGCAGCGAGTCTTTCATCGACAGACCAATCGCCAGACCCGCCGCACCAAATATGGCAACCATTGAAGTGGTATCGACGCCAAGTTTATCCAAAGAGGCGATGATCACAAACAGCATCAACAGGGCGTGGATGATGGACTGGATAAAACTCACCAGCATGGCGTCATATTTGGAACGGGCCATCACTCTGCCGAACAGACCGACGATGATCCCCACCACAATACGACCCACCACAAAAATAAGCAGCGCCAGCGCGATATTAATCCCCCATGGAATCAAATAGGTATCAATCATCTCGGCCATTCTTTCTGTTTCGAACATGTATTCACTCCCGATTAAAAAACAAAACAGCTAAAGCATAATAGAAGCCCCTGCACCTGAGCCAGTGTTTTCTCAGTCCGCACTGGTACAAGGGAGGAAATACTTGCTAGTATTCGCATTATTACTGGCATTTCCAAAACGGACGAAAGCACTACGTTGATCACTTTTCCCCCGAAAAATCCTACCCGCCGGAACAAAATACCATGTTGGCTGAACCTGTTATTTTTAATGCTTTTAATGCCTGCCATCTCGTTCGCCGAAGAGGCCATAACCATTGATTTCAAGGGCGTCGATGATCAACAAAAGCAGAATATTCTTGCTCATCTCGGGTCACTGCCCTCAGAGCCGGGGCAAGTCAACAGATTTCTCGCTAATGTACCCAAACGCAGTGAACAGGCGATGATTGCCCTTGGCTACAACAATGCCATTATTGAAATGCAACTAAACCGTGAAGCCAGCCCTGTGCAGGCAACACTGGTGGTCACACCCGGTTCGCCCACGCTGATCACAGAGCTGAACCTGAAGATAAGTGGCAAGGGCTCTGAAGATCAGGGCTTTGAGGAGATATTGCAGCGTATCAGCAATAATCAGGGCCAAGTGCTGAACCACGGCCAATATGAAAGCTGGAAGAGCGACATCCACAACTATGCCCGTAACCAGGGCTATCTCGATGGCGAGTGGGTTGAGCGTCAGCTGCTTGTGAACAAGGGGCAGAACCAGGCCAGCATTTCGCTGCACTATGACTCTGGTATCAGATACCGATTGGGCAAGATTACATTTACCGGTTCTTCTCTGTCACCAGAGATACTCGAACGATTATCGCCGTTACACGAGGATGATTTCTACCAGATATCACAACTGAGTAAACTGGAGTCGGCTTTGCGTCAATCGGGTTACTTCGGTGAAATTCGGGTCATCCCGCAGATTGCCAGGGCAGAAGATCAACGCGTGCCGATTCAGGTCAAGCTCAGTGATGCAAGCCAGCATAGTTTTCAGGTAGGCGTTGGTTATGTAACCGATACCGGTGCAAGGGCACAATTTAACTGGCAGACCCCCAGGGTAAACCGCCACGGGCATAGCCAACAGACTACAATTCGCTATTCCACGGTCAATCCGTATCTGAATTTCCTCTATCAGATACCGGGCGAAGACCCGAACAACCAACACTATCAGTTACGCCTAGGGCTTGAGCAGAACGATTTTGGCGATTTGACCAGCACCCTTCAGCATGGCGCCGTCATCAGGCAGGATATCAAGGGGCGCTGGATATTCAGAACTCAGTTACGCTGGTTGTCTGAACAATGGTCACTGGAGGGTATTGATTACGATGGCAACTATCTGCTCCCTGGTATAGCCCTGTCACGAACCCGCAGACAGGGATCGGTAAGGGATCCGTCCTCCGGCTTTTTGCAAAGCTATGAACTCGAAGCCACCGATGATGCTCTGGGTTCCGGAGGCCGTTTGTTCAGAGCAACGGCGTTCTGGAAATGGCTGGATAGCTGGAACAATCACAGACTGGTGTTACGCGGTCACCTCGGTGCCAATATCACCGGCACTGATAGCGTTGAAGATCTGGCCCCCTCACTGCGTTTTTTCGCCGGCGGTGACCAGAGTATCCGGGGCTTCGCGTATAACAGCCTGGGTCCGAGCATCACCGTAGATACCGCCGAAGGCCAGGATGAGATAGTGGTAGGCGGTAAATTACTCGCCGTGGCCTCAGCAGAATATCAGTACTACCTTAATGACAGCTGGCGCCTGGCCCTGTTTACTGACGCCGGAAACGCGTTTAATCGTGGCAATTTTACGCTGAAGCAGTCTGTAGGAACCGGACTGCACTGGCTTTCACCTGTCGGTGCGATTCGCGTGGAGGTGGCCTATGGATTCGACGAGGATAAACCACGATTGCATATCAGCATGGGGGCAGAACTCTGATGGCATTGAAGAGTAACGCTAAACGCCTGCTACGCTGGACCCTGATGATACTGGCAGCAATATTCCTGTTGGTTGTGTTAGCAGTTTATTGGGCTGGCGCAACAAACAGTGGTAGTCAGTGGTTACTTCAACAGGCAAAGCAACAACTGCCGACACTGCACTATAAAAATGTCTCAGGCAGCCTGTTAAGTGGGCTCACTATTAGCGGGCTCAGATATAAAGACAACAGCCTTGAGTTATCTGCCGCGCAACTTAACATGAATATCTCTGCACGGGCACTGCTGCTTCCCAGAATTGAGTTTCAGGCCCTTGGCGCCAGGCAGATTAAAATAACACTGGCATCAGAAACGCCGGTTCCTGATAACGATTCATCAACAGCATTTACCGGAACACAGCAGATCGAATTACCGGACTGGCTGCCGCCAGTTCGCCTCGCGCGACTGCATCTGGAAGACTTCAGCCTGCATAGCGCTGATACCACCCTTAGCTGGAAAATGCTAGAAACTGCTGCCCGGCTTGAAAAGCAACGTTTTACCTTATCAGGGCTGCGTTTGTCTGACCTGCACGTAATACTCCCGACCAGTACTGAAGCGCCAGAGAGCGATACCTGGCCTCTTGCCTCCTTGCCGCACATGGTTGCGCCGGTAAATACCAGAGTCGAGGATTTGCAGCTCAACAACACGCTGATAGAACAAGGGAGCAATAAAAATGCGATCCCACAACTGAGACTCCAACTGAGCTGGCTTGACGACAAGCTGAGTATCAGCGAACTGATTGTTCAGGTGACAGACATGGCCTCAATATCGCTGCAGAGCAAGGCAACGCTGAAACATCCCTATCCGCTGAATCTGACCGGCAATGTTACACCGGCTGAGGATCTGATGCCTTCCCAACTGGAACCGGGTAACTGGAAGGTCAACCTAAGCGGTGATTTAAATCAGCTTCATGCCTCACTGATTGAGGATAAGTTATTGTCCCTGACAGCCAAAGCCAATGTCACTGATCAGCGATTACCCTTTGTCATTGACTGGACATTGCGACCTGGCAAGCTTCAGGCTCTTATACCCCACCCCGAGCAGGCGAACCTGACCCTCTCTGATGCACAGGGGCGTGTTGAGGGAGATATGCAGCAACAGAATTTATCCGCCAGGCTTGGCTTTTCAGGCCTGGGCTTTGGGGAAACCCAAAATGCCCGCCTGTTGCTCAACGCCAGCCACACAAAGGGTAATATTCAGATAACAGACCTGAAATTTACCGATGAAGGCACGGATTCCGCGCTGACACTCAGGGGGAATATCGGTTACAGCGAGCAGCTGACAGCCCGGCTTAACGGTGAAATAAAACACCTCGCCCTGAATACACCGCTACTGCCCTACAGTGGTGAAATCAAAGGCCAGTTTGCTGTTGAAGGTACAATGCGGGATAACCACTGGCAAGGGGATGTTCAGACACTGGAGCTCTCCGGTACGCTTGCCGATACGCCCTTATCCTTATCCGCTAAGGGGCGAATCGAACAGGCTCCGGATCTACCCATTGTTCGCAATCTTCAGCTCAGCGCACTGGCCTTAGGTAGCCGGGTGGAAATATCCGGACAGATTGATAATCAGCTGGCATTACAGGGGCAATGGCAAAGTAACGACCTGAGCCTGTTGCTGAATCAGCTTGAAGGTCAGGCAGAGTCGACCTTTACCCTCAGTGGTAAGCGCAGCAGTCCCAGGGTTGAAATAGAAGGGAGCTTTAAACGCCTGCAATATGCCCAATACCAGGCAACAGACACACGCTTTAGTGGCGACTATCAGCATGGAGAAAATGCTGAGTTAAACGCGCAGATAGTAGCCCCGACGATTAATATTGATTCACAGCAACTGTTACATGCCAGTCTTTCACTGTCAGGCACTGAAGCACAACATCAATTGCAGCTAAACATTGATGGAGATATACAGGCACATATCGCGCTGACAGGGCAAGCTGACTTGCAGCAACAGCAGTGGATGGGACAGTTAAAACAACTGGAACTCAAAGCTTTGCAGGAACACTGGCAGCTGCAACAAGAAACCAGCCTGACGTTCGGGCAGCAGGTACTGACCGTTGACGCCCATTGTTATCAGGGAAAATACAGCCAGCTTTGCCTGAAACAAGCGTTGACGTTGCCCGACACAAAACACATCGGTATCAGCGCAGATATCGATTATGGCCAGTGGGCCAATCAGACAAAAGGCAATCAACGTCTGTCGGGCAAAGCCAGCCTGGACGGTACTGTCAATTTTCCCGAACAGGGTCTGCCGCAACTGGATATTTCCCTCAAAAGTACCCAGGGTAGCCTGAAATACCTGACAGAGCTGGAGCAGGTAACCTTACTCGACTGGCAACAGGGCAACTTTACGCTGCAGTCGGAACAGCAGCAGGTAAGCCTCAGCGGCGCTTTAGTCAAAGCTGACCGTCAGCCGTTGCTGGATATCCGGTTAAAAGTGGATGATATCAGTAACAGGACCCTCTCCGGCAATATGCAACTGACTCCTGTACCATTGCAGAGCTTTATCACTCTGGTGCCCGGGCTCAGTGAACTGACCGGCACACTGGCCGCCAATATCAGCCTCAGCGGCAATCTGCAGCAGCCCAGACTGGATGGCCACCTGAATGTCAACAACATGGACTTGAAACTGACTTCCAGTCAGACACAAATCCGCGCGCTGAATATGCTGACCCGGTTTAACGGTACGGCACTGGATTTTAACGGTGACTTTAGCATGGGCGATGGCAGTGCCAGTTTTAGCGGCAAAAGCCACTGGGACCCGGCCAAACCGGACTGGCAAGATGCCTTGCAGCTGGAGGCCAGTCTTAAAGGCAATGGATTGCAGATACTGGCGATGCCCGAGCTGCAGGCTCAGGTCAGCCCGGATATAAACCTCAGCTTTGACAATACCCTTGCTCTTTCAGGCCGCGTTGCTATCGACAGTGGCACCTTAACTCTGACCACCCTGCCCTCTTCAGCAACCGCAGTGTCAGAGGATATGCAGTTGGCCGGGGAGCAGGCTAAACAAAAACAGACGTCGCTGTGCTGCGATATCGATTTGGATGTAGAGATGGTCAGGCCTGTTGCCGTCAGCGGGTTTGGTTTCAAGGGTCAGATTGGTGGTGCCCTTCAGGCTCGCCAGAGTGTTTCAGAAGACCTTCAGCTTTTCGGCAATCTTAATGTGGCCCAGGGTACCTATAAAGCGTACGGGCAAAACCTGCAAGTAAAAAGTGGTCGTCTGCAGTTTGTCGGCCCAATCGACAACCCGGTGGTACAACTACGCGCTATCCGCCCACTGCGCGGCACCAATGTGGAAGCGGGTATTCAGGCGAGCGGTCCGGCAAGCAATATCGTTTTAGAGTTGTTCTCAGATCCCGCTATGGAGCAAAGCGCTATTCTTTCCTATATTCTGCGTGGTCGTCCGCCCGGGGCTGATAGCGGAGACAGCAGTTCAATGGCACTGGTAATGGCTGCCAATCAGGGTATTGATTTAACCAGCTCCAGTGGCCTGACGGAGGCACTGAATGAGATCCCCTTGCTCAGCGATATTACCCTGGACACCGAAACAGATGCCGTCAGTGGTGACAGTCTGGCAACAGTCAGTGGTTATATTGGAGAACGCATTTATCTTAAATACGGTGTCGGCATCATTGAACCGGTCAATCAGGTTACCGTACGCTTCTATCTAATGAATCAGCTCTGGCTGGAGGCGGTCAGTAGTCTCGAACGCTCGATGGACCTGTATTACAGCTTTGAGGTGGAGTAACACCTTATTGGAGATTGGCAGGTCGTCATCTACACAGCAGACCCGGCTTGCCATGTGAACCTAACGACTTCATCAGGATCACTGATAGCCTTCTGATTTTGTTTACCTTAAACTTGCTCATTGGTTCATCCAGCCCGATTAAGTCGTCATGCGTATACCCAGAATCTTTCACTCCGCCCCCCTTGCTGTTGATACTGAAGTGGAGCTGACTGCCGATGCCATTAACCATATTGCCAATGTACTGCGTCTCAGACCGGACAATCCTGTGGTACTGTTTAATGGTGATGGCAATGAATACCCCGCTACTTTGCAACGGGTAGAAAAGCGCAAAGTCGTGGCCAGTATTGATGCCAAACTGGGCGTCAGCTGTGAATCCCCGTTGCCCATCCATCTTGGTCAGGGGATATCCAAGGGAGATCGCATGGAGCTGGTACTGCAAAAATCAGTGGAACTCGGCGTTACACAGATCACGCCACTGCTGACTGAGCGCTGTGTGGTCAAAATTGATCAGCAACGCTGGCAGAAAAAGCACCATCAATGGCAGAAAGTCATTATTGGTGCCTGTGAGCAATGTGGGCGTAACACCTTACCGACACTGCATCCGGTCACGACGTTCAGTGATTGGGTGCGCCAATCCACCAATGCCCTGCGGCTGACCCTCGATCCCGGTGCAGATAAACTTTTCAGGGATCTCAGTCCGAATCAGCACGGCTTTCGCTTACTCATTGGGCCAGAAGGCGGCCTCAGCAAGCAGGAAGTCTATCAGACTGAGGAACAAGGCTTTACTCCAGCATTACTTGGGCCAAGAGTATTGCGCACAGAAACCGCCGCTATTGCAGCTATTACAAGCCTGCAAAGCCGCTTTGGTGATCTGTAGCACAGCAATTATCCAATTAATCCAAGTTCAATGGCTCTGAGTACCGCCCGGGTACGATCCCGCACTCCCAGCTTGGCCAACAGGTTAGATACCTGATTTTTTACGGTTCCCTCAGATTTAAACAGCGACTGAGCAATTTCTTTGTTGCTACAGCCGGCCGCCATCAGACGCAGAATTTCAAGCTCTTTATCCGACATAACTTCAGGCTGCTGGTAATGTTCAAAATCCGATTTCAGCCCTTTCAGTGAGTCCATCAGCGTCGACGTGATAGCAGGCTGAATCAGTGTCTCACCACGATGTACAGCTTCAATACCGGCTACCAGATTCTCTAATGAAACATCCTTAAGCAGATAGCCTTTGGCACCGGCCTTAAGGGCCTTTAACAACAAGTCATGATCATCAAAAGTAGTAAGAATAATTACGGG
Source organism: Lacimicrobium alkaliphilum (assembly GCF_002591895.1). Lineage (GTDB taxonomy): Bacteria > Pseudomonadota > Gammaproteobacteria > Enterobacterales > Alteromonadaceae > Lacimicrobium > Lacimicrobium alkaliphilum. The sequence continues at coordinate 215,290 of NZ_NISX01000002.1, forward strand.
TACAGCAATGTCTTGCGCTGCCATCTCAGTCAGGGTTTGAATACCGTCCATTCTGGGCATGCGAATATCCATCAGGATAACATCCACAGCGCCGGGATTTTCGGTTAACCAGTTCAGGGCCTGCTCACCATCTGCGGCCTGGGCAACCAGTTCTACCTGCTCCGACAAACCCAGTAAACTGGCAATGCCCTGGCGCAAGAGTTGCTGATCATCTACCAACAGTAACTTAATCACGGCCTCTCCTCCGGTAAACTGATATGGGTAGAGAAGCTCTTGTCTGTAACATGATATCCAACCTTCCCGCCGAGAGCCTGAACCCTTTCTCTCAGCCCGTTTAGCCCATTTCCGGCAGTAAAATGGGTGGTTCCGCCATTATCCCGAATGTTGAGATTCAGCTGACCCGACTCCTTATCGAGCCGAATAAACATTTTATCTGCATCACTGTGTTTCAAACTGTTTGTAAGACTTTCACGTACGCACATTAAAATCGTGTTGGCTTGCTCAATATCCGCCACCTGGGTATTGCACTCCAGCGTCACCTTTAACCGTGGCACCTCGCTGGTCAGCAGTGTCAGGGCCTGGTCCAGGTTAATCGCCGAACTTTGACGCATATCCGATACTGCTTCGCGCACATCGCTGAGCAGTAACGCAGCGATACCGTGGCTTTGCTCCATAAGCTGGCGCACTTCACCTTCGGTTTTTCGCTGAGCAACCTGAAGATTAATAGAAAGGGCGGTTAAATGATGGCCGAGCAGATCATGAATATTTCTGGAGATACGGGTACGTTCAGCCTGTTTACTGGCCTGCCCTAACAGCGCCTGAGTCGCGAGGAGTTCACGGTTTTTCTGTTCGGCCTCAGCTCTGGCCCGCTGCTCCTTCACCGCCGTATTCATCATAATCAGAGCAAACAGATTGAAGCTCCAGAACAACAGCGAGGTAATGCCTGCATATTCTTCCTGCCAGTAGAATTCCAGCACCAGATACAGAGGCAGCGACCACAGTGGTGACAGCCACACTGCAGCCCGAAACGAGAGCAGATGGGGAACAACCGCTGACAGCAAAACCATTAAAATGGCACCGTAGCTATAAGGTACCAGCAGGTATATCCCCACCACCAGTACAAATAACAACAGCAGTAATGTCCAGCGTATGGTCTTGTCACGGGAGTATGGCTTGTCTCTGATCACCGCCATAAACAAGACGATAAACAGCACATAGCAAAGTACTGCAACGGGCACCCGCCAGTGATCCCAGCCAATCTGGCGCTGCAGAAAATACACCGAGGAGCCAGCCACCAGCGCCCAGGTCAAAAGCGCACTCAGGATTTCGGTATCAAACTTGTTAGAGAGTTTCATTGCCTGAGCATAAGTGAATTTGCGCATCGGGCCAATAGGCCATAAGTCATCTGTTAAATCGTGACTTCTGGCACTGTGGCCGGAATACGCCCCACACTACACTGGGCCCTCAATAGAGGAGAGTCTGATGTTAATGCTACACAATATTCTGCTGATGTTTCATATCGCTGTCGGTACTGCAGCCCTGTTATTGTTCTGGGCACCGGCTCTGATGAAAAAAGGGAGTCTGGATCACATTAAGTTTGGCCACTACTACGCCAATGTTATGTATCTGGTGGCTGGCAGCGGGCTGGTTATGTCCATCCTTGTGCTGACGAATCCGTTGACAATCCACGGAGAAGGCGTCTCTGCTGATCAAGCTACTCAGATCAGTAACCAGATCCGTATATTTTCAGGTTTTCTGCTTTTTTTAAGCTGGTTGGTGCTGACCTCCGTGCGCCACGGCATTCTGGTATTACGTTGCAAACAGGACCGCAGACCACTGCGCAGATTCTCTCATCTGAGTTTGCTCTTCGTTCTGTTTATCTCAGCCATTGTCCTTACCCTTGTGGGGATTAGCTCAGGTAAAACACTATTTCTGGTTTTTGGCCCTTTAGGTCTGTTTATCTCCACGGGCATGTTGCACTACGTCTTCAGAGCCACGATCAGGCCTATGCAATGGTGGGTAGAACACCTTGGCGCCATGATCGGCTCCGGTATAGGCGCCTACACCGCCTTTCTGGCCTTTGGTGCCAGAGTGGTACTGGCTGATAGCGGCTATATTCAATTACTGGCCTGGATTGCACCGGGCGTCATTGGCACCATCATCATCGCCCGCCAGTCACGCAAATACACCAACAAATTCGCTCAAATCAAGGAGTCCAAATGAAGTATTGGTTTATCCTCCTTTTACTGATAACGACCTGCGCCCGGGCGGATTTGCAAACGGCTATCGCGGTCTATCAGCAGGGCGACAGTCAAAAGGCTGAAAAGATGTTTCTGGCACTACAGACAGAGCCCGACGCCAGGATTTATCTCGCAAGAATCTGGCAAAATCAGGATTTGGACAAGGCTGAGGACTGGATCGAACAAGCCCTGGAGCAAGCACCTGAAAACCCCCTGGCTCATTTTGTAAAAGGTTCGATAATGGCCAGCCAGGCCTCCAACAGCAGTATTTTCTCAGCTTATGGCTACGCCAAAGATTCACTCAGAGGATTTAAAAAAGCTGTCGAGCTGGCTCCTGATAATGTGCAATTTCGTCAGGGACTACTCCTGTTTTACCTTCAGGCTCCCGGTATAGCTGGCGGCGATGAAGAAGCAGCATTGGCACAGGTAGAGGCGATTGAAAAAGAAAATACACTCGCCGGAATTAAAGCCAGGCTGATTTATTTTAAAGAGACCGGGCATAAGCAGAAATATGAAGAGCTCATGTTCCGGGCACGGCAGCACTACAGAAATAAATCAGACTTCCATTATCTGGAAGCAATAAATTTACAGGAAAAAAAGCAGTTCCTTGAGGCACAAAAGTTATTTGAAAAAGCCTCGGTTCTGCCTGACGCCGATGAACAATCAAACACCATAAGTTTCAGCGCGCTATACCAAATCGGTCGCACCGCCGTGTTGGCTCAGAGTTTTATCGGAAAAGGCATTCAGGCCCTGCAACACTATATTCAAAAAGCGCCTGACAGCAGACAGTTACCGGAAAAATACTGGGCCAGATTCAGGCTGGCCAACCTTCTTGAGCTTAAAGGTGAGAAACAACAGGCTATGGAAATTTACCAGAGTCTGCTGACTGTTGAGGATAACCAGCTGCTGGAACGGGTTAAAAAACAGCTTCAACGGAGTTGAAAAGTCCCATGCAAATGACTATTAAAGGAAATCAACTTTTCAGTCAGGATAGTCTGTGAGCCTTAAACTCGGCATCGTGATGGATCCCATCACCCATATCAAGATTAACAAAGACACCAGTTTTGCTATGTTGCTGGAAGCTCAGCACCGTGGCTACCAAATCTTCTACATGGAAATGTCAGATCTTTATCTCGACAATGGCAAGGCCATGGCCAGAATGCAGCCGCTAAGCGTCCAGGAAGATCCGCAAAACTGGTTTGATCTGGGTGAAGAAATATATCGCCCTATGGGTGAGCTGGATGTTCTTCTGATGCGCAAGGATCCACCTTTTGACAGTGAGTATCTGTATGCCACTCAACTTTTTGAGCTTGCCGGGCAACAAGGAGCAATGGTGGTCAATAACCCCCAGAGTCTGCGCGATTGCAACGAGAAGTTGTTCGCCGCCTGGTTCCCTGAGTTTTGCCCGGCTACGCTGGTTACCCGCCAGCAAAAATTAATCAGGGCGTTTCATAAGCAACACAAAGATATTATCTGTAAACCACTGGATGGTATGGGCGGTGCGTCTATCTTCCGGATTAAAGAAGATGGTAATAATCTGGGGGTGGTGATTGAAACGCTGACCAATCATGGCCAACAGCTGGCGATGATTCAGGAGTATCTGCCAGCCATCAGCGAGGGTGATAAAAGGGTATTGGTAGTGGATGGCGAGGTGGTACCCTATGCTCTGGCGAGACTACCCAGTCAGGGAGAAACCCGCGGTAATCTGGCAGCAGGCGGTACCGGCCGCCCCCAACCTCTGTCTGATTCAGATCGTGCTATTGCCGAAGCCATCGCCCCGAAGCTGGTGGAAAAAGGCCTGCTGTTTGTAGGCCTGGATATCATCGGTGACAAACTGACAGAAATTAATGTTACCAGCCCCACCTGTGTACGTGAAATCGAAGCTGAATTTGATATCAATATCTGTGCAATGCTCTTCGATGCCATTGAAAGAAGACAGTCAGCCCCTATATAGGAAGTATCTTTTATTAACGAGTCAGTGCAATGAAAAGCTTTGAAAATCACTTTCTGATTGCCATGCCCAGTCTGGAGGACCCCTACTTCTCCCGTTCGCTGACCTATATCTGCGAACACAATGAACATGGAGCGATGGGCATTGTCACCAATCAGCCTGCCGGTTTGAGTTTAAAAGAAATGCTCCGGCAAGTGGATAAAGATATCGAAGTCAACAATGATAAAGCAGAGCAAATCGTTGTTGCGGGAGGACCGGTCAGCCAGGACAGAGGCTTTATTCTGCATAGTACACAGCCAGGATGGAGTTCGAGCATGGCGCTCACTTCAGAGATTATGGTCACCACCTCTAAAGATATTCTTGGTTCACTGGGTAACAATAAAGGCCCGGAAAAATCTCTGGTAGCCTTAGGTTATGCAGGGTGGAGTGCAGGGCAACTGGAAGAAGAGATCCAGGAAAATTCCTGGTTGTTAATCGAAGCCGATACCGAATTATTATTTGACGTGCCCGTACATAAAAAATGGGAAGCCGCGGTAAAAAAACTGGGAGTAGATATCTGGCAACTGGCGCCGGGCTCAGGTCATGCGTGAGCTGAGTAAGGAGTGAAAGTTGAGGAATAATAGCCAGCAGATTATTCTGTACAGGAGGTCAGAATGTATGTCCATGGATGGACGGTATGCCGGAAATGTCTGCAACGTTTTTCCGGCGATTCCAACAACCCATCCTCTCACTGACACCTTTGCCGGGCTGAAGTCCAACCTGAACCTATGAGCAATGCAAACAACACCGTGCTGGGCTTTGATTTTGGCACCAAAAGTATTGGCGTAGCCACCGGGCAGCAGATTACAGGCACCGCGGCACCACTTGCCGCGCTAACGGCCCGGGACGGTATTCCAGACTGGGATAAAGTTGATGCACTGTTTCAGGAGTGGCAGCCAGCCGCGATGGTGGTAGGGTTACCGCTGAACATGGATGGCAGCAAACAACATGTTACCTTCGCGGCACAGAAATTTGCCAATCGCCTGCATGCCAGATTCAGGATCCCCGTTTATACCTGTGATGAGCGCTTGACCAGTGCCGATGCCCGAGCCAGGCTGTTTGAATTAGGTGGCTTCAAAAAGCTGGATAAACACAAGGTAGATAGCGTCGCCGCCTGCCTGATTCTGGAAAGCTGGATGAATAGCTAAATCTGAGCAGCTGGGTAATACTCTCCCTTATCTTTATGGCAATCACATTTACCGGTTCTGAATGCCTTTATTCAGGCTCAGCAGGATAATGGTGAACTGGATAAGATTGTGCAAGGATTTACAGGTAGCCCGAAACAATGAAAAGCATCCTTGAAAGGATGCTTTTTGCTGGCTCAATGTGGCTTAATGAAACACCGGCTTGCTGATATTGGCATGCAGAGCGTGGCGCATCATGCGGGAGAAATCCGTTTGCGAAAGATGCACCAGGCAGCGATGGTCTCCACCTTCAAAGTAAATATCAGGTAAATCCATCAGGCTGTGATCAACAATGGCTTCCAGATTATACGCCTGAGCCAAAGGCGGAATTGCACCATTTTCACAGTCTTCAAAATAGCGATATAGCTGCTGCTCCTTCATCAAGCGGAAACGGCGATTCAGCATATCGTTGATACCAGCCAGATCCACTTTACTGTCAGCGGGCAATATTGCCATCATCCGGCTGCCATTATCGTCCTCAAGGAGGACCGCCTTCGCTACCTTGTTTGATGGCACATGGGCTGCAATAGCACTGCCCAGAGAACTGAATGAATGATCATGAAAAAGGGTCTGGTAACGGACCTTTTGTTCATCAAGGTAAGACAATACACGTTGCGAGAGACTCATTATCGGGTTCTTCCCATGGTAGCAATACTGGCTTTTGAGTATAGTCAAACTTCCGTCTTTTATGAGAAATTTTTAACCTCAGCTACTTATCACTGGGCAATGTAACGGGCGCCTGCGCGCCGCACTGCCAACACAGTTCAAAACCACCGCCATTGGTCTCTCCACAATTATCACAACACCACTCTGTGCCTTGCTGCCACTGCGTTTCGATGTCTTTTATCAGGCTTTGTGCTTTGCTTTTCCAGTCATTATCGGTGACCCAGACTTCAGGCCAGCAATCAAAAGGCGACAGGTCACCTGCACCGCCAATAGCAAATTCATTTTTGATAAAACAATGGATGCCTTTACTCTCCAGGAGATCTTTAATTTGCTGGACCATAAAACGATCTTCGCTGCTATATACCTTGAGCACCAATGCCCCCTTGTTCAGACCAAAACCTATTTTCTGTCTCACTGAAACCTGATAACTGATAACGGATTAGTTCTTCAGTTAATCCATATCAATAGACACATTCGACAAGGAACCCAGCTCCGGGCCATCGCCTTTGTCCAGCTTGATCATCAGACGCAAGTCATTTGGCGAGTCGGCATGATGCAGTGCCTGATCCATAGTAATACTGCCTGCCTTAAACAATTCATACAGCGCCATATCGAAGGTCTGCATGCCGGACTCTTTACCCTTTTGCATCGCTTCTTTTAATCCACCGATTTCGTTACGCTGGATCAGATCCCGTATCAGGGGCGAGTTCAGCAGAATCTCAATCGCTGCGACCCGGCCCTTACCATCGGCTGTTGGTACTAATTGCTGAGCAACAATAGCGCGGATATTCAGACTCAGGTCGAAGCGCAGTTTGTCATGCTGATCCTTCGGTGCTAAATGCATGATCCGCTCAATGGCCTGGTTGGCATTGTTGGCGTGCAACGTCGCCACACAAAGGTGCCCTGTATCGGCAAAAGACATGGCATATTCCATGGTTTCCATGGAGCGGATCTCACCAATGAGAATGACATCCGGGGCCTGGCGCAAAGAACTCTTCAGGGCATCGTCGAAGGTCTGGGTATCGATACCCACTTCTCGCTGTGTCACCACGCAATTCTCATGCTCATGGACAAACTCAATGGGATCTTCGATAGTCAGTATATGACCTTTGGAGTTGCGGTTACGATGGCCTATTAAGGCGGCCAGAGATGTGGACTTACCCGTGCCGGTACCACCAACAAAGAGCACCAGCCCGCGCTTGGACATAATAATATCTTTCAGCACCGGTGGCAGCCCCAAAGACTCTACCTGTGGGATCTGAGTAACAATTCGCCGCACCACCATGCCTGCCAAATCGCGCTGCCAGAAAGCGCTGCAGCGAAAACGCCCGATGCCATCTTCGGCAACCGCAAAATTACATTCCTTGGTTTGTTCAAATTCCTGTTTTTGCTTATCCGACATCAGACTATGTACCAATGCCAGAGAGTCCTCTTCACTCAGCGGTGTCTCATCAAGATGGGTCATCACCCCATTAATTTTAGCGCTGACGGGAAAGCCGACGGTAATAAAGATATCTGAAGCATCTTCATCCACCATCTGCTCTAAGTAGGGGCGCATATTCATGAAAGACCTCCTAAAGGGTAGGTTTTTTATCGATGGACTTCGCCGCTGCATCCTGAGCGCTGATCTGACCCATGGCCACCAGACGCTGCAAACACTGGTCCATAGTCTGCATCCCATGCGACTGGCCAGTCTGGATCACCGAGTACATCTGCGGCACTTTATCTTCGCGAATCAGATTACGAATTGCCGGAATGCCGAGCATGATCTCATGGGCCGCAATACGCCCACCACCATTTTTCTTCAGCAGAGTCTGAGAAATAACCGCCCGCAACGATTCAGAGAGCATGGATCGCACCATTCCTTTCTCCTCCGCGGGAAAGACATCAATAATACGGTCAATGGTTTTTGGTGCTGAGTTGGTGTGCAGAGTACCAAATACCAGGTGACCGGTTTCCGCTGCCGAGATGGCCAGGCGTATCGTTTCCAGATCCCGTAACTCCCCAACGAGAATCACATCCGGGTCTTCCCGCAAAGCAGAGCGCAAGGCGTTATTAAAGCTGTGGGTATCACGATGCACTTCACGCTGATTAAGGATGCTGAGTTTGTTTTCATGCACAAACTCAATAGGATCTTCAATAGTGAGAATATGTTCACGCTTGTTAGTATTAATATGGTCAATCATCGCTGCCAGCGTAGTACTCTTACCAGACCCGGTAGCACCGGTAACCAGCACGATACCTGTGGGCTGATTAATAATCTCTTTAAAGATCTGAGGTGCACCCAGATCATCCAGCGTCAGAACTTCGCTGGGTATGGTCCGCAGCACTGCTGCAGCCCCCCTGTTTTGCATAAAGGCGTTCACACGGAAGCGGGACAAACCTTTAACCTCAAAGGAAAAATCCGTTTCCAAATTTTCTTCGTATTCTTTGCGCTGTTTATCATTCATGATCTCATAAACCAGCGCATGTACCTGCTTATGATCCATTTCCGGTACATTCAGGCGACGTATTTCACCGTCTACCCGGATGATCGGTGGTAAACCTGCAGAAAGATGCAGATCAGAGGCTTTGTTCTTGACACTAAAGGCTAAAAGTTCGGTAATATCCACAGCCGACTCCGTCTGATAAGAAAGAATAAGTCCAGATCTATCACATATTTACCTTAAATACGGTATGTTTCCACATAACCATAGGACAATCGGCGATCGCAATCCGGACAGATAATGAAAACCATAGCAGAACGACTAGAAAGCGCATCAGATTCCATTCGCCAGCTTTGCCAATCGGCCAGACTTGTGCCCGAACAGGTGAAATTACTGGCTGTCAGTAAAACCAAGCCTATCGAAGATATTCGCCAGGCCTACGCCGCTGGCCAGTGTCAATTCGGTGAAAACTATGTACAGGAAGGGGTGGAAAAAATTCAGGCCCTGCGCGATCTCCCTGACATTGAATGGCATTTCATCGGCCCCTTGCAGTCTAACAAAACCCGTGCCGTAGCCGAACATTTTGACTGGATGCAGTCACTGGACAGGCTCAAAATTGCCAGACGCCTGAACGAACAGCGCCCTGATAACATGCCTGCGTTAAATGTACTGATACAAATCAACATCAGTCATGATGAACGCAAATCAGGACTGGAAAACGAAACAGAACTGTTTGCTCTGGCCGAACAAATCGACAGGTTGCCTAATCTTAGTCTTCGGGGGGTAATGGCGATTCCGTCCGCTGGCCTGGACGACGCCCAGCAACTGGCAATATTCATGCGTATGCGACGACTCTTTGATGGCCTGCAGGCTCGTTTCCCTCAGGCTGATACGTTGTCTATGGGTATGTCGGGGGATATGCACAATGCCATCAAAGCCGGTTCAACTATGGTAAGATTGGGCACGGCAATCTTCGGTGCCCGGGGTAATAGCAATCAGATGACGATTTGATCGACCCCGGCGCAGAAAACTCATAAAAACAAGGGTATTAGTCTTTTATGCAACACAGAAAAGTGGCCTTTATCGGTGCCGGCAATATGAGCCGCAGTATTATCAGCGGGATGGTCAGCAGCGGGTATCCGGCAGAGCTGATCACCGCCAGTAACCCTTCACGTCCCAAACTCGATGCTCTGCAAAAAAATCAGGGCATTCATATTACCCAGGATAACTCAGAGGCAGTAAAGGCCTCAGAGGTTATCGTGCTTGCGGTGAAGCCTCAGTTAATGGAAGAGGTCTGTCAAAACCTGCAACAAACCGACCTGACAGGAAAGCTCTTTGTCTCCATCGCTGCCGGTATTGAATCAGCCCGTCTGCAACAAATGCTCGGTGGAGACTATCCACTGGTGCGTACCATGCCTAACACGCCGAGTGCACTGGGGCTTGGAATGACTGGCCTGTACGCCGATGCTCAGGTCAGTCAGACCGATCGTGAATTTGCCGGTGAGCTCCTCAAACAAGTAGGCGAAGTGGCATGGGTAGATAATGAAGCGATGATCAATGGCGTGACGGCTGCTGCCGGCAGCAGCCCGGCGTATTTTTTCCTGTTTCTGGAATCCATGCAGGATGAAGCGAAGAGAATGGGCTTTGACAATCAGACATCACGATTGCTGGTGCAACAAGCCATGCTCGGCGCTGCGCAAATGGTGTGTAATAATCCGCAGCTGGAGATCAGTGAATTACGTGCCCAGGTGACCTCCAAGGCTGGCACTACCGCCGCCGCACTGAATCACTTTGAAGAAAACGGTATTCGTGAGCTCGTCAGCGGTGCCATGCAGGCGGCCGTAAAACGTGCCGGTGAAATGGCAAAAACGTTCTGAGCCTGTCTCCGCAACGATTGTCAGATAGCATTAACAGATAGCGGTGCCCAGGGCACCGCCGGTTCGGACCAAGGAGTCCTGCATTTATGAATTCGATACATTTTCTGGTCAGCGTATTGTTCAACCTTTACCTGATGGTGGTGTTACTCAGACTCTGGCTGCAACTGGCCAGGGCTGATTTTTACAATCCATTCAGCCAGTTTGTGGTAAAAGCCACACATCCTGTTGTCGGGCCGTTACGACGTATTCTTCCTTCATTGGGAAGACTCGACACTGCCACCCTGGTGCTGGCAATTCTGGTGGCCATAGCTAAAGTCATTGTATTAACCCTGATGTTAGGTGGAGGTGGTTTTAATCCGGTCAGTGTAATCACTACGTCGGTGCTGATCGTCGTTAAAGAAGGTCTGTCACTGGTGTTCTGGGTGTTGATTCTGCGCGCGATCCTTAGCTGGATTAGTCAGGGGCAAAACCCGATGGAACTTGTGCTGCATCAGCTCACAGAACCTTTTCTGGCCCCGATAAGACGGATTATTCCCCCTATTGGCGGGCTGGATTTGTCAGTGCTGGTAGCAATTATCGCTCTGCAATTTATACAAATATTACTGCAGGATCTATTGGGATATTATTTCTGATCAGAATTTCAGTGATAGTCAGCATGGCTATACTAAAGGGAAAGTAACCTACGGAGTGTATGATGAAAAGATGGTTAACTGCGCTTTTGTTCTGCGGCTTATTACTGCCGGTTGTCAGCCACGCAGAGCAAAAGAAAACGCTGGGTAACTGGGATGTGCACTATATGGTACTTACCAGCACCTTTCTCACCCCAGAGGTGGCTCGCAGCTATGGTATTCAGCGCAGTAAGTATAATGCTCTGATTAACGTGTCGGTACTGGATAAGGAAACCAGCGAAACAGAGAACTTACTGGTCACTGGCAACGCCACAAACCTGATTGGAACCCGCAAAAAACTCGAGTTCAGAGAAGTGATCGAAGGCGATTCAATCTACTATATCGCCACGCTGAGTTTTCGCGACCAGGAACAGTATCGCTTTGAGATTGACCTGAATCAGGGCACAGAGCGCCAGACCCTGAAGTTCAGCCAGAAGCTTTATAGCGAATAATCCTGCAAGTCCCCCAAAAGCCATGTTAACCACAGAGGCACGGAGAGCACAGAGTATTTAAGGATGTCAATCCAACCCTCTCTGTGTCCTCCGTGCCTCTGTGGTTATATTGCCCTTTCATGGCTAAATAAATGGTGTTTATTTCCAGCTGTTTTTTTAGCAAAAAACATTCTAAAAAGTCCGTTTATCCTCTCTTGAAAGGCCTGTTGCAAACACTATTTATTGAGTTGAGAGGGTTATGTCTGAATCAGAGTAACCCTCAGGTTGCCGGTCATACCGGTTGTTTATTTGCATATTGCTTCGAGGAGGATATGTTATGAACTCAATTGATTTTACTCCACTTTATCGCAGTACTATTGGCTTTGATCGTCTGCCTTCGTTGCTGGATAAGGCGCTTCGCTCTGACGCGGCTACCAGTAATTATCCGCCCTACGACATCGAAATGGTATCTGAGAACAAGTATGCCATTTCCCTGGCCGTTGCCGGTTTTAATCGTGAGGAACTGGATATTCAGGTAGAAAAAGGCGTACTGACCGTACGCGGCAACAAAGCAGAGGACAAAGACAGTAGCAGGGAATATCTCTATCAGGGTATTGCTACCCGTTCCTTCGAACGCAAGTTTAACCTTGCGGATCATGTAGAGGTAACAGGTGCCGATCTCAATAACGGTCTGCTCACCATCCAGCTGGTGAAAGAACTCCCGGAAGAGATGAAACCACGCACCATTGCCATAAACGCCGACAACAGCCAGCAGTTGGAGCATAAGAAAGGCGACAACCAGAAGGCTGCCTGATACGGCTTAGTTGGGGTGGCGGCAGGCCGTCACCCCAGACTTATCGAACTTAAGGTTGTTTCCATTAACATGGTTATACGGGAGGAATGTTTATGAAACTGGATAAACTGAACCCCTGGAACTGGTTTAAACATGAGGAACTCCAGGGGAGAGATACGCAAATACCGGTCAGGCGCAGTGGCAATAATGAGGTGACCGGTGTGACTGAACACCCGGTATACCCTATGGCACAATTGCATCAGGAAATCGACAGACTGTTTGAGTCAGCTTTCCGTGGCGTTGGGGTACCAGGCCTTGCAGGCAATAATCTGTCATCATTCAGACCGAGTCTTGATGTCTCAGGCGATGGCAGCGCGTATTTGATCAGCCTGGAAACACCGGGGATGGCGGAATCGGATCTGGACATTGAGGTGAGCGGCGATATTCTGCGTATCAGTGGCCACAAGAAGGAAGAGAAGGAAGACAAAGATCGCCACTATTACCGGATTGAGCGCAACTACGGCAGCTTTGCCCGCACGCTGTCATTGCCTGATGATGCCAATGCAGATGAAATTCAGGTATCTCTCAAAGACGGCATTCTAAACTTGACCATTCCAAGACGGGGAGGCAAACGACCAGAAACCAGGAAAATCGCTATCAGTCAATAACACACAGGGCAGGCCGAGGGCCTGCCCTTTTCGCTCAGCCAAATAACCTTCTCAGCCAGCCCTTTTTGTTTTGTGGAATATTCTCTGCATTCCTTTTATGCTTGGATTTTAACGCCATCAGCGGTTGCAGCTCTGACTCCAGCCCCTTATAAGGTGTCAGGGCGTCCTTATAGATGCCTTTTCTGACCTGCTGCAAACTGGACGTTGTCACACTGCGCTCAGTATTTTCAAGATCCAGCATATCCTTGTGCCATTTCAGACCAAGTTGCTCTAGCACCGGCGCTAAGGCCTGCTCAGGGGCATCTATCAGCTGCTCATAGTTAACGTTAATAATCCGCCCGGCAAATTCCTGCTCCCAGAACGCCATCAGCGCCTCATAGCCCTGATAATATTCAGCCAGCGTTGTCAGATCATTACCATAACGATGAAAAGGGCTCAGATTCTGTTCAAAAATAGACAGGCAGGTAGCGATAGGATCTCGCTGACAATGAATGAAGGTGGCTTCGGGCAATGCTCTGGCTAACCAGCCCAGATGCATAAAATTATGAGGCATTTTATCGGTCACATAGCTGGCATCATCTGAGTACTCGTTCAGACCCGCAACATAGTCATCACTGAACTGCTGCAGCTGTTCTTCCGTCAGTTGTCCATTCAGGTAGTTCAACCTTAACTGATGAGGATGTGTTTGCTTTGGTACCTCCGGGTTAAGTTCGCCAAGCAGACTTTCTGCCAGTGTCGATTCTCCGCCTGCAAAAATCGCGGCGTGGTTGCCCAGGATGGATTCAACTAATGTGGTACCGGAGCGGGGCATTCCCAGAATGAAAACCGGTTTACGACTGGATTGTTGCGCCTCGAGCTCTTTGTAATCCGCATAGTGCTGGGGTATTTTCTCAAAGCATTCAAGCTGGGTACTGATGTCCACTTTCTGACCACCCGCCTGAATCTGATTTGCCTGTTTAAGCAATGCCAGCCAGCGGGTTTTATCACGCTTTTTATAGTGACTGGCAAGAATAAAGAAAAAGGTAGCCTTCACCTGGTTCTGGCAATGGTTAAGACGGGGATCCTGTTCCAGCGCGGCCAGTTGCTGATCCGATAGTTCTGGCTGCATGACGGCTGCCAGCAATTGCTCCTGTGGATTGCCATTCGCAAAACGGCTGACAATCTTTAATTCGTTCTCACGATCACCTAAAAAGCGGTAAATATCATGCAGCCGTTGTAATTGCGGCTCACTGAAATGAAACTGCCCCTGCGCTCTGGAAAGACAGGATTTTGCCTGCTGTGGCCGGTTGGCCGCCACATGGATAGCAGCTTTTTCCACCAAACTTTGCGCGCCATCAGAGATTTGTTCGGCAATGGACAGAGCCTGTTTAAAGCGACTGGCACTTTTTAAGGTTTCAATCTGACGAACCAACATCGTGTCGTCATTAATTCCGCCCTCAATGGCCTTTTTATAGTGCTCAGCGGCGCGAATAAACAGCCCAAGTTCAAAGTAGCAGGTACCAAGATTACGATGCCATTCCGGATTATCGCCCTGCTCCAGCGCCTGCCTGAAAAAAGCCGCAGCCTGACTGTGCTTATTCTGGAACAGATAAGTACTACCGAGATTATTCAGACAGTTAGCATCACCAGGCTCCAGCTCCAGAGCTTTTTCAAAACATGTCTGGGCCTGGCGAAATTCACCGCGCTGAAATAAACAGATGCCCAGCATTTTGTGCAACAACGGATGTTCAGGATCAGATTTCAGCTGCTCACTGGCTCCCGCTTCCAGCTCATTCAAACGCCCCTGTGAAAAGTATTGCTTAAGCTGCTCCAGCGCCTGTTGTTCCATTTTATTTCCTGTTGTTATTGCTCGTCACGAATAAATACCGGATTTTGCTGACTGGACTGGTCTTGTGCATAGCGATAGCCCGCCGTGTCAAAGCCTTGTAAGTCCTTCACTTCACGAATCTGATTCTGAATAATATAGCGAGCCATCATACCGCGGGCTTTCTTAGCGTAAAAACTGATAACCTTATACTTTCCGTTCTTCTGATCTTTAAATACCGGGGTCACAATCGCACCCTCCAGTTTATTCGGGCGCACAGATTTAAAGTACTCGTTAGAGGCCAGATTCACCAAAACGTTATCACCCTGTGCCTGCATTGACTGATTCAGTTTCTCTGTGATTTTGTCGCCCCAGAACTGATACAGGTCTTTACCCCTGGCGTTATCCAGCCTGGTGCCCATTTCCAGCCGATAAGGCTGCATCAAATCCAGGGGTTTCAACAATCCGTATAGCCCGGAAAGAATCCGCAAATGTTTCTGTGCATAGTCCAGCTCCGCCTCAGACAAACTTTGCGCTTCAAGCCCCGTATACACATCGCCATTAAAGGCCAGCAACGATTGTTTGGCATTCCTGACAGTAAACGGGCGGCTCCAGTTGTGATAGCGCTCCACGTTCAGATGGGCCAGTTTGTCACTGATTTTCATCAGGCTGCTGACCTGTTGTGGCGATAAGCCACGGCATACCTGAATCAGCTCAGATGCATCGTCCAGCATCTCTGGCTGGCTGTGAGTATTGATGGGGGCTGGAGTGTCATAATCGAGATTTTTCGCCGGGGAGAGAACAATCAACATAGTCGCTTAGGCCTCGCTGTAAAAGACCGCTACTATAGCCAGATGACGTCCCTGGCTCAAATCAATTTAGCCGATTGAGGGGATAGTAAAAAACATAGCCCTTACAATCCGCTGCGCTATCCACAGACTGAACTCCTGAAGCGTTAAAACCTTCAACTCTCTGTGGTACGTGGAAATCTTTTCGCAGAGTCCGCAGGCAGAAGCTGACAACGCTTAATACGCAAAAATCACCCGAGACTAACCTTTCAGACTTGTTCACTGCATAGTGTCAAAACAACTGGCATGCCCCCATACAATACACTAGGGGGTTTTCAGAGTTTCCTGATAAGGCGGCCAGCCCATAGGTTTACCGGCCAGAACGTGCAAATGAATATGATAAACAGTCTGACCGCCATAAGGATTACAATTCATCACGGCCCTGTAGCCCTCTTCTGCAAAACCCATTTCTTTTGCCAGTTTCGCAGCGACTAAATATAAGTGGCCTATCACTTCCCGGTCCTCTGGCTCGATATCATTGATCGTCGCAATTGGCTTTTTCGGAATCACCAGAAAATGTACCGGTGCCTGCGGGTTGATATCGGAAAAAGCCAGTGCCTGATCATCTTCGTAAAGAATATCTGCCGGAATTTCCCTGTTAATAATCTTGCTGAATAAGGTGTCGCTCATCCCAATCCCCTCTCATTCTTACAATAAAATCATCTTAAAATCAGAGTAACACAAAGCCCAGTAATACCAGACCCAGCACTAAACGGTAAATGACAAAAGGCAACATGCCCAAACGCCCTATCCAGGTCAGAAATAAGCTGATACAGATGTAGGCGCTGAAAAACGAAAATACCACTCCGTAAAACATGGCGCTCCAATCCACCCGCGTCTGAGCTTCCAGTAAATCCAGGGTAACCAATAAACCCGCACCCAATATGGTCGGAATAGACAACAGAAATGAGAAACGGGCAGCACTTTGTCTGTCGAGGCCGGCCATTAACCCCGCTGTCATGGTGATCCCTGAACGCGACGTACCGGGAACAATCGCCAATGCCTGCGCCAGACCGACAAATAACGCGCTTTTCCAGCTCAATTGATAAATATGCTTATTCTGTTTAGCCTTGACATCGGCGTACCAGAGCAATAAACCAAAGACCAGAGTCGTAATCGCAATAACCAGCGCCGAGCGGGCATACGTCTCTATCAGCCCCTTGGCCAGAAAGCCGGCGATCACTGCCGGGATGGTGGCCATAATCACCCACCAGGCGAGGCGACTATTGTCGGTTTGCTGGCCACTGATCAGAGACCCAGTCCAGGCGACGAGCATTGATGCAATATCACGCCGGAAATAAATCACCACTGCCAGCAAACTGCCCAGATGCACAGCCACATCAAAAGCCAGCCCCTGATTCTTCCACCCCAGCAAGGCCGAGGGCAAAATCAGGTGAGCAGAGCTCGAAATAGGTAAAAACTCGGTGATGCCCTGAATCAGGGCCAGAATAATGATTTCAATCAGGCTCATTGAGGCCTCCAGTTAAAAGGGATTTTCCACAGTTGTTGTTTGTTTTTATCAAATTCCCGCCACAACTGTGCATAGGTTTTATGCACGACAGGATGCTCTGATTCTCCGGCAACCTCAGCTAAGGGCCAGAGTACAAAGGCGTTATAAAGAATCTCACCGCGGGGCAATTGCACCAGCTCATCAGTGATGAGCTGGTCATAGAGCAACAAATCCAGGTCAAGGGTACGGGGTGAAAACTTTTTCCCCCCTCGCACCCTGCCGTTGTCGGTCTCTATTTTTTTCAGCAAGTGTGCCACTTCGGGAATGCTTCTGGTGGTTATGGCGCCAACAACCATGTTATAAAAAGCGCTACCGTCAAACCCTACCGCTTCGCTTTCGAACAAGCTGGAAAGTTTTAGCTGACCAAACGCATCAGACAAAGCCTGTAAACCTGCACGAGTATGTTGTTCTCTATCAATATTACTGCCAAGACTGATATATATCTGTGCCATCAGTGTTTTCGTCTGCTGAGCTGAATCGCCACATTCGCGGCATTTGGGAGAATATCGGGTTTACTCAGTTTAACTGTCGCCCCCTGCACGGCAAAATCTGTAAAAAGTGCTTCGAGCATTGCTCCGGCAAGAGCCTCCAATAAGAAGAACTGACTTTTTAGCGCGACCCGCTCCAATGTATCAGCAACGCTGGCATAATCGATCGTGTCACGGACGTCATCAGTGGCGGCCGCAGCAGCCAGATCCACCTCTAATGTCACATCCACCAACAGAGGGCGTCGGGCTGTTCTCTCCCAATCGTAAACACCAATGAGAGACTGAACCTGCAATCCTTCTATTATTACTTTATCCATTTAATACTCATAAATTCCAATGACACCAGCCTATGTTCAGCCTGTATTTTTTATCTCAGGTATGCTGACATTCTCCCCCTCATCATGGGAATGAGGTATTATGAGCAGCAAAGCATAACGCGGCAAATTCTAAGCTATGCGGCAATAAAGGGAAACCGTAGCCACTGCGTTTTTATGCCTAATTGGTATTCATGGAATAGTAATAATGACAGCTCTGACGCTTTTAATGATAGTTCTCGCCTACCTTGCAGGCTCAATATCCAGTGCCGTACTGGTAAGCCAGCTTTTTGGTTTGCCGGATCCCCGTACCCAAGGCTCCGGCAACCCCGGGGCAACCAATGTGTACCGCCTGGGTGGACGCATTGCGGCTATTCTGACTCTGCTGCTGGACGTATTGAAAGGTACAATACCTGTCTGGCTTAGCTACTTTCTGGGTATTGAAGCCATATTCCTCGGCCTGGTGGCCATTGCCGCCTGTCTTGGCCATATTTTCCCGCTTTATTTTGGGTTCAGGGGCGGTAAAGGAGTATCAACAGCATTGGGTGCTATGCTTCCTATTGGTCTGGATCTGTCAGGCCTGCTTGTTATCACCTGGGTCGTTACCGTATTTATCAGCGGGTTCTCATCCCTTGCTGCTCTGATTACCGTTACGCTGGCTCCTCTGTATACCTGGTTTATCAAACCTCAATACACGTTAGCAGTGGCCATGTTGTCAGTGTTGATTATCCTTCGTCACCGGAGCAATATTATCCGTCTGATAAAGGGCAAAGAAAGCCGCATATGGGATAAAGGCAAAGCCAACGAATAAAAACAGGATTAACCACAGAGATCACAGAGGGTACAAAGGGTCTGGCCCTTAAACTTCTCTGTGCCCTCCGTGCCTCTGTGGTTCATTTTATTGTCTTAAAGGTCATTGGAATTTAAACCGCGGGCAGGGATTCCAGTGGCCAGCGTGGTTTGGCCCGTGCATCCAGTCCTTCGTGCTGCCCCGCAAGCAGCCTTTGCATTCCGGCGTAGGCAATCATGGCACCATTGTCGGTGCAGAACTCTGCCCGGGGGTAAAAGACCTCTCCCTTTGATTTTTTCATCATTGACTCCAATTTTTGTCGTAGCGATATGTTGGCACTCACGCCACCGGCGATCACCAGACGATTCAGCCCTGTCTGTTCCAGTGCCCGGCGACACTTTATCGCCAGGGTTTCGACGACCGCCGTTTCAAATGCCAGCGCAATGTCAGCTTTGGTCTGGTTATCGTCACCCTGTTCGCGAATGGTATTGGCAGCAAAGGTTTTCAGGCCACTGAAGCTGAAATCCAGCCCTGGCCGGTCTGTCATCGGCCGCGGAAACCGAAATCTGTCGGGCGTACCTTGCTGCGCCAATTTTGCCAGTAAAGGGCCTCCCGGGTAATCCAGCCCCAGCAACTTGGCGGTCTTATCGAAAGCTTCTCCGGCTGCGTCATCCACCGACTCACCAAGCATTTCATAGCGCCCGATTCCTGCCACTTTTACCAGCATCGTATGGCCACCTGAGACCAGCAACGCCACGAATGGAAACGTCGGTGCGGGATCATCCAGCATCGGTGCCAGTAAGTGCCCCTCCATATGATGTACACCGACGGCAGGCACTTCCCAGGCATATGCCAGACTACGTCCGACAGAAGAGCCAACTAACAGCGCCCCCACCAATCCTGGTCCCTGAGTAAACGCAACACCATCTATATCACTGGCACGGGTATCAGCATCCTGCATGGCTTTAACTATCAGTGGAATCACTTTGCGAACATGATCCCGTGATGCCAGCTCTGGTACCACGCCGCCATAATCGGCATGAAGTTTTACCTGGCTGTACAATTCATGTGATAATAAGCCCTGTCTGTCATCGTATATGGCGATGCCGGTTTCATCACAGGATGTTTCAATCCCCAGTATTCGCATGCGCTTTACCCCAAGTGCTCTTTCCACTTAATTATGACTAGTTCAAGATGGCCGGATCTTACCCCCGACAGAGAAATTTCTCCATCACCCGAACAATTAAAACCCGCCGGGGCTTTACAAGTGCCACGGATATGATTAAAATTCCGCACCATTTTTAACCATGCCGGTTAATTTTCGAGCTGGTAATAAGCATTTATTTTTGAGGTGAGATTTTAATGCCAATTGTTAAAGTTAAAGAAAACGAGCCGTTTGATGTTGCTCTGCGTCGTTTCAAGCGTTCATGTGAAAAGGCAGGGGTATTGTCAGAGGTTCGTCGTCGTGAATTTTTCGAGAAGCCTACCTGGGAACGCAAGCGCAAGAAAGCTGCAGCTAAAAAGCGTCACCTGAAGAAACTGGCTCGCGAAAACGCACGTCGCATCAAGCTTTACTAAGATCTCACAAAAGGGCGCGGCATCGCGCCTTTTTTCTGCCCTGTGATAATCCGCTGTCAACATACTGAGCGTAGTTAGCCAAATATGTTGGCAGTGTGGTGAAAACAAGTGAATCCTTTGCAATGAGTTTAGTCGACACCCTTAAAGAGCATCAGAAACAAGCTATGCGAGACAAGGACAAATTGCGCCTTGGTACGATCCGCATGGCTCTGGCTGAAGTTAAACAACGGGAAATAGACGGTCAGACCGAATTAAACGAGGCTGAGGTGATTGCAATCCTGACTAAAATGGTCAAGCAACGCAAAGACGCTCAGCAACAGTTTGAACAGGCGGGACGTCAGGACCTCGCTGAGAAAGAAGCTGCTGAAATAGTCATTTTGCAGGACTTCTTGCCACAGCCTTTGTCAGAAAAAGAGTTGGACGATTTTATTGCACAAGCTCTGACTGAGACCGGCGCGACAGGTATGCAGGATATGGGCAAAGTCATGGGCTGGCTAAAGCCCAAAGTTCAGGGGCGCACCGATATGGGTCAGTTAAGTGGTCTTATCAAATCCCGGCTGACGTGAGAATATCTGCATCATTGTGGTTAATAGCCAGCCAGTGCTGGCTATGACATACTCCATATAAAGTTTATTAATCTCTTTTCGATAAAGCGGAGTAATGGATGGCAGGATTGATCCCCCGTGATTTTATCGACGATCTGCTGGCCCGCACGGATATCGTGGAACTGGTAGACAGCCGCGTAAGGTTGAAAAAAACCGGGCGTAACTATCAGGCCTGTTGTCCCTTTCACAACGAAAAAACCCCTTCCTTTACGGTCAGCCAGGACAAACAGTTTTATCATTGTTTCGGCTGTGGTGCTCATGGCAATGCCATTTCCTTTTTAATGGAATATGACCGTCTCGAATTTCCTGATGCCATCGAAGAACTGGCCCGCTATCAGGGCGTGGAAGTGCCAAGAGAACAAAGCCCGAACCCTCAGCAGAGCCAGCAAAATCGTCAGCAAAAAGAAGACGATTATGAATTGATGGAAAAAATTTCACGTTTTTTCTGCCACCAGCTTAAGCATCATGACGACGGGCCTAAAGCTGTGGAATATCTGAAACGACGGGGGCTCTCAGGAGAGGTGGTCAAATCATTCGGTATCGGCTACGCCCCCGACAGCTGGGACAGCTTACTCAGCCAGTTTGGTAACACCCCACAGCGGCGCAAGCAGATGCTGGATCTGCGCGTACTCAACGACAATGAGCAGGGCCGCACCTACGACTTTTTCCGCGATCGTATTATCTTTCCCATTCGTGACCGCCGCGGACGCGTTGTGGGTTTCGGTGGCCGGGTATTAGGTGATGGCACCCCCAAGTATCTGAACTCACCGGAAACACGTATCTACCATAAAGGCAGTGAACTATACGGTTATTATCAGGCACGACAGGCCCATCGCCGGTTAGACAGGCTGATGGTGGTGGAAGGCTATATGGATGTGGTGGCCCTGGCGCAATACGGTATCGACTATGCTGTCGCTGCGTTGGGTACCGCCACGACCGAAGAACAGGTTCAGCTGCTGTTTCGTGCTGCACCACAGATTATCTGCTGTTACGACGGTGATCGTGCCGGCCGTGATGCGGCCTGGCGGGCACTGGAGAATGCACTGGGGCATCTCAAGGATGGTGTGGAAATGCGTTTTCTGTTCTTGCCAGACGGTGAAGATCCGGATTCCATGGTGCGTGCTCAGGGCAAAGAAGCCTTTGAGCAACAGCTTGATCAGGCGGTACCGCTGTCGAAGTTTTTCTTTGACAACCTGCTCTCCCGACACCATGTTTCGAGCACCGAGGGCAAGGCTGCTCTGAAGGCCGAAGCCATGCCGCTTATTGAGAAAATTGCCGGTGAACATCAGCGCGCCATGCTTGAACAGGAACTGAGCCGGTTCACCGGTGAACAGACTCAGCATCAGCGCCGTACTGATATAAACCTGGCCAATCAGGAAAAAAGGGTTCACCAATCAGACTATCGTTCTCCGGGGAAAAGTAAACTTTCCCCTGTGCGTATTATGCTCAGATTGCTACTTGAACAACCGGCTATGGCGAAACAGTGTGGTGACGTAAACCCACAATTGCTGGATGGACTCGAGATACCGGGGCTGACATTGCTTAATGAAGTGTTTGAATATTGCCTGAACCATCCCCATAAACAAACTATGCAAGTGCTGGAATATTTCCGTCAGCATCCTCAGGCACTCAGTCTGTCAAAGGTGCTGGTGCTGGATTATCCGGTGGATGAAGAAAACAGGATAAAACTCTATCAGGACAGTTTTACTAAATTGTTAGATTGGTATTGCCATGATCGCATAGAGGCTTTGTTATCGAAATCACGGCTTGGCACCCTGACGCGGGAAGAGAAATTGGAACTTAATAACCTCATGAAATCAACCTGAATCGACCTCATCAGGTTCCATACTCTGGTTATTGACTAATAATCGGGCTAGCGGCCACTACGGTGGTTCTGCTATACTGGCTAATTCTCTGCGCGTCGGTTCAGAGCAGATTTAAACCCTTATTTGAGAAGTGGAAGGTATATGGCGTCGAACAAGCAGTCTCAGATTAAACTCCTCATCGCAAAAGGTAAAGAGCAAGGTTACCTGACCTTCTCTGAAGTCAATGACCACCTCCCACAGGATATTGTCGACTCGGATCAAATCGAAGACATTATCCGCATGATCAATGATATGGGAATTCAGGTGTTCGAGGCGGCCCCGGATTCCGATGAATTACTGATGCAGGAAACCACTGCCGATGAAGATGCAGCTGAAGCTGCTGCACAGGCATTGGCAACGGTTGAGAGCGAGATCGGCCGGACGACAGATCCGGTACGCATGTACATGCGTGAAATGGGTACGGTGGAATTATTGACCCGTGAAGGCGAAATCGATATTGCCAAGCGTATCGAAGAAGGCATTAATCAGGTTCAGTGCTCTGTGGCCGAATATCCTGAAGCGATCACCTACCTGCTGGATCAATGGGACCAGTATGAAGCCGAAGAAATTCGCCTTAGTGATATTGTTCTCGGCTTTATCGATCCCAACGAAACGGATGTCGCCCCTACGGCCACTCATGTCGGTTCAGAGTTGTCTGAAGAAGAACTCAAAGATGAAGACGATGATGAGGACGATGAAGACGACGAAGAAACCGATACCGGGGTCGATCCGGAACTGGCCCGTGAACGTTTTACCGCACTCAGAGAACAGTATTACAAGACCCGGGATGCCATTGCCAGCAAAGGCCGGGCACACAAGGTAGCCAAAGGCGAAATTACGAACTTAAGCGACATTTTTAAAGAGTTCCGTCTGGTACCCAAACAATTCGACCGTATGGTTAAGAATATGCGTGGCATGATGGACAGAGTGCGGGTGCAGGAACGCATCATCATGAAGCACTGTGTAATGCATGCCAAGATGCCCAAAAAGGACTTTATTCGTGCCTTCGCCGGTAACGAAACAGACAACACCTGGCTGGAAAAAGCACTGGCGTCCAGTAAGCCTTATGTACCCAAGTTACTCGAATATAAAGAGGAACTGGAGCGCAGCATCGGCAAAATGAATCAGGTGGAAGACGAAACAGGCCTGAGCATTGTTGATATAAAAGATATCAACCGGCGCATGAGCATCGGTGAAGCCAAGGCACGCCGTGCCAAGAAAGAAATGGTGGAAGCTAACCTGCGTCTGGTAATTTCCATCGCCAAAAAGTACACCAACCGGGGTCTGCAATTCCTCGACTTAATCCAGGAAGGCAACATCGGTCTGATGAAAGCCGTGGACAAGTTCGAATACCGCCGCGGTTATAAGTTCTCAACTTATGCTACCTGGTGGATCCGACAGGCGATCACCCGCTCAATCGCGGATCAGGCCCGTACCATACGGATCCCGGTGCATATGATTGAAACAATCAATAAGCTTAACCGGATCTCTCGTCAGATGCTCCAGGAGATGGGTCGCGAACCCTTACCTGAAGAACTGGCAGAGCGTATGTTGATGCCCGAAGACAAAATCCGCAAAGTGCTCAAAATCGCCAAAGAGCCGATTTCAATGGAGACCCCTATCGGTGATGATGAAGATTCTCACCTGGGTGACTTTATTGAAGACGGTACGATTATTCAGCCTCTGGACTCTGCGACATCGGGTAACCTGAAAAATGCCACTCAGGAAGTACTGGCAGGACTCACAGCCCGTGAAGCAAAAGTGCTGAGAATGCGTTTCGGTATCGACATGAATACCGATCACACGCTGGAAGAAGTAGGTAAGCAGTTTGATGTAACCCGTGAACGGATTCGTCAGATTGAAGCCAAGGCGCTGCGCAAATTACGCCACCCCAGCCGTTCGGAGCAATTACGCAGCTTCCTGGATGAGCAATAATTAATACTCCTGAAGGCGCCTGTTGGCGCCTTTACTTTATGAAAAAACGATCCGAGTAATGCAGTACAGTACCCCACAAGAACTACGGCAGCATTTTCGCCAACGGCGCCGCCAGCTCAGCCACCTGGAACAGCAACAAGCCAGTACTGCAGTGCTGGAACATTGCCACCAGCTACCGGAGTTCAGTCTGGCCGGGAATATTGCCTGTTATCTTGCGGAAGACGGTGAGTTGGATCCAACCCCCATTATCGACTATTGCTGGCAACAGAAAAAACATTTGTGTCTGCCAGTTCTGCACCCCTTTTGTAAAGGCCATCTGTTGTTTGTACGCTATGAGTCCAACACGCTGATGATCCCGAATCGCTTTAATATTTCAGAGCCGCAACTCGAATGTGCCCGCATCGTACCGCTGTCAGACCTGGATATTATTTTTACGCCGTTGGTGGCCTTCGATAGCCTGGGTCATCGAATGGGTATGGGCGGAGGCTTTTACGATCGCACCCTGGCCCCTTTATACCGGAACAGTCCTGAGCAACAGCACAAAAAGGTATCGGTTATTGGTCTGGCGCATGATTGCCAGCAGGCTGAAAAGCTGACCGCTCAGGCCTGGGATTTGCCGATGCAAAAGATTATTACACCATCTGCAGTTTATACTCCGGAACAACCACCTCAGAGGATCAAGCATGGATCAGAACACCCTTAAGCAAGCTGCAGCCATGGCTGCGTTAGATTATGTTCAGCAAGACAGCATTGTCGGTGTTGGTACCGGCTCAACGGTAGCCTTTTTTATTCAGGGTCTGGCGCCGATGCGGAACCGTATCCGTGGAGCAGTGTCCAGCTCTGAAGATTCTAGCGCCAAGCTAAAAGCTGCAGGCATTGAGGTGTTCGATCTGAATGCGGTGAATCAACTTGATATCTATGTAGACGGTGCCGATGAAATTACGTCTCATCGTCATATGATCAAAGGCGGTGGTGGCGCCCTGACCCGGGAAAAAATTATTGCTGCCGTGGCCAGTAAATTTATCTGCATCATAGATGAGACTAAGCAGGTAGACATACTGGGGGCGTTTCCATTGCCGGTAGAAGTCATTCCCATGGCACGTTCCTATGTGGCAAGGGAGTTGGTCAGACTTGGTGGCCAGCCAGTCTGGCGTGAAGGACTGGTCACCGATAACGGCAACCTTATTCTGGATGTCCACAACCTGAAGATCCTTAACCCCTGTGAACTGGAACGTCAGATCAATCAAATAGCCGGAGTGGTGTGTAATGGCTTATTTGCACAGCGCGGAGCCGATGTGGTGATAACAGGCACCGAGCAGGGTCCGCAGATCAGCGAATAAGGTTTTTTACCAATTATACGAAAGCAAAAATTTACCGCAGAGACGCAAAGAGCGCGGAGGTTTAACCCTTTGTATTCTCAGCGACCTTTGCGACTCCGCGGTGAGAAAGCTTTTTCGTGACTTTCATAGTCAGCGAGATGTACTGATCAAATAAAGCTTTTACCCTTATACTAAATCTGGTAATTTAGACGTCCAGACGCCCATATATAGATACGGGTATTATCCCTGTCAATTGCCATACGGAAACATTCATGAGCAAAGTGTCACTGCCAAAAGACAAGATCCGCATCCTGCTGCTGGAAGGGGTTCACCAGAGTGCGCTGGAAACCCTTAAAGCCAATGGTTATACCAATATTGAGTACCTGAAGACCTCACTACCCGAACCAGAATTGATCGAAAAGATTCGGGACGTGCATTTTGTTGGTGTGCGTTCACGTACTCAGATTACAGCCAGTGTCGTTGAAGCTGCTCAAAAACTGGTGGCCATCGGGTGTTTCTGTATTGGTACTAATCAGGTAGATTTAGGCGCCACCCGATTGCGCGGTATTCCGGTTTTCAATGCGCCCTTTTCCAATACCCGCTCGGTAGCCGAGCTGGTGCTGGGTGAAATCCTGTTGCTGCTACGCGGAATTCCTCAGAAAAATGCCAGAGCACACCGCGGTGAGTGGGACAAGAGTGCGTCAGGGTCTTACGAGGCCCGGGGCAAAACCCTGGGTATTATCGGCTATGGCCACATTGGTACCCAACTGGGCATTCTCGCAGAGCATCTTGGCATGCAGGTACAGTTTTACGATATTGAAGATAAACTGGTATTGGGTAATGCCAGACAGATTAAGAGCCTCAACCAATTGTTGAAGACCTCAGATGTCATCACCCTGCATGTACCGGAAACCCCACAGACGACGAATATGATTGGCCATGCTGAGCTGGATACGATGAAACATGGCGCCATTTTGATCAATGCGTCACGCGGCACGGTGGTCGACATTGATGCTCTGGCAGAAAATATTGGCAGTAAAAAACTGTCCGGTGCCGCCATCGACGTATTCCCGGTCGAACCGAAGTCCAATGATGAAGAGTTTGTTTCGCCACTACGGGAATTTGACAATGTTCTGCTGACCCCGCATGTGGGTGGCAGTACTCAGGAGGCCCAGGAGAACATAGGAATTGAGGTGGCAGGTAAACTGGCAAAATACAGCGATAATGGCTCCACCTTGTCTGCCGTCAATTTCCCTGAAGTTTCTCTGCCAGAACAGTACGGGCGCTCCAGGCTGCTGCATATTCACCGTAACATACCCGGCGTGCTGACCCAGATTAACCAGGCATTTGCAGAAATGCACATTAATATTGCCGCGCAGTATCTGCAAACCTCAACTGAGATTGGCTATGTGGTCATTGATGTTGACTCAGAAGATGCTGATGAAGCCTTCCAGCGTTTGCTAAGCATTGACGGAACCATTAAGACCCGCATCCTGCATTGATCGCCCAAGGGGCCTCTGGCCCCTTTACCGATCCGACAATACCGGTATAGTAGAGGTCTGACTGTGCTATCGGTAATGCAATGATTCTTCGCTATGCTGTTTTTGTCTGCTGTCTGCTCTGCCTGCCTGTGCAGGGAATGGAAGTCCGGGTGTCGGTGCAGACCGATGATGCCAGGCCCGTGCCCGGTGCCGTCGCATATCTCACCTCAGAGCAGCCGCTGCCGCAGGTGAACGAAGGCGCGGTGGCAGAGATGGATCAGATCAATAAACAATTCTCTCCGCATATCCTGGTAGTACAAAAAGGTACCCAGATTAGTTTTCCTAATTCTGACTCCATACAGCATCATGTTTACTCGTTTTCTCCCGCCAAAACTTTCCAGTTGCAGTTATATAAAGACAATAACCCGGACCCTCTGCCTTTCGACGGAACAGGCAAAGTGGAGCTGGGCTGTAACGTGCATGACTGGATGTTGGGCTATATTTATGTGGTGGATACGCCCTACTTCGGGCAGACCGACAAACGGGGGCTACTGGCTCTGAATGTGCCGGCCGGCAACTACAAGCTGCATATTCGTCACCCCAGAATTCAGGATCAGCCCGATAAGCTGGACACAGAAGTGACTGTGTCTGCTGCTCAAAACCTCGTCGTCCGCCTGGAACAACCTCTGTTGCCGGGACTGGAAGACTTTGAAGAAGATACTGATGAATTTATTGGCTATGAGTAGTACGCCAGTGATCTCATACAGGCCACCTGATTGTCGCCATCCCCTGCTAACGTGGAAACCATGACACACTCTCTGCTCTCGAAGCTCTCCAGCCGCTCTTTACGCAGTCGCATGCTGATGGTATTCCTGTTGTTGTTGGCGCTAATTGTTGTGGTGACACTGGTTACTGTGCAAAAAGCTACGTATCAGCATAGCACCGGTCAGGTAAGAGACCACGCCAAAACCTCGGCGATTGTTGTCAAAGATAAAATCCGTAATCGCTCAAATCAGTTAGCCTCGGCTCTGGCAACGCTGGCCAAGGACTTTAATACTAAACAACTTATCGCGGGCGGCAGACAGGATCAGGAATCTCTCCTGTCAGCCCTCAAGAACCATCAACGCAGAATCGACGCCGATCTCAGTTGGGTACTGGACGAGAACCATCAGCTGCTTACTGTCACAACAAATATCTCTACACCAATGCCGGAAATCGATTTTCCAAAAAAAACCGGGATAACCTGGCAGGACATCGCTGGCCGTTATTATCTTCTCGAAGCCGTGCCCGTCAGATTTGTCGAGTCTTCCCCTAAGGTTAATGCCTGGCTCATCGCTGCGGTTGACGTGCAGAGACTAATCACACAAGAGCTGATCACATTAACGGATATGCAGGTCAGCATTTTCTCACCTGCTCCCGAAGGCAAACTGATTGCGTCAACGTTTGCTTCGCCCGTTGCGAATGTTTTGCAAAAAGGTCCGTTGACCTGGACAGAAGAGCTGCAACAAATCTGGCTGCCTGCAGAAGGCCAGAGCCGCGAGTATATTTATGCCTCGGCCGACATTGGTAACAGTCCTGATGGGCCACTGAAGTTGTTGTTTGCCACCATTGCCGACAAAGCATATCTGTCTTATAACAGCCTGATCGGACAGCTGATACTGATCCTTGTTATTGCGGCCTTACTGGCTCTCACCGCTGCGGTAATAATATCCAATGGCATTACCCGGCCACTAACCCGGCTGGTCAATGTCACCAATAAAATCCGCAAGGGACAGTACGTCGAAGAGGTTCCCAAATCCACAACCCTGGAAATCTCTTCCTTATCAACAGCCATTGACGAAATGCAACAGGGGATTAAACAGCGGGAGCTGGAAATACAGCAAATGGCGTACTTTGATGCCCTCACCGGTCTGCCCAACCGCAATCAGTTTAACAACCAGTTACAGCAAGCCCTGACACAACATCGCCCCGTTGTAGTCCTGATGATGGATGTAGACAGGTTCAAGGACATTAATGACACCCTGGGACATGGTATTGGCGACCAGTTACTGGTGAAAATTGCCTCGAGGCTGTCAGATATTGAAGTGGATAATTTATTCGTGGCCAGGCTGGGCGGTGATGAGTTTGGCCTGATTTGGTTTGGTGACAATTCCAGCACGCCCAAAAGACTGGCCAGTCAGGTGGTTGATGTATTTAAAACACCCTTTGATATAGAGCAGTTGCGGCTGGATCTCGATCTCAGTATCGGCGTAGCCATCTATCCTGATCACGGTGATAACCCCAGCACTCTGATTCAGTGTGCAGATATCGCGATGTACAGTTGTAAAGGTCATCATCGCGCCTTTGCTATATACCGACCGGAACTGAACAAGTATTCCCTGCAGCGACTGAGCCTGATGTCCGAATTACGTTCTGCGTTAGCTGAGGGGCAATTAAAGCTCTATTATCAGCCAAAACTGATGTTGGCTGATGGTCAGGTCAGCGGTGCCGAATGCCTGATACGCTGGATCCACCCGGTACACGGTTTTATTCCACCGGACCAGTTTATTCCTCTGGCCGAGCAAACGGGCGCCATACGTGATGTAACGCGCTGGGCCCTGAAAGAGGCAATGCATCAGCAGCAAAAATGGTCTCAGGCCGGACTGAGTCTGAATATGGCGGTCAATATCTCACCACTGGATCTGGTGGATATGCAGTTACCCGACATCGTTGCCGACCTGTTTTCTCAGTACAATGGCAATCAGGGAGGGTTAACCCTGGAAGTCACAGAAAGTGCGGTAATGAGTGATCCGGATATGGCTATCCGGGCATTGGAGAAACTGAAATCTATGGGCGTTATCCTGTCCATTGACGATTTTGGTACCGGTTATTCTTCAATGGCTCAACTGAAGAAAATGCCCGTACATGAACTTAAGATCGACAAAGCCTTTGTGCTCGATCTGGCCACCAACAGTGAAGACCAGATTATGGTTAATACACTGCTTGGTCTGGCAAGACACCTTGGCCTTAAAACCGTAGCCGAAGGGGTAGAAGATGCCAGTAGTCTGGCGTTTCTGAAGCGGGCTGGTTGTCATAAAGCACAGGGTTTTTATATGAGCAAACCACTGCCCGCAGCAGATTTTGATATGTGGCTAAAAAACTATCCAGAGTCGTCTTCATGATTATTTTTTTGTTGGTACTACTAAGCGGCTTGTACAGCATTGCAGGCTATAGCGCTGAGATATCCGGTCTGATTCAGGTCAATGCCATTCATGCTGATAATCAACCCAGCTGGCAACAGCAAGGTACCGGCATTCTCAGGTACGACCAGCAGTAAAGCCTGGCGGTGCTTGAGTTCAGATGGAACCCGATCAGATCCGGCTTTTGTCATTAGCCCGATCCTGATATAACTTAATGCTGATACTGGTCAGATTGCTGATATTAAAAATACTCCCAAATACACTGCCTACCGATACGGCATAAGCCAGTCCCAGGCCTTCAGCCAGAATAAACCACTGCCGGATATGATGCGTCCTCTGCAGTAAGATCGAACCCAAAACAAAGATAATCGCCGAAGCGTAAGCCAGTATGATTCTCCAGTCATGCTGCAATACCCACCATTCATAGGCAAAAAACAACAGATGTATGACAACAAAAACAACCACCAGCATCAGTGAACGATGCCACAGGGCAATAATATTTCGCAATGATGCGAGTGAGCAACCAACACCCGCTGCCATTGCGCCAAGCAAAAAGAAATGCGTACTCAGACACGCCAGCCCCAGTGCGGAGATAAGCCGGTAATGGTTGACCCGGTTCTGGCGATATCCGATAAAGTTTATAATCAGTGCAAGTGCCCCGAATGCTTCAGCCACCAGCGATTCTGAGAACATGATTCAGCAGAAGGCTTTAACGATATGTTCCACAGCCGCGTGCTCGCCACAAAGATGCAGATTGTCTCTGACCACATCGGCCGGGTATCCAAAAAGACCAAACTTGTTACCGGTGCTATGACTGATGATTACCGCATATTGCGGCGCTTGTTGTGATTTACCCGGAAAAGGATCCAGTACCGGGATCTCGTAAGGATCGATCTGAATAATACCTATGCGTCGCCCCTGATGATAATAGTCACGGGAGAATACGGGCTGGCAGAGAATGGCATACACTGCAAATCTGGGGACCTGCACACATCGTCCACGCCACTCAAATTCAACCAGCTGCAACGTATCAACCAGCGGAGCAATAACTTCAGGCAAACGGGTTGTCGGCATAGTATTTCTCCCTTCGGTTAACCTTGACTATAGCAGTTAACGCGCCGGGATGTTTACCCAACACTGACATTCAGAAATTAACATAAAACGCCTGACACAGCTTCTGATAGGCCTGTGTGTAGTGTCCGGCCTGTTGCTGAATAACTATTGTCTCATTTTTAACCTGTGAACAAGCCGTTAAGGCTAACTCGAGCATCACTCTGCTCACGGATTTATCAGTTTGCGTGCGCACCTCCATGCGCCTGTGCAAATGTAACCCGGCATTTTCAGCTTCAGTCACAAAGGCAGCCACTGCCTGTTGCGGAAGAATACAGCAGAAACGTCCATTATCCGCCAGCAACTGAGCCGTAACGGTAGCCAGGATGTGGTGAGACAAATCTGTTGTCAGCCTGGCTGCCTGTCGGGCAGGATCCATGCTGTGCTGGTGCGGAAAATAGGGAGGATTACTGATAATCAGATCATATTCCGGCTTTCGCGTTAACTCCTGTAATGCGACTCTCCGAAAACTGATTTTATCAGGCCAGGGACCGTTTCGTGCATTTTCCCGGGCCTGAGATATCGCCTGTGGATCCACGTCAATACCCAGTATATTGCTCTGCGGCGCACTGCTTTGAGCCATCATCAGCGCCAGCAGACCACTGCCAGTGCCTATATCCAGAATTCGTAAAGCCGGCCCGGGATTCACCCAACTACCTAGCATGATGCTGTCAGTTCCCACTTTCATCCCGCAGCGGTCATGACCCACATAAAACTGTTTGAGTTGAAAGCCCTGTGCACGGCCGGGGGCAGGTGATTTAATCAAACTGTTGCAACTCCATCATCCGCTTTGCAACCTCAGTGGCTGAAACAGGACGATATTTGCTCCAGCGCCCGATTAACAAAGGCGATAACCATCGCATCAGACGAATGCCCCATTGCTCCGCAGGTCGCGAGCTTTTCCTGTTTCCCAATAACAATGATGGCCTTACTGCAGAGGCGCCTTTGATACCAGGGATACGGAATATGGCATTTTCCAGCTCACCTTTTGTACGTAAATAAAAGCTGCGACTTCTGGCATCCGCACCCACAGAAGATATCCACACCAGACTTGTTACCTGCTGACTACGGGCAAGCTGGGCTGCAATATGCACATATTCAAAATCCACCTTGCGAAACGCCTCTTTACTGCCGGCAGATTTCAGCGTAGTGCCGAGACAGATATACAGGTGATCAACCCGAAAATACCCCTCATAGGCCTGCAGATTATCAAACTCAATGACCACGGGATGATGCTTACTGCTGCAACTTGCCATCGGCCTGCGAACCAGGCAGGTCACACTGGTATAACGCGGGTCATTGAGCAACCTGGTGGTCAGTGTCTGCCCCACCAGTCCACTGGCACCGAGAATCAGAGCAGAATATCCCCCAGAGTCTGAAGGCACCTTACTGGCGATACTCTGTTTGCTCATTGCCTGACCGATGGTTGTACGGAAACAGAAGACCATTGCACGTGCACAAACTCGGCAAGCTGGTCGATTTTCATCGGTCTGGCGGTCAAATATCCCTGAACTTCATGACAACCACATAATTTAATCTGATCGAGCTGAGCCTGGGTTTCGACACCTTCGGCAACCACGCTAATATCAAGGACTCTGGCCATGGTCGTAACCGCCTCGACGATAGCCCGGACACGCGGCTGTTCGAGCAAATCATTAACAAAATCCCGGTCGATTTTTATTTCGTCAATAGGTAAATTCTTCAGCATAGCGAGTGAAGAGTATCCGGTACCGAAATCATCAATAGAAAACTTAAGCCCCTGCTCTCTCAGTCTGGTCAGCAGCCGCACACTGGCAGATAAATCAGATAACGCCGCCGTTTCTGTGATTTCCAGCTGTAAATAGGGGTAGAGCTGAGGTGACTGGTGAAGCAACGTCAGTAAATCGGCCATCAGCTTTTCACTATTAAATTCCTGGGCGGAGATATTGACTGATACACGCTTAATACTCTTACCCAGGAACCCCGACTCTGACAGCTCTTTATTAGCCTGGCGGACAACAAAAGCGGTGATACCGGAAATCAGATTATTACGTTCGGCCAGGGGGATAAATACATCAGGCCCAATGAAGCCACGCTTTGGACATTGCCAGCGCACCAGCACCTCGCAGCCGGTAAGGCCCCCATCCAACACCGAAAACTGGGGCTGATAAACCAGAGAGAGCTTTTCATGAACAATCGCATCGCGCAAATCCTTAAGCAAAGCCTGGCGCTCCTGTTCAGACTGTGACAATGCCTGATTAAACTGGCGAATCATGCCCTGACCATTTCGCTTCGCTTCCTTAAGCGCACTTTGAGCCGCAAACAGCAATTCCTGAGCACTTTTTCCGTCACGAGGAAATATTGCCATACCCACACTGCAACTGAGCTTCAGTCCAAACTCCCTTACAACATCGGCGAACAACTGGTTCAGTTTCACGGCCTGTTGCTCGATATCCGGTTGCGAGCGGGTCACTAATATAGCCACCGCAAACTGATCAGTACCCAACCGGGCAATAAGATCTTCAGCGTGATAATGGCCTTTTAATCTTGCCGCCAGCCGGCGCAACATCGCATCGCCACCCGCATACCCCAGGCGACGATTGGCATCTTTAAAACTATCAATATCCAGACAAACCAGCATCACTTGTCTCTCGTTCTTGTGGCAACTGCTCAGCAGGTCATGCAGGTAACGGGTAAAGAGAAAGGGACGGAACAACCCGGTAAGAGGATCGCGCTGGTTGAGCTGTTCGATATAAGAGAGTGATCTGGCAATCAGCACAAATAACAATAAACCCGTCAACCCCACATAAAACCAGCCCTTAAAGGTCTGCAATGTGTTAATCAACTCAGGATCCGTGATCGTACGCTCCAAAGCTAAGTCGGAAAGCAGGATCCAGGCAGCACCTATTGCCATGTAGATGATTGCTATCACAGAAGCGAGACGAGTAGATCTTTTCATTGTATATCCTTGTTCAGGACAGCTTTTAGCGCACCGCCCTACAGCACAATACGCTAAAGGTTTTTAATAAAAAGGTCTATATGAATATAAAGGGTGACAACAATACCCGTGTCACTAAGCAGATAAAGCCCGGATACTGAGTCAGCCATATACCGGGGATGGGAGGCTCCTGGCCGATTCAACAACGGAGGCCAGTGGCACAGGTTTGCCCAGCGCAAAGCCCTGACCATAGTCAACGCCCAGAGCCGTCAATGCCTGACAGCACTCCTGATCGGAAACAAATTCCGCAATTGTCAGCTTGCCCATACTGCTGGCTATCTCGTGAATAGCTTTGACTGTGGCGTAATCACTGCGGTCCCGGCACATATTGCGGACAAAGGATCCGTCTATTTTAACGTAATCCACCGCCATATTTTTCAGATAAGTAAAAGAACTCATCCCGGCGCCGAAATCATCCAGAGCGAAACGGCATCCCATATCCCGCAGGGTATCGATAAAGCGACTGGCGGAGCCCAGATTGGTCACCGCCGCAGTCTCTGTAATTTCAAAACAGATTTTCTCCGGTGGAATATTTGCATAACGTAAACGGCTGACTATCTTGTCCAGAAATTCCTCATTGCCCAATGTCATCCCCGATAGGTTGATCGCACATTTGCCAAGTGCATCAAGATGCTGCGGATTCTGCTCGAGAAAATCGATGGTGTTAGTAAACACCCACTCATCAATTTTATTCATCAGCCCGTAACGCTCAGCAATCGGGATAAAAATGCCGGGATTGAGCATTTCCCCCCGGGCATTCTGCATACGTACCAGTATTTCGTAATGCCTTCCCTGTGCAACCTGATTAAAGGGTGTTATCGGCTGGCAGAAGAGCACAAAACTATTGTGCTGCAACGCCTTCTGAATGGCATTGACCCACTCCAGCTCATTTTTCTGATAGTTGAGCTGCTGGTCACTGGCATCAAAAACATGGTAGCGATTACGCCCGCTATTCTTAGCACTGTAACAGGCGTGATCCGCGGCTTTAATGAGTTCGACACTGTTTGCCATATCAGCACGAATCTCTACTACGCCGATACTGGCTCCGATATGAAAAAGCTTATCTCCCCAGGTAAAACGGAAACCGCGAATAGCCTGAAGCATTTCCGCCAGCCTGGGTTTAACCTGCTCCACTGACAAGCTGGCGAACACCAGGCAAAACTCATCACCACCCACACGCGCCAGAATATCGTCTTCGCCAATTCCCCCTGCCAGCAAACTGGCAACTTGTCTGAGCAACTCATCACCGGCCTGATGTCCACAGGAATCATTGACCAACTTAAACTGATCCATATCGATGTAGCACAGGGTCGCGCTGGCCTTATGCTGCTTGATCTGTTCCAACACCTGGTTGAGCTTTCGGTCAAACGCATAGCGGTTATACAGCCCGGTCAACTGATCATGGTTTGCCTGATAATACACTTGCTGTTGCAACGCCAGATCCGCGGTGACATCCCGGCCGATCCCCTCTACCGCTATCAGTTTGCCTTGTGCATCAAACACCGGTGAATCCCGGTACTCGATCTGCCTCACCTCACCCTTTGCGGTAAAATAATCCACTACATAGGGCTCAGGGCGCTTCCCGGCGGCCAGTTGTTGACGTATCTGCGCGTCATTATCTGGCCCTCGTTTTACACAATGCTGATAGTTATGGCGAAAATACTCGGCACTATAACCAAGGATATCCCGCACACTGTGGCTGACAAAATTCACCTTACCGCCAGGATCGTGAGAGTAAATAAAATGTCCGTTCAGGCCCTCCACCAGCCGCCGGAATTTTTCCTCGCTGTCTTTCAGGGCCTGCTCACTCAATCGCCTGGCAGTAATATCGCGAACCGTAACGGCAATACCGTCACCGGCTTTGACAACTTGAATTTTCAGCCACTGCGCCCTTACCAATCTGCTGCCTGAAGCAAGATACTGCTCATGAGCACGGCCGCTGTGATAAACCCGGATACAAATCCGCAACAGAGTGCTGGCTCTCAGTGCCATCAGTTGTTCGCTCAGTCTCGGGCTTTGCAGCTGTTTATCCTCAGTGACAAATATCCGTTGCGCCATATGATTGGCTTCACCAAGGATGAAGTCGCAGATTTTGCCCTTTTTCCGTTCCGCGTTAAACACCAGAATTGCATCCAGGGACGCCTCACTGGCGGCCTTATAACGCTGCTGCGACTGATTCAGCTTGAACGCACTGCGTAACTGACGCTGCACAAAAATACTGATAATAAGAGACATCATCAGGCCAATCGCTAACACCACATAGCCAATATGCAGGCTGCCTCTGTTGCTCTGTAATTTGAGTTGCCACTGTCGCCCGGCAAAGGCTACCGGTTGATTGATCACGGTCTCACTTGAATTCAGTTCTCCGTTAACCATCAGAACCTGGTCGCCGTCATAAAGCTGAAAATTGAAATCTGAGCCCACCAGTTCACCGATCATAACGGCCAGGGTAGCCTTAATATCAAAACTGGCCACGATATAGCCGTAGTGCAGATCATAGGGATTAACAGGACGAAGAATCAGAGCAAAGTAACTGTCGGGGCCGGCCTGATGCAGATGACTGATAAAGGTTTTCGCAGGCGGATCGGACAATGGATCAGCAAGCTCTGACAGAGCCTTTTGAATCGGCGCGCCAGAACGCTGATGTTTGCTACTCCATTGTATACTGAGATGTTGATTCAGCCACAGAATGTCATCAAAACCAGGCAGAATATGGCGGGTAGTCTGTGCTCGGGCATTGAACCAATCGGTTACATTAGGGTAATTTTCCGGCCAGGTAATCATCAGATCTTCGAGTGCCCTTAGTCGATCAGCAGAAAACACTTCGATGCTGTTACTGACCTGATGAGCGACCACCCTCGCCTTTGAGGCCATACGCTGTCGTTCCTGACTTTCCAGATACAGGCTTACCAGTGCAAACAGCAGACTCAACACTAAAAAAAGAATCAGAGGCAGAGCGTTAACTTTACCCGGAGCTTTGAACCACATTATTACAGCCTGTTACCGCTCAGGACTGATAACTTTACTACCTGCAGATGACAGGAATGTTACCTGTTGGAAAAATCCGGGCTCTGCGGTACAAAAATCGGAATAATGTCGTTATGCCAGGCTATAGCTAAGGAACAGGCATCCCCCGGGCAGCCTCGAGCAACGCAAACCAGTGCTGGCGTTCGAGCTGTAATTTAGTAGCATCAACCTGCCTGGCAATACGCTGTGTGTTACCACTACCCAATATTGGCATTGCATTGCAGGGCAATGCCAGCACAAAGGCCAGCAGAATCTGATCCAGCTCGGCGTTATAGTGCTGTGCAATGTCCATGGCCGCTTCGCGCAGAGCTTTATACTGAAAATCATGGAATACTTTACCGCCCCCAAGACAAGACCAGGCCATAGGATTAATTCTGTGTTGTTGCAGATAATCCAGACTGCCATCAAACAAAGGCTCACTGTGAATGAGGCTAATCTCCAGCTGATTTGTGATCAGCGGCTCATCCAGGCGGGATTGCAACAGAGCAAATTGCGCCACACTAAAATTAGATACGCCAAAGTGACGCACTTTGCCTGATGCTTTCAGGGTATTGAAAGCCTGTGCCACTTCGTCGGCATCCATTAACGGATCAGGCCGGTGGATCAGCAGCAGATCGAGATAATCGGTGTTTAATTCCCGCAATGAGCGCTCTGCGGCACGGATAATATAATCCCCCCCACTGTTATAGTGCACTCCTGTGACGTCTGGTTGTGCCTCACAGGGAAACAGAATACCGCACTTGGATACCATCTCAATTTGTTCGCGAAGATGCGGGGCCTGTTTCAGCATACGACCGAACAGCCCTTCCTCGGTAAAAGCCCCATAAACATCGGCATGATCCGTAGTCGTAATGCCCCGTTCCAGTCCGTGCTCAACGAATGCCTGAAGTTCAGCCACCGACATCTGCCACTCATTTAACCGCCAGTAACCCTGAATACAGCGTGAAAAACTTAATTCGTCTTTTACCAGTTGAATACGTTGCATTACTTATCCTGTTAATTATGCCAATACGCGCAGACCCGATATAACCCATAGCCACCAGACTCAGGGCCTGACCAGCTTCCAGCCCACAACAGATACGGCCACTAAGGCCAATATATAGCAGTAGAAGACATAGGGTATCAGTGCCACCGGCGAGATAGCAAAACTGGCACCGAGTAGCAGAGCCTGAGCACCATAAGGGATCAGTCCCTGTACAATACAGGAGAAGATATCCAGCAGGCTGGCGCTGCGCTTCGGTGGAATATCGGCGTGGCTGGCCAGTTGCCTGGCGGCTTCACCGGCGACAATGATGGATACGGTATTATTAGCGACACACAGATTAGTCAGGCTACTGAGCAGGGCGATAGCAAAACTGTGACTGGCCTTATCATCGGGTGAAAGCTTTTGTGCAAGAGCTGTAATCCGGCCAACCAGATATTCCAGACCTCCCTGGCGGCGCATCAGTTCTGAGAGCCCGCCGATTAGCAGTGACAGGATAAAAATCTCCTGCATCTGCCCAAAACCTGTATAGATATCCTGGGCCAGCCCACTGATTGCATAGTCTGCCTGCCAGAAACCCATTAATGCGCTGCTGACGATTCCTATGCTAAGCACCGCAAAAACGTTAAGGCCAGCCACCGCCAGACCCAGAATCAACAAATACGGAATGGCCAGCCAGCCGTTACCCTCTGTCTCGGGCAAGGCACTGGTTAGCGGCGTGTAAAATGCCAGTATCACCAGAGTCACAATGGCCGCGGGCAGAGCCAGACGCAGGTTCTCCAGAAACTTATCACGCATCTGACAGCCCTGTGTTCGGGTAGCAGCAATAGTGGTATCGGAAATAATCGATAAGTTGTCACCAAATATGGCACCACTCATTAAAACCCCGGCCATCATCGCCGGTTCAATGCCAGTGGCATCGGCCATGCCCAGGCCAATGGGTGCCATCGCCGCCAGAGTGCCCATAGAGGTGCCCATTGCGGTAGACACAAACGCGCCCAAAATAAACAACCCGGGTAATAATAATTGTGCAGGGATCACACTCAGGCCGAGCGCGACAGTGGCGTCCACTCCCCCTGTAACACTGGCAACAGAGGAGAACGCCCCGGCCAACAGATAGATCAGGCACATGGTTATGATATTAGGGTGCCCAACACCTTGCACAAACCCCTCAATGGTATGGTTCAGGGATTCACGGGAGAGCCACACCGCCAGCAAAATGGCTGGTAGTACTGCTACTGGTGCCGGAAGCTGATAAAAGGCGTATTCGACCTGCTGACTCTGGTAATAAAAACCGGAGCCAAGAAATAAAATCAGAAAAACCACCAGAGGAAGCAGGGCATATTTACCGCGGGAAAGTGCAGGATTTGACACGTGACCACCAAAAAGACGTTTAGACGTCCAAAATCTTACCTGCAGGAGTACATCTGAACAAGTTTTGTTTTTGACGCCCGCACCTTAAATCACGATCGGGCTGAACTCTACAACCGTTATTCAGGTTTACAATCCCGCCGCCTGTAACATCATCCGGCGCTTTGCAAGTGGCATCTTATTGGCCAGGCTCAGGCCCATTCCGCGCAGGGCTTTTTTCATCGGGTTGCTGCCTGCAAACAAACTTCTGAACCCCTGCATTGCAGCAATCATCTTAACCGCCTCAGCCTTGCGGGTGCGCTCATAGACGCGCAACGATGACACCGTTCCAATATCCTTACCGGCTTCAGTCAAATCCAGCAGCACTTCAGACAATAATCTGACATCCATCAGGCCAAGGTTAGCGCCCTGCCCCGCCAAAGGGTGAATACTGTGAGCAGCATCACCGGCCAGCACCACCCTATGCTTAAGCCACTGCCGGGCATAACGCATGGTCAGGGGGAACATCTTTCGTTCACTGACAAGCTCACACAGCCCCAGCTTGCCATCAAAAGCCCGGTAAAGCGCTTTGGCAAACTGCCCGGGAGATTGCACCATCAGTTCGTCAGCCTGTTTATTTTCCACAGACCAGACAATAGAACACAGATGGGGATCCGTCATGGGTAAAAACGCCAGTGGCCCATACGGTGTAAACACTTGCCGCGCGCACTGCTGATGCACCAGTTCAGTCT
The DNA here is from genome assembly GCF_002591895.1 of Lacimicrobium alkaliphilum. Taxonomy (GTDB): domain Bacteria; phylum Pseudomonadota; class Gammaproteobacteria; order Enterobacterales; family Alteromonadaceae; genus Lacimicrobium; species Lacimicrobium alkaliphilum. Next base: position 256,147 of record NZ_NISX01000002.1, read on the forward strand.
GCACATTGGCAACGATTGCACTTTGCTGATAATCGGAAAAGCTCAGAGGCATGGCTGACAGTGTTCTGATCTTCGAATGAATCCCATCCGCTCCGACCACCAGTTTAGCGGCCAGTTGCTGGCCATTTGCCAGCCTCACCAGGGCCCGCTCATCTTCAACTTTCAGTGCTTCAATGGCAGAGGAGACTTCAATCTGAATATTTGACGCCTCCAGTAGTTTTTCCCACAGGGCATTAATCAACAACTGATTTTCGATAATATGCCCCAGATGAGATTGACAGACACTCTGATGATCGAACTCAATTGACGCAAAGCTGTCCTGTTCCCAAACCTGCATATGGGTATAGGGTTGCACCCGTTTTTCATCCAGATGCTGCCAGATCCCTAATTCCCGAAACAATTCCTCACTGGCCTGATTGATGGCACTGACCCGGACACCGGGCGTCTGACTGACCGCCTGATAGGGCATCTTCTCATCTACCACCACCACCTTCACAGAACTGTCAGCCAGCGAAACAGCCAGTGACAGTCCCGCCAGGCCGCCACCTACAATTACAACATCAGCTTGCTGCATTCTGTCCCCCGTACCCCATGGCGGCTCTGCCCAGTTTCAGTTTCAGTGGCCCGCACAGATCGAGCAACCCCAGCCCCAGATTGCGACCCGCCACCAGTGGCCCGTGATTATTACTGAAAAACCGTACCAGAGCATCGGTACTGTTAACCACCAGTGACTGATCCTGATGGCGTTGCTGAGAATACACCTGCAGCACTGGCGCAGCGCCGGGATCGCCATCTTGCTTCACCGTGTTTCGCAGCAATGTACTGAGGCACTGAGCATCGCGCAATCCAAGATTGAAGCCCTGCCCTGCAATGGGGTGCAGGGTATGGGCGGCATTACCTATTACCACCGACCGGTGTGCCACTGTTCTTGCAAGCCGGGCCAGCGCCAGCGGATAGCTGTTACGCTGACTCAGCGCAACAAAGCGCCCGACACTGTAACCAAATGCCTGTTGTAGTTGTTGTAAAAATTCGCTGTTCTGCATGTGCAAAAAGGTATCCCGATGCTCAGCGGCCAGACTCCAGACTAAACCGAAACTGCTATCCGCATTTGGCAGCAAAGCCAGCGGCCCCTGGGCAGTAAAACGCTCATAGGCTCTGAATTCATGGGGATGGTCGGTTTTCACATTCGCCACCAGGGCTACCTGTTGATAGTCCTGTACTTGTGATTGAAACCCCAGTTTTGTCGCCGTAGGCGAACTACCACCTTCAGCCACCACCAGCAAGGATGCGGACAATCTCTTTGCGGAACTCAGTATCACATCAATATGCTGCTGATGCTGTTTCACATCACTGACACTATCGGGACAAAACCAATCAATATCATCGGCATCTTTAACTGATTCATAAAGCATAGTGCCAAGCTGTTGCTGGGACGTGACATAACCGAGGGCCTCAACCCTTTGCTGACGATGATCCAGCCAACACTGGCCCAAATGGCCCTGATCCGACACCTTTATTTGTTTTATAGGTACGCAGTTTTCCAACAGCGAAGACTGCAGGCCAAGTTGTTGCAGGTATGAGGCGGATTGATGGGACAAGGCAATAGAGCGGGCATCAAACCCCGGGTGCAAAGATTGCTGAGAGTCGCAGGCATAGGCGCTGGCCTCCACAATGGCAATTTTTAACCCGCAGGATCTGAGCGACAGTGCCAGCAAGCACCCAACCGCGCCGCCACCGGCAATAATCAGATCAAATTCCAGGACCTGTTTATCCTTCATATTCGTCTCTGTTGAGAGTAAAAATGCCTAAACACTCCCGGCCATTAACTGCTCTATCCCATGAATTGCCTTCGGTGCTCCGGCGGTCAGGTTTTCATGGCCGGTGGCCGTGACCAACAGATTATCTTCAATACGTATGCCGATGCCCTGCCACTTGCGCTCCACATCAGCTCCGACGGGAATGTAGATGCCCGGTTCAACGGTCAGCACCATGCCGGGTTGCAATGGCCGATCCTCCCCTTCTACTCTGTATTCGCCTACATCATGGACATCCAGTCCCAGCCAATGACCCAGTCCGTGCATAAAATACTGCCGATAGGTTTTCTCGGCCAGATTAGCCTCCAGACTGCCCTGTAAAACGCCCAGTTTCAGCAGCCCCCGGGTAATCACTAATACCGCTTCTTCCATCGCGCAGATCAGCGTACTACCAGGCTTTATCTGTTCAAAAGCCGCCAGTTGCGCATCCAGCACCAATTGATACAACAGTGCCTGGGGTTCACTAAACGCACCACTGACCGGAAATGTACGGGTGATATCCGCTGCGTAGCCCATCAGTTCCGCCCCGGCGTCAATCAATACCAGATTACCCGCTTTGAGTTCATCCTGGTTCTCTGTGTAGTGCAAAATACAGGCGTTATCGCCGCTACCCACGATCGTACCATAGGCCGGGTATCTGGCCCCCTGAAGCGCGAACTCGTGATGCAGTTCAGCTTCCAGCTGGTATTCGTAGCGGCCGGGGCGGGCAAACGCCATGGCGCGCTTATGGGCATCCACTGAAATCCTGGCAGCCCGGCGCATCAGACTTATTTCAGCGTCAGATTTGATCAACCGCTTTTCATGCACATAATCACGGATATCAATCACCACGCCAGGAGGACGCTGACCTTTTTTACCGCCTTTACGCAACTGTTCAAAGCAGCTAAAAACCAGCCCGTCAATGTGTTCATAGGTTCCCTGAGCAAAATAAAACTGATTGCACTGAGCAAGGTAAGAGGGCAGTAGTACCGGTAATTGCTCCAGTTCAATGCATTTGTCTATGTCAAGGCTGATCCGGGCCTGTTCTGGTCCCATTCGCCTGCCATGCCAAATTTCTGCCTGAGGATCTTTTGCCAGACAAAACAAGGTGGATTCCACGTGCCCCTGTTGTTTGCTTATCAATAATACGGCATCGGGCTCACTGAAACCGGTGAGATAAGAAAAATCGCTGTCCTGGCGGAATGGGTATTGGGTATCGCGGCTACGGGTGACTTCACGGGCAGCCGGAACCAGGCACAACGAGTTATCCTGCATATGTTCCCCAAGAGCCCGACGTCTTGACTGGTATTCACTGAGTTCGATCATAATATCAATGCAGAGTTTTAGAGGGCGTAGCGGCGCGGCTGGCCGTGCGACCCTGTTCGTTAAAACATAACATGGCCGATACACGCACATATTCCATTACTTCAATCAGCGCCTGCTCTGAGTCTTCGCCCTCGGACATTTTCTCGTCCATACGACTTATCTCAGCAAAGTCCTCCAGCGCTTCCTTAACGTCTTCGGAACAACCGGTAAGATCATTCTGATGCAATCCAAAGCCCAGTAAAAACCCCTGAACCCACTTTACCAGCGCCATGCCCCTATCATTGATAGGTGCCGCATCGTCAGGTAAGCACAGAACCAGAGTGAAATCAGCAGCCATTAACTGCTCACGGGTTTGCTGAAACAATTGCTGTGTCTGGCGTTTGATTTCATCTGGCAGCTTATCACCCTGGTTAATAAAATCTGCCAACGCGTCCAGCCAATCTTCGCTCTGAACGGGCATGCCGCCAGCCAGCATGCCTGTCAGAATCCCCTGAATTTCCGCAGCATCACTGCTAATAGCGGTTTGCTGCAGCGCGCTGCTAAGCTGTTCGAACATTTTACTGATATCGGCCAAAACACGGTTACTCATAGGCGGTCAATGAGCGTATGGTAACCCTATCATCAGGTAACCTCAAAGCCTTATCCACCCGATACAATATGGGTACTATTCAGGCACTTGAACACCGACTTGCAGATAGAACTGGTTTTCAGCCAGGGGACATGCCTATAATGTTAGTCAGCAAATGATACTAAGCGCTTTGAGATGATCAAAAGCTGCAGAAAATAATCACAACAAGGCCTTTCCGGCCTGCATGCTGGCTGATATAGCCACTATCTCACATAAACTACACAGCAAGATTCCTGTGATTGAGCAGGGTCTGTTACAATCAATGTCTCCTGGGATGTACGCCAGTTCAGTAATGTCCCTGGCCGATGCTAATCTCCAAGGGGGTTGAATTACATTGCTATTGTGCAAGCTCGGCACTGACCGAGAAGCCTGCGGCAATGATGAAGCCCCCGCCCTGAACTTTTCGGTTCTAGGGCTCAATCTGAGCAGCGGCATTTTGGGAGACACCCTTTTATGTTTAAGCGCCCTGCACCAGGGCTGCTTAACTATCGTGCCCGCGGGAGTCTTCATCCCGGGCCATCTTGTGTACATATTTAACAAACAGCTCACTCAAAAACCGCTCAGAATCAAAACCCAGCCGTCTGGCGACATCCGACACTCTGACGTCGCTGCGCATCAATATCCTCTTCGCATACTCCAGTCGGTAATGGTAAACAAAAGCGCGAAAGTTGCGTTTAAGTAAGGTTCTCATTGCAGCTGCCAGTAACGTGGGATCCACGTGTGTTGCTCTGGAGAAATCCTTAAGTCGCAAACCAATTTTCTTGTACGCTTTGTGTTTGAGCATAGCCTGTTCGGCCTGGGTCAGAGCGTCACGCAACTGTTCTTCCGGGTAGTCCGGCTGCTGCAATCTGGCATAATCCAATGGAGAGGGGGAATAACGACGTTTTTCCATTAACACCAGACTCAGAACAATAAATATCAGAAAATAACACACCTGCATGATCTGCAACCACTGGCTCAAGGGCAGCCAGGTAACGGCAACAAGTATGATCGCCACCGCCACGCAAAACGCCAGTGTAATCAGGCTTCCAAAAACTTTGATGGAAATAGAAAAACGGTATAAATGCGTATCCACCACCTGATCACTGAGAAAAAACTGATACTCCCTGAGCCGGTTTTCTGCCGCAAAGGCTTGCCATAAGACGCTCAACTGACATAACAGCGTGTAGCCATACACATACCAATGCTGTGCTAATTGTCCGTTCACTCCCTCTGTCAGCACAGCCGATTTGTATTCTGATGAAAAAAACAACAAAGGAACACTGAGCAATACCGCCAAGATGCCCGGTAATACCATCAGCCTGGCGGAATAACGTGTTTTATCGAGTAACAGGCGGGTAACAGCAAGGCATAAAAGCGAAGTGAGTAGCGCGGGCAAAGCCGAAAACACGGCTACCAGAAAATGCCAACTGGTACTCATTTCAAAGGCGCACAAAGATGTTTCAATCAGCAATGCAGGGCTCAACAGCACTACCAGCAACATTTCACGGCCATGAGGGAGTCGGTCAAAGCGCGCCCATATAAGCATCAAAGGCACCAGCCACAGAATTAAAGCGGCGATCACCAGTATCTGATAAGGAGTCATACTGATCATGAATATACCTTGGCACCCAGGTTTGTAATACGGGAACGATTATCACGATATTCTTTTTCAGGCAGGCTCTCTCTGCTGTGAAAGCTGGCGGCTTTGTTCCATTACCTGCACGAGGCGTGAAATCTTATCCTCACACCAGGCTTTCAGACTGTCCTTATGTTCAACATCGGCCTGTTTGAGTTCACACATAAGCAGATTAAGCAGTTTTAGTTCATCGATACCATCGAGTATATCCAGCCATGGCGCACGGTGCTGCTCGCGTTTCTCCTCACCAAAAAGATCGGCCAGAAATAAACTGTTGAACAGTGCCTGATCCAGACTCGATTCCGCCGACAAATAATGCTGAAGATTAAATACCTTATCCCGGGGCATGCTCTGACTGATATGAAACCAACTCTGCGCCAGCCACCCTTTGGCATGTTCTATCACCGGTAATTTCCAGGCGGTATCATGCTCTCTCCAAGGGGTCCGCACTGCCAACGCCGTTAACGCCAGCTGCAAACTGGTGTTTTCTTTAGTACAGATCAGGTCAGCGGGGCGAAACTGGCGTAACATTCCCTCATAACGGCCCTGTAAATAACTGAGAAAATCCTGATGCTTCATTAAGCGTTTTCGGAACGGCCCTTTACGAGAGCGCAGCGCTTTAATTTCAAGCAATGCATCGACCCAATACCAGTCATCAAGCCAGGTCATCAGTCGTTTCTGCAGCGCCATCAGCTCAGGGCATTGCAACATCGGCAGATAAAGATTCAGAGCCTGTGAAACCAGGTGAATACCTGTGCGGATCCCTTTCAGGGCTTTAGGCTTCTGGGTTGCCAGATAGCACTGTTCATGCCATTGCCAGTAGTTCAACCCCATATCCAAAGCCCGACAAAAAGCCTGTTCGACTGAGCAGTCAGGCTCCAGACTAACAAAACCGGGCAGCGGTTCAGATTCCAGTTCCTGTCCCGATGCCAGCAGATAGCCTCGTGCAGCTTTACTCATGACACCCGCTCGTAATGGCAGCACAGCAACAAGGCGCTCAGCCACATCGAATAGCGCATTGACCTCACCGGACTTGAGCTCGATTTCAATTTCGCTGATCTCACTCTGATGCCCGTCTGCGCTGATTTCCCCCTGATCGTAGACCAGCTCAATTTCAGTATCCTGGTCTAAAACAAGATGAAAAATTCTGCGTTGAAAATGTGTGGTAAAGATCACATCCAGCTGTTGCTGCAGGGAAGGCACTTTTGCGTTCTGTGGCCAGATCTGCTCATCAAACAAACTCAGATCAGGTTGTGGCTGCGCAAGAACGACGTTATGTTCCGGACGTTGCTGCAAACTGCCCCGCCTTGCACCCGCAGTTTTTATGGTTTGTTCATACTTGCCATCCTGACCACGCACTCTTAATCCCATACCCATAGAGCGAAACGCCTTGTCCGGGGTATCATAATACTGATTAAACAGAGATACCTGCGAGAGATCACAACGGCCTTTTAACTCCGGCAGTACTGACTTTTCGATAATCGCTGCCACATCAACTTCACCGCATACCAGCAGTTTTAATTCGGTTTCCATTTTTTATCTGGCCTGTCTGACAGGCCACAAACATTAACCCTAAGCTCTGCTCTTGGCAATTCCCTCCTATCACAATATGTTCAGAGGGTTTGTATCACTTGCCTTTCCACGCCGCTCGCCATACCATCTAAAAAAATATTCGAGACCAGTTGCACCCATGACAAAATTTTTTCTTCAGATTATGGGCCTGGGCCTGTTGTTCGGGCTACTAATCAATCAGGCCAGTGCCCAGGATGTTCAGGCACCAGGGAATGAGCAGACCGTATATATTTCCGATGATCTTTATACTTTTATTCACGCCGGTCCTGGCCGTAATTACCGCATTATAGGTTCAGTGGTTGCCGGCACACCGGTCACCTTGTTGCAACGTAATGATGAGGAAGGTTTTGTTGAGATTATCGATGATAAAGAGCGCACCGGATGGGTAGATAACAGATTTATCAGTGCAACCCCTTCAGTGCGTGAGTCCGTTCCACAACTCGAAGAGGCTCTGCAACAAGCTCAGAGCGATGTTGCTCAGACCCGAGAGCAAAACGATTTGCTCAACCAACAGATCCTCGACCTCAGCTCCCGCAATGAACAACTGCAAAGCAGACTACAGGAAATTCAGCAACAACACTCAGATGTGCAGCAAGAGTTGGCCAGTATCGATAATAAAGTACAGATCGAATGGCTTACCCGAGGTGGTATTATCGGCCTGGGGGGAATTATTCTCGGTGTAATCCTGATGTTGATCCCCAGAAAGCGCCGTCGAAACGACAACTGGATGTGACGCCGACCAGTCTGTTAACCCTAGCATTGTAAAGATGGGTTAACAGTTGCCATGCACTTCTCTCCGGCCCGGTCTTTACCGGGCTTTTTTCATCCCCATATCAAATCGGAACGTCGGTAAATCAGGCTACTCGTGACTATTAGCTGTTACTTGTAGTGGCAAGATTTCAAGGTAATAAAAACCTTGCGTTGAGTACGGTAGAAAAGGAGTTGTATTTTGGATACAGTCCTTTGGGGACTGACAGACTCCTTGGAATTGGGTGGTGTTGGCGCGCTATACCAGCATCTGATTGATCAGGGCCCGGCCCGCATTAATAGGTTTGAGCATGTTTAAAGCCAGCGAAATACTAGACGATAATTATCAACTTCCTTCATTGAGTGAATTACAGACCATTATCACAGACAATTATATGGTCGATGAGAATGTGTACCTGAAGGAATTGATCAGTCTTATTCCTCAGGACCAACTGACCCGGGATAAAATTGAGCAGGAAGCCGCTCAATTGGTAGAACAAGTGCGCAAAGAGGCCTCCAGCGGCGACAGTATCGATGCTTTCCTACAGGAATACAGTCTCGACACTCATGAAGGGGTGATTCTTATGTGCCTCGCGGAGGCATTGTTACGCATTCCTGATGCCGCGACCGCCGACGCGCTTATCAAAGACAAACTTTCCGGTGCGGACTGGCGCAGTCATCTCAAACAGAGTGAGTCTTTACTGGTCAACGCTTCCACCTGGGGACTAATGCTCACCGGTAAACTCTTTCACCTTGATAACAGAGGTGATGCCAATAGCGACAAGGTACTGGACAAGATGGTGGCGCGCCTTGGTGAGCCTGTTGTGCGCAAGGCCATGTATACCGCCATGAGTATTATGGGTCGCCAGTTTGTGCAGGGTAAAGATATCTCCGAAGCGCTCAAATTCAGTCGCAAACAACGTGAAGAAGGCTATACCCACTCCTACGACATGCTCGGTGAAGCCGCCATAACGCGCACTGATGCAAACAAATATTTCGATGCCTACGCAGACGCGATTGAGTCAATCGGTGAGGAGGAGTTCGACACCCGGCACCCCGCCCCACCAACCATTTCTATAAAGTTATCAGCTCTGCATCCTCGCTATGAAGCCGCCAATGAAGAGCGGGTCATGACAGAGTTGGCAGAGTCTTTAGGTAAACTGGTTGAGTTGGCCCGCAGCAAAAGTGTGGGTGTCAGTATCGATGCGGAAGAGGCAGACCGCCTGGAGTTATCGCTGAAAGTCTTCGAGAAAGTTTATCGCAGTCAGGCTGCAAAAGGCTGGGGGAATCTTGGGCTGGTGGTGCAAACCTATTCAAAAGGTGCATTGCCGGTACTGATGTGGATTTCACAGCTGGCCACAGAGCAGGGTGATCTTATCCCTGTGCGACTGGTCAAAGGGGCATACTGGGATACAGAAATTAAACTCTGCCAGCAGATGGGTACTGACGGCTATCCGGTATTTACCCGCAAGGCCGGTACAGACGTAAGCTATCTTGCCTGTGCCCGCTTTTTGCTCAGTGAATACACACAGGGCGCTATCTATCCGCAGTTTGCCACGCACAACGCTCATACCGTTATCGCGATTAAGCGCATGGCCGCAGGCCGGGATTTTGAGTTTCAGCGTCTGCATGGCATGGGTGAAGAACTGTATGACTGTATTCTGGATGACACCTCTAATATCAATGTGCGCATTTATGCCCCGGTTGGTGCCCATAAAGATTTACTCCCTTATCTGGTCAGGCGCCTGTTGGAAAACGGCGCAAACAGCTCTTTCGTACATAAACTTCTGGATCCGGACACCCCCGTCGAATCACTGGTAAATGATCCACTGGATTATCTGAAGCATTTACCCACACTGTCCAATGATCAGATCCCCTCACCCGGAAACATTTATCTCAACCGGGAAAACTCCAGAGGCCTGAACCTGAATATAGGATCTCAGTACCAGTCCTTTATGGAAAAAGTCACCTCGTTTAAAGATCATCAGTGGCACGCAGGACCGGTTGTCAATGGTGAAACACTGACTACTGGTCAGGTGAATAAGGTGGTGTCGCCGCAGGATCTTTCGCACCAGGTGGGGCATGTCTACTGGGCCGATGAACAGGGCATAGAAAAGGCCATTGCCACTGCCCATGGAGCTTTCCCGAACTGGAGCCGCACCTCAGTAGAGATGCGCGCCAGCGCGTTAGAAGAGTTTGCCGATTTACTGGAAGAACATCGCCATGAGTTAATCACGCTGTGTACTCTGGAAGCCGGAAAACTGCTACAGGATGGCATTGATGAAGTACGTGAAGCGGTAGATTTCTGTCGTTATTATGCTGTTGAAGCCAGAAAACTCTTTGCCTACGAGGGGCCGCTGATGGGTCCCACCGGCGAGCTGAACGAACTCTTTGTTCAGGCAAGGGGGGTATTTGCCTGCGTCAGCCCATGGAACTTCCCCCTGGCCATCTTCACCGGCCAAATCGCTGCGGCGTTGGTGACGGGCAACACAGTGGTAGCTAAACCGGCAGAACAGACCAGCCTGGTAGCTTATCGTGCAGTGCAACTTATGCTCGAAGCCGGTATTCCCGGTGATGTGATTCAGCTGTTGCCCGGCACGGGGGCCGAAGTCGGTGGCAAGCTATCCAGTGACGAACGTATCTGCGGTATCTGTTTTACCGGTAGTACCATGACAGCCAAAGCTATCAATCGTGACCTGGCAGAACGCAAAGGCGCGATTGCCACGCTGATCGCAGAGACCGGCGGCCAGAATGCCATGATTGTGGACAGCACCGCACTGCCGGAACAGGTCGTTACGGATGTCATTCATTCTGCCTTTACCAGTGCCGGGCAGCGTTGCAGTGCCCTGCGAGTGTTGTACCTTCAGGAAGATAATGCAGAGCGGGTACTGGAGTTACTCGAAGGTGCCATGCAGGAGTTAACCGTTGGTGATCCTATCCATTACCAGACTGATGTGGGACCGGTTATTGACGAAAAAGCTGAGAAAGAGCTGAATGAACATATCGCATCAATCAGTGAAAAGAATAACGTGCTGGGTAAATCACCCATGCCACAAGCCACTCAAAAAGGCAGCTTTGTGCAACCCATTGCCGTTGAAATCAGCAATATCAATGAGCTTGACAAGGAACATTTCGGGCCGGTATTACATGTAGTGAAATACAAAGCCGAGGATCTCAACCAGGTGATTAATGACATTAACGGCACCGGTTTTGGCCTTACGCTGGGTATTCACAGCCGCAATGAATCTATGGCGGCTTATATTGCCGATATGGTCAACGTCGGCAACGTTTACATCAACCGTAATCAGATTGGCGCCGTTGTGGGCGTGCAACCGTTTGGGGGGCAAGGCCGTTCGGGCACGGGGCCCAAAGCCGGCGGCCCTCATTACCTGTATCGTTTTATTACTGAAAAAACCCGTACCAATAATATTACCGCTATTGGCGGTAATGCCAGTCTGTTGAGTCTGGGAGACTGATAGAAAAGGCCATGGCAAAGTCTGCCATGGCCTTTGTTTCTTGCTCATGTAGTCTAAAACACAAATAAATATGATTGATGTATTTACCTGTCACTCAGGTTAGGATAAAAAGACGCCGCAAATCTTATACCTACCAGAGGACTCACTGATGTTATTGCCCCTGCTCGCCTTACTTTTTGGCTTAGTGTTACTGGTTTACAGTGCTGACAAATTTGTAGAGGGTGCTTCAGCAACGGCAAAACATGCGGGCATGCCATCATTACTTATTGGCATAGTTATCATCGGCTTTGGTACTTCAGCGCCGGAGATGGTGGTATCAGCCATGGCAGCAATTGACGGTAACCCCAGCCTGGCGCTGGGTAATGCTTATGGCTCGAACATTACTAATATTGCGCTGATAATCGGTGTCACGGCGTTGATCTCGCCTATAGCGGTACAATCTCAAATCATCCGCAAAGAACTGCCTCTGTTACTGGGCGTGACGCTTCTGGCCGGGTGGCAATTATACGACGGATATTTATCAGCGATCGACGCAGTGGTATTACTGCTCGTGCTATTTGCCCTTATGGGCTGGTCAGTGAAGCAAGGCTTGTCTCAGCGTAAGGACATTTTGTCTGCTGAAGTGGACAGCGAGCTGGCGGTGCACCCTATGCCACTTAAAAGCGCGTTGCTTTGGCTGGTGGTCGGTCTGGTTCTGCTGGTGATCAGTTCCCGCATCCTGGTTTGGGGAGCCGTGAGCATCGCGCAGAGTCTCGGCGTCAGTGATCTGATCATCGGTCTGACCATTGTTGCTATTGGCACGTCCCTACCGGAACTTGCCTCTTCGGTAATGGCCGCCAAAAAGGGCGAGCATGATTTGGCCCTGGGTAATATTATTGGCTCAAATCTGTTTAATACCCTTGCTGTCGTGGGCATCGCAGCCGGCATCCAGCCCCTTCAGGTGGAGCCGGATGTATTAAATCGGGACTGGTTACTGATGCTCGGGCTGACGGTAGGATTGCTGATTATGGGGCTTGGCCTTAAAGGCCAGGGTCGTATAAACCGGTTTGAAGGCTTGCTGCTGTTACTGGTCTATTTCGGCTATACGGGATATCTGGGATACACCGTTATTTTCCCACAACTCTAACTGGGGGTGGCATGCTAAAACTGTTCAGATTTGAAAAGGGTATCATCACAGAGATTTCCGCGGAGGATGGCAAACTCAATCATGCTCTTGGTCAGGCACATTGGGTGGATGCTCAGGAGCCTGAGAAACCAGAGCGGGAAGGATTGCAAAATCTGATGAGACTGGATTTACCCATCTCTGATGAGATGGAAGAAATTGAAGCATCGGCCCGCTATTTCGTGGATCAGGCCGGTATACATGTACATTCAATGTTTCTGACCCAGAGTGAAGGCCGCCACACCACCAGCTCTGTGGCCTGTATTCTGCAACCAAACCGGCTGATCACCATTCGTGATACAGAGCTGGCCGATTTTCGTCTGCTGCGTATGCGCGCTCGCCGGGGCCAGGTCGAGAGCCACTCCCCCGCTGAATTGCTGGTAACACTGCTGGAGCAAAAGGTGGAAAACCTGGCAGATAATCTGGAGGATATCCATCGCAATCTGGAAAATACCAGCTACCTGGTGCTCGAAGAGGAAAACTCCGATCTCGAAGAAGCAATAGCACAATTAGCCAAATCCGAAGACAGTAACGGAAAAATACGCCTTTGCCTGATGGATACTCAGCGAGCCATTTCGTTCCTGCTACGTCATTTACGTGCCTATCCTGAGTTGCAGGAGTCCTGCAGAGAGATCATGCGCGACATTGACACCCTGATGTCTCACACTACGTTTTTATTCGACAAAATTAACTTCTTAATGGATTCCACTCAGGGTTTTATCAATATTGAGCAGAATCAGATCATTAAGATTTTTTCTATTGCCGCCGTTGTTTTCCTGCCCCCGACGTTGGTAGCCAGCATGTACGGCATGAACTTCGTCAATATGCCGGAATTACAGTGGATGTTAGGTTACCCGTGGGCACTGGGCCTGATGCTGGTCTCTGGCATAACACCTTACCTGCTGTTTAAATACAAGGGCTGGCTATAAAAACATTGCGGCAAATCCTGCAGACGGCATAATTGCAATAAGAGAATGAAGCAAAGGTGGTGGCAGATGAAATGGATAAGCCTGGTGTTGATCACACTGCTGTGTCTGCTGCAGTACCGCCTTTGGTTTGGTAAAAACAGCATCCCTGATTATTGGCAGATGAAACAGGAAGCGCAGCAGATGCAGAAGCAAAACGCTAACCTTGCACAGCGCAATAATCTCCTCAAAGCTGATATTGAAGATCTCAAGGTGGGAATGGATGCCATTGAAGAGCGTGCCCGCAATGAGTTGGGCATGATAAAAGAAGGCGAAACCTTCTATCGAATTTTACCTCCTGAGCAACAACCCTAGGAACCTATGCCTCCAAGTAGAAACGTGTTTTACGCAGTGGTTCCCGCCGCCGGAATCGGAAAACGGATGCAGTCCGATATTCCCAAACAGTATTTATCCCTGGCCGGTAAAACCATCCTTGAACATTGCTTGCTCAACCTTATTGCTCATCCTCGTATTCAACACATTATTCTGCCATTACATCCACAGGATCCCTGGTTCGAAAAGCTTGATATCGCTAATGCTCCCTGGCTGACAGTTATCGAAGGCGGTCATGAGCGTGCCGATTCGGTACTCAATGGGCTACAGATAGTGCCGGAAGGCGAATGGGTAATGGTGCATGATGCCGCCCGGCCCTGCCTGCCTCATGCCGACATCGATAAACTGCTGGCACTGACTGAGGGACATCAGGGAGGCATTCTCGCCAGCCCCGTGCGTGACACAATGAAACGTGCCGATGAACAGGGCCTGATCGTGCGCACCGAGTCCCGGGAGCAACTGTGGCATGCCCTGACGCCACAGTTCTTTTCCTGTAAGCAATTAAAGGCGGCGCTGAGTGGCGCTCTGGCACAAAACATTCACATTACCGATGAAGCATCTGCCATAGAATGGAGCGGAGGCAAAGTCAGACTGATTAAGGGTGACCCTTGTAATATTAAGATCACGCATCCTGAGGATCTGGCACTGGCAGAGTTTTATTTACACCGGATATTGAAACGTCAGGGGAACAAGATATGAACATTCGTATAGGACATGGGTTCGATGTGCATCGCTTTGGCGGCAGCGGCCCCGTTATCATCGGTGGCGTCGCCATTGATTATGTACAGGGGTTGTTAGCCCACTCAGATGGCGATGTGGCCCTGCATGCCATTTGTGATGCATTGCTTGGTGCTCTGGCTCTGGGTGATATCGGTAAGCATTTCCCTGACACTGAAGCAGAGTATGCTGATGCAGACAGCCGGGTGCTATTGCGCCATGTTTTTTCATTGGTTAAGCAAAAAGGCTACAAACTGGGCAATCTGGATATGACATTGATTGCAGAATCCCCGAAGATGTCTCCTCATATTGATGCCATGCGCGAAAATATCGCCGCAGATCTCGACGCCCATATCGAACAGGTCAATGCAAAGGCCACTACCACCGAAAAGCTGGGCTTTACCGGACGCAAAGAAGGCATTGGCTGCCATGCTGTCATATTACTGGAAAAGGCGGATTAATTGATTCTTGAAACCCAACAATGGGCTTACCTTTACACTAAGCCACAAGCCAAAGGGTTGATTAAACAACAACCTGAAGATTTTATCGTCAGAGAAACGCTGGGATTCGAGCCTTGCGGGGAAGGTGAACACATTTTTGTATGGCTGCGAAAATGCGGATTGAATACGGCCTATGTAGCCGAGCAATTAGCGAGATTTGCCGGAGTCCATCCCAGAGCCGTGACATTCTCAGGACGTAAAGATAAATATGCGGTCACAGAGCAATGGTTCGGTGTGCACCTGCCCGGTAAACGCGAGCCACAGTGGGATGATTTTGCCCTGCCCGGCGCCACCATCATTGAAAGTAAAAGACATAACAAGAAACTGCGCACCGGCATCCATAAGGGTAATCAGTTTGAACTGGTGCTGCGAGATCTGACCAACACCGACACGCTGGAGCAAAGACTGACAAAAGTCGGCCAGGGTGTACCTAATTATTTTGGTCCTCAGCGATTTGGAACCAATAACGGTAATCTTCATCTGGGATTGCGAATGTTGCAGGGCGAAACCATTCGCAATCGTCAGAAACGTTCCATGGCCATCTCAGCGCTGCGTGCCTGGTTGTTTAACCAAACCCTAAGTGAACGCATTCGGCTCGGCTGCTTTGATAAGATTCTGGCCGGGGATATCATGGTGTTGTCGGGCTCCAACAGCTATTTCTGTGCCGGGAGCGCAGATAAAGAACTGCTTCACAGGCTTGCCAGCCGTGATATCTTATTGTCTGCACCACTTTGGGGGCAGGGCCTGCCGGACAGCCAGGCAGAAGCCCTTACATTTGAACAACAAATCGCCACAGAATACGAATTAGTCAGCAAGGGGCTTGAAGATTTAGGGCTTAAGCAGGACAGGCGACCGATCCGTCTGAGCCCTCAGAATCTGGACTGGCAACTGACAGAAGATACTCTGAAACTGACATTCAGCTTACCACCAGGGGGATTTGCCACTGCGGTGGTGAGAGAGTTGTTAATAGCAGAGGAACAAATAAAAGGGGCAGAACATGCGAATTCTACTGAGCAATGATGATGGGGTACATGCAGAAGGCCTTGCGAGTCTGTATCTCGCTCTGTCAGAACAACATAATGTGACGGTTATTGCCCCTGATCGCAATTGCAGTGGCTCCAGTAATGCGTTGTCCCTGCAACAGCCTTTACGGATCCAGAAGATGAAAAGCGGCTTTTATGCCGTCAATGGTACCCCTTCTGATTGCGTTCATCTTGGTATTAATAGTTTTCTTGAAGAGGATCCTGAGTTAGTGGTTTCGGGGATTAACCATGGCGCCAACCTGGGTGATGATGTTATTTATTCCGGTACTGTGGCCGCCGCTACAGAGGGTCGTTATATGGGCCTGCCCGCGATTGCCGTGTCTCTGTGTAATTATCAGGGAGGCCACTTTGACACTGCGGCAAAAGTGGTTTGTGAACTGATCCAGCGCATGGCACTTCATCCACTGCCGGCTGATCAGATACTCAATGTGAACGTGCCTGATCTGCCCTATGAACAGTTGCAGGGTGTGCAGGTTACCCGTCAGGGCCGCCGACATCGTGCTGAATCTATGGTGAGAGGACAGGATCCCTGGGGCCGGGAAATATTCTGGTATGGTAAAGTGGGCCAGGAGCAGGATGCCGGCCCCGGAACCGATTTTAACGCCATCGCCAACGGCTCATGTTCTGTAACGCCCTTAAGCGTAGATATGACTGCCTATCAGAGCCTGGATGATATGCAAAGCTGGATTGAAAAACCTTAATCAATAACAAGAAAAAGAAGAAATGAGCCATACACAACGTACTTCCTCGCGCAAAGGTGAGACTTTAGCCCGTCTGCTTCATCAGGAAAGCATCAGCAACCCATTGGTTTTGCAGGCAATAGCCTCAACCCCAAGAGAATTATTCCTGCCCGATGCCCTTAAACACAAGGCTTATCAGAATACTGCTTTGCCTATTGGCCAGGGACAAACTATCTCACAACCTTATATCGTCGCCAGAATGACAGAATTGTTGCTGGATGCACCGAATCAGGCAAACTCTATCCTCGAAATTGGTACAGGATCAGGGTATCAGACGGCCATTCTGGCCCAGTTATTTGGCAAAGTGTTCAGCGTAGAACGTATCAAAGCTTTGCAGTATCAGGCCAAAAGGCGTTTACAGTCGCTGGACCTGCATAATATCGCCATGAAACATGGTGACGGCTGGCAGGGCTGGGCCAGTAAAGGGCCTTTTGACGCTATCATCGTCACCGCCGCAGCCAGCTATGTACCCCAAATGCTGCTGGAACAGCTCGCTGATGGTGGCAGACTGGTTATCCCCGTGGGTGACAATACCCAACAACTTTATATCATCACCCGCCATGGTGGTGATTTTGAACAGCAGCAGGTCGAGGCCGTGCGTTTTGTACCTCTGGTGCCGGGGAATATCCTGTGAAAATTTTCGGATACTGCTACGACAAAGCCATGCTGTGGGCCAGACACCGTCATGCGCCTGCCTACCTTAGCGGCATGACATTCGCCGAGTCCGTTTTTTTTCCAATTCCGCCCGATGTGATGCTGGCTCCTATGGCACTGGCCAGGCCTGAAAAAGCCTGGTTTTATGCATTGATCACTACCCTGGCTTCGGTAGCCGGCGGTATTGTTGGCTATCTGCTTGGTTGGCTGGCTTACGATTCCTTACTGCAACCTTTAATCGAGCAAATGGGTTATGCAGATAAAGTGGAACATGCTGTGGAATGGTTTGAGCTTTATGGCGTCTGGGTGGTCTTTCTTGCCGGCTTTTCCCCGATACCCTACAAAGTATTTACCCTCAGCGCCGGATTTTTACAAATGGCGTTTTTGCCTTTTGTTGTCGCATCCACTGTAGGCAGAGCTATGCGGTTTTATCTGGTGGCAGCCCTTATGCGCTGGGGTGGCGCGCCAATGGAGGCTAAATTACGTCAATACGTAGAGGCTATTGGCTGGGCGACGGTGATACTGGCTGTAATGCTGTATCTGTTTTTGAGGTAGCCATGCACAGCAGGGCTGTCGGATTATTGCTAATACTGATGCTGTTGAGCGCCTGCGGCTCACGCACAGCACCGGCGCCTGTGATGGAACTCAGCCAGCCGAAATCTTTCCGGCAGTTTGACAACAATAAAGTCTATACCGTACAGCGCGGCGATACCCTGTTTTCCATTGCCTGGTACTCCGGAAATGATTACCGGGATCTGGCCCGCTTCAACAACCTCAGCGCCCCTTACAGAATCTATCCAGGACAGCAATTACATCTCACACAAATCGATAAAAAATCGCCTGAACCGATAGGACAACCAACTGGTCAGACCTCAAAAATAAATGCAAATCAGACAGTTGACCGTCCGAAAAAGCAGGCGTATGGTGAATCTGAGAGTGCTCAAAAGAACAGCAATCAGACATTCCGTGCACAGGTAAGTCGATGGTTGTGGCCAGCAGCAGGAAAGCTGGTAGGACGCTTTTCCCTGGGAGAACTTGGGAACAAGGGAATAGATATTGCCAATGTACGTGGTACGCCGGTTTTGGCGTCAGCAGCAGGTAAAGTTGTCTACACTGGCGGTGCACTGAGAGGATTTGGCAATCTGGTCATTATTAAACACACAGATGCCTACCTCACGGCTTATGCCCACAATCAGGATATTCTGGTTAACGAACAGGACTGGATTGAGGCTGGCCAGAAAATAGCAACAATGGGAGACAGTGGCTCATCGCAGGTTATGCTTCACTTTGAAGTACGCTATAAAGGCAAATCTGTTGATCCACTGCGGTTTCTCCCCGACAGATAATAACAATAAACAATAATAAAAAATGAAAGGAGAGCAATAAACCAACCTACAACTTGCTGGAGATGATGTCATGGGTCAAAAAAAACTGAAAGATGTCGACCTGACTGAAGAAATTGAAGACGTTATTGAATCTGAAATGGAGAAAGCCGATAAAGATGCCGATCCTATGGAAGAGATTCTCGCTAATCACGAAGACACCCCCAGAAACCTCGATGCTACCCAACTTTACCTCGGAGAAATCGGTTTTTCTCCATTACTTAGTGCCGAAGAAGAAGTTTACTTTGCCCGCCGGGCTCTGAAAGGCGACGAAGCCTCCAGAAAACGAATGATAGTCAGCAACCTGCGTTTAGTCGTTAAAATTGCTCGTCGCTATAATAACCGGGGTCTGGCCCTGCTGGATCTGATAGAAGAAGGTAATCTTGGCCTGATTAGAGCAGTAGAAAAGTTTGACCCGGAACGGGGCTTTCGTTTCTCTACCTATGCAACCTGGTGGATCCGACAAACTATTGAACGGGCGATTATGAATCAGACCCGCACCATACGTTTGCCCATCCATGTGGTAAAAGAACTGAATGTTTACCTGCGTGCAGCCAGAGAACTGGCACAAAAACTGGACCATGAGCCTACAGCAGAAGAAATTGCCGACGCACTGGAACGGCCAGTGGAAGACATTACCAAGATGCTGCGCCTGAACGAACGTATCAGCTCTGTTGATACTCCAATCGGCAGTGACAACGACAAAGCACTGCTGGATATTATTGCCGATGAGAAAGGCCACGGGCCTGAAGCAGAGCTGCAGGATAAGGACATGAAAAGCAGTATCATTCACTGGCTGCATGAACTCAATCCTAAGCAACGGGAAGTGTTGGCCAGACGCTTTGGTCTGATGGGTTATGAGCCTTCAACGCTGGAAGATGTGGGTGCAGAAATTGGTCTCACCAGAGAGCGGGTGCGGCAGATCCAGGTGGAAGCATTGCGACGCCTGCGTGATATGCTCGGCCACCAGGGATTAAATCTGGAGTCCGTATTCAGTAAAGAATTTTAGGTGACCGTAAGTTTATATTACATCTTCAACCAATATCAGCACCTTACCTATCCCCTGTTCTTTGAACAGGGTCAGGGTAAGCTGATAGGGGTCTGGTTGGAATAGCTGATAATCAAGTGTTTTTCTGTCCGGTAGAAAGTTATGCACTTTAGCCGGCTCACCAAATAACGTCACAATCTCCTGCTCTGACATCCCCGTGCGTACCGGCATATCTAAGCTGCTAAGGATCATTTCTGCTTTTTGCGGCGGCAGATTAAGCAAATCCAGACTAATCAGACGGGTATCATCAGGCACTGATTTTGAACGCAGAAATTCTGTGGCCCCAAACGCTTCCCCTAACCATTCACGCCCCATAAACAACCAACTGTCAAACTCCTCCACCGATTCCGGAGCCAGAAACTGACGCAACCTGAGGCTGGCAAAATGGCGATGGGCTATCACAAAGCATCCTTATGTCGATAAGCCACTGATACACATTTGTATATCAGTGATTCTGTAAGCCTATTGCACAACGACTAAAAAACCAACGTTTTATGCCCTGAGTATAAAATTTGCCATCTCACACTGTCGGAAAAATTTACAAAACTGTTTACATTTTGTTCCATCTTTAACTTATATTATTGTTTTTATTGTATTTTTTATTATGGCACAGTTTAAGCATTCTCAAGGCCACATACAACCTCATAGAATTCAGGGAATAATCTTTATGAAACTAAGAAATACATTGAAAATCGCGGCTTTCGCCATGGCGAGCATGTTGGCAGCCGCACCGGCCTCAGCCATCCTTCTTACCGGCTGGACCGGAGTCGGTAACTCAGGAACCTTAGGCGCCGATGGCGATGTGACCTTGTCACCATTCGGTGATAGCCAGTACGGCTATGTGACCACCGCTGGTGGCGTTAATGGTGTGGGTTTGCCAGGAGTAGGTGGCACAGGTAGCGCCACAGATGGCTCAGTAATTACCTCACCAATCTTTGCTGCGGAAGCAGGCGATGCTCTGGAGTTTTACTTTAACTATGTAACCTCAGACGGTGCCGGTTTTGCTGACTATGCCTGGGCACGACTGCTGGATGCCGATTCTAATGAAATCGCCCTGCTGTTTACCGCCAGAACCCGTGATGACGGAGGCGACACCGTACCCGGCTTTGGTATGCCTGCTCCTGTGGCCAGCCTGACCCCCGGCAGTACCCCCATCATAACTGATGATGAAGGTGGTCCGGACTGGTCCGCTCTGGGAAGCGACTCCGGTAGTTGTTGGTCTACAGGTTGTGGTTATACGGGTTGGATCCAGGCTGCTTATAATATTGGTGCTGCCGGTAACTATCGTCTGGAAATGGGCGTTGTAAACTGGACTGACAGCGACTACGACAGCGGCATGGCTTTTGACGGTGCCACCATTGGCGGTCAGGTGATTGGTGAACCCACAGAAGTTCCCGCCCCTGCTCCGCTGGCTCTGCTGGGACTCGGCCTGATCAGCCTGTGGCTGTCACGCCGTAACGCCCGCTAAAGCAACCTTATATTCTCCAATTAAAAAAGCGCTCAGGAAGAGCGCTTTTTTATGTCCAGTGCCGGAGTTGTAAGGAACATTCTCCGGCGATGTCGAACATATTACTGCCCTCCTGCTTTGCCCGACTGCTTAACCTTCTGCCATACCGCTTCCATCTGCTCCAGACTGGCCTGTTCCAGTGGTGTTTTAGAATCATCGAAATGCTGCTCCACGGCACGGAAGCGGCCCTCAAATTTATTATTGGCAGCTCGCAGCAGGGTTTCGGGGTCTTTTTTCAGTTTTCTGGCCAGATTGACGGTGGCAAACAGCAGATCACCGATTTCCTCTTCCAGCGCCTGCTGATTGATAGTTGGTTGATTCAGCTCCTCCTGTACTTCCAGTATTTCTTCCTGAATTTTGGCGAAAACACCCTGAGTATCGGGCCAGTCAAAACCCACATTGGCGCAGCGTTTCTGGATCTTGGCGGCGCGGGTCAGAGCCGGTAACGCCTGGGGAATATTATCCAGCACACTGCTTTTACCTGTGGATTTCTCCGCTCTTTCTTTGGCCTTTTCAGATTCCCAGTTGGCTTTGACTTCCTGCTCAGTAAAGGTTTTCTCACCAAATACATGGGGATGACGACGGATCAACTTTTCCGCCATCGTGCCGGCAATATCTTCAAAATCAAACAGCGCCTGTTCCTTACCCAGCTTTGCATAGAACACCACCTGAAATAACAGATCGCCAAGTTCTTCGCGAATCTCCTCGGGACTGCCTGTTTCAATAGCATCGGCGACTTCATAGGCTTCCTCCAGAGTAAAAGGCACGATAGTTTTAAAGCTCTGCTTTAAATCCCATGGACAACCACCATCGGGGTCACGAAGTTTATCCATCACCCATAACAGTTTATCGAGATTGGGGTAGTTCTGATCATTAATAATTGTCATAAATTTGCACCACAGAGTCACAGAGGACACAGAGAATCTTAATTGCTATCCGTTCAGCATCCGGCATATCCCATGCCTTAGCTGCGTCACATTAAAATTTAGTAAAAGCCCGTATCTTAGTTTCCTCAGCTTAAGATAGGTCAACAGCTGGGCTTTATGAATTGGCAGAATCGACTCAACTGCTTTTAGCTCCACAATAACACTGCTTTCAACCAGCAGATCCAGTCGGTATTCAGCATTCAAACTCCGTCCTTTATAGATTATTGGCAATTCAATCTGTCGTTGACATTCCAATCCCAACAAACTCAGTTCGTGGCAAAGGCAAACTTCGTAAGCCGATTCCATTAATCCCGGACCAAGTTCCCGATGAACATTTATTGCCGCGTGTATCACCTGCCCTGTTAGGTAATCATTATCCATATCCTCTGTGACCTCCGTGACTCTGTGGTGAATACTTAGTACTCCGTGCGACGCACTTCGGTAACACCATTAACCTGTTTTAAGCGGCTGACCACTTTTGAAAGACTGTTCAGATCCCGCACTTCCAGTTTAAGACCAATGCGGGCGGTATGATCTTTGTTATTGCTGAGGCTGTTGACACCGAGCAAGCCGACTTTGTCATTGGCCAGTACAGTAGTGATATCCCGCAAAATACCATCTCTGTCGGCACAACGTACTTCCAGTTCGGACTCGAAGGCACCGTTTCGCTCACTGGCCCAGTGAACCTCTATGGCCCGCTCCGG
Source organism: Lacimicrobium alkaliphilum (assembly GCF_002591895.1). Classification (GTDB taxonomy): domain Bacteria; phylum Pseudomonadota; class Gammaproteobacteria; order Enterobacterales; family Alteromonadaceae; genus Lacimicrobium; species Lacimicrobium alkaliphilum. The sequence continues at coordinate 278,988 of NZ_NISX01000002.1, forward strand.
ATGCGTTTCCATCAGGTGAAGTAATTGCTCACAATCTTCACGGTGTACACTGACACCACGGCCCTGGGTAATAAAACCCTGAATGGCATCACCTGGCAACGGCTGACAGCATTTCGCCAACTGGCTCATCAGGTTTCCCACGCCTTCCACTACCACAGCATCTTTGGCGGCTTTGGCACTCTTACTGCGCTTTTTAATTCGTGGATCCAGGTCTGGTGCGGGTGCATGTAGCTGTTGCAGGTAATGCACCACCTGATACAAACGCACATCGCCGCCGCCAATAGCGGCATAGAGGTCATCCAGACTGGTGAGATTAAATTTCTCACAGGCCTGTGCCGCCTCTTTAATGGGAATATGGCTGCGTTGCAGTTCTTTCTCCAGCGTTTCCTTACCGGCCTGCAGGTTTTTATCTCTGTCCTGTTTCTTGAACCACGTATGGATCTTGGCCCGGGCGCGGCTGGAATGCACATAACCCAGTTGCGGATTCATCCAGTCCCGGCTGGGATTAAGCCGTTTCCCGGTTAAAACCTCAACCTGATCGCCGGTCTGTAACTGGTAAGTAAAAGGCACAATACGGCCAAACACTTTGGCACCAATACAACGGTGGCCCACATTACTGTGAATGTAGTAAGCAAAATCCAGCGGTGTTGAGCCCAGCGGAAGATCCACCACATCCCCTTTAGGGGTAAAGACGTAGACCCTGTCATCAAACACCTGGCTGCGCAGTTCTTCCACCAGATCACCAGATTCAGCCATTTCTTCCTGCCACAACAGGATCTTGCGCAGCCAGTTAATCTTGTCTTCATAGCCACTGCGCCCACCCGGGCTACCTTCTTTGTATTTCCAGTGTGCTGCCACACCCAATTCCGCGTCCTGATGCATCTGCTGTGTACGGATCTGTATCTCCACCGCCTTGCCTTGTGGACCAACCACTACAGTATGAATAGACTGATAACCATTGGGTTTGGGGGTGGCGATATAGTCATCAAATTCCCGGGGAATGTGCTTCCAGTTGGCATGCACGATCCCCAGGGCGCCGTAACAGTCCTGCAGCCGGTCAGCGATAATGCGCACAGCGCGGATATCAAAAAGCTCTTCGAAGCCCAGGTGTTTTTTCTGCATCTTTTTCCAGATACTGTAGATATGTTTTGGGCGGCCGTATACCTGAGCGCGGATCTGCTGCTCATTCAATTGTCCCTGCAGGTTTGCGACAAAGTCCTCAATATAGTGTTCACGATCCTCGCGCTTCTCATCCAGAAGCCCGGCTATCTGGCGATAGGTTTTAGGATGTAAATAGCGAAAGGAAAGATCTTCCAGTTCCCACTTCAGTTGACCAATGCCAAGACGGTTGGCTAATGGAGCATAAATTCCGGCGCATTCTTTGGCCACCAGCACTCTGGTCTCTTCGTCAGTATCTTTGACCTCTCTTAAGGTACAAATCCGCTCAGCCAGTTTAATCACTACAGCTCTGACATCCTCAACCATGGCCAGCAACATGCGCCGAAGGTTATCAATCTGCACCTCATCGGTGCGTGCCTGTTTATTGTTGTGCAGAGCCCGGATGGCATCCATTCGCCGAACCCCCTGCACCAGCAACCAGATAGAAGGCCCGAAAACATCGGTAATTTTCTCTTCGTCCCAGCATTGTTGTTCGAGAATCGGCAGTAACAGAGCGGTCTGTAAGGTTTCATCATCCATATGCAACTCATGGAGGATCTCAACCATTTCCCGCCCGGCTAAGGAAACATCAAATTTATTTGCCAGCTCACCCAGTTTACCCGCTGTAGCAACGGGTAACTGCATGGAACGCAGCCACTCGGGAAAGGGCGTTGCTACCTGTTTATGTACCTTTCGAATGGAAACCATGTCATCTCAATATATCGTTGCCAGTTAACTTGCATCCGAACACGGACAAGTGTGAACAGAATCGTCGCTGAACTACTTCCGGGTGAACAGTGCCATCAATTCAGTATGGGCAGTGTTGGGAAACATATCCATCAGCCCTATTTTATTCACCCTCCATCCATTCTCAACCAATTGCTCCATATCTCTGGCAAAGGTGGCGGGATTACAGGAAACATACAAGATTTGCGCCGGATTCAACTTATTCAGCCATGGTATGACCGCAGCGGCGCCTGCGCGGGCCGGATCCAATAACACTTTGTCTACCTGTCCAAGCTGACGGAACAGTTGTGCCAGACTACCTTCATCGCCAAGATCAGTTTGCAGAAACGCTGCCTGCAAACCGTTTCTCGACGCATTAGTTTCTGCCTGCGACACCATCGCCTGAATGCCTTCAACACCTGTAATCTGTGCACCCTTTTGTGCCATGGGTAAGGCGAAGTTACCCACGCCACAAAACAGGTCCAGCACCTTGTCATCAGCGCGGATGTCCATCCAACTGATGGCCTGTAGCACCATGGCACGGTTAATCTCCTTATTAACCTGAATAAAATCTGTGGGGCTGAATTCGAGACTGAGTTCACTGACAGGCTGATAAAGAGCATTACTATGGTCACCGGCCAGCTGCTCAAAGGTCATCTTTTGTGTTTGTAACAACAAGGTGCATTGATGGCGTTGCGCGAATGCCTGCAATGCCTGTTTGTCATGCTCTGGCAGAGGTTTGGTAAGGCGCAGACATATTTGTAACTGGTTGTCTGCATCCAGCATGCTGACATGACCGATATGCCTGACGGACTGAAGCCCTTTGACCAGCGCCCGTATCTCAGGCAGAGCGTGCTGCAATGGCGGGGTCAGCACCTTACACTCCGTGATATCCACCACCTTTTCTGAGCCTCGGGCACGAAACCCCAAAGACATAGAGGATTTGCCCTTACCGGTGCGAGCATCTAATGCCAGTCTCACCTTACGCCGGTACCCCTGATAACCTCCGACCAGAGGTGGTTGCCAATTCAGTGATTCAACACCGGCAATTTTCCGAAGCAGCTGATTAACGGCCTGTTGTTTGTAATTCAGCATTGGCTTTTGACCAATATGCTGATGTTGACAGCCACCACATTCATTAAAGTGAGGACAAAAAGGTTCAATACGTTCAGGACTGGGCCTGAGCACTTCTTCCACTTCCGCCAGCCAGACCCGCTTTTTTTTCTCCCGTACTCTGGCCTTTACCTCTTCGCCGGGCAACGCACCTTCTACGAAAACGACGGGCTGATGGCTGCGGCATACACCGATACCGCTGTGATCAAGAGTATCAATGCGCAAGCTGACCGGTTTGGCAGGAGCGGCTTTTTTGCGCGCAGACTTATATAACTGAACCATCTGCCAGCTTCCTTATTTTTCCAATACCACCGTTGCCACAGCGTAATGCTTTTCATCAGCAATACTGATATGGCTGCCTGTTATTGATCGCTCTTCTGTCAGTTGGCGTAAATAGCCAGACAAATACAGATAGGGCTGACCACTGTCGTAGTGACGTATTTCCATCTGCTTAAAACTCACACCATGACCGATACCTGTACCGAATGCTTTGACTGTAGCCTCTTTGGCGGCAAAGCGCTTGGCCAGAAAACGATTCGGGAATGGGTGGGCTGACCATTCAGCCAACTCTGTGTCGGTCAGCACCCGCTGTGCCAGTCGCGAGGATTTTTGCAACTGACGCTCAATACGGGCTATTTCAACGATATCCGTGCCAATTCCGATAATAGCCATTGTTAATTCACCACAGAGGCACGGAGGACACAGAGGTTAAAAAAGCTAAAGTTGTTAGGACTAGAAGCGCTTCCATCCTCAGGTTTTATCACTCTGTATGCAGTGGAGTTCAGAATTTTCACAATAGTGAGCAAAAAAATTAGGCCATTTGCACGGCCACTTGCCAGCGTTAAGAGTCTTTTTCTCTGTGCCCTCTGTGCCCTCTGTGGCTCTGTGGTGAACATCATCACAGCCTGGCCTCCAGCATCAGGCGTTTCATATCCTGCACGGCTTTGGCCAGCCCATCAAAGGCGGCCCGGCCGATAATCGCATGGCCGATGTTCAGTTCGATAATTTCCGCTAAAGCGGCAATCGGCTTTACGTTGTGATAGTTCAGACCGTGGCCGGCATTCACTTTTAGTCCAAGTTGGTGGGCATAGCTAACACCTTTAGCGATTCGGGCCAGTTCCTGTTCCCGGACTGCATCCGTTTGAGCATCAGCATAAGCCCCGGTATGAATTTCCACATACGCTGCACCGGTTGCTGCACTGGCTTCAATTTGCCGGTGTTCTGCATCGATAAACAACGATACTTCAACTCCGGCCGCCATAAGTCTTTCGCAGGCGGGTTTAATTTTGTTGATACCACCAGCCACATCCAAGCCGCCCTCGGTGGTCAGCTCTTCACGCTTTTCCGGCACCAGACAGCAAAACTGCGGTTTGATGCGCTCAGCTATGGCGAGCATTTCATCGGTTACCGCCATCTCCAGGTTCATTCTGGTTTGCAGTGTCTGGCTCAACAGTTCCACATCACGGTCTTTAATATGACGGCGATCTTCCCGCAGATGCACCGTGATCCCATCGGCACCCGCCCGCTCTGCTATCTCAGCCCCATGCACGGGGTCCGGGTAAGCCGTACCCCTGGCATTACGTAACGTAGCGATATGATCAATATTGACACCTAGCAAAATATCTTTCACCGACTGGACTCCTGAACTGGTTGTAAAAATAATTCCCGACTCTTAAGAGGTTTATTACCCAGCAATGGCCTGAGGGCCTGACGGGTCAAACGTTTTGCTGCTTTTAAAGACTCGCTGTGCCACTCTGCCCGGGAAATATCCAGCAAAACATTTCCGCTATAGCTTTTTCCAGGCACATAGCTACCACGCTGTTCCATCACTCCCTGTTGTGGCGAAAACTGATACAGAGCGTCAGGCTCAACAGGCTCACCATATTCACCGGTATGAGTCAGTTCAACCCCATAACCCAACTGCTGCAGTATCAGTAGTTCAAATTCACGCAGTATGGGCTCAATAGCATCCTTTGCCGCAAGCCCCTGCAAACTCATTGCATAGGCCCGGTAGAGAATATCAGATGGGATATCTGCTGGTAACAGGCGTAACAGCAACTCATTCAGATACATGGCCGAATAAAGATAGTTTGCATCCAGCTTAAAGGACGCCCCCATTGCTTCTACGTGGCGTAAATTCTTCAGTTCATGGCGCCCTGTAACGCCTATTTGTAACGGCAGAAAGGGTTGCAAAAGGCTACTTTTAGCCTGCTTATTATTCCTCACTCCTTTTGCGACAACCCGCTGCCTGCCATGCTCCTGAGTAAATATATCCACCAGAAAACTGGTTTCCCGGTATGCGCGGCGATGTAATACATATGCAGAGAGAAAATCTGAGTTCAAGGGGTCAGCATCGGCAATCAATCATATTAATGATCATATCAGTTAATCTGGTACAGAGCCTGTCAGGACTGGCGGATCCTGACGATTTTCATATACTCGAATTCCATGCCTGCTACGATTTCTGTTTCCGGATAATAAGTGATATTCACCTGTGCACCCTGTAAGCTGCGATAGCGTTTCTTGCGTTTGAATCGAAAAGGCACATCATGGCCTTCCAGCATCAGGGTATTCATCAGCCACTCATCGTCCTCACGCTGAACATGCGACACCACTTTCATCTGTTCAGAATGTGTGAGGTCCGGATGCTGTTCCAGCAATTGCTTGGTTTTGTCTTTTTTTGCCATGCTTTTACCCTGAATCTTTTAGTGGCTTGCTTTTGCCCCCTGCTCTGCTTAGTCTGACAGACCGGATCAAGACAGGGAAGCGGTATCAACGTGCACATTCTACTTATCACTATCATGCTTTGGCTGTTGAGTGGCTGTACAGAACCCTCTCAGCAATCGGAATCGCAGCGCCGACTAGCCTCGGTGCACCAACAAGCAAAAGAACACCTGATAATGGCTCAGCGTGCCGTCACCTTCGAAGTGCTCGATACCCCCGGCCAACAACTGCAGAAAATCTTTCAGGCTCATCACCTTTTTATAGAAGCCCGACAAGTATACCGTAAAGCCGACGTTTTTGGACTGGCACCTGAGTCCTTTTCTGATTTCGAAGATAAACTGGCTACATTTAACCCGCGACTGGCTGAATATGCACTGGATCTGATGCGGGAACTGATGGACCGTACCCTGGTTTTGCGTAAAAAAGTCCAGAAAATTCGTAACGCTGAATCTGGTGTAGGTAACGTGTCGGGAGACGAGTCCATCAGGCGCCTGTCGAGGCTTTACAACGAAGAGGTCTACAAATGCTGCCTTAAAGACATCTATACAGTAATAGAAATCCTGCATGAATAGCAGCCACAAACCTACTCAGATGTCGTTCAGCTTGGCATGCGGGCTACGGATGAAATGGTAAAAATACTACAAGACAGAAACCATGCTGCGATTTTTCAGCAAAAGCTCGATGGATTAAAAAACACTAAACTCACGGACCTGTAATGACCTCTGGCAGAGGCGCTGAGACGCAGAGGAGTAATTAGTTATAAGTCTGCAGCCATCAGCTTTCAGTCACTAAAACACAACCCCCAGATTGACGGCAGATTACCGCACTTTTTCTGACAACTGACAGCTGATCACTGAAAACTTGTTAGTTAGTCCAATAAATTGGACCCTACAGTTACCGTCTTCGAGTCCTTCGTGGCTGAAGCCCTTTGGACCACGAAGCGCACGAAGAGCACGAAGAAAGCTGCTGTTAGCCGGATGCATAGGTGCAGAGAGGTATTAACGGTTTAGTCCTTTTTACCTCTCTGTGTCCTCTGTGTCTCTGTGGTGAAGTTTCTTTTTCGTGCCTTTCGTGTGGTTCGTGATAAAGACATCAGCCGATGGCGGCCAGTGCTTCTACCATCAGTTGCAGCGATACTTTGCCGCGGAAATAATTAATATCCAGCCGGTAAGCCAGTTGTACGGTTTTGGATTGCGGGTTTGGCCATCGCTTCAGATCCACGTTAAAAGCGATCGCATCAATCAGCTTGCCACCAGGCTCACGCACCATCATCTTAAGATGCTTGCTGCCCACCAGGCGCTGATCAACAAGTTCAAACTCACCATCAAACAACGGCTCTTCAAAGCCCTGGCCCCAGGGGCCACCGTCTTTGAGTTGTTGCGCGAAATCCAGATTCAGTTCTGTACTGCCCAATCGCCCGTCGCTGATGATTTGGCCTTCCAGCGGATGGCCCTGCAACCACTCTTCGGCAGTCTGACTGAATACGGCTTCAAAGGCCTTGAGATTTTCCACTTTCAGAGAGAGCCCGGCGGCCATGGCATGGCCACCAAACTTGTCGATAATCCCCGGATAGCGACTGTTGATTTCCTCCAGCAGATCCCGAATATGCAATCCGGGAATCGAGCGGGCAGATCCTTTGACAATCTCATCATCCTGATGCGCAAAAGCAATCGTCGGCCGGAAATATTGTTCCTTGATACGACCTGCCAGAATGCCAATTACACCCTGATGCCAGTCACTCTGGTACAAAACCAGGCCAAAGGGCAATTGCTGCTGATTAAAACTCAGCTGCTCAAGGGCTTTGAGAGCCTCACTCTGCATACTGGCTTCAATTTCACGCCGCTCCCGATTCAGGCTATCCAGTTGCACTGCCATCTGCCTCGCGATACCTTGTTCCTCTGTCAGCAGACATTCAATGCCCGTGGCCATATCGTCCAGTCTGCCGGCGGCGTTTAATCGGGGCCCAACAACAAAACCGAGATCGCTGGCCTGGATCCGGGCCGGTTCTCGCCCTGCCACTTCGAGCATCGCAGAAATTCCCGGCCGACAGCGACCACTGCGAATCCGCTGCAATCCCTGATACACCAGAATTCGGTTGTTGGCATCCAGTTTGACCACATCGGCTACCGTTCCCAGTGCCACCAGATCGAGAAAATCGGCGGGATTGGGGGCTTTTTCCCCTCTTTTTTCAAACCAGCCCTGTTGTTGTAACTCCCGGCACAGCGCCAGCATCAGATAGAAAGCCACCCCCACGCCCGCCAGGTTCTTGGAAGGAAAGCCACAGTCTGAAAGATTGGGATTAACGATCGCATCGGCTTCAGGCAATTGCTCCGCTGGCAGGTGGTGATCGGTAATCACCAGTTGCATGCCCAGCTCACGCGCGCGTTTTGCGCCGTTTAAACAGGCGATACCATTATCTACAGTCAGCAACAGTTGCGCCCCTTGCTGATGAGCGACCTCGACAATTTCGGGGCTCAGCCCATAACCAAAATCGAAGCGATTAGGCACCAGATAATCCACCTGACTGAATCCCATCGCTTTTAATGCCAGCACACAGAGCGCCGTACTGGTAGCCCCATCGGCATCAAAATCTCCGATAATCATTACCCGGGTCTGGTTTTCTAAAGCCCGCGTCAGAGAGGAAACGGCAGTATCAATGCCTTTGAGTTGCCGGTAATGGGCAAGATTGGCGGTCTGGCGCTGCAACTCAGATTCACTGACGATGCCGCGGCTGGCATAGATATGCTGAAGCCTGGGATGCAATGTACTGTGTTTATCTCGCCACTGACCAGCAGGCCGTTGAGTAAGCTTAATTGTCATAGAAGAATCATTGATATGCCCTCCCAAACAGGGAGGGAAGACTGGCTCAGGAATTAATATCGTCAAGAATCTTAATCAGTTCAGCAGGCGGCTGATAGCCCGGGATCATATTACCATTACCCAGAATAATGGCGGGTGTACCCTGCACCCCAACCTGCTGGCCAAAGTTATAATGGGCACTCACCTGATTTTTACAGCTCTTATTGCTGATATCCTGACCGGCTTTGGCATCAGTCATCGCTTGCTGAGGATTCTCAGCACACCAGACTGAAACCAGGGATTTAAAGCCATCGCTGCTCACGCCGCCGCGGGGAAATGCCAGATAGCGCACAGTAATCCCCTTCGCGTTGTAGCTATCAATTTGCGAATGCAGCTTACGACAATAGCCACAGGTGGTATCGGTAAAAACGGTGACTTCATATTTCTCATTCTGGGCCTTAAATTCAATCACCGAATCTGAAAACCGCTCTAAACCCTGCAAGCGCACCACAGACAAGGCTTCTTCTGTTTCATTCTGCAGGCCTTTATCCAGATTAAAGACTTTGCCATGTAACAGATAGGTACCGTCTTCACTGATGTAAAACAGCCCTCTGTTGGTCATAGCCTGGAGTAAGCCGGGCACCGGTGACGGTTTTATACTGTCAACAGACAGCCCGATACTGTCGGTGATCTTAGCTCGCAGATCTGCATACTCCTGTTGCGCCTGAGCAGTGAAAGACAAGACTGCAAGCAGACCGGAAATGGCAATAAAAGAGAAGGTTCTAATCATAAAATATCCGAAACAGCGGTGGATTAATTATCAGACCTGACAAAGCAGGAGATTCTTTCAGTCGCCCATTGTAAACGCTGACCGTTCAGGATACCAATCTGAACAGGATAAACCGCTGTTATTCAGCGCTCACTGCTGCTCCGTTGTCTCTCAGCGTCACTATGGCGCAGTTATTCTGCCCACGCCTTATCCTCTGGGATGATGTTCATTTATCAGGTTTTGCAGCCTCTGTGTGGCCACGTGAGTGTAAATCTGGGTAGTGGAGAGATCAGAATGCCCCAGCAGCATCTGTACCACCCGCAAGTCTGCACCATGGTTGAGTAAATGCGTGGCAAACGCATGCCGCATGGTATGAGGTGACAGACTCTGATCGATTCCTGCGCGCTCGGCATAGTATCGTATCCGATGCCAGAAAGTCTGGCGGGTCATCTGCCGGCCACGACTGGAAGGAAACAACACATCGCTTTGCTGCTTTAACAACATTGCTCTGCCGGCGCGCAAATACTCCTGAATCCAGCTTAAGGCCTCTTCCCCCAAAGGTACCAGGCGTTCCTTATTTCCTTTACCGGTAATACGTACCACCCCTTGTACCGTGCTGAGCTGGCCTAATCTCAGGCCCACCAGCTCTGACACGCGTAACCCGGTCGCGTAGAGGACTTCGAGCATAGCCTTGTCACGTAGTTGGATGGGTTCATTCGTATCAGGTGCTTCGAGTAAGGCTTCAACCTGGTGCTCACTTAAGGTTTTTGGCAGAAACTTACCCAGCCTGGGATTTTGTAGCAGCGCCAGTGGATCATCTTCACGGAGGCCCTGTGTGATCTGGAATTTTATCAGGGCACGTAAGCTGGACAGAAACCGCGCCGTACTGCGCTCTGACAATCCCTGATCATAGCGATCGGCAAGGTAGTGCTGCAATTGTTGCAGGTTAAAAGCATCAATAGTGGTTTCCTGTACACTCAGGCTCTTACAAAACCGCGTTAAATCACTGCGATAAGCCGATAACGTATTTTCACTCAGGCCCTTTTCCAGCCACAGCATGTCGATAAAACCGTCTACTAAGGCAACATTCTGGCTCAGGGCTTTGCTGACAGGGGCATTTTCTGGTGAATTCGTCACAGGGGGTCATCGGTTAAAAAGCAATAACGCCTATGCTAACACCGACAACAAGAGCGGCTGAAGATAAAAAGCCGCTGCCCCAAACTGGATCTCATGGAATTAACCAAGCACAATATGCGCAAATCTCAGCAAGTGATCCCATTTAATGACTGACACCAGTGCCCAAATTGGTCTTTTCTACGGTTCCAGTACCTGTTACACAGAAATGGCCGGTGAAAAAATTCGAGATGCATTAGGCGAAGATCTGGTGGAGCTTCACAACATTAAAGAGGTCTCACTCGAAGACGCGCAGCAATATGACATACTGATTTTCGGTATCTCTACCTGGGACTTCGGCGAATTGCAGGAGGACTGGGAATCATGCTGGGATGATATCCGCAACCTGGATCTCAAAGGCAAGGTTGTCGCTCTCTATGGCCTTGGCGATCAAATTGGTTATACCGACTGGTTTCAGGATGCGCTGGGGATGCTGCATGACGAACTGGTGTTACTGGGTTGTCAAATCATCGGTTACTGGCCTAATCAGGGCTACGAGTTTGCCGCCTCAAAGGCCCTGACCGAAGATGGCAGCCATTTTGTCGGACTGTCACTGGATGATGAAAATCAATACGATCTGAGCGAAGCGCGTATCGACAAATGGGTGGATCAGCTACTCGAAGAAATGCAGCAATTATGAACCGAAATGCCCGCCCTCTCGTAAACGGTATTATTTGGATCAGATAATGCCGGAATCCAAACCCGTAATATTAATCACCGGTGCCGCCCAGCGTATTGGTCTGTATTGTGCAAAAGCCCTGAATCGACAGGACCATAAAGTCGTCATCAGTTATCGTCGTCAGCGACCTGTTCTGGACACCCTGACAGAAAAAGGCATTGACTGTATTCAGGCAGATTTTTCCACTGCTGCCGGGGTTGAGGCCTTTATCGACGTCATCCGTCAACGTTACCCCCGCCTGCGCGCCATTATTCATAATGCCTCTGACTGGAAAACGGACAGTGATCAATGCCAGGCAGAGATTTTTGCACAAATGATGGCCGTTCACGCCCAGGCCCCTATGCTGATTAACCGACAACTTGCATCTCTGCTTTGCACCGATAAAAGCGATATTATTCATCTAACAGATTATGTCGCCAGTACCGGTAGCAGCAAGCATATGGCTTATGCCGCTTCCAAGGCGGCGCTGGAAAACCTGACGCTGTCTTTTGCCCGATTACTGGCGCCAAAGATAAAGGTTAATGCCATTGCCCCGGCACTGATCTGTTTCAACGAAGGCGATGATGAGGCCTATCGCCAGAAGGCTCTGCAAAAATCACTGTTGCGCATTGAGCCCGGCGAACAGGAAGTGATGAGAACCATCACATGGCTACTAGAGTCTGACTATGTCACCGGCCGCATTATAGCGCTCGATGGTGGTCGCCACCTTAAATTCTGATGCCACTGCCCAGGCTGCACCGCCCCTATTATCGCAATGGCCCGGATCACCGGGAAGGTCAGGATGTCAGCTTTGCCGATATCAACCGTATCTTCGGTTTTCGGACTGTCATTGTTGGCAAGTGGGTCAGTAAAGAAGAACAACAGCTGGCGGCCAACCTGTTTTTTGATGCCTTTTGTGATCTGATGCTGATCCTGTCGGTACCTGAGCAGGTGATCTCCCTCAACGGCCAGCTTTCACTCACCTTTGGCAGTGGTGGCAGTAAATATGCCAGTGCCCATTATGAGGCCCACACGCGAACCCTTGCGCTGGCCAAAAACGCCGGTGGAGGCGCCCTGGCCCATGAATGGTTTCACGCTTTTGATCATTACATTTGTCCGCGCGTTTTTCTTCAGGTGAGTCGGACAGATTTTGCCTCAGCCTGCTGGCTGGAAAAAACACCATTGCTCGATCATCCACTCAATCAACGACTGGCAAATTGGTTTAAGGTTCTTTTTCTCACTGACGACGGACAAGGTGGCAGCGCCTACCTTCAACAAGCAGTAAAAATCGATAAATCATTGAAAAGCTTTTACTTTGCACAACCTCAGGAACTGGCCGCCCGGGCATTTGAAGCGATAGTGCAAAATCAGCAGCTTAAAAATGCCTTTCTGGTTCAAGGTACCAAACAAAGTCAGGAAGCGCAGATGGGCCTGTACCCACAAGCGACCCAGCTGCAAACATTACAAGCCGTTCTTTTTGAGTACTTTTACCTGTTGGGACGGGCGCTGGACGGGCGAGCCTGAGTCACCGGGGTATTGTTTCTTAACCTGTATAAAGAATAGAAGTTACTCAGCTGCAGTGGCGTAATATCAACAGCGAGCACCCTGTCTCAATCCATAGCTAGCCGTTACGCCAGCACACCTTGTGAACATCAGACATGTGAGCTCCCGACTGATTGAACGGGAGATGGTTGAAACGGCTTCCGATTACCATAACTCGCACGAAAATCCTTGCATTGGATCAAATAATATTTATAATTTTCAGAAATTACTGAAACTTGTGAAAATAAATATGACACTTACTCCTTCACTGTCTTCTTTTGTGATGCACTTCGGTGAAATGGGCAGTCGCTGGGGCTTTAACCGCACAGTGGGTCAAATGTATGCCTTATTAGTGATCAGCGAAGCGCCTTTAAGTGCCAGTGATATCGCTGAGGCACTGTCTATTTCCCGCGGCAACGTGAGCATGGGCCTTAAAGAGTTGCAATCCTGGCAACTGGTACAGATCAGCCACCAGCCGGGTGATCGCAAGGAGTATTTTACGGCGCTTGGCAGTATCTGGGATATGGCTAAGCGGGTAATGGAAGAACGCCGCAAACGGGAAATCGACCCCACGTTATCCTTACTACGTACTATATTACTCGATAGTACCGAGCAGCAGGAAACGGATCATGCACGCCAGCGTCTGCAGGAAATTCACGACTTGCTCGAATCGCTGACTAAATGGACAAACGAGCTGCAGCGGCTCAGCCCTGAGAACCTTAATACCCTGCTAAAACTCAGTTCAGGGGTAGGCAAGGTACTGGATATGAAAGATAAATTTATTACCAGGGATATCAGGCCTCAGGGAGAACGCTGATGGACGATGTGCTCATACTGTCACGGCTACAATTCGCCGCCAATATCAGTTTTCATATTCTGTTTCCCACAATTACCATCGCCCTTTGCTGGTTTCTGGCCTATTTCAAAATACGCTTCGATTTGTCCCGTGATCCGGTATGGATGCGGATCTACCGCTTCTGGGTTAAAGTTTTCGCCCTTAGCTTCGCCTTAGGTGTGGTCTCCGGCATTACCATGTCATTTCAGTTTGGTACCAACTGGCCAGGCTATATGGAGAAAGTCGGTAACATCGCCGGGCCTCTGCTGGGCTACGAAGTACTGACCGCGTTTTTTCTCGAAGCGACATTTCTGGGCATTATGCTGTTCGGTCAGGGCCGCGTGCCCAACTGGGTGCATACACTGGCCACCTTAATCGTGGCGCTGGGTACCTCTCTTTCGGCTTTTTGGATCCTGGCGCTGAATTCCTGGATGCAGACTCCGGCGGGGTTCGAGATGCGCGACGGCATAGCCCATGTTACCGACTGGTGGGCGGTAATCTTTAACCCTTCTTTTCCTTACCGTCTGGCGCATATGTTGCTGGCCTCAATGCTTACCGCCTGTTTTCTGGTGGCCGGGCTGTCAGCTTATCGCCTGCTCAGAGGCGACACCAAAAAAGCACCCCGTATTGCGCTCAAAACAGCATTGTTTGCAGCAGCACTGGTGACCCCACTGCAAATTTTTGTCGGTGATTTGCACGGACTCAATACCCTGAAGCATCAACCACAAAAGGTCGCAGCCATGGAAGGAGTCTGGGAAACTGAGCGTGGTGCCCCATTGTTACTTTTTGCCATTCCCGATGAAACAAGCCGCAGTAATCATTTTGAAATTGGCATCCCCAAAGGCGCCAGCCTGATCCTGACCCATGATGCCGATGGCGAAATTCAGGGACTGAATGATTTTATTGGCGAACACCCGCCGGTCAAACCGGTATTTTACGGATTCAGATTGATGGTTGGCATCGGCATGCTGATGCTCGCGCTGGCCTGGCTCGGCAGCTGGCAACTATGGCGACATAACACGCTCTCTCCTTTATTGCTTAAAGCGACATTTGCCATGACCTTTTCTGGCTGGGTTGCAACTCTGGCTGGCTGGTACGTGACAGAGATTGGCCGCCAGCCCTACCTGGTGAGCGGCGTACTCAGAACTGCCGATGCGGTAACCGATGTGGCACCGGGCAATGTGCTACTGACGTTCTGTTTATATGTCAGCCTCTACACCGTTTTACTGGTGGTGTATATCCGCACTTTACTGCGTCTGGCCCGTAAAGCCACGGAAGTAGAAGAGATCAACCAAAAGACTGATGAAAGCACCACTAATGCGCCTATGGCACAAGGAGAAAGCTGATGTTTGCCGATCATACTCTGCCTTTTATTTTTGTCGGCCTGATGGGGCTGGCGGTGTTGCTGTACGTCATTCTTGATGGCTATGACCTGGGCGTGGGGATCCTGTTGCCACTGAAAAATGAATCCCACAGCGATAAGATGATCGCTTCTATCGGCCCCTTCTGGGATGCCAACGAAACCTGGCTGGTATTAGCGATTGGCGTTCTCTTTATCGCTTTTCCGGCAGCCCATTCGATGGTACTTAAGGCACTCTACCTGCCGGCCACATTTATGCTGCTGGGCCTGATTCTGCGTGGAGTTGCGTTTGATTTTCGCGCTAAGGTTAAACCGGCGCGCAAAGGTATCTGGGACAAGGCCTTTAAGTTTGGCTCGCTACTGGCCAGCTTTATGCAGGGATACATGTTGGGTATGTATATTATGGGTTTCGAGCAAAGTCTGCAGGCCATGGCATTCGCCCTGCTCAGTGGTATTGGCGTTACTGCTGCCTATTGTTTTATCGGGGCCTGCTGGCTGATTATGAAAACCGAAAGCGACTTGCAAAAACGTGCTGTGGGCTGGGCCAGAAAGTGTGTCTGGGTTTGTTTTGCCGGAGTATTAGGCGTTTGTATTGTGAACCCACTCATCAATGAGCTGGTATGGCAGCGCTGGACCAGCCTGCCTTCCGCGCTGTTTATCTGGCCCATTCCGTTTATCAGCCTCAGTCTGTTCGCACTGTGCCATTTTGTTCTCAATCGTCTGCCTTTAAAAGATGATGCAGGATGCTGGCTACCCTTCATTATCGCTTTGCTGATCTTTCTGTCCTGCTATCAGGGGCTGGCGGTCAGTTTCTTTCCGTATATTGTGCCGGGTCGGATGAATATCCTGGAAGCCGCCAGTGCACCTGAATCTCTGCGCTTTATTCTGATTGGTGCAGTCATTGTAGTGCCTTGTATACTCGCCTACACGGTGTTTTCGTACCGCGTATTCTGGGGCAAAGTGACAGAACTCAAGTACTACTGAACTGGTTAGTGGTACCGACCTGCTACCTTCACCCTTAGCATTTCAAGGATAACTCCATGCTAGCCCTGATTCTGATATGCCTTAGCACAGCGACGACTCTGCTGCTGGGCTGAATCCACCTTTTGTACACGTTCCGAGGTAACAAGTTCATGCCGAGGCGTTGCGATTTCGGCGCTTTATAGAAAAAGACCGCGCCAAAACGGCGCGGCCAAAACACCTTCAGGGAATAACATCCTGAAATGGGCTATTGCCCGATTGGAAACCCGACCAGCCCGGTTGGGGCCAGACCAGTCAGGCAGTAGTGTTAATACAAGTTCCGGACCAAAGTAATAAAATACAGCAAGATCAACCATTTAACTTTAAACTATAAAAAAAAAGGAAACTGGATTGTCCCCCTTTAGTGACACCCTGTTCAGAAAACAATCTGCCTACCGGACGCTGACTGCAACAGTACTAAGGCAGGCAGCTTCTGAGTTAACGCCCTAAGGCCAAATGTCTGCAATTAACGACACAATTTCCAGAATAATGGCCTGATTAACACAACTTATTGATTATAAAAAGTTATTTTCTGTCATTAGTTGGCGACAATCGTTGATCGGGCTGTTCTTCCTGTGCATCTGTACTATGTCCTTCTGCCCGGGGATCCAGTTCTGCCATCACCGGGGTATTCGGCGTGGTGGCAGAGAAAGCCACGTGCTCCTCCAAAGGTACAGGGGCCCGCACACTTCGACGCCAGAACAGAAATACCACGGTAATTGATGCCAGCAATACAAAATAAATAAATAAGCCTTTGGCGCCAAAACCGTTGATAAACAAGGGGGCCAGCAGGGGCCCTGCCATTGCGCCCACGCTGTAACACAACAGCAGGCCCTGATTACCGGCAATAATCTGAGCAGGTTGTAACTCGTCACAGGCCTGACTCAGACTGATCGGATAGATCGCAAAAATCACACCACCGAGACTGGCCACCAGCAAGGCTGTCAACCACGAGTCATCACGAAGTTCCAACAATACAAACAATACGCTTATTACCAGAGTCGCGAAAAATAGCGCGGTCAGAACGAGGCGCCGGTCGACCCTGTCAGAAAGCCGGCCAACCGGATATTGCAGACACATGCCGCCCAGAATCAGCCAGGCCACCATGTCCGTAATCTGACTCAGATCAAACCCCATCAAAGAGAAGTATAAAGGCAGCAAACCATAGGCAACGCTGAGTAACAGGCCGGAAACAAAGCAACTGAATACCGCTGTGGGCGTCATTCTCATCAGCGCAAAGACAGAAAGTTTCTCATGCTTGTCAAAGTGCGGCATGTCTACCCGCGACAGGACCAGCGGAATCACCGATAATGAAGCCGCCAGTGCTGCAACCACAAAGGGCAAAAGCATGGTGATATCGAGCTGTTTGAGCAGCATTTGCCCTATCACCATAGCGGCATAAAATAGCACCATATACAGCGCCATCATCCGACCACGGATACGTACCGGGCTGCTGACCATAATCCAGGATTCAATCACCACCAGCAGCCCCCCTGTGGCAAAGCCCCCCAGTAACCTCAGAAACAGCCAGGTTTCCGGTGCCACAAACATGCCATACAGCAATGCTAAGCTGCATAGAATAGAGGCATACGCCGAATAAGCGCGGATGTGACCAACCCGCAAAATCAACCTGCTATTGATAAAGGTCCCTGCCATTAACCCGGTAAAATAAGCAGTAGATACAGCCCCAATCCAGAATGTGGAAACCTGCTCTTCTGCCAGGCGCAGGGTCAGCAATGTGGTCAGCAGACCGTGGCCTATTGAATAAATCAGCAGACTGATCAGCGGGGACGCCATGGATGTTAGTGCGGCTCTGGGCATAGTGATAAGAAAAAGAAATTCAAACAATTAGATAGCAGGAAATACCGCACAGGTAAAATAAAACCTGTCGCTTAATAGTGCATTTATTGTGGTGTATAGTGGTTTCTCACATTCGTTGACATAACCGGGTAGTTTTATTCGCCGGTAGTCATAGTCAAAAAGTCGTTAAGGTTTGTGTAAACGGGGCTACTGACTGAATAACAAGCCCTATTTTAAATAGCGGATTCACCTGTTTTTGTTGCACTTAATCTATGGGGTTTTGATGCCGACTCGTCAGCAGGGCTTCAAAGCTGCGGCGTACCACAGGCAGAAAATCCTGGACTTTGTCTCTGTTTGCCGCCTGATAGGCACCGTACAAGGTTTTGTTAAGTCCCTTGGGCCCCAGCGGCCGAATACACAGCAGTTGCTGGCGATCAAAGTCTTTTACCAACCAGTCGGGCACTGCCGCCACACCCAGTCCTGCAGCCACCATTTGCAGCATCACCGAACTGTTTGCCACCGTCTTCACGCTCTGTGGCTGACACATGGCCGGCTGCAAAAACTGACGGAACACATCCAGCTTTGCCAAAGGTACAGGATAGGTCAGCAAACGTCTGGATTTCAGATCTTCAGGCTGAATATAGTGCCGTGACGCTAACGCATCATTCAGCCCCATCACCAGCACCAGTTCAAATTCTCCAAGAGTTTCGTATTCGAGATCATCCAGCGCTACTCTGTCATCGGTAAACAGCAGATCCAGCGACTGACGCTCCAGTTCCGTCACGCCATCAAACAGATTTTCTCCCTGAAGATCCACCCTGATATCAGCATAACGCTGATTAAACTCAGTAATCGCCGGCAACAGCCATTGAAAGCAAGCATGACATTCAATGCCAATACGCAACTCTTCAACCCTATCGATTCCGCCTTTGAGTTCGGCCTCCACCTTAGTCACTCTGGGAATCACTTCCCGGGCCAGGTTGAGCAGCATCAGGCCTGATTCGGTGAAACGCAGCGGTTCTGTTTTACGCTCAAATAACCGTTCACCAATGCGGGATTCCAGCTCCTTAAGCTGGTGAGACAGCGCCGAGTGACTCATAAACAGCAGCGCCGAAGCACTCACCAGATTGCCGCCCCGCTCAAGTGCCAGCATGGTCTTTAAATGTTTCAGTTCAAGCATAGTGAAATTTCTTCAAGTTGCGCCTGAAAATCTTGCGCTTGTAGCCAACAGTCATGGCAGTGAATATACACGTCTAGATGGCTAAAAGGAACGAACAAATGAAACTACACACGTTAGGATTTCCCCGTATCGGAGCGAAACGGGAATTGAAACTTGCTCTTGAAGATTATTGGCAAGGCAACATCAACAAAACGCAATTTTTGCAGACAACGGCTGACATCCGCCAGAAGAACTGGTCAGCACAACAGCAAGCAGGAATTGAGTTACTGCCAGTGGGAGACTTTGCCAATTATGACCATGTTCTGAGTACCAGTCTTTATCTGGGCATTATTCCCGAGCGCTTTGCACATGACAACAGTGATCCGCTGGATCTGGAGTTTCGCATCGCTCGCGGCCGTGCGCCTACAGGCTGCGCCTGTGCAGCGTCCGATATGACCAAATGGTTTAACACTAACTATCACTATATTGTGCCGGAACTGAGTCAGGATATGGATATTCAGGTGGATATTCAGCCACTGCTGACCCAAATAGACGAAGCCAGGCAATCAGGACATGAGGCAAAGCCGGTAATACTCGGCCCGCTTAGCTACCTCTATCTGAGTGCTTTTGAGGGCGATAAGCTACAACTTTTACCTCAACTTCTCGCAGGCTACCAGCAGATTTTTGATAAGCTAAATCAGGCTCGGGTAAGCTGGCTGCAAATTGACGAACCCATACTGGGCCTGGAGCTCGACGAAAACTGGCAAGCAGCTTTTCGCCAGGCCTATGGCGAGCTGCGCCAGGGCAGTCTGAAGTTACTGCTGACCAGTTATTTTGCCAGTGTCGATCATCATCTGGACCTGATCGCCTCTCTGCCCCTGCACGGTGTGCATCTCGATTGCGTGGCAGAACCTACCGATATCCAGCTTGCCATCGACCTGCTGCCCCGCCACTGGGTCGTCTCCCTTGGGGTGATTGATGGGCGCAATATCTGGAAAACCGATCTTAGCGCCTTATATGAAAAACTGGAGCCGGTTTATGCGCAGCTGAATGGCAGAACCTGGCTGGCACCCAGTTGCTCTTTGCTGCACTGCCCGGTTGATCTGGAACAGGAGAATACACTGGATCCCCAGGTTAAGGGCTGGCTGGCCTTCGCCAGCCAGAAGTGCCACGAATTGTCATTGTTAAAAGACGCACTGCTCAGTGGCGATACCGCCGCGATTGAACAGTACTCAGCTCCGGTCAAAGCCAGGTTAACCTCCCGTGAGGCGGTCAACAAATCGCTCAGAGACAGGCTAGACAATCTTAAGCAGGTAGAGCGCAGTGAACCTTATCCGGTACGCAAACAACAGCAACAGGCGCTGGGGTTACCCTTACTGCCAACAACCACTATAGGCTCTTTCCCGCAAACAGCAGAGATACGCCAGATCAGAGCGGCCTACAAACGCAGGGAGTCGACATTGGAGCAATATACCCGGGCCATGCAACAACAGATACAGGATTGCATCAGCCGTCAGGAAGAAATCGGACTCGACGTGCTGGTGCATGGTGAGCCGGAACGTAATGACATGGTGGAGTACTTCGCCGAATTTCTCGACGGCGTTACCAGCACCCGCTTTGGCTGGGTACAGAGTTATGGCTCCCGCTGTGTTAAACCTCCTGTGATCTATGGAGATGTCCGCCGCACACGAGCCATGACCACTGACTGGCTGAGTTATGCCCAGTCTCTTACTGACAAACCAGTAAAAGGCATGCTCACCGGTCCGGTAACCATTTTATGCTGGAGCTTTGTGCGCGACGATTTAAGCCGCGATCAGGTGGCCAGACAAATTGCGCTGGCGGTCAGTGATGAGGTGGAAGATCTGATACGTAGCGGAATCAAGATCATTCAAATCGATGAGCCTGCTATTCGTGAAGGAATGCCGATAAAACAAAGTCAGTGGCAGGAGTATCTCAACTGGGCGGTAGCCAGCTTCCGTCTGGCCAGTGCCAGAGCGCCAGCCCCAGTGCAAATCCACAGTCATATGTGCTATTCAGAATTTAACGATATTCTGGATGCCATTATTGCTCTGGATGCCGACGTACTGACCGTAGAGACCTCCCGCTCGAATATGGTGTTACTGGATGCCTTTAAACACAAAGCCTACCCAAATGACATCGGTCCCGGTGTTTATGATATCCATTCACCCAATGTGCCTGACTCGGGTTGGATCACCAACTTGTTGAAAAAGGCGCTGGAGGTAGTGCCCGCTGAGCGACTATGGATTAACCCCGACTGTGGGCTCAAAACACGTGGCTGGGAGGAGACCCGTGCGTCTCTTGAAAATATGATAGATGCAGCGAGGCAGTTACGAAAAGAACTGGCGAAATAATAACGAAAAGTGGCGGATTTCCTGGCAAAAGTCCCTGCACCGCTGAGTCGCAAAGAACGCGGAGGTAACAGAGATTACAGATTCAAATCTCTGCGCCCTCTGTGACTCAGCGGTGAAATTCTTTTTTTGTGTCTACAGGGTCTCTAACCAATGCTCCGCCGGTGCCGGGCGGCCAAAGTAATACCCCTGGAATGCCTGGCATTTGAGCGCTTTCAGGCGCTCTTCCTGTTCGAGGGTTTCCACTCCTTCGGCAATCACTTTCAGTTCAAGGCTCTTGCCCAGCGCAACAATGGTACTGACTATGGCCTCATCATTTGGATCAGACAGTAAGTCCCGAACAAAGGTCTGATCAATTTTAAGGCTGCTCAAAGGTAATCGCTTCAGATAACCCAATGACGCATAGCCGGTGCCAAAATCATCCAGTGAAAAACGGATCCCCATTCCCCTTAGCAGGTTCATTTTGTTAATGGTATTTTCCAGGTCATCGATCAACAAACTCTCAGTGATTTCCAGTTCCAGATAGTGCGGGTCAATGCCGGTGTGAGCAATACAGGATTGTATATGCTCTACAAAATGTGGGTGATAAAACTGGCGGGCACTAATATTAACCGCCAGAATCAGCTCCTTCATGGCTGCATGGTGTTGCCACCCCGCCAGCAACTGACAGGCTTTTTGCATCACCCATTCGCCGAGGGGAACAATCTGACCGCTGGACTCAGCAACTGGAATAAAGTCAGCCGGAGAAACCCAGCCCATATCAGGGTCCTGCCAGCGTAACAACGCTTCCATGGCAAATACTTTATGGCCTTCATCAAACTGTGGCTGCAGATGTAATTGCAGGTTATCCCCTTCCAGCGCTCTGCGCAGCGCCGCCTCCATCTGACTTTGATGGTTCACTTTGGTCTGCATCACCGGATTATAAAAGCGCATGGTATTGCGCCCGGCGTCCTTAGCATCACACAGAGCCAGATCGGCTTCTTTTAGTAGTGTCTCCACACTGCCTTTGGCGTCAGAGAACATCACCACACCGACACTGGCTGAACCACTGAATGGCCCGCTGTTGAGTACATAAGGTTGCGACATTTTTTCCAGTAAAGTTCTGGCCTGAGAGGTAGCAAAATTGACTGCGTCATCCATATTCTTACCCAGCCCCTCAAGGACCAGTAAAAATTCATCAGCACTCAATCTTCCCAGTGTTTCTTTACCATGCAACCCCTCCCCCAATCGCGCAGCAGCCTGGCGCAGTAACTGATCCCCGGCTGCATGCCCTTGTGTGTCATTGAGTGTCTTAAAGTTATCCAGGTCAATCAGTAATATCGCGCCTTCACTACCACTGGTCTTTGCATGCATCAGCGCCTTATGCAGCCTGTCCAGCAGCAAGCGGCGGTTGGGTAATTCGGTAAGGGGGTCGAAATAGGCCAGCTGGTGTAGTTTCTGCTGCGTCTGACGGTATTCACTGATATCTGTAGCAATGCCACAAAGTGCATAAATGTTGCCACGGGTATCTCTGAGTGGCAGTTTAACCGAAGTACTGGTTATTTCAGTTCCGCCCCCCGTTAGCAGGGTGGACTCTTCGTTGGTGATCCGCTCCCCGGTCTCAAGCACGCGGATGTCGGCTTCTGCCAGCACAGCGCAGGTGTGTGGATCAAAAAAACTCTCATCGGTAGAGCCTATAATCTGCTCCTCGGAGTAACCTAATAAGTCACACACTTTCTGATTAACGTACCGATAGCGCCGCTCTTTATCTTTGATAAAGATAAACGCATCAACACTGTTCAGAATCGTGGTTAATCTGGTCTCAGTGGCGCGCAGATGTGCACCAATGCGGGAAACCCTGCGTCGGAGCAACTGGCTGATTACAAGTGCCAATAACAGTCCCGAAACCAACGCCGCCACAAGCCACCAGACATAAGCAGGTATACTTCTGGCCTGCTGTATACTCCACTTTTCCAGTATCAGGTAATAAGGCGAATCCGGGTCCCGCTTCCAGTTTTGCAGATAACGATCCAAAGTGGACAAGACCCCGCTGTGCCTGCCAGGTGGGGTGACATAGAACAGCTTATTCGGCAAAAACATTACGGGGGAGGAACTAAGATTGAGCTCACTGGCTAATTTCTCACCGATATACTGATTTGACGCAACAACATCTGCACGGCCTTCACTAACCGCTCTGAAACTCTCTGCAATATTTTTCTGAGGCACCCAGGTAACCCGAAGCTCAAAATTGCTGACCAGATTTTCCAGATAACTTTGCTGCACGGAACCCTGTAATACGGCCAGTCGCTTATCCTGCAAATCAAGCAGACTGGAAAGTTTCTGATTCTTCGTGCCATACAGCTGTGACCAGCTCATTAAGGCCGGAACCTGATGAAAGTCCATGGCGCTTTCTCGGGTCTCGGTCCAGGCCACATCAGGCAAAATGTCGATCTCGCCCTGCTCTATCCATCGCAGGCAAAGCTCCCAGTGACACTCCACCGTCTCTAGTTGCCAGCCTTCGCGCTTAGCAACTTCCGACAAAATATCCCCCTGAATACCGCTGATGTTCCCCTGCTCATCAGTCAATATTTTTGGTGGGTTGTTATAGACACCCACCTTTAGCGTCGTCTGCTCAGTCGCTAAAACCGGCCTGATTACTATCAGGCTCATTACCAACAACAAAAGCAACCTGCTAATTGTCTTGTTGCTCAGTTTCCTTTTCGCAGTTAGGTTTCGCTCGCCATTCATCCGTGTAGCCTTAGTTTATTAGCCAGCAATACTGGTGAAAAAAACTCCGTATTTCAATAGATTTGTCAGCAAATCAGACAGGGTTTCAACTCTATAGAACTACCGTTCAGATTAATACATCTAACGCTTAATGCGATGGTTTTATGGCAAATGCTCCAGTGCCAGATAATCATGTGACTGCATCTCTTTGAGACGACTTAAACAACGATTGAACTCGAAATTCAGACGCCCCTGAGAATAGAGCTTCTCCATTGCCACTTCGGCTGAGATAATCAGCTTTACATTGCGCTCGTAGAACTCATCAACCATGGCAATAAAACGTCTGGCAATATCGTCATTTTGCTGGCCCATCTGCTTTACGTTGGCAACCAGAACAGAATGATAACAGCGGCTTATTTCCATATAATCAGACTGACTCCGGGGTCCGTCGCAAAGTGCTTTAAAGTCAAACATCACCACCCCGTCTGCCTCACGCAGGCTGTTAATTTTTCGCCCTTCGATATCAATAGGCTGATTTTCACATCCCGGCTCCGGGGCTAACTGCTCAAAATAGCGGTATAGATTGATACTGGCATCGTCATCCAACGGATAATGGTAAATTTCAGCCTGCTCCAGGGTGCGCAAGCGGTAATCTACACCACTGTCCACATTGACCACCTGAGTATGCTGCTTAATCAACTCAATAGCCGGTAAAAAACGGGATCTTTGCAAGCCGTTTTTATAGAGCTCATCGGGGGGAATATTCGAGGTAGCCACCAGTATCACCCCCTGCCCGAACAACTCCTGCATCAACGTGCCTAAAATCATGGCATCGGTTATATCGGACACAAAAAACTCATCGAAGCACAGTATTCGCGTTTCTTTGGCCAACCGTCTGGCAACCACTTTGAGTGGATCTGACTCGCCGCTAAAGGACTTCAGCTCCTGATGTACTCTGTGCATAAAACGGTGAAAGTGAATGCGCATTTTACGCTCAAAGGGCAGGCATTCATAAAACGTATCCACCAGATACGTCTTACCCCTGCCAACGCCGCCCCAGAAATACAGTCCACGAATGGGTTTCTGAGATTGTTTTCCAAATAGTGCCTTAAGGCGGTTTTTAACACTCTTATCCGGCTGAATCGTTAACAATTCATCATATAGCGCCTGCAAATGCGTAACCGCTTTCTCCTGAGCTTTGTCATGAACAAAGTCTTCGCTGGCCAAATCCTGCTGATACTTCTGCCAAGGCGTCATCGCTTGCATAGTCTGCATCTTGAATAAAAATAAACTGGCCGCATAGTTTGCTCAGCAGGTATGATTAAGTAAAGGGCTATCACGCTATTTTCAATAGTTGGCGCACGGAATCCGTCAGTTCAGGTATTATATGGCTACTCAGGCGGCCTCAAAATACCGGTTCGTGAACCACGGGCGTGTTTCAGTGCCAACTGGCGATACAAATCGTTAACCTGTTACGCCATGGTAACACAACGTGAAATGGCTCCCGTAAACAGGGCCAATAGTGCTTTTATCATCAGTGACACCTTAATTTCAGGGTGACATGGGTATAATGTATCAGTGACACATCAGGAGTGGTTATGGATTGGATTATCGGAATTTTATTATTGCTTAGCGGGGCAGTTATTGGCTTTTTCATCAGCCTGTTTTTGTCTAAGCGTCAGGCAAACACCACCTCCGGCCCGCATCTTGAAAAAGAGATCAAGAGTATATTATCGGAACAGGGTCAGATTCATATCAATGAGTGCCGACAGGTGCTCGAAGCAATGGAAAAGCAGAGCGAGCTGCTGAAGCAGCAACTGGATCATTATGAGGATTTGTTGACAACACCCGAAGACGAAGAGGACTCACCACAACTGAGTTATTTCGGCGATCAGGCGTCGGTCTACCTGCGCAACAAGGGAAAAACACGTCAACAGAAGAATCAGACCGCAGATTATCAGCCCAGAGATTATCCCAGTGCCAGTTCCGGTCTGTTCAGTGGTAAACCCAGTGGCGCCTCTGAGCGCAAAAGTACCGTTGATGAGCAAAAAGTAACAAAATAATTCATCACTGCTTTGCATTGAACTTTAGTTCGTTATTTTGAGTCTGTTAGACAGTCAGTTTGATTCGGAGTAATAGCAACAATGAGAAAACCTTTTGTCACCATCGTTTTAGCCACCACAATGGCCATCTCCGCAACGTTGTCGCCAGCCAATGCAGCGTTGCCTTTTTTCAATACCGACAAGAATGAGATACCTTCACTGGCCCCCATGCTGGAAGACGTAAAACCCGCAGTGGTCAGTATTTCTGTAGCCGGCACTCAGGTATCCCGCCAGCGTGTACCGGAAATGTTCCGTTTCTTCTTTGGTCCCAACATGCCTGATGAGCAGGTTCAGGAACGACCTTTTCGGGGTCTTGGTTCAGGTGTCATCATCGATGCTGAAAAAGGCTATGTGGTCACCAATAATCACGTCGTCAGTAAGGCTGATGAAATCACCATTAAGCTGATTGATGGTCGAGAACTCGAAGCGAAAAAGATTGGTTCAGACGAGCAGAGTGATATCGCCCTGCTACAGGTCGAGGCCGACAACCTCACCGCCGTTAAACTGGCCGACAGCGACGGACTCCGGGTAGGAGATTTTGCCGTAGCGATTGGTAATCCGTTTGGTCTCACGCAGACTGTTACCTCTGGTATTATCAGCGCTTTGGGGCGCAGTGACTTAAATATCATGGGCGGCGGCGGATATGAAGATTTTATTCAGACCGACGCCGCCATCAACCGTGGTAATTCAGGCGGGGCTCTGGTCAATCTCAGAGGCGAGCTGATTGGCATTAATACGGCGATATTCGGTCCAAATGGTGGCAACGTAGGAATCGGTTTTGCCATTCCGGTCAATATGATGAAGAGCCTCACCAGTCAGCTGATTGAGTTTGGTGAAATTCGTCGTGGATTATTGGGGATCCTTGGCCAGGATCTGGACTCTGATCTGGCTAAAGCAATGGATCTGGACGTGAGTCAGGGCGCTTTTGTCAGAGAAGTTAATAAAGACTCGGCAGCACAGAAAGGGGGGATTGAGCCTGGCGATATTATTATCTCAGTGGACGGCAAGAAAATTCGCAGCTTTACTGAGTTACGGGCCAAAATAGGTACACTCGGTGCTGGTACAGAAGTAGATTTGGGGCTTATCCGCAACGGCGAGATCAGTAATGTCACCGTGGTACTGGACGATTTCATTCAACAGAATGTCACCGCCAGCCAGATTCATCCGTTCCTTGAAGGCTCTACCTTATCTGATGGTGAAACCAAAGACGGCATTACTGGCGTTACGGTTACAGAGATTCAACCCCGCTCTCCGGCGGCAAGGCTGGGTCTGCAGGATGGCGATGTGATTGTTGGTGTTAACCGCCAGCGCATCACTAATGTCAGCGAACTTCGCAGCTATCTGGACGACAATGAAGGCGTCATTGCCCTGAATGTCAAACGTGGTAGCAGCTCTTTGTATCTGGTCATTCGTTAGGCCACTCCTGTTCATCTGCGGGCCGTGTCTGGCCCGCAGAAACCAGTCGTTTGCAAAGCTCAGCAGGATATCTGATCACGTTGGTATTAAAACCGTGATGACAATGCTATTCTCTGGCCAATTTTTGAAAGATAACTCTGATAGCTGTGACTGATAACAACTGGGCTTCCTTTATTTTTAAATCCGTTCTGCTGGGGCTGATAGTGGCTGTAATTCTGCTGCTGACAGTACCAGAGTTGCGCAATGGCTCAGGACTTTCATTAAAAATGTTCGACTCCAGCGTCACTCAGCGTGCTCCCATGAGTTTCAGTGATGCCATCGCCAATGCCGCACCTGCTGTAGTGAATATCTACAGCACAGGTTATGACAATCGCCCATTGCTCTATCGACGCCAACCGGTGGAACGAACCAGCCTCGGTTCGGGTGTGATAATGACGGCCGGGGGACACATACTCACGTGTTATCATGTGATTAAAGACGCCGAATATATCAATGTGATCCTGCAGGATGGCAGAGTACTGGATGCCCAACTGGTAGGCCAGGATCCACACACGGATCTTGCAGTACTTAAGGTCACTGAAGAGAACCTTCCCGTCATTCCTCAGACTGAAATTCCCGATACCCGGGTCGGAGACATCGTACTGGCCATAGGCAACCCCTATAACCTGGGACAAACCATTACCCAGGGTGTGGTCAGCGCAACCGGCCGCGCGGGCTTAAGTAACTATGTCAGCAGCGCGAACTACGCAGATTTTATCCAGATGGATGCGGTACTTAATAAAGGCAATTCAGGTGGCGCCCTGGTGGACAGCAATGGCACCATGGTGGGGATCAATAATGCCAATTTCAAAACCCTGGACAACAACCGACGTATAAAAGATGTAGCCGGAATTTTCTTTTCTGTGCCTTATGCCCTGGCTAAAAGGGTGATGGATGATATTGTCGCCCATGGCCGGGTTATTCGTGGCTATCTGGGGATCAGCGGCAGTGAGTTTATTGATCAACCCGGTATTCTGGTCACAGCCGTTGACCCAAAAGGCCCCGCTGCTGCAGCGGGAATAAGAGCCAACGATATCATCATGAAGATTGATGGCAATGCTATTGAAAGCGCCTTTAAAACGCTTGATTTAGTGGCCGAGACCCAACCGGGCTCAGAGCTTACCTTCGAATTACGGCGGGATGAACAGGTTCTGAAGACGCAGGTAACCATTACTGAACTGGGAAGCAATGGTTAACCTTGCGGATTACTCTGACGTATCAGGGCGTATTGATCTTTGGTGTATGGTCTTTACTTAAAACTTAATAACAACACAGCCTAATCAACACGCTGTATTTTCGCACCCAGTGCGCCCAGTTTAATTTCGATCTGCTCGTAACCACGATCCAGATGATAGATGCGGTCTACCAGCGTTTCACCTTCAGCGACCAGACCCGCAATGACCAGGCTGGCGGAGGCCCTTAAATCCGTTGCCATCACTTCGGCCCCCGTGAGTTCCGAGTTACCCCGGCAAACAGCACTGTTCGCTTCCAGATCGATTTTGGCCCCCATACGCTGTAACTCAGGTACATGCATAAAACGGTTCTCGAAAATGGTTTCTGTTACCACTCCGGTTCCCTGAGCCACCGAGTTCAGCGCCACAAACTGTGCCTGCATATCTGTAGGAAAACCGGGATGAGGGGCGGTTTTTATATTCACACTGTGCAGCGTTTTGTGCTGCATATCGAGCTCGATCCAGTCATCTCCGGTGCTGACCTCAGCCCCCACTTCGCGCAATTTGGCAATAACGGCCTCAAGAGTATGAGCCGCTGCCTTTTCGCAACGAACTTTACCTTTGGTCATAGCCGCCGCTACCAGAAAAGTACCGGTTTCAATCCGATCCGGCAACACGCTGTGATTACAGCCACTGAGTCTACTAACGCCCTGTATACGGATATTATCAGTACCGGCGCCGGAAATATTCGCTCCCATACTCTTCAGGCAATCTGCCAGGTCGACAATTTCCGGCTCACGAGCAGCATTCTCAAGAATCGTCTCACCTTGCGCTAACACGGCCGCCATCATCAGGTTTTCAGTAGCCCCGACACTGACCATATCCATAAAAATTCTGGCGCCCTGTAAACGCCCATCGACGCTGGCGGTGATATAACCTCCATCAACATCAATTTTGGCACCCATACGTTCCAGCCCACTGAGGTGCAGATTAACCGGTCGAGCACCAATGGCACAGCCACCAGGCAACGACACCTGAGCCTCACCATGTTTGGCCAGTAACGGCCCCAGAACAAGGATCGAAGCACGCATGGTTTTTACCAGCTCATAGGGCGCTACCAGGTTAGAGATCTGGCTTGCATCAATAGTCACAGTGTCTGCAACGAAGCTGACCTGTGCCCCCAGACGCTTCAACAGATCAAGACTGGTCTTAACATCGCGCAGGGCCGGGACATTGGTAAAGGTGCAGACCTCATCGGTGAGAAGGCTGGCCATTAATAAGGGTAGCGCGGCATTCTTGGCGCCGGATATTCGCACAGCCCCCAGCAGAGGTCCGTTACCCTGAATCAGTAATTTTTCCATTATATTTATTCCGGCATGATGAACTTGCGTTCACGCTGCCATTGCTCTGGAGTAAAGGCCTTAATTGTCAGTGCGTGGATACTGCCATCGGATATCTGTGCCGACAAAGGTGCATAAATCAGTTGCTGTTTCCTGACACGGCTGGCACCGGCAAAAACTTCACCAACGGCGATAACCTGATAATGAGATCCTTCGCCTTTGACGTACAGCTCAGTCAAATCCAGTGCTTGTCTGAGTAGGGTTTCAATTTCATCTGTTTGCATAGAACAACTTATAGCTTGCGGTGGGCCGCCTATTGTAACGGTAAAAGCTCCTGCACGTCGCTGATTTTTGCCAGCTTTAACAAGGTGTCAGGAACATGTTCAAGACGCAGACTAACAGATTTATTACGCGCCCGGGAGACCAGATCGATTAGCCATGCCAGCCCGGCCATATCTGCCTGGGTGACGTCAGCCAGGCTAAGTTTCAATGAATCGTGTTGCCAGAGTTCTCTTTGACTCTCCAGCACCTGAGTCAGGTTATCGCGGGTAAAAGCACCGCAGAGGCTGAACGTGCCTTGTTCAGTACTTTTCAGTCGCAATGTGCTCACGCTTCTGCCCCTTTGTTTTCATCTGGCAGGCGGATTGGCTGTTGGTTTTTTTCCTTCAGCAAAGCGATTACCGCATCAATGCCATCCTGACGAATAATCGATTCAAATTCGCTTTGCTTGCTCGACAACATGCTGATGCCCTCGGCAACCATATCAAAAGCACGCCACTCTTCAGTGCGACTGTTCTTGCGCACCTTAAACGAAATATTGATATCCGGCTTACCCTGTTCCTTTACCACAGCCCTCACCGTAACCATTTTCTCATCGGCATAGTCGCGTCCGGGTTCAAAGACAACGTCCTGATCATCATACTGAGCCATTGCCAGCGCATAGGTGGTCACCAGGTAGCTTCTGAACTCCTGAATATACTCGGGTAACTTATCCTGAGGTACAGATTTGAAATGCCTGCCCAGCACCTTCAGTGCGGCGAACTTGTAATCAACATAAGGAAGCAGCTCCTCTTTCATGATGTCCCGTAAGATTTCAGGGTTTTTCTCTATGCCAGGGCGCTCGGCTTTGATCCTGTCAAAGGTTTTAGTCGCCACTTCGGACAGTAATTGATAGGGGCTTTCAGGTTCCTGTGCCTGTACACTGAAAGTCAGGCTGAGAGCTAACACCATCACACCTTGCATCAACCATTTTACGCTCATCGATTTACTCCATTTAAAATTAAACACTGGCAATCCTGCCATTAACCTGCATCCCGGCTTAATCTCTGTTAAACAGGAACTGTCCAATCAAATCTTCCAGCACCAGTGCTGACTTGGTATCGGGGATGTAATCTCCGGGCTCCAGAGGTTCAACACCATCGATGGAAAAACCTGGCTGCAATCCCACATACTGCTCTCCTAACAGACCGGAGGTAAGGATAGAAACTGACGTCGTTTCCGGAAAACCTTTATATTCTGCAGAAATCTCCAGAGTCACGACCGGTGTATAATTTTCATTATCCAGGCTGATTTTACCTACTCTGCCAATGACGACACCGCCTAACTTGATAGGTGAGCGGACTTTAAGCCCGCCGATATTGTCAAATTTGGCCTTTAGCTCATAGGTTTCCCCATTACCCGTTATGCCCGCATTGGCCACTTTCAGGGCCAATATAAGCAGGGCTGCAACCGCCAGGGATACGAAAAGCCCCACCATTATTTCAGTTTTCCTTGAAGTCATCGTCATTCCTCTGTCATTAATTACCGAACATTAATGCCGTTAATACAAAATCCAGCCCTAATACTGCCAGCGATGAATACACCACTGTCTGCGTCGTCGCCTGCCCCATTCCTTCAGAGGTCGGGATACAGTCATAACCTTTAAAAACTGCTATCCAGGTCACCACAAAAGCAAATACAATGCTTTTAATCACGCCATTTAATACATCCTTGTTGAACTCCACAGCAGATTGCATCACTGACCAGTAACTCCCGGCGTCCACGCCTAACCAGTCGACTCCTACCACCTGACCACCTAGAATCCCTACAGCACTGAATATCAGCGCCAGCAATGGCATAGATATTAGTCCCGCCCAAAGCCTGGGGGCAATCACCCGACGCATAGGGTCAACTGCCATCATCTCCAGACTACTCAGTTGCTCTGTGGCTTTCATTAAACCAATTTCCGCGGTCAATGCAGAACCGGCGCGCCCGGCAAACAGTAGCGCAGTCACTACCGGCCCCAATTCCCGTAATAATGAAAGTGCAACCATCGGCCCCAGGCTTTCTTCAGCACCATAGTCCACCAACACGGTGTAGGCTTGCAGCGCCAGAACCATACCGATAAAAGCGCCTGACACGATAACGATCAGCAATGACTGCACACCCACCACATACAATTGCTTCATCAGCAACGGGAACATTTTCACCGGCTGCGGCCTCGCCACCAGCGCACTGAATAACAATGAAGAGGCCCGCCCTAATCCGGCCAGACCGCTTAACGTTTTGTTACCCAGTTGTGCAAACCAGTCCATCAATTTGCCTCCAGTAAGTCTTGTTCCAGGCTGTTCGCCGGGTAATGAAAAGGCACCGGACCATCGGCCTTGCCACCTAAGAATTGTTGCACCAGTTCTGACTCATGTTCGCGAATCTGATCGGGTGTGCCCTGCCCGATGACTTTCTTGTCCGCCAGAATATAGACATAATCCGCTATAGACATGACCTCTTTGACATCATGCGTGACCACGATACTGGTCAGATTCAGCGCATCATTCAGAGCTTTGATTAATTTCACCAGCACGCCCATGGAAATAGGGTCCTGACCGGCAAAAGGCTCGTCATACATAATCAGTTCAGGATCCAGTGCTATGGCCCTGGCCAGTGCTGCTCGTCGTGCCATGCCTCCCGACAACTGACTGGGCATCATCTGCGCGGCACCGCGCAGCCCCACCGCCTGAAGCTTCATCATCACCAGAATATGAATCAGCCGCTCAGGCAAATCAGAATGCTCTCTCAGAGCAAAGGCAACATTGTCGAATACTGACATATCGGTGAACAGTGCCCCGCTTTGAAACAGCATGCTCATCTGGCGTCGCACCTGGAACAAGCGGTTACGCTTCATTGATGGAATGGATTCACCTTTAAAACGAATATCACCACTGTCCGGATGTAACTGGCCACCGATCAGCTTTAATAAGGTTGTTTTACCTATGCCGCTGGGCCCCATAATCGCGGTAGTCTTACCCTTTGGGATCTGCAAAGAAATACTATCGTAGAGGCGCTTGCTACCGCGGGAAAAACTCATGTTTTCGATCGTTATCAGGTCTTCCATTCTCTAATCCGCTATTCTGGCTGTAAGACAATCCAGGTGCTCTCGCTCCGGCAGCCTGTTGTGAGGCGCATTGTACTGTTTTTCAAGGGGCAGTGAAAAAGTTAAAAAGTAATAAGTTGTGTTCTAAATATTGATACGTTCCCAGGCAGACAACGGATTAAGTTAACTCCCTGAAAGTAACATCAGACTTATTCAATGTTAGCAGACAAAGATTGTAAACGATGGCGTTTACTTTCTCAATTGCCGAGTGGACTTCAGTTCATCAATGGCATAGGAAAAGTTTGTTGTTTTTGCGACAATCCGGAACATTCCAGGTTACAGCATATAGTCTCATATGCCGCTGATACACTTTATTATCTTTATTGCTGGCTTGCTGGTATTGAGCTGGAGCGCCAGCCGCTTCGTTACCGGCGCTTCAGGTCTGGCAGCCTGCTTCGGTATCCAGCCCATGCTGATTGGTATGACGATCATGGCCATGGGATCATCAGCTCCGGAAATTCTGGTGGCCATCAGCGCGTCACTGAACGTAAACAACAATCTGGCTGTGGGCAATGCCATTGGCTCTAATATCGCCAATATCGGTCTTGTGTTGGGGGTGACCGCCTTGCTCAGGCCTATGCAGGTGGCGTCGGTGACGCTGAAACGAGAAATTCCAATGGTATTGGCTGTATCGGTCTTTGCTGCCCTGTTACTGGCCGACAGTTTTCTTTCCCGCATCGAGGGAGTGCTGTTATTGGTCTTGTTTTTTGCCACCATAGGAGCACTTATCTGGCTGTCTCTTTCCGCAGGCCAGAGCGACCCGCTGGTCCGGGAACTCACCGCCGATATTGAAAGTCATCATAAACCGATGAGATATCTGTTGTGGTTGCTACTGGGTAGCATATTGTTGCCGATAAGCGCCCACTATATGGTAGATTCCGCTACCGCCATTGCGCGCTTCTATGAAATCAGTGATCTTATCATTGGATTGACGATTGTTGCTGTAGGAACCAGTTTGCCGGAATTAGCTGCCTGTATTGCCAGTGTGGTCAAAAAAGAGCAGGATTTGGCGCTAGGCAATATACTTGGCTCCAATATTTTTAATATACTGGCAGTATTGGCCATGCCAGCCTTGATATCACCCGATAGACTGGATGCTCAAATCATGCAAAGAGATATTCCGGTCATGTTGTTGCTCACCGGCCTGCTGATTTTTTTCAGTTTTGCGATTAAAGGGAAGAGGCGGATCGAGAACTGGCAAGGTGGGCTATTACTGGCAGGATTTGTTGCCTTTCAGATCAGTTTATTTCCTTAACAAAAACAGACGACAGACAGATGAGCCAGATAAAAACACTATACGGTAATATGCCCACTTCAACTCTCGCGCGATTCTCGCAAATCCGTTTATTGGTCTGCGATGTAGATGGCATATTCTCTGATGGCCGCATTTATCTGGGCAATCAGGGCGAGGAAATCAAAGCCTTCCACACTCTCGATGGTTATGGCATTAAGGCTGTTTTAAATATTGGGATCGAGGTAGCGGTCATCACCGGCAGACACTCGCAGATTGTGCATAACAGGATGTCTGCTTTGGGCGTCAGACATATTATTCAGGGCGCAGAAAATAAGCAGCAAGCCATGACTGAACTACTGCGAAAATGCCAGTATCCACTGAACCAGGTGGCTGCTATGGGCGACGATATGCCGGATCTGGGCATGTTTGAACATTCCGGCCTGCGTCTCAGTGTACCACAGGGGCACCCCTATGTGCAGCAGCAGGCAGACTATGTCACACAGCGCTCAGGGGGGTTTGGTGCGGTCAGAGAAATCTGTGATCTATTGCTCCAGTCCCAGAATAAACTTGAACTGATTCACGGAAGCAGCACATGAAGCGGATTTATATCAGCATTGGGTTGCTGTTTTTACTGATCCTCGCGACCAACAACCTGTGGTGGCTGGATACACAGCCGCAAGAGACTGAACAACAGGATGAAGCATTTTTGCAACCCAACTATCTGGCGTCTAATATGCAAACCCGGTTGTATAATGAGCAAGGCCAGCTATCTCACAGCATCCATGCCAATAATATGGAACATTACGACTTACTTGGCTTTACCCTGTTTCAGCAGCCCCGATACAGGATCTTTGTCGCTGAAGATGAAGCCCCATGGGAAGTAACGGCTGAGCAAGGCACACTATATGAAGATAATCGTATTCAGCTGGAAACTAATGTTCGGATTATCAGTCAGGATAAAGAGGGTTTTATCCGGACTGTTACTACCAGCTTTATTGAAATCGACCTGACCGGTAAGACCATGACATCCGATCAGAGCGTCACCATTTCTGGTGAAAACTATACAATCAGTGGCAATGGTTTTTCCGCCGATCTGACCACTAAACAATTTGAACTACTGGACCATGTGCAGACAATTTATGGCAAAACAAGTTAAATTCCTGATTCTGGCCTTGCTGAGCTTTAATGCCATAGCAGTCAATCAGGATTTCGATCAGCCGATTAAAATAAAATCGGAGTATCAGACCGCTGATGGCATTAAAAAAGTGTCTGTTTTTCGCGAGAACGTCAATATCACTCAGGGCAGTCTGGAGATCAACGCTGATGAACTGGAAGTCGATGCCGGAAAGGGCAAAGGCCAAGAGACTTTCATTGCCAAAGGTACGCCGGCCAGCTATGAACAAACCATGAAAGACGGTAGCCGAATCCGTGCAGCGGCAGAGTATATTGAATACCGTGTTGAAGGCCGGATTCTGACCTTAACCGGCAATGCTGAACTACATCAGAACAACCACAGCGTGCGCGGCTCATCGATTGAATTCAACATGGAAAAAGAACAATTGATGGCACAAGGAACAGATGACGGAGATGGACGTGTGATGACCATCTTCCAGACAGAAAGCACGGTAAAAAAGCAGAAAACCCAGCAGGATGAGGAGCAGCAGGACTGATGCCAGTTTTAAAAGCCCTGCATCTGGCCAAGTCGTATAAGAATCGGCAAGTGGTACAGAATGTCAGTCTTGAAGTGGCCAGTGGCCAGATTGTGGGGCTGTTGGGTCCCAATGGCGCGGGCAAGACCACGTCTTTTTACATGATTGTAGGACTTGTGCCTATGGATAAGGGCCAGATTTTCATCGATGACAAAGAGTTAACCCTCGAACCCATGCATGCCCGTGCCCGGGCCGGTATCGGTTATTTGCCACAGGAAGCGTCGATCTTCCGGAAACTGACGGTTTATCAGAATCTGATGGCCATACTTGAAACCCGCAAGGACCTCAATCAGCGGCAGCGGGAAGAAGAAGCAGATGCGTTGCTGGATGAGTTCAATATCAATCACATCCGGACCAGCACGGGTATGAGTTTATCTGGCGGGGAGCGCCGACGAGTAGAGATAGCACGGGCGCTGTCTGCCAACCCGCGCTTCATTCTGCTTGACGAACCCTTTGCCGGAGTTGACCCTATATCTGTGAGCGATATCAAGAATATTATCCGCCATCTTCGAGACAGGGGTATTGGTGTACTGATCACCGATCACAATGTCCGTGAAACCCTTGATGTTTGCGAGAAAGCCTACATTGTTAGTCATGGGGATTTAATTGCTCAGGGTACGGCTGATGAAGTACTGAATAACAAGCAGGTCAGAGATGTATACCTGGGAGACCAATTCAAGCTATAGTTAGAGAAAATGCCGTCCGGAATGCTCATGAAGAATCAACCGGAGCACCCGTTAAACAAGGCCATCGGAACCAATATAAGAAGTAAATGAAGCCTGCATTACAGTTAAAGTTCAGCCAACAACTCACCATGACGCCTCAGTTGCAGCAGGCGATTCGTCTACTGCAACTGTCGACGCTGGATTTACAACAGGAAATCCAGGAGGCACTGGAGTCAAACCCTCTGCTTGAGTCAGAGGAGTCTGCCGATCAGAATCCTTCGGATCAAGCTGATGCCGACGACCAGGCCGGCGAAACCAGTAACAGTAAAGACAGCGACAGCATTGAAACTGGTGAGGCGCTGGAAAAACAAGAATTGCCAGAAGATCTACCCATGGATACCACCTGGGATGAGTATTACAGCGCCTCGTCTACGCCAGGTTCTTCGGCGGTCAGTGCTGCAGATGACAATATTTATCAGGGCGAAACCTCTGACAGCATTCAGGACCATCTGCTTTGGCAAATGCGCCTGACGCATTTCAGTGATACCGACCAGGCCATCGCGATGGCCATTATTGATTCCATCGATGATGTTGGCTACCTGACGGTCACCACCGAGGATATCCTGCAAAGTCTGGACAATGAAGAAGTGGAACTGGATGAAGTAGAGTGTGTACTCAAGCGCATTCAGATGTTCGATCCTGTTGGCGTGGGCAGTCGTAGCGTACAGGAATGCTTGCTGGTGCAACTGCGTCAGTTTCCTGCTGATACCCCCTGGCTGGAGCAGTCCAAGTCACTGATCCTCGAATACAGTGAGCTGCTGGCCAGCAAAGACTACCGGACGCTGATGCGCAAAGCCCGGCTTAAGGAAGATGAACTCCGGGAAGCCCTGCGTTTGTTACAGACCCTGAATCCACGGCCCGGCAGCGCCATTGCCACCAGTGAGCCTGAGTATGTGATCCCGGATGTATCTGTGGCCAAGAAACAGGGGCGCTGGACCGTCGAACTCAACCCGGACAGCCTGCCTAAGCTGAGTATAAATCAGCAATATGCGGCCATGAGTAAGAGTACTAAAAGCGCCAGTGACAGCCAGTTTATCCGCTCTCACATGCAGGAAGCGAAATGGTTTATAAAGAGCCTTGAAAGCCGCAATGATACATTGCTCAAAGTGGCCAACTGTATTGTCCAGCAGCAACATGGCTTTTTCGAATATGGCCCGGAGTCCATGAAACCTATGGTACTCAACGATGTGGCGGAAATGGTAGATATGCACGAGTCCACCATATCCAGGGTGACCACCCAGAAGTATATGCATACCCCCAGAGGCATTTTTGAGCTGAAGTATTTCTTCTCCAGCCATGTTGCTACCGAAAGTGGTGGCGAGTGCTCTTCAACCGCCATTCGTGCTCTGATCAAGAAACTGGTGGCCGCAGAGATACCCGCCAAGCCACTGAGTGACAGTAAGATTGCACAGTTGTTGGCCGAGCAAGGTATTAAAGTTGCCCGGCGAACAATAGCAAAGTACCGGGAGTCGCTGTCGATTCCCCCGTCCAACCAACGCAAAAGCCTGTTATAGGCGAACAAGAGGAAGAGGCATTATGCAAATCAACCTTACTGGACACCACGTTGAAATTACCGATTCTCTTCGAGATTACGTTGACACAAAATTTACCAAGCTGGAGCGACATTTCGATCATATTAATAATGTGCATGTCATTCTGAATGTCGAAAAGCTCAATCAGAAAGCCGAAGCAACCCTGCACCTGCATGGTGCGGAAGTCTTTGCCACCTCTGAGCACACCGATATGTACGCTGCCATTGATGGCCTGATCGACAAGCTCGACCGACAGGTAATCAAGCACAAAGAAAAAATGAAACGACACTAGAAAATAGTATTTACATGGAAATTAAAGACATCCTGGCCCCTGGCTGCACACTCTGTGCAGTTCAGGGCACCAGTAAAAAGCGCATTTTCGAAACCATTAGTGACGTGGCAAACAAAAACCTGCCCGACATTGAACTCGACCCTATTCTTACCAGCCTGCTGTGCCGCGAAAAGATGGGCAGCACCGGTATTGGCAATGGTATCGCTATTCCTCATGGTCGTCTGGCCGGGCTTGATAAGGTGATGGCAGTGTTGATTACCAGCGACGGCCCGATTTCTTATGACGCCATCGACAATCAGCCAGTAGATATTTTCTTCGCAATTCTTGTGCCTGAAGAACAGGCCCAGGGTCATTTACAGACTCTGGCCACCATCGCCGCTAAACTCAATGACAAGGATGTGGTCAAGCGCCTGCGCCACGCAAAAACAAATCAGGAACTGTACGAGGCCATAGTGTGAAACTGATTATCATCAGTGGCCGGTCTGGCTCCGGCAAATCCATTGTGCTTCGTTCTCTGGAAGATTTGGGCTACTACTGTGTAGACAATATTCCGGTCAATTTGTTGCCCACCCTTACCCATACGGTAGTGGATGAGTATGACCAGGTAGCGGTAAGCATTGATGTGCGTAATCTGCCCAAAGATCCTGAAGAGCTGGTGGAAATACTGGATTATCTGCCCTCCACCTGGGAGCTGATGGTGCTGTATCTGGACGCCAGTGATGATGTCCTGATCAAGCGTTTCAGTGAAACCCGCCGCCTGCATCCGCTGTCTAAGCGCAGCAAGTCACTCACCGATGCCATACAGTCGGAGGCGGTCTTACTGGCCCCCATCGCCGAGCGAGCTGATCTTTATATCGATACCGGGGAACTGTCTGTCCATCAGCTGGCCGAACTGGTGCGTGAGCGCATACTGGGGAAAAAAAGTTCGCGGCTGGTATTGGTATTTGAGTCCTTTGGTTTTAAACACGGTATACCCAAAGATGCCGACTATGTATTCGATGCCCGTTTTCTGCCTAACCCTCACTGGGAGCCGGAACTGAAACACCTCACCGGGTTAGATCCACAGGTGGAGAGC
The DNA here is from genome assembly GCF_002591895.1 of Lacimicrobium alkaliphilum. Taxonomy (GTDB): domain Bacteria; phylum Pseudomonadota; class Gammaproteobacteria; order Enterobacterales; family Alteromonadaceae; genus Lacimicrobium; species Lacimicrobium alkaliphilum. Next base: position 318,944 of record NZ_NISX01000002.1, read on the forward strand.
TTTCTCGGTTCACAGGCTATCGTCACCAAATTTATCTGGCAGATCCAGAACCTGATTTCCACCTGGCTACCGCACCTTGAGCGTAATAATCGCAGCTATGTGACCATTGCAATTGGCTGTACCGGCGGCCAGCATCGCTCCGTGTATGTGGCTGAATGCCTCGCCAGGACGTTTCGTGCTGTACACCCCGATGTGCAGATCCGACACCGGGAGCTGTCGCGGGAATGAGTTCAGATAAACTGGAAAAGATCCTGCTGATCCAGAATAAGCTCGGCCTGCACGCCAGAGCCGCCACCCAACTGGCGAAACTGGCCAATCAGTTTGATGCCGAAGTCACCCTGCATCAGGGCGATAAATCTGCTTCTGCCACCAGTGTACTTGGCCTGATGATGCTGGAAAGCAGTATGGGCAAGGAAGTCAGAGTAGTCAGCGAAGGCAAAGACGCAGAAGCGGCCATGGCCGCCGTCGAACAGCTGATTCAGAAAAAGTTTAATGAAGAGCAATGAGTGAGGCGTGAGGCGTGAGGCGTGAGGCGTGAGGCGTGAGGCGTGAGGCGTGAGGCGTGAGGCAGAAAAAGCTTGACTTAACCATCTGATATATCAACATTTTTCCTAACTCCTAACTCCTAACTCCTAACTCCTAACTCCTGACCAGTCACAAAAAAGGCTGACAACAATGTCAGCCTTTTGGAGCTGCTACTGACTTATAAAAAGCCATAGCATAGACAGTTTGTGAATATTTACACTTTGCGGCGACGGCTTAATGCCATACCGGCAACACCCAGCGCAAAAATGACCATAGTAGCAGGCTCAGAGACAGGAGTAGAACGGATTTCACGCTCCAGTTTCTGTTCTATACCAGCCGAAAAATCAGCGAAGTCTTCAGCATGAATATGGAAGGCATCGGTACCGGCAATAACGTTCTGCTGATAAAAATCCTGCAGACCGCCTTCATTACCAATGGTGATACCATTGATCACATCGATACCGGCATTCAACACAGCTGACTGACCATCCTGAACCGATATACCGTCATTCAGTGCGCCGTCACCGGACACATCCACAACCTTGCGAGAAGAAGTAAAGTCGTTAGTGGCAAACAAGCCAGCACCGAAGTCCAGCGCCGAACCGATAGCTGTCATACCGCTAAAGGCACGGGAAACATTTTCCAGCGCATCAGCAAAGGCATTGGAAGTCGCAGTACTGTCAATCAGCATCCAGTCAACCTGCACTTGCTGCTGGGTGGAACCAGACCACTCAATATATTGCACCGCAATGCTGCCAATGGCGCCGCTGGTGATTGCATCGATAATAGTGCTTGAACGAAATGCATTGGCGTAACCTGTTAATTGCAATGCATATTCACTGCTATCAACACTACCTGATACATCAGCTAATAATTGCAGTTCCAGATCTGTCTCAATAAGATCAGCCTGTGCAGCACCGGAGAGTGCACCAGCAAAAAACAACGCAGCGAAAAACTTCCTAAACATCTTTAATGTCCTTTATGTATAGAGTTAATTAAAAAGATAAAGCAGTGCAAATCCTGCACTCACGGGTAAAACCCATGCGGCATAAGCAAAAACCAAGCCAATAAATTAAACCCTTTAATTTCAATACGTTATGTTGGATGGGGTCAGTTTTTATTACACCCGTGTAAAAATAGCTGACACAAGAGCAAGATTACGTCGTTTTTTTAGAGTGCCGCACGGCCTCGCTTATACGGGTCATTTCTTCGTCGTTTAAATCCCGCCACTGTCCTGATTTCAGGTTACCGAGGGTGATATCCATAATCCGCACCCTTTTTAGTCTTGTCACTTCATAACCCAGAAATTCGCACATGCGACGGATCTGGCGGTTTAGGCCTTGGGTAAGGATAATCTTAAATACAAAACGGCTTTGCGGGATCACCTGACAGGGCTGGGTTACGGTACCCAGGATCGGCACCCCCTTGCTCATCTGGCGCACAAAACGCTCGCTGACAGGCTGGTTGACGGTAACGATATACTCTTTTTCATGGCGATTACCGGCGCGCAGGATCTTGTTCACAATATCCCCGTCTGTGGTGAGCAGAATCAGCCCTTCTGAGTCTTTATCCAGTCTGCCGATGGGAAAAATACGCTGGGGGTGGTTGATGGCGTCAACGATATTGCCCCGCACATTTCGTTCTGTGGTGCAGATAATGCCCCGAGGCTTGTGATAGGCGATATACACCCGGTCTGATTTATCGGCGGCGCTGCTGCCGATCGACCTACCATTAACCTCAACACTGTCGCCGGGAGTGACTTTAGTGCCTAACTCTGGCACAACACCGTTTATGGTGACCCGTCCCTGTTCAATCAGCTTGTCCGCTTCACGCCGTGAACAGTAGCCCGAATCGCTGATAAATTTATTCAGCCTGATCAACCTGACCTCAGTCACTTCAGTTCTCTGCCTTATTGAAAAATGACGGTCATTGTAACCTATAGCAATGACTCTAACAGCCAATACCACAGCGGCAGCGAGAGAAAACTGCAGAACAAGCCCATACCAATCAATGTCGCCACAAACCTCGGTGCCAGAGCGGCACCGATTGCCAGAGCACCGGCTGAGACCATCGGCGGCATCGCCGCTTCAAATACGGAAACCTGCATCAACAATGGCGGTGGCTGAAGCAGCCACAACGCACCCAACGCCATCATCGGCATCAGAATAAGCTTGAACAACAGAGCAAACGCCAGTGGTGCTACTTGCCCACCATCCAGTTGCAGGCGGAACTGAAATCCCACCGCAATCATCACTACCGGCACCAGCGTTGAAGCCATTGAATCCAGTAACAAGTCCAAAAACGGAGGATAACTCCAGCCTTTCAATGCCAGCCCCAACAACATCGCGACAAAGGCCGGAAATAGCAAAACTTTGGCCATCATCTGCCTGCCGGTTGGCTTATTCGCAACGGGACTAAACCAGGCCGCGAGAACAGTTGAATACGTAGCCAGGGCAAGAAATGAGCCGGCCTGATCATAAATAATGGCAAAGGGTAATCCGGTATCCCCATAAAAGGCCTCCACCATAGGAAAGCCCAGAAATGAGGTATTGCCCAGTGGCAGGATCACCAAAAGGGCGCCGATGACACCGCGTTCCCAATTCCACAGCCGCCCTGCCAGCAACACGGCCCCGACAGTAATGGCTAACAGTACCCAGGGTAGTACCGCAGGCATCCACAATTGAGCCGAAAATTCTAATAAGGGCATCTTTTGCAACACCAGCGCCGGTAATGCGACATAGAGCACATATTGGTTGAGAACAATACCGGTCTCTGCCGGAAACTGCCGAACCCGGCGCAACTGCGTGCCCACAAGCAGATAAATCAGAACGAGGAAAAAGTTTTCCATTTCAGCCTGTTGGTATGTGACATTTTGCGCTGACTTTACCTTCACTCAGTACAAATAACTAGAAAAGGGATTAAAAAGGGGCGCCGCCTTTTCAACTTCAGGCTCAGATAACTGCTGCTTTCGACGCGTTGTTCCACTAAACTATCAACAGAAAATCAATAAGTTGCCTAAGGGATCATGGAACAAGCCTTCGAGAGTCAATCTCCGTATCAACAGCTTCAGACCATTAACAATGCCTTAAGCAGTGGTATGTACGTGCATGTGCGCAAGATGCTGCACCATATGCCGGCACCGGATGTGGCGTTTTTGCTCGAGTCCACCCCGGCCAGAAGCCGTGCCGTTTTATGGCAGTTGATTGACCCCGAATTTCACGGCGATATTCTCGAAGAACTCTCAGAAGACGTTCGTAACGGCATCATCCGCCAGATGATGCCGGAAAAACTCGCCGATGCCCTCGAAGATATGGACACCGACGATCTCGCCGAGCTGCTGCGTGGCCTGCCAGATGCGATTTTCCAGGAAGTGCTGCGCTCCATGGGCGAGCAGGACAGGCAAAGAGCAGAGCAGGCGCTGTCGTTCGGTGAGGATACCGCCGGTTCAATCATGAATACCGACACGATTACCTTAAGACCCGAGGTAACCGTGGATGTGATCCTGCGCTATCTGCGCTTAAAAGGTGAGATCCCCGAAGACACCGATGCTTTTTATGTTGTTAACCGTCACGACAAGCTTATTGGTTTAGTTCCCGTGATCAGGTTGCTGACAGCCACTGCCGATACGACCGTTGAAGAACTGATGGACGAAGAAGCCGAGCGCATCCCTGCGGATATGGCCGAAGGGGAAGTCGCAAAGATGTTCGAGCGTTATAACTGGATATCGGCGCCGGTAGTGGACAGGGAAAACCATTTGCTGGGTCGTATTACCATTGATGACGTTGTCGATATTATTCGTGAGGAAGCAGAACACAGTATGATGAGTATGGCGGGTCTGGATGACGAAGAAGATACCTTCGCTCCGGTCCTTAAGAGTACTCAGAAACGTTCTATCTGGCTGGGCGTAAACCTGGTCACTGCACTACTGGCAGCCATGGTCAGCGATCTGTTCGAGGAGACCTTAAGCCAGCTCGCGGTATTGGCCATACTCAACACCATCGTTCCCAGCATGGGGGGTGTTGCAGGAAGCCAGACGCTGACTCTGGTTATCCGTGGTATGGCGCTGGGCCATGTCAGTGGCAGCAACAGCCGGTGGTTGATCGGTAAAGAACTGGCCGTTGGAGCTCTGAATGGCGTGATTTGGGCTGTGCTGATAGCCGGTGTTGTGGCGCTGTGGAAAGATGATCTGATGCTCGGTGCAATTATCGCCTTCGCCATGATGATCAATATGGTGGCAGCAGGGCTCGCAGGGGCCACCCTGCCCCTGCTGATTAAAAGGATGAAAATCGACCCGGCCCTGGCCGGCGGCGTAATACTGACCACCATCACTGACGTGGTTGGAATTTTTGCTTTTCTTGGCACCGCTACGCTATTTTTAATGTGAGGCCGGGAGATGCTTATTGAAAGCCTGTCCGTGGCCGATATAGATGCGAGTCTATGGAGCACAATCTGACACAGGGATGCATCCAAGTCAGCTAAACCAAACCACCTGAACTGGGAGAGCACCATGGGTACACCCCTGCTAATCAAAACCAAAGCCCTTTATCTGAGTATCGGCATGCTTGGCGCCGCCGTTGTCGTTATTTACGCTGTCATGCAAACCCTGGCGTTGCCAATAATACAAACTCAGGTTGAACAGCAAACGCTGCTAAGAGCAAAGGAGAGCGCCAACGCCCTAAAGGACGAGCTGAACCAGGGCCTCGTTCTGACCCAGAGTATTGCCAGTCTGGCGCAAACATTGCCGTTAGATAAAGCGTCATTTGAGCGCCTTATTCCCGCTCTTATCGATCAATACGGCAACGCCAATGTTGCGGGAGGCGGCGTCTGGCCGGAACCCGGAGCCTTTGCTCAGGACCAGACCAGGCACTCCTTTTTCTGGGCCCGGAACAATGCCGGTAAGCTGGTTCAGTCACAGGATTATAATGCTCCCTCTGGTGGCGGATATCACGACGAAAGCTGGTATACAGCAGGCCGGCAACTTAAGGCCGGTGAGTGTGCCTGGTCTGAGGCCTATCGTGATGCCACAACAGGCACCGCTATGGTGACCTGTACGGTAGCGATAAAACGTTCAGGCCGCTACTGGGGAGTCGCCACGGTTGATTTGCAGCTTTCAGGGCTTGAAGCTCTGCTGCGCAGACAGAACAAAGAGTCCCAGGGATACAGTTTTGTGATTGGCGCCAACCAACAAATCATCAGCTTTCCGGACATACGCAATACCACTCTTGGCATGCGTCGTTTAGATCAGGTCTCTGAGCAAGATGCCTCCCTCAGGCCACTGTATACCGCGGTCAGAAAAGGCGATCCGATCACTGAGCTGCCAGAGGGAGTGGTTGAAGGGGATAACGCCATGCTCGCACTGATCAATTTACCCATGCACAACATGAAAATGGGGATTGTGCTACCTGATGAGGTCGTCCGGCAACCTGTCAATAACCTCAGTGTCAGCCTGTATTCCACCTTACTGCCATTACTGGCGATCTTTGCCGCTGTTCTGAGTATCTATTCCAACAGAGTCATGCAATGGATAAACGAAACCACCGCACAAATTGAACGGCTGATCAGGGGCGGTACCTCAGCCAGTCTGAATATCGACAGAAATGATGAGATAGGCCAGTTAAAGCAGGCCGTGAACAATTATGGTGAACATCTTAACGGCCTGTTGCGTAAAATTTCGTTGGAAGCGTCAGAATCAAAGCAACGGGCAACCGAGTTGAACACCATGGCTGTTGCCCTGAAACAGCGTGCCGAGACACAATTGAGTGAGAACACCACCCTCGCCGCAGCCATTAACCAAATGGCCAGCAGCGCTGATGAGGTTGCCAGTAATACCCGTTCCACCTCACAAACCGTGGACGACGCGCAGAAGATGGTACAAAACTGCATGCAGGATGTTTCTGACAACAGCAGTGCAAACAAAGAACTGTCAGACGTATTGCAACAAACTGCTGAAATCATTCAACGACTCTCCGGTGATGCACAACAAATGGGTGCAATACTGGATGTGATTAAAGGGATTTCTGAACAGACTAATTTGCTGGCCTTAAATGCCGCTATTGAGGCGGCGCGGGCAGGTGAGCAGGGCCGCGGCTTTGCTGTGGTCGCCGATGAAGTGCGCACCCTGGCGGGACGCTCGCAGAGCTCAGCCAATGAAATTGAGACCATGATTGGACAATTGCAGGAATCGGCAAAACGAGGAGTGGATATCATTGTCAGTTCGCAATCTTTGTCTGAGGCATCGGTAGAGCGCTCTGATAAGGTGATCACCGGCTTTGAGGACATAGTGCAGGCTTTCAGTGGAATCAGTGACAAGACCTCTCAAATCGCCGTTGCTGCGGGCGAGCAGGCTAAAGTGGCTAATGAAATCCACCGCTTAGCCGAGGGCATACGAGAGAGTAATGAACTCAATTCTCAGGATGCCAATGCCCTGACAGAACTCAGTGAATCCTCGCAGCAACTTTCCAACCGTCTATATGAACTGAGTAAACAGGAACAGGGTTCCGCATAAGAATTGCACAACTGCCAACAATGGTTGGCAGTATCCCCTTCCCCCAGCGTTCGGTGTTAACCGCCAGAGCAATGTACCGGCCCTATATTTCCGGCTCCATTGAACATGGTGGTATATGCAATCGTATTTCCTCACTACAACAACTGTAAACTATAATTGTCAGTATTTTTCTGTCTGCATTTCGCCAATCAGGCTAAAATCACGTAACATACGCGGCCAATTTTTGAGCAGGTAGCCTTTGTTGTTGTTACGTCTTGTATTAACCCTGATATTTGCCGCCTCATCGGCCAGCGCTGCCCCCATGATCTGGTTAGCAGAATCCAGCCCCGGGTTTGAAAAAACCATCAAGATGGATGAACAGACCAGAGACCTTATCCTGTCAGGGCTGGATAATATTAACTTTCAGATTGAGCCCACGAATCCCAAACGGGGACTGAATCGATTACAGCACGAGTCGAACATTTGTGTCGGGGACAAAATTTATAATGCTGAGCGACAGCGCTATAGTCTTGCCAGTGCGATTCCCCAGGTGGTAGTCCCGGGATTACGTCTTTATCTGCGCGAAGAACTGGCAGTAAAAAACGGACTGAACACAGACAAATCTTCTGAGCTCAGTTTGAGCCAGCTGTTGAAAAATCTTCCGGATCTCCAGCTAGGCGTGATGCAAGGCCGTTCTTATGGTGAAATACTTGACCAGCTATTAGCTGCCCCGGCCTTGCAAAGACGTATCTGGCGACGCAGTGGCACTGACATGGGCGCAGGTTTGGTTGCCATGTTACTGAACGGACGTATCGATGCGATCTTCGAGTATCCGAATGTATTTAAACAATACAGCCAACACGTTGCCACGGAATCTCCTATCACTTACCTGAGGCTCAAAGAAACCCCGGCTTTTATTAGCGGTTACGTACTTTGTTCACGCTCAGAGGCAGGCAAACAAGCCATAGATGCCATATCAAAGAGCATTGAACAACTCTCCCGCAACCGGGAGTATCTCGATATCCATCTGCAATGGTTTGATGAGGATATGCATTCAGAGCTTACCCGGTACTATAACCGTATTTATGGAACCGCGTTTGACCTCTCTCAATAACAACCGTTGATGCGTTATCAGGGCCGCTCAATGCCCTGTTACGCATTAAAAGACGCGGATAAATGCAATCCTTCGCATGTATTTTGTCGGTGTGGTTCTTGATTACAGCCTCTGCCCTGTTTAAACCCGGCGCTCAGTCATCAATATTCTGGTCTGCCAGCCAGTTGTGCAATGACTGCATATCCAGTTTAAGAGCCTGTTGCAGCTCCTCTACCCAGTCATACACATTCTCCCACCAGGCCGGATGATCCCCCTGCTGGATCTGATTAGCGATTTTCTGCACCCGGGACAAGCCCACTGAGCCTGCCTCAGCCAGCCACATTGTATTATTTCTGTTCATTACGTTTTCATCTCCTTATAGGTTGGCCATACCTATATCCCTGAAGACTTGTCCAGTGAACAGATATCAAACCTGACAACGATTCTGTTGAGACTGTTCACTTTGTCAAAAAAGTATCCGATTTATAGCCCGAAGATTTGGTTATTAATTGATGTTTCCACAAAGCCGACAAGATAAACCAGCAGGCGCTATGATGATTAATATGGCGGCGGTAGGTCTTGCGGGAGCCACCCAGCACCTGCTGACTAGAAGGAAGAAAATTGCCCCTGCCCTGGCAGGAGGACTCATCTCACCACCATTACAGATGTAGTGTGCATCTTTGCTTTTCTGGGTACCCTACCCTTATGTTGATGCTGCCTCTGCTCTGGCTGCAGCGCTGGTCCACTTCCAGAAGAAAAACAGGGTGATGGCAATAGCGACAATCGGCAGCAGCGAGAAGTAAAAGGCACTCTGGCCATCGAAGCGGCCGAATACCAGCCCGGTAATGACTGAACCTGTGGTCCCCCCCAAAGCAGAGAAAATAACAATCAATCCGGTCATGGCTGAGTGCTGAACCTGGGGTAAAGAGGACAGCATAATCGAATTAATCGCCGGATAAATGGGCGCCATAAATAAACCTATCAGGGGGAACAAAAAGGCCGCAACCGGCGCAGTCGCCCAGCTGATTCCGGGATTGACTTCGGCCAGACCGGCCAGTGGCATAGACACCAGAATCAGCGCCGCCATGGCAATCAGACAGATATTCAGCAGCGGATACCAGCTGATAAAGCGCATCAGTTGCCCCGCACCCAGCCGGCCGATAGCCAGGCAGGCAGCAAAGATACTGGTGGCTTGCACACTCATATCCGCCGGCAGGTGCAGCACTTCATTATTAAAAGTCGGCAGCCATGTACCTATGCCCTGCTCAATCAGAACGTACAAAAAAGCCGACAGAATAAAGACTAATACCAGAGGTTTAAAAGCCAGTCTGAGCATGGCCAGGAATTCAGTCAGCGGCCGGCTTTGCTGCTCTGGTACCGGGTTGGAATAGGGGGTAAACAGAATCATCAGAAAATTCGCGCCGGCCAGTGCCGCCAGCCACCAATATACATTCAGCCATTCCATTGAACCGGGGTTACTGCCGTCGATAAAGGCGCTGAACAGCCAATAGCCTGATAGCACCCCCACCATAAACAGCCCCTCGATGGTGTTCATCACAGAGGCATGCTGCTGACGATCATCGGTGATCAAGCCCACGGTGGAATACAGCGACACCTTGACCAGCCCGAAGGCCGAGCCCACCGCCAGAAACAACAGCTTGCTCATCCAGAACTGTGGTACCAGCGGCATCAGTAAACAGGCCAGCGTAACAATGGCGGTGCCGGTGAGCATGGCCCGGCGGTAGCCGAATCTCGGCAGATAGGCGGCAAAGATAAAAGACACAAAGGCAATTGGCAGATCCTTAAAGCCTTCGAGTACGCTGGCCGCTTCCTTGCTCACGCCATAGCTGTTGATCACCTGCAGGATCACAGTGCCGACACTGTTCAGCAATATGGCAAACACAAAATAGGTAAGAAACAGCGAGTACTTGACCCTGACGCGGTTGGCAATCATAAACGGCTACCTGTATTGAACCCAAAGATATTGTTGTTGCTCCGCCAGTTGCGGCGACAGGGAAAATTCCTTTGCCAGGCAGGCTAACAGTTTAAACGCAGTTTACCTTAATTTAACATTAATGCAATCGATTGCATTTATTTGTAAATAATCTTATCCTTGGCACAAGTATCCCGATAAAAGGACAGTCTGCCCATGCAACCGATAGGCTCAGATTATTTATTTGCTCCCGAACCCTGGCAATTGACCAACACACAGACTGACAGCAACCACAACATGCTGGAAGAAACTCTGTTCGCTCTGGCAAATGGCTATCTGGGTACCAGAGGTACTCTGGAGGAAGGCCATGAGGGCAAAGGAACCAGCTGTGAGGGCACCTACCTGAATGGCGTATATCACAGTGAGCCTATCACTTATGGTGAAGTGGCCTATGGCTATGCCAGCCATAACCAGAAGATGCTGCAGGTGCCCAATGGCAAGGCGATGCAGTTTTCGCTGGACGGCCAGAGAATAAGCCTCAACAGTGCCCAATCCGGCCGCCGCTGGCTGAATTTTAAAGATGCCAGTTATAACCGGGATATGCGCTGGCAAAGTGACTCAGGTAAACGGCTCAGTCTCATCAGTCGCCGCTTTGCTTCACTGGCCCACCCTAACCTGCTAGCGCTACGCACCACTATCACCGCAGAAAATTTCTGCGGCCGGATTTGCCTTTCATCAGCTGTGGATGCGGACTATTCCTTCAGTGCCAATAAAGCCGACCCCCGTGCCGGGCAACTGAATATGGCAGACAGCCTGAGGCTGCAAAAATCCACTATAGAAAATGAGCAGATCCAGCTATTGCACGAGGTTAACAACAGTCCTTTTGCCATCGGCACCTCAGTCTGCCACCAGTTATCCCATACGCCGCTGTCGGTGCGCGAGAGCCATTCTGACAGCTGCCCCGCACTGGAGTATGAATTTGAACTGCAACAGGGCGAGACACTGATCATCGACAAATATGTTCTCTATCGCCACAACAGCGATAAGGACTTTGCCGCTATCGAAAACGCACTGACGCAGGATCTACAGCAAATCAACTCTCTGGGCTGGCAGTCGCTGCTTGATCAGCACAGCAGCAAAATCACAGATTTCTGGCGGTCCAGCGATGTAGAAATTGAGGGCGATGAAGGGCTGCAGCAAGGTATACGTTTTAACCTGCTGCATTTGTTTATGTCAGCGGGCAAGGATGGCCACAGCAATATGGGCGCCAAGGGCCTTACAGGTCATGGCTACGACGGCCATTACTTCTGGGACACGGAAATCTATATTCTGTCGTTTTTGTCTGCCACCAATCCGGATATCGCCCGAAAGTGCCTGGAATTTCGTTATCACACCTTAGAGGGCGCCAGAAAGCGGGCCAGACAGATGTCACACAAAACAGGCGCACTGTACCCCTGGCGCACTATAGGCGGTGATGAGTGCTCGGCCTTTTTCCCGGCCGGTACCGCTCAGTACCATATCAACGCCGCCATCGCCCATGCCCTGCGGCACTATTATCAGGCCAGTGGCGACTGGCAGTTTATTCAGGACTTTGGTGCAGAAATGCTGTTTGAAACCGCCAGACTGTGGCTGGACCTGGGCCATTTTAATGCCCGCAAAGACGGACAGTTCTGTATCGATGGTGTGACCGGTCCCGATGAATATACCGCCATTGTTAACAATAATTTTTATACCAATGCCATGGCCCGCGCACATTTGCAGTTTGCGGTGCAAGTGGCAGATAAGATGCAACAGGACTGTTCTGAAGTCTTTGCCTCACTGTGCAACAAACTGGCGCTTAACACTGAAGAGATAAGCGACTGGCGCCAGGCCGGTGAAAAGATGTACCTGCCTTATGACAACAACTTAGGCATCAGCAAACAGGACGACAGCTTTCTGGATAAAAAAACCTGGGATTTTGCCAATACCCCGGCCGATCACTACCCGTTGCTGCTGCATTATCACCCGCTGGTGATTTACCGCCATCAGGTACTCAAACAAGCCGATGTGGTACTGACCATGTACCTGCTGGATGATGCTTTCTCAAAGGATCTGAAAAAGCGCAATCTGGACTATTACGAACCACTGACCACCCATGACTCGACCTTATCCAGCTGCATACACAGCATCGAATTTGCAGAAACCGGCCAATATGAAAGAGCCTATGAGTTTTTCAAAGATACGGTGCGCATGGATATCGACAATCGCCATGGCAACACCGAATACGGCATTCATACCGCCTGTATGGCCGGTTCCTGGATGGGCATCGTCAACGGTTTCGGTGGCCTGCGTATTCGCGATCAGCAATTGCATTTTGAACCCCACTTACCGGCAAACTGGCAGGGCTTCAGTTTTCACCTTAACTGCCTGGGCAGACGCCTGAAAATCAGTGTCGGCCGGCAGCATTGCCAATACCGGCTGCTTGAGGGTGAGCGCATCAGCATTTTCCATCATGGCCAGACCATTGAACTGGCATTGCAACAAAGCATCGAGGTTAAAACTCAAACGGAGAAACAGCCATGACCATCAGAGCCTTTATTTTTGATCTCGATGGTGTACTCACCGATACCGCCGAGTACCACTTTCTGGCCTGGAAAGCCCTGGCCGATCAGCTCGGTGTAGACTTTGATAAAACCGACAACGAACAGCTTAAGGGCGTTGATCGTATGGGCTCGCTGCAGTTTATTCTGCAAAAGGGTGGCTTAAGGTTACCGGAAAAACAAATACTGGCGCTGGCAGAGCAAAAGAATCACCACTATCAGCAGTTAATCGCCGGCATGAGCGAAGCCGATCTGTTTGAGGGTGTGACTGAGCTGTTTAATGCACTGAAAGACAGAAACATTGCCATCGGCCTGGCCTCGGCGAGTAAAAATGCGGCGATGGTGCTGGAACGGCTGGGGATTACCGATGCTTTTGATTATGTGGCCGATGCCAGCAAAGTAAAACAGGGCAAGCCCCACCCTGAAATTTTCCTGACAGTGGCCGATGCGCTGAATATACCTCCGGCTCAGTGTGTGGGTGTGGAAGATTCTCTGGCGGGTCTGCAAGCCATTGTTGACGCCCGAATGTATTCGGTGGGCATTGGCGATGCCAGAGTGCTGCATCAGGCAGATGTGGTTTACGCTCATATTGGCGAACTGGAGCCCGGCAAAGTGCTGGGCAACGCTGCTGATAAGGGCAGGCCGTCACCAAAACCTTGACTGCAAACTAAAATTGTCAGCGCTTTTCTGCCTGCATTTGGTCAATCAGACTAAAATCACATAGCATACGCGACCAATTTTTGTGCAGGTAATCGTTGTTGTCGTTACGTCTTGTATTAATCCTGATATTTGCCGCCTTACCGGTCAGCTCTGCCCCCATGATCTGGCTGGCAGAATCCAGCCCCGGATTTCAGAAATCCATCAGGATGGACGAGCAAACCCGGGATCTGATCCTCGAGGGATTGGATGGCGTTGAATTTCAGGTTGAGCCCACCAACCCCCAACGGGGCCTGAAGCGCTTACAGCAAGAGCCTAAATTTATGAGGGCGATAAAATTTATAGTCCCGAGCGAGAGTGCTTCAATACTTCCCCCCACTGGCTAGTGCGCCTTTCTGCTCGACTCCCTGACTATCAATTGCACATCCAGTACCTGTGAACGGGCTGGTTTGCCTGCCAGTTTATCCAGCACTTTATTAACCAGCAGTTTACCGCCCTCCATGGTTTGCTGGCGAATGGTGGTCAGTGAGGGGTGGCAGAACATCGACATAGCCACATCGTCAAAACCCACCACGGCAATATCACCGGGTATGGCGATCTCTGACTCCACCAGCTTTTTCATCGCCCCCAGGGCAATCACATCAGACACCGCAAACAAACCATCCACCTTAAGTGGCTGCTGCTTAAGCATGCGGTTAGCGCTGGAATAACCTGACTCGCTGGTAAAATCCGTGGCAAAACGCAGTGACTCGTCGATGTCCTTACCGGCCTGCTGCAGCGCCAGGCAATAGCCCTGCCAGCGCTGCTCCATCTCACTGTGAGCGATATCACCGAAAAAAGCGATATGCTCACAGCCCTGATTTAAAAGATGGGTGACTGCCAGATAGGCGCCCATTTTATTGTCACTGCCCACCGTGCAATACTGACTGTCCGGCAAGGTTGCGCCCCATACCGCAAAGGGCAGGTCCTGGGTAGCCAGACGGTCGATACGGACGTCATGCTCACCCTGCCCTATCACAATCAGGCCGTCGGCCCGTTTGGAATCAAAGTAATAATCCCGCCAGTCATCGGAGGCGGTGCGGGTATTGGAGAGCAACATATCATAGCCATGCAGGGTTAACTCGTCGGCAATGGCGCCGAGAATATCCAGCAGAAAAGGGTCGGAAATACCGCGCTCGGTGCGCTCCTTAAACAACACCACCACCGCAATCACATTGGTCTTCTGGGTACGCAGCGCGCGCGCCTTGGCGTTAATTTTAAAATTATGTTCCCGCGCCACCTGCTGGATTTTGTGGCGGGTTTTTTCAGCGATCAACGGATTATCATTCAGCGCCCTGGAAACAGTGGATTCTGACACACCGACGATTCGGGCAATATCGGCAATACTTTTCGCCATTTTTTCGGGCATTGAAGTGAATTTATTGATAATGGATGCCGCTAGACTAGCAAAACGACACCGGGGATTGAATAGTAAACTGGCCGGCAAAAGCCGGCCAGTTTTCATTAACAGCTCAGAAGAAGTTATAGCCGATGCTGAGTTTCACCGAACGCGGCATGATAAACCTGCCGTTAGGCGCAGCCGGATTTCTGGGATCCCCTTCGGTCAGCCCATCTTTATCAGTGAGGTTATCCACCGACAGCCTGACATTCAGATTTTCCGAGACTTCCCAGTACGCGCCCAGGTCCACTTTGGTATAACCATCCAGCTCCACAGTGTTGCCATTGTCTGACCAGCGATCATCAACCATACTCAGGGTACCGTACATAGTCAGGAAGTTACCGCCTGTCAGCTCCAGATCATAACTTGGCGTGAATCGTAACTGCCAGCCAGGCTGACGCTGTCCTTCGTTGCCAATCTGACTGGCGTCACCGCTTTTGGTGATTTCGGTATCCTGTACCGTAGCATTCAGGTTCAGGTTCAGATTGAAATCAAATGTATAGTTGGCATCCAGTTCCACACCTTTTGCTTCAGTCACTGATAGTGTTGCTGGCGCACCGGGTTGGCTGACATTACTGCTCTCAACTTCATTGAAAAAACCGGTGGCATAGAAACTGAAATTGTCACCGGCATGTTTATATCCCAGTTCATATTGCTGTATATCAAAGATCAGGTCGTCACCATTGGAATAAGAGCCGAAGTTATCCCTGAAATCGTCAAAGTAGGGCATTTTGCTGCCGTCGTTAGCCCGGAAGAACACACCGGAATTATCGGTCAGCATATAGTTGGCACCGGCAGTCCAGGATGTAGTGTCTTCGTCATATTGCACGGCTTTGGTGATCACCCCATCCAGGCCTTCATCTACAGTGTATTCTATCTTATGACTTTCACGGCGTAGCCCCAGATCCAGAGTCAGAGCATCGCTGACCTGATATTCAAAAGCCGTGTAGAAAGCCCTGGTAGAACCATCGCCGACGGCATTGATATCATAGTTCCAGCCACAACTGTCGGCATTATCATTACAATCGATATTGGTGAGACTTTCACCGCCCTGGCCAATAACATGGTAAGACTGATTACCGATGGACCACCAATCATTGGCTGAGAAGTTGGAAGTGTACAATCCAAAAGTCCATTCAAGTGCATCAAACTCTTTAGTTAAAGCCAGATCATTAGTAAAGGACTCAATTTCCTTCAGTACCACCCAGCGACCGACTTGTTGCACCAGAGCGTCCTCGGAATATGTCGTACCAGTGACAGCGCCTTGTACCGGCACAAAGTCTCCACTCTGCGGATCGACAATTCTCAGATTCAGGTTATTGCCCTCTGCATCAGTCAGATCTGCCAGTCCGGATATACTAAGCGGTGCGCCGTCAGGCACGAGACCCAGGGTATTGGCATCACCCCTGGTAAAATTAAAGCGATCACTGAACTGCCAGCCGTCGCCGAACTCGAGCTGAATCTTACCCCCTGATACTGAGCCATCCCAGCCCCGGCCCTCGCCAAAGTCAAAGGCCTGTTCGGTGCCATCGGGACCATACTGGATTGTCCCCTGACGATTTAAGGTACCCATCTGGGTATAACCATTGTCTACCCCCTCCACCAAAGGCGTAGGCAAGTACCAGACACCGTGATCATCAGTGACCCGGCTGTAGAAGTTCATCTTGCCGTTATCCAGTATCTTGGTAATGTTGACCGTAAACTGATGACCCTTTTCCGAGTTAAACCCCGCATCGCGGATCCCCGGCGAGCTGGAAACATACCCGCCTATCATATAGTAAAGATCGTCTGCCAGCGCCCCGCTGACAACGGCATCAACCCGCTGCAGATCGTAATCTGAGGTGGTGTACTTGAAAGTACCTTCGGTGTAATCACTACCTTCTTTCAGCATAAAGTTAGTGGTCAGACCAGGCTGTCCGTTAGAGATAACCGGGTTGGGCCCACCCCGCAGAGCTTCCATAAAAGAGACGGTTTCATCAATACGAAACAGGGTGGAGTTTTCAAGGAAAGACAAGGTCGGTGGCTGAAACAATGGCGCCCCTTCCATCTGTACAGTCAGAAAAGGTGCATCACCGCCGCCGGGGAAACCCCGAACAAACACATTTGCGCCGGATACACCGCCAGAACTCTCCGCCCAGACTCCGGGCACCGCCTTAAACAAATCGGCAGTGCTTTTTGGTGCCAGCTTTTTTATTGCTTCGGCAGAAAGGTTGGTGACGGCAAAACTTGCATCAACTTTACGCATTGCGGTACCCGTGGGCGTACCTGTGACGATGATTTGTTCAAAATCCTTATCCTTTTGTTCCTGTGCGGCTGGTTCTTGCTGCGCGTAGCTGGTACCGAATACCGTTGATACCGCCAGTGCCAAAGCTAACTTTTTCGTTTTCATTTTCTGGTCCCCGATTTACTAACTGAGTTACATGGTGTTTTCTGGTTTATGTGCACTTTCAGCAAGACTGCAACTGACTACATCATTGCTGTGCTCGTTGTCGACAGATTAAAAATAGAATCTTTTGCAATCGATTGCAATAGTTTTAATTAAAGTTTATTAAATTTTTGTTAAATTAGTGCTTGGGTTGGTTTCTTGTTCACATATCCGATCATAAAGACAAAATATCGGCAGCATTCGAGCAGAATGTACTCAATTGGAATATACAGTTTCAGTTTCAACAGAGTTAAAACTGAAACTGTATGGAATTGATTGCAATATCAGCAGAGGTGCCCTTCAGACAGAGTCCGTATTTCAATCAATGGCTTATTCAGGGGCGAACAGCCAGATAGACTGTACTCCATAGCTGAACCGGGTTAGATTCCGTAATATCGCCCTTGCGCTGACCAAAGGGCTTCATCTGAAACCGGCCATCTGCAAACGACCAGGACCATAGCTCTGAAGTCTTCAGATCTTCGGTAACACTGACTGTCAGCCACAATTTATCCTTCGCCTGTCTCAGTTTCACGCGCACTGATTCCGGCAGGTCTGCTCGGCGCAACTGCCTTTCAATGCCACTCAGTACCATAGCCTGCTGCCAGCTCCAAACCACCGTACCATGGTAATTTCCGGGTCCGAATCGTTCCTGTGTTTCTGCGGAAGCATAAACAGGATTAGCCACCAACATTCCGACTGGCGTATACAGTCCATGTGGAAAATCTTTCGTCAAATTACTAAGCATCTGTCGCAATCTGTGCGCATCGGGCTGACCAAATAGCAGACCGAAGCCGGTATCAGAATGGATAACAGGCACGGGTGATCCATCAGTGTTGAGCGCAAGCGCAGCAAACTCATGCGGAATGTCCCTCTCTATAACTGGGGCAGGCAGGCCTATTTTCTTACTGTACTGCAGAACGGCTTGCCTGGCCTGCTCCGGCTCCATTTTTACAAAAAACAATGGCGGTACCTTTTGTTGCCAATGCCTGGCTATATCTTCCAGTTCGGCAAGATTCTGAATGGATTCCCCATGCCCGGTTAACAAACCACTCTGATGCAGTCGCCGCGCTGCGCGCAGCGCGGCAGGTGCCAGTGCGGCATTGACATCGTAGGGATAGCGGCCGCCATCCAATCCCTCTTCACTATCCCGCCAGTTGCCTGCATAATGACCGTCAGCCAGACCAATCAGGTTAGACAGTCTGGGCTGCTGATAAAATGGCCGGGTAACAGATAATAAATATTCGATATTGGCCGCCAGGATTTCACCATAGCTTTTACCATCAGTTCTTCGCCGCTTTAAAAAAGCTTCTCTGCGTTGTTGTCCGGTTTGCTCGTCAAGCAGGTATTCGGTCAGTATTGGCAGCAGCATCAAGTCATCGTCGAGCATCGCATAATCATAATGCGGGCTGTCGTCCGGTTTCTGGCTCTGCTGTACACTCCGCAACAAGGCAAACTCACCAATATCTTCTTCATGTGCCACTCTGCCCTGTGGCGACATGCGCTCGAAAACTGAGCCTAAGGCTGACTCTATGGCATCATCGCTCAATACCGGCATCAGCAACCTTAAAGATAGCAGGGTATCGCGGCCAAAATAGGTCAGAAAACGCCAGGATCCGGCCAACAGCTTTTCTTCATAGCTGAGAAAACGCAGTGCCTGAAGGTGCGCATTATCTAATCCCTTCACCTCTGACCTGAGGACATTGTCGAGCGGTGTCAGAGGTGATTCAGATGTGATGGCCTGAATATTGAAGATCAGCTTGTTCTGCTCTGATGGATTCAGGATCCAATCACCGCTGGCACGTTCCCGCTCCAGACTTCCTTCAGTAATTTTCAGACTAAGGCCATAGCCTGCCTGACCATCCAGGCGTTGCCGCTTCCAGTTGATCTGATTATCCTCTGCATACACTTCGGCATTGTCCACAACCTCAGGAAACTCGCCTTGCTGATGATAATCCCGCAACACCCGGATACTGCCCAGCAACACCTTAGTAATCCGCAGGCGGCCGCCGACAGCTATAGCTTGGCCCTGGATGCCATAGTATCGCTGTCCGGCTTGCTCTGTGGATAAGGGGGTAAGGGGTTGCTGCCAGTTCCATTCAATATCTGAGGTTGAATCGAACCATATCCCAACACCAGAGTTTCCTGCCGGAAAGGCTACAATGAGCCTTGGATCAAGGCCTTCGGTGAGTGATAAATGCGCAGCGACAGGTCCCTGACGGTAAAATGTATTAAGATTTCGGCCTTCCTGCACTTCAAAGGCCAGGACCGGCTGTGTCGTAACGGCTTCAGCAAGGCCCGCACTGCTTACCCAATGTTCGCTGCTTATTGCCGAAAATTGCTCTGTTTCACTGCAACCTGCCGCCAACACCAGAATCAGCGATATTACTGTAATAGATTTCATTGCACATGCTCCTGTCAGTCTGCCTTTAAAGAGATAGTGCCAGCGCGTGCAATCGATTGCAATTTATTATTAACAAATGACTTACATCATACTAATCATCAATACTCTGGTCTGCCAG
>NZ_NISX01000020.1 GCF_002591895.1 Lacimicrobium alkaliphilum
AGACATTACACCGTCATCCTGATGGCAATCAGAACCTCTTACCAACGGCTGTGCTGTTGATTAATGAAAATCCCGGGACTTGATTTTTAACTGTTGTAACTGGTGACTGAGATCTTCCAGTTTGCCGGCGATGATATGGATGACGCCGCCATCACCTTTTTCGATAACACCGGTCACTTTGAGGATGGATGATTTAAGATAGGCCTGTTTCTGTGCTCTTGCGGTAGCGCGCCAGACGATCACATTAATATTACCGGTATCATCCTCAAGGGTAATAAAAGTGACACCAGATGCCGTTCCGGGGCTTTGTCTGCCCTGTACAAGCCCGGCAACCCTGACGACTGTATTATGGGGTTTATCTGATAACTCGTTCGCTGAACTGGTATTGTCAAGCAAGCCTTCTTTTCGGAGGAAATCTATGGGGTGAGTGTTAAGTGTCATACCTGTTGAGGAATAGTCTTCCAGCATATTATCGATGCCAGAGGGAGACGCTGACCACTGGCTGTCTGGCTCTTCAATCTGAGAAAACAGGGGCAGTGTCGGGGTGTTGTCCATCAGCATCCACCTGGCCTGGTAGCGGTTACTTTCACAGCCCCCGCTCAGGGCTTTCAGGGCATCGGCGCTGGCAAGAGCCTGTAGATCTTCATCTTTTTTCACCACAGCGCGAAGCTCAGATGTGCCCTCAAAGCCCTGTTTTGGTCTATGTCCGACTATAGCCCGGGCGCTTTTAGTGCTGAGACCTTTAACTTGTCGCAGGCCAATACGGATAGCGAGCTCTTTGTCATCAGCCTGCAGTGTATAATCATAGTCTGAATGGTTAATACACACCGGCAGCACGCTAATATGGCGACGCCGTGCATCCTGTATCAGTTGTGACGGTGAATAAAAGCCCATAGGCCAACTGTTCAGCAAGGCGGTATAGAAGGCGGCAGGGTAATGGTGCTTAAGCCAGGCCGATACGTATGCCAGCACGGCAAAAGAGGCGGAGTGGGATTCAGGAAAACCATATTCACCGAAACCGCAAATTTGCTGATATAAACGCTCGGCGAACTGGCGTTTATAGCCTCTGTCGAGCATGCCCTGAATCAGCTTCTGTTCAAAACTTTTTAGCTCTCCGGTTCTTTTCCAGCTACCCATAGCACGGCGCAACTGATCGGCTTCACCTCCGCTGAAACCCGCAGCCACCATCGCCAGCTGAATCACTTGCTCCTGAAAAATGGGCACGCCAAGGGTGCGATCCAGTACTTTTTTTACAGCGTCTGAAGGGTAATCTGTTTGCTCTTTTCCATCTCTGCGACGAAGGTACGGGTGCACCATGTCACCCTGAATAGGGCCGGGTCTGACGATGGCAATTTCAATCACCAAATCATAGTAACAGTGGGGTTTCAGTCTGGGCAGCATGCTCATTTGTGCTCGTGACTCTATCTGGAATACGCCTACCGTATCGGCTCTTTGGATCATTTTGTAAACACCGGCATCGTCGTTAAGGTTACTGATCTGTGCAATGCTGAGCTTTCGTCCGTAATGCTTTTCGACCAGATCAAAACATTTGCGTATGGCGGTGAGCATCCCTAAGGCCAGAATGTCCACTTTGATCAGCTTCATGCTTTCCAGGTCATCTTTATCCCATTGGATTACCGTACGCTCTTCCATGGATGCATTCTCTACCGGAACAAGCTCATAGAGTGGCCCCGATGAGATGACAAACCCACCCACATGCTGAGAAAGATGACGGGGAAAGCCCAGCACATCCTCTACCAGCTGGATTAGCTTTCGGGCTAGCAAAGCGTCAGGATCTAAGCCCAGTTGGCTAAGCTGGAACTGCCAGTTGAGACCGCTATCCCGACGATTAATATTTTTAATAAAAAAGTCCAGCTGGGTTTCTTCGATGCCCAGGGCTTTACCAATGTCACGTATAGCACTTTTTAGTCTGTAAGTAATTACTGTGGCTGCAAGTGCTGTTCTTTCACGGCCGTACTTTTTGTAGATATACTGGATGACCTCTTCGCGACGTTCATGCTCAAAATCCACGTCGATATCCGGGGGTTCATTACGCTCCTTTGAAATAAATCGTTCAAACAGAACTTCGCTTTTGCTGGGATCGACAGCAGTAATGTGCAGGCAATAACACACGGCTGAGTTAGCAGCTGAACCCCGCCCCTGGTAAAGGATCTGTTGTGTCTTCGCAAAACCGACGATATCCCTGATAGTGAGAAAGAAATACTCATATTGCTTAAGCGCAATCAGCGCCAGTTCCTTTTCTAAAAGAGCGTTCACTTTATCAGGTACTCCATCAGGGTAGCGTTCGGCAGCACCCTGATAAGTCAGCTCTTTAAGGTAGTCGGAAGCAGAATAAGAGTCAGGTACCAGTTCGGCAGGATACTGATAACGCAGTTCATCCAGACTAAAAGTACAACGTCTGGCGATTTGCAGACTCTGCTCTATCCACTCATCCGGATAAAGCCTGTTGAGTTTGTGTAGTGGCCGCAGGCTCGCTTCGCTGTTAGAAAGTGCCCGGTGCCCCAGTCCCGCGACGGTAGTCTTAAGGCGTATGGCTGTAAGGCAGTGTTGTAATGGCAGGCGTTCGCTATGGTGCATCAATACACCACTGCAACAGGTAATAGGGATATCCAGGGTCTGACTAAGCTGCTGACAATAGTCGAAATGGTTCTGCTCATCAGCTTTTAGTAACCGCCTGCAGCCGATCCAAAGCCTTTCGCTGTGTTGTGTCAGCAGCCACTTTGACCACTGTTCATTACGGGATTGCAGCTCATTTGGTAACCAGATGATAAGGCAATGACGCACACTTTTCAGGTCCCACTCATGTAATTGATAATGACCTTTCCTGGCTCGTCGTCTGGCATTAGTGATGATGCGGCAAAGTTCTGAATAGGCGGCCTTATCCGGACATAAAAGGATCACCTGCAGGTCTGGCTCAAGGCGCATCAGGCTGCCCACGATCAGCTTTACCGATAACTGGCGCTCCTTTATCTCAGTATAGGCTCTGACAACGCCGGCCAGAGAACATTCATCGGTGATCGCCAGAGCTTCATAACCGAGAAAGTCAGCCTGCCTGACAAGCTCCTGAGGATGAGATGCGCCGGTCAGGAATGTAAAGTTACTCTGACAAAACAGTTCGGCATAAGCCATCAACTGAAGATCCCCTGTATAAACCATTGAGACTCAGGAGTGCGGTATACCCATAACCACTTCCCTTGTATGGAACGGGCGATGAAATAGTCACGATGCACAGGCTGGTTGTCCCACCATCCGGTTTGAATTCGCTCAGGGCCATGCAATAGGCTGACTTTCTCGTTCAGGCAAAATGGCGGATCGCAAAGTAGTGTGGGCCGCATTGATGGCAATGGCCAGTCAACCGGGCCGGACTCAGTGAAACCGGGAGAACTGTAGTTGCTGGCTCTTTCCGGACGAAAGTCATCCCCAATACATAGGCCTTTAATGGCGTTAGTACCGAGCTTTGCCTGTAAAAGGGAGACCAGTTGCAGTGATGTCTGCCGGCCCTGTTTTCCGGCAAAGATGTCCTGATAGAGCTGCTGTTTTTCCTGGAGTTCAGTAACTTTAAGCATAATACTGTGTATGGGCTCAGACAGTTGAAGGCCTTCCAGTTTAAGGGTCATCAAGGCCTCCCAATGTTCAGCCTGATATTCCGGCTGAGCCGATACTATCCACAGCTCGATGATCGAGTTATCTTGCTGGGTAAAATGCAGTTGTAACCTGGTGGTGAGCTTGTCGTGCAGGCGTAAAAATTGTTCCAACCGTTGTAGTAAGGTTTTTATCGGTGGCAGCAAGCGCTGACTGTTGTCAATACCATATAGCAAGGCTACTGCCTGTCTGAACTTTGGTGCAGGATAGTAAAAGGTCTGGGGGTGACTGAAATGACCGCTAAGCCGGCCTATATAAATAGCAAGATCATGGCTGAAACGACGACTTAACTGGTCGGCGCGGATTGTCATCAGTTCGCTGACGCGTTTAATCCCGACCCGACTGAGTTGATGTTGTTGTTTTGTGCTGAGGTCAGTGGCCGATAAAGGGCAATTGCCTATCGCATCATCCAGTGTGTCGGGAGTCTGGCTGATCAGCTTGTGACCGTGGCGAGCGAGTATTCTGGCTCCTAACGGAGTCTGCGCGCATGCATAGGTGTAATTCAGTTCCAGTGGCTGTAAGCGTTGTTTCACTGCCCGCCAGTAAGGCTCAAGTCCGCCGTATAAAGATAGCATGGGGTGAACGCGCAGTAGCAATCCGTTAGGTGGCCACAGGGCAATGTCTGACGTGCAGCCATACAGCCAGGCTGCGATATCCTTAAGTTTGTCGCTCTCCATAGATTGCTGATACTCTGCGACCTGTAAGTTGTGGTGCAGGGAAGCCGCTGCTCCTAAACCCATACCGTGTTGGATTCCGCATTCTGATGCCGCCAGGTTAAGCTGAATAATGCGGTTTTTTGCTTTATCGAGCACCACGACGGGTTGGTTGAGTTCAGCATACAGGCTGTCCAGTTGTAATGAAGAGAAATGCAGATATAACCACAGCTGTGACATAAAACAGTCCGGTTAACTGGCTCTGGAGCCAGGAAAGGCGAGTAGTTTATTTTCTCCTGAACTGGCGGTGCAGAGACTAAGCCGTGGCCAGGCTGTGCTCATATTCAGATTAAAAGGCGGTGGAGGCCAACTGCCACGGCATTTTCTCACGGTTACCTGTAAACCTTGTGGCAGAGGCTTTAAATCAATACTCAGAGACACCGGTAATGACAGCTTCAGCATTTTTCCTGTACGCAGGAAAAAAAGTTGAGCCTGGCCCTGTCTGGCCGCTTGTTGCAAGCGTTGTAATTGGGCAACACTGAGTTGCGAATGCCACAGCAGTACCGAATGACAGGTGCCACTTTTCAGGCATTGCTCTGCTGCCCAAAGTGCTTTTTTTTGTTCTGCAGGATGGATGACCAGTAAGCGATTAAGGCTAATGCCAGCTTCATGTAACGCCTCGGCATTCGGTTTGTGTGGTGGTGCAATCCAGACGATGAGTTTGTTGTTACCGGCCCCATTAGCATGCAGGTTCGGGAGTAAAAGACGTAATTCACCTATCCCCTCAGGACTGGTTATTTCTACTACAGGATGACCTGTCAGCCCCCCGGGAATATGCTTTACCAGCCAATCTTCCGCTACACTGGAAGCACAGGGAGAGTGGCCTGGCTGTGTACTACCTTGCCAGATAAGCCCTTTGTTTTTTAGTTGGTGAAGTATAGTATTCATAGCAAATAAAATAACTGTACATATGTACAGTATATTCTTTTATTTTAAAGCTGCAAGATAGCAAACCGCAGAATGAAGGAGCAGAGCATGGCCTACTGGTTATTTAAAACTGAGCCACAGACTTTTAGCATTGAGGATTTAGCTTCTCGAGCGAATCAGACAGAGGCATGGGACGGGGTCCGAAATTATCAGGCGAGAAACCTGCTGCGAGATCAGGTGAGATACGGAGATCTCGTATTTATTTATCACTCCAGTTGTCCACAGCCGGGTATCGCCGGCATCGCCCGGGTCGTCAGGGAAGCCTATCCAGATTACACACAGTTTGATCCTGAAAGCCATTACTATGATCCAAAAAGCAGTGAAGAAAACGCTCGCTGGATGATGGTAGATGTACAGTTGGCAGAAGTGTTTGCTGAAATCGTCAGCCTGAAACAGATAAAGGCTAACCCGGCTCTGGAAGAGATGACGCTGGTCAGAAAAGGCAATCGGCTGTCGATTCAGCCGGTTACCCCGGAGCACTGGCAGATTTTACTGGCTATGGCAAAGCGCTGTTAGATAGAGCACCATATAGTTTAAAAAACGAACACCAGAGCTGCCTGAAAAAGTCTCAATCAAGGCGTGGTTGCGCAGGAATAGTGGTTGCTCTTTTAAGCAACCAGAACGCAGAGTGAGGCTTTTTCAGGCGCTCCCGAAGGGCGAGGCCCAAAAAACGCGCATCCGGCGGCAAATTTTCTTGATTTAGGCCCACTAAACCTTCAAAAATTTGCCTTGCCTGCGCGCTTTTTGAACTCTCGCTGGTGTTGTTTATTTAAACTATATGGCGCTCTCGCTCGTCTGAGCGGCTTTTTGCGCCTTAATATAGTCTCTGACATGCTGTTCCAGCACATTCAGTGGCACTGAGCCATTTTCCAGCAGCATGTCATGGAAAGCGCGCAGATCGAAGTGCTCACCTAACTGCTGTTCGGCTTCTTTGCGCAGGCGCTTGATGGTGATTTCACCAAGTTTGTAGGATAGCGCCTGACCCGGCCAGGAGATATAACGATCGATCTCTGTGGTAACGTTATGGGCCGACAATGCGGTATTTTCCAGCATGTAGTCGATGGCCTGCTGACGACTCCAGCCCTGCATGTGCATGCCGGTATCCACCACCAGACGACAGGCACGCCACATCTCATAGCTTAAGCGGCCAAACTCATCATAGGGGGTCTCGTAAAAGCCGATTTCTTTACCCAGATACTCTGAATACAATCCCCAGCCTTCACCGAAAGCGGAAATGTAGGTATAACGGCGTACCGGCGGCAGGTGATCCATTTCGCTGGCCAGAGCATTTTGCAGATGGTGTCCGGGAACCGCCTCATGCAGGGTCAGTGCGGGCAATGAATAGAGTGGCCGTTTGTCCAGCGCATAGGTATTGACCCAGTAATAGCCAGGCTGATCATCGCGGCTGGGGCTGATATAGCGGCCGGTGGTGTATTTAGGGGCAATGCTGTCCGGTACCGGCGCTACGCCATAGGGAGTACGTGGCAGCTTATAGAATAATTTGGGCAACAAGGCATCGATTTTCTTGGATAAGTAGGTGGCCTCTTTGATCAGCTCCATAGCGGATTTGGCGTAAAACTGTGGGTCTGTGCGCAGAAAATGCACAAACTCGGCATGATTGCCTTCAAAACCCACCTCATCAATAACCTGTTGCATGTCTTCGCGAATACGTTTGACTTCCTGCAGGCCCAGCTGATGAATTTCTTCAGAGTTCATGTCCAACGTGGTGTAATATCTGGCGCGATTTTCATAATACTCTGCACCCTTTGGCCAGGACTTAGCGGCGATATCCTGTTTGGCTCCGGGAATGTACTCTTCGACCAGAAAGTCATAAAACTGCTGATAAGCGGGCATCACAGTGTTACTGATTACCTTCTTTGCCTGTTCCTGCAGAGCAGCCTGTTTATTGCTGTTTATCGCAGCAGGTATAGTCTTGAGAGGGCTGTAAAACTGACTTTGTGTGGCATCATCATGAACAAAGGCCAGCGCGGTTTTTTCAAAGTCTTTTAATACCACTTTGGGTTGGGTCAGGCCGGTTTCCAGGCCCTTGCGCATCCAGCTTATCTGATGATTAAAGTAATCCTCAAAGGCTGTCAGCCGGGCCAGGTAGTTTTCATAGTCCTGAACCGTATTGAATTTACTGGTGCGGGTCAGGAAGGCCAGACCACTGTGAAAGCCATACTCTGAAGTAATGGGCATGTAATGAGCGTTGTAGTCATAGGAGTCCACCATCTCCTGCAGGCGACGGCGCTGCATCAGCACGCTGATCCGATCCTGTTTACTCAAATTCTGCCCGGCAAGTTTATCCAGTTTTTTAAGATAAGCTTTGGCCTGCTGATACTGCTCTTTTAAACCTTCAGCAGAGACATCCGAGAGCAGGTGGTCGTATTGATGCACGCCCCGGGAGGTGGCCATGGTCGGATTGATACGAAGTTCAAATTGCCAGATCTCATCGAGCAGGCTACCCAGTTTCTGGTTTGCTGAAACGCTTGCCGTCAGAATCAGGAACAGTCCTGCCAAAAATGCTTTTAACATGGTTTTTTGCCTGTAATGTAGTTACCCCGACCAGCATAAGGCAATCTTGCTGTGAAGTGTATCATCAACAGGTGATTTGTGAGGCAGATGGTATGCTGGCAGCGACGGGCGGTCATCTCTCTGCAGGTGAATGACTTCTTTGGGAGACTAAACCGGTCTGGAGAAAGGGGCACTGTTTTCTGCTCCATTCATAGGTAAGAGATTAACCATCAAAAAACGGGGCTTTAAAAAGCGGTTTTTACTGCCGGAATGGGTTTGTCCTGGTGTCACTAGCTCGAAAGTGGCCCGAGTAAGGCCTGAGTGGCCAGCTTAAGCTCATCAGTCTGTCCGGCCAGAATGCCATTTATAGCGAAACCCTGCACATAACAGGTGAGCTGTAATGCGGTAGACTCAACCTGTATCTCTGAGCGAATCTGCTTGTGTCGGATGGCCCGTTCAAGGCAACCGATAAAACTGATTTGCAGATTATCCAGATAGTGCCGGCCTACCTCGCGGATTTTGGCATCATCAGCGCCCAGCTCGGCAATACAATTAATCAGCAGACATCCACGCCCTCTGACTATACGAATATAATCATCAAAGAAAGCCTGTATGGAATGCAGCCCCTTATTTTCGGTTAAGTGGGAGATGATTGGTGCCAGTTTCTGTTGTTGATAATGTTCCAGTACCTGGTAAAGAAACTGCTGCTTACTACCGAATTCAAGATAGAATGCCCGACGGTTAAAATCGGTACGGGCGATAATCTCGTCCATAATTGCACCATGAAATCCATGCTCAAGCAGCACATCAACGGCCTGATCCAGCACCTGGGCAACATTATAGAGCGCTTTTCTTGGCATAAATACACCTGAGAATATCCGTTCTCAACAAGAGTAGTGAATCATTGCCCGAAGTCAACACAATGTTCAGCTACTAATTGAAGAAGCTATTACGGATAAATTGCCACTGCTGCGCAAACCCCTCGGTAGGCCGGCGCTGAAATTCGCTGCGAATAAACTGGTTAATCCGTCCATCGGCAAAACAGATTAAAATACTGGCAACCTGACCTTCATCGATGGCCATGGTTTTACCCTCCCGCAACTTTCGTTCTCTTAGCACTTGTTTGAGCTGAGTTTCGAGCCGTTCGAATAACTGCGCAATGCGGGTACGTAAGCGGTCTTGTTCACCCATCAGCGCATCACCATTGAGAATACGGGTGATGCCGGGATTACGTTCGGAAAAGCCTAAAAACAGATGCAAGATATGCTGGCAACGTACTGTGGCATCCTTTTCTTCTTCCAGGATTTTATTGATGCGGGAAAATAGTGCCTCCTCGATAAACTCAATCAAGCCTTCAAACATCCTCGCTTTACTGGGAAAGTGCCGATAGAGCGCAGCTTCAGATACACCCACTTCCGCGGCCAGTTTCGCCGTAGTAATGCGCTGCCCGGGACTGGTCTCCAGCATGCTGGCAAGGGATTGCAGAATTTGTGCGCGACGATTTGTTCTTTTTGTAGCAGCCATAATGCTTTCCGTTAGTTACGACCAGAAGAGCCAAAACCACCCTGGCCTCTTTCACTGGAGTCAAAGTCATCGACTATGCTGAAATTAGCCTGGATCACCGGCATAATAACCAGTTGCGCGATGCGGTCTCCGGGCTGGATGGCAAACGCTTCGTTACTGCGATTCCACACCGATACCATCAGTTGCCCCTGATAATCTGAGTCAATCAGCCCCACCAGATTGCCCAGAACAATACCGTGCTTGTGACCCAGGCCAGATCGGGGAAGTATAGTGGCACAAATACCAGGATCGCCGATATGGATGGCAATTCCGGTGCCGATTAAGTCTGTCTGACCCGGCTCCAGAATTAAAGGCGCATCAATGCAGGCTCGTAAGTCCATACCTGCTGAGCCCGGTGTAGCATATTCTGGCAGAGGGAGGCTGTTACCAATGCGGGGATCCAGTATCTTAATATCTATCTTATGCATATTATTTTTCTTTATATTTTGCTGCGACTAACTCTAAAAGCTGCCTGGCGAGGTTGAGTTTATCTGTAATCGGTAATGAGGTCTCGCCCGTTGCCCAGTATACATTCAGCGCGTTCATATCGCTGTTAAAGCCAATATTCTGCTTGGATACATCGTTGGCTGCAATCATATCCAGCTTCTTATTTACAAGCTTATGCTGTGCATACTGCTTTACCTGTTGTGTTTCAGCGGCAAAACCCAGTGTAAACGGAGGATGGGATAAGGCCGCTACATCGCCAAGTATATCGGGGTTTTTAACTAAAGTAAGGGTTAACTTATCTTTATCGGTTTTCTTAATCTTCTGTTCTTCACATAAGGATGGGCGGTAATCTGATACCGCCGCGCAACCAATAAATATATCGGTTTTCGCAATGCGTTCCGTTACCGCGTTGTGCATCTGCTGTGCAGTTTGGATTAATACGCGCTCACAGCCCAAAGGGGCGTCGAGGGATACCGGTCCACTTACAAGAGTCACTTTAGCCCCGGCCTCAACGGCGGCCTGAGCAAGAGCATAACCCATCTTCCCTGAGCTGTGGTTGCTCAGATAGCGCACCGGATCAATCGCCTCCCGGGTGGGACCGGCAGTGATCATTACGCATAATCCTTGCAGAGGGCGCTTCCCTGCTGATTGAATTAAGGCGTCGGCCAGCTCCTGAGGCTCAGGCATCCGACCAGGGCCGATATCACCGCATGCCTGTTCGCCCTCGGCCGGGCCCAATTGTCTGACACCACGGGAGCGTAACAATTGCAGATTATGTTGAGTGGCACTGGCGTTATACATCTGCTGATTCATGGCGGGAGCGATGACCAGATCAGCGCTGCTGGCCAGACATAACGTGGTGAGCAGGTCATCGGCCATACCGGCACTTAGCCGGGCAATGAAATTCGCGCTGGCAGGCGCGATGAGAATGACATTGGCCCATTTGGCCAGCTCAATATGACCCATAGCGGCTTCCGCGGCAGGATCCAACAATTCCATGGATACAGGCAGGCCTGAGACGGCCTGCAGTGCCAGAGGACTGACAAATTCTTTGGCCGAAGACGTTAGTACAACACGCACTTCAGCACCTTTGGCCTTCAGCTTGCGGACCAGATCGGGGGTCTTGTAAGCGGCGATGCCGCCTGTGATACCCAGCAGTACGTTTTTACCTGTCAGGGAAGCCATATGAATAAAGCAGGTTAGCGATTTGTTGTTAGCCTATCATTAAAGAGTCGGATAGTGGATAAGTCATTGGTATAAACCTTCAAGGAGAGTGGGTATGCGCATTCAGGAATGGCCACTGCGGGAGAGGCCAAGAGAGAAACTATTGGAAAAGGGTCCTCAGGCATTATCTGATGCCGAATTGTTGGCCATATTTTTACGTACCGGCGTAGCTGGCATCAATGCAGTGGATCTGGCCCGCCAGTTGCTCAATCGTTTTGGTGGGCTGCGCGCTCTGCTTTGCGCTGAACAACAGGAGTTCTGTCGGGCCAAAGGGCTTGGGCAAGCAAAATATGTGCAATTGCAGGCAGTGATGGAAATGGCCCGTCGTTATCTTGCTGAGGCGCTGCAGCGCGAACAGGCTTTCTCGAGTGCCGAGGACACCCGGGCTTTCCTTATTAGCCGCATGCGTGATGAGCCCAATGAGTTGTTTGCGATGTTACTGCTGGATTCGCAGCATAGATTGATCGCGTTTAAACCCATGTTTCAGGGTACCATCGATGCGGCTTCAGTGTACCCGAGGGTATTGGTGAAAGCCGCTCTGGACCTGCACGCGGCGGCAGTTATTCTGGCTCACAATCACCCTTCCGGAGTGGCGGAACCAAGCCAGGCCGATAAACATATTACCCATCGAATTATCGAAGCGATGGCGCTTGTGGATATAAGGGTGTTAGATCATTTTGTTATTGGTGATGGTATTGCCGTGTCTTTCGCCGAGCGGGGACTGATATAAAAGTCATGGTTTGATTGAATTGAACGGGAAAAGAGTTGATTCAGAGCCCGGTTTGCTGTATAAAATGCGCCCTCTTGTCGTAGTGCCTAAACACAGACTATATGGTTGAGACTGCTATATAGTCTGTGTTTAGGTACTTAGGTGAACTGGTTTGGGTAGCTTGTAGCCAGCCAGGGTTGAATTATAGGTAATTTGGAGACAAACAATGTCCAGAGTATGTCAAGTAACTGGCAAGCGTCCGGCGGTAGGTAATAACCGTTCGCACGCCAAGAACGCCACTCGTCGTCGTTTCCTGCCAAACCTGCAAACGCACCGTTTCTGGGTTGAGAGCGAGAACCGTTTTGTAAAACTACGCCTGACCGCAAAAGGTATGCGTATTATTGATAAGAAAGGCATCGATTCAGTTTTGACTGATATTCGTGCCCGTGGCGAAAAAATCTAAGGAATAACCCATGCGCGATAAAATCAAATTGGTTTCTACTGCTGGTACTGGCTATTTCTATACCACAGACAAAAACAAACGTAATATGCCCGGAAAAATGGAGATCAAAAAATTTGATCCTAAAATTCGCAAGCATGTCATGTTTAAAGAAGCCAAAATCAAGTAAGAGATTCTTGGCGAACCTGATGCGTCAGCGTTCATTTTCGCAACGAGGCTGAGAAGCCAAATGCGAAAAAACTGTCTCCATAAGAGCCCGGCAATGCCGGGCTTTTTTGTATGTCTGAATTAGCTTTGCACCTTTAAGCGTCCTCCGGTTGTTATTTACAGAGCGAGATCACGCCATTCTGATTGAATAAATGTCTTGTTAGTCGCTTTCTTTGTTACCATTTACTTATCCTTGTCCCATTGCTAAAGGCTTATGATTCGTTTATCTAAGAGAGGCTGGAATAACGTGCTTATTTTTGCCACGTTGCTGTTGATTCTTGTATTCCATCAAAGTGGTAATTTTTTCAATCAGTCTGATTTGCCGAGCACTCAGAGCCTGTTGCCAGAAGAGGTGCCGGTAATGAAAATTGATTACGGTACTCATACACTAGAGCGCATTGGTCAGGGCTGGAGAATAAGACCGGGTCTGGAGTTGAGTGAGGCCAGGCTGGCCACTCTGGTCGAGAACTGGCAGCAGACTATTGTTACACCGCTGACAGGTGGGAAGCTGCAAAATACCGCCGTGGTGGTTATCTGGCTGGCGGGGCAGCCACAAAGCGTGGTCATTCAGGTCACACAGCAGGGTGGTGATGTTCTTATGCAGCACCAGGGGCGGTTGTATCGCGCTGAAAACCGGAAGATAACGGAATTTATTCCTGAGGCCATACTCTGATGCCTGAACTTCCAGAGGTTGAAGTCAGCCGGTTGGGTATCAGCCCGCTGATGATTGGACAAATAATTACCCGGATTTCTGTACACCAGCCTCAACTTCGTTGGCCTGTACCGGATGATATTCATCAGGCACAGGGGCACCGGATACTGAACATTCGCCGCCGCGCCAAATATTTACTATTGGATACCGAGCCGGGGAGTTTGATCCTGCATCTGGGTATGTCCGGAAAACTCAGGGTGTTACCCCTGACTGAACCTCTGCAGAAACATGATCATCTGGTTATTGCGCTGGATAGTCAGCGATCCCTGCGCCTGAATGATCCCAGACGCTTTGGCGCTTGTTTATGGCAAGGTCGCGACGCAGAGCCATTGTCTTTACTGGAGCATTTGGGGCCGGAACCGTTGACCCCTGATTTCGACGGCAAGCGTTTATATCAGTTGTCACGGGGCAAAAAGCAGGCGATCAAGAGTTTCATTATGGATAACCGGGTAGTGGTAGGCGTGGGGAACATCTACGCCAATGAAGCGCTGTTTCTGGCTGGTATTGATCCCAGGCGACAAGCCGGGCGTGTGGGAAGGGACAGATGCGAGATGCTAGCCAGTACCATCAAGCAGGTGTTAATCAATGCGATAGAGCAGGGCGGCACCACGTTGAAGGATTTTGCACAGGCTGATGGTAAGCCAGGTTATTTTGCCCAGCAACTCAGAGTATATGGTCGCTCCGGGGAACACTGTCTGGTCTGTGAATCACCAGTAAGAACGGTGGTGATAGGCCAGCGCAACAGTTTCTATTGCAATAAATGCCAGCGCTGAAGGGCGGTCAGCAGGCAGGCTATGCCTTCCTCTGTTTGAATTTGTTCATCAGTGCCTGTTGAACAATAGGATGACAAAATCCACCCACATCCCCCCCGTGCAAAGCGACCTCTTTAACCAGCGTTGAGGAGATAAAGGAGTTCTCCTCCGACGGCGTCAGAAATACACTTTCCAAATCCGGATTCAGCCGACGGTTCATATTTGCCAGTTGAAACTCGTATTCAAAATCCGACACAGCCCTGAGTCCGCGAATCAATATGGTTGCCTTATGTTTACTGGCGAAATCAACCAGTAATCCGGTAAAACCAAACACATCGACATTGTCCAGGTGGGCAGTGATTTGCTGTGCTAATTCGACACGTTCATCCAGATTAAACAAGGGCTTCTTGCTTGGATTTGCAGCAATACCTACCGTGACATGGGTAAACATATTGGCCGCGCGTTCAATCAGATCCGCATGACCGTTTGTAATAGGATCAAAAGTACCGGGGTAGATGGCTTTAGTGTGCATAATTATGGATACATTACCTTTCTGTCTGCGTTCATCCTAACAGGTTTAACGGCCCCAGTAACCCAGCTTTAGGCGCATTTTCAACTGACGAAACAAGTTAACAGGCTTGCTTTTCAGCCCTTCCCTGCCCAGAGCGATAGTATCATCGACAGCGTTCAGTATTCTCGCTGAAGAGTGGCCATCTGTGTAGGGGTGAAGCTGACTGATATTGGCCTCAATAGCCTGTTTCCACTCGATGGATGGCGCTGAGGCTTGCTGTATGGCGCCTGGCAGCATCTCAGGATCACTGATATCAAGGAGTTGTGCTTCAGGTTGAAGATTATTAAAGGTGACAACGGGCTTTTTCAGCAGGCAAAACTCAGTAATCGCAGAAGAGGTATCGGATAGCATGATATCGGCGGCCAGCAATAGCGGGTTGATAGAGCTGTCCTCAGCCACAATCAACCTGTCATGTTGTAGCGCTTTGTATGCCTGTATCCATTGCTTATCCATTTTTGGATGAAACTTGATCAGCCAGCGCAAATCGTTCTCTTCTGATAACTTTTTTATCTGCTCATACAACGCAGGAGCCGAAGTGAGTGATGGAGAGAATGTCGGCGCGTAAAGAATCAGTGGTCCTGTCGCTGGCGTTGGCCATGTGTATGGTGCGACTGAGAACAAAGGATCCGTTTTTGGCCAGCCTGTCTCCAGTACCCTGAAATAGGGATGTTCCAGTTGTAATTGTTCGAACTTACGGGTGAAAAGAGGCCCCTGAGTGCAGTAAAGATCAAAACAATCACGAATGCGGAAGTGGCCCTTCTTTTTCCATTCGAAACCATGGAAAACCTGCACTTTTAAACCGGGAATAAAGCTGGGCACATAATTGCCTGGTACAAATACCGCTCTGGGGCAGACAGATATCACGTCTGCCACACTGTCTAATACCGACTCATCGGACAAAAAAAGCTGTTTGTTTACCTCTTTTCCTTCAGTAAACCAGTGAACCTTATCCCCCCGTCGGTGAATCTCTGCCTGTAATGGCCTCAGTATCTCGAAGGCGTAATTCTGTGAGATATAGAACAGATAGTGATTCAAGGCACTTCCTTAATCACTTCGATAAGCTCTGTGGTGGATATGGAAGGTGTGCGGGACAGATAATGCACTTCGCAATAGCTTCTGAGGTGATCAAAGCGGCCTTGCCAGTCATCGCCCATCACCAGCATATCGGCTTGATAATAGTGGAGGTACTCAGGTTTTTGTTCCAGTGACTCTTCCTTAAATACCTCATCGACAAAACGCAATGACTGAATAATCTTGGCGCGGCTGACGTAGGGATAAATGGGCGAACGGCCTTTTTTACTGATATTAAGCTCGTCGGAAGAGATTCCCACGGTCAAATGATCGCCTAATGCCCTGGCTCTTTCAAGCAGGTTAATATGTCCTACATGAAAAACATCGAAGGTGCCAAAAGTAATAATACGTTTCATAGAGGTTGACCTTACCAGCGGTAAAAAAGCGCCAGGCGACTGAAGTTGTTATCCCGGGTGTCCCGCCCTGCATACAGGCTAACACCCCAGAAACCGGAATCGGTGGCATAACTGTAATCCATCTCCAGTTCGAATCCCTGTACATACTCATTAACCAGGTGTTCTTCATTGTTAATGGTGCGAAGGGTGCCGGAGAGCAGTGATCGGTTGCCGAGCCTATACTCCATTGATGCAGACAGTACTTTGGCCGGGGTATCATGATTAAAAATCCGCTCATCTCCGCCCCAGTGCCCCATTACCTGCCCCAGATTGGTATAGCCTTGCCGATAAAGATGATGCACATACCAGGCTGTATCCCAGCGATTATATTCCAGTCGCAGGCTGAGTGTGTCTGTCAGATCCGGTAAAAAGATACCAAACGAGAGGGTCTCATTACCTAACTTGTAATTTTTCTCCCCCTCGGTATCTTCTCCGCCGATTTCACCATATAACGACCAGTCAATATCCCATAACGTTACATTCATTTTACTGGTAAAAGAGGCCTGCTGATTGCCAAACTCAAAATTAGGATCATCGGTAACGGTGCCCACATTATCCTTACCTGCAGGATCAAAGAAGGCCTGAAAGATGTCTGATATGTTCACTTCACGGGCCCCGCCGCCGAACTGGAATGTACGGTTGACACCGATAGTCCAGAAATCCAGTGGTGTAAAACTGAGGTGGAAGCCCGTCTGGCGAGGGTGACCGGAAAAAAACTCATTACCAAGACGAATGCCATCCACCTTTTCCAGTTTGGAATAAAAAAGCTCGTAGCGAATATTCCAGTCGGTGATGGGAGTGGCATTACTGATGGTGATTGAAGGCGAAGCCTCAGCATGGGTGCTGACCAGCATGGCAGAATCCTGAAAGGGGGAAAACCAATGTTCCCGATATCCCAGCTCTACCTGAGCATATTCGTAGCCAAATCCGATATAACTCCCGGTATGAACCGGGCCGCCGCTGTCCTCAGATAACAGCATCCCTGCCGACGCGATAAAATAAGGGTTTGGATGGTAAAAACCTCCGGCAGATACGATATAGCTGGATTGGCTCTGAATACCCCTTTGGTTTGGCAAATCTTTGGCATTATCCTGACTGGCGGCCAGTTCAATTGAAGCGTAACTCCTGCCCGTCGTTCGTGTATAGCGTTGAAGATACCGGTTTACCTGCTGGTACAATCGCGGATGGCTGTTCTGAAGTAAATTAATCCGGGTTAGCACCTCTGACGCTTTGTAAGGCTTGGTAAGAGGTGCACTGGGTGTCAAAGCCATCACCTTTTCTACCTGTGACTCGATCTCAGGGGAGAGCTGTAAGGGCAAATATGGAGACAGGCCTTTGGCGACGGCTGTGGCCGAGAAGAAAAAGTAACAGGCAATCAGGCGGCAGCAGCGCATAAATGGTTTCTAATCCGAACAAATATAATGCGGCAATTATACATAAGCCTGTGGAGGATGGTATGACAGAGGCACATGAGCATGAGATCAGGGTGCAGTTTGCGCAATGGCGGATTTATAGCGTTGAGCGAGCGTGGTGAAATCACTCTCCTGCCAATACCATTGAGTTTCATTGCTGGCGGATTTTCTTAGTGAGCGGTGTAACCGGTTAAGATTACCCTGTTTCCAGCTGTTACCTGAACGCCGGCGGCATTTATCAAAGTCGATAATCCACACGCTACCCTGTGCGTCCAGCATCAGATTGCGAATATTGAGGTCATGGTGATAGACCTGACAGTTATGTAAGCGAGCAATTACTTCTCCTACGCTTTCCCATTCATCAATAGTAAGAGGTCGTTGACTCAGAACTTCATGCAGATCCTGACTGTCGGGAATCAGCCGGGTGATCAAATCGGCCCGATAACTACAACCGGAGCGAGTGACATGGGCAGCTACAGGCTCTGGCACTGGCAGATGTTGCTGGCGAAGGTAAGCGAGTAAGTGAAATTCCCGCCAGGCTCGGGTTTTTCTGAGGCCCGTGTAAACAAAGCGATCATCCAGCAATTTGCCTATTAATCCGCCACGACGATAATGCCTGAGTGCCCAGTCCTCATCTGCATTGGGCCTGATAAAGACAGTCGTACCACGACCTTTGGCACTGCTCGTTAACGCGCTGCGAGAGCGCCAGTATTCGGGAATGAAAATTTGTGGCTGCATGGAAACAGGTAAGCCTTTGCGATGTAAAAAACAATGTCCGTTCCCGGCAAACTGTTGTTTGTATTCCATTAACCCTGTCACTATTGATAAATCAGATATTGTAAATAATACCATGACAAATGTATCAGCAGTTTGTAATTGCTGTTGGCAATACATCCGGCGGCGACGTTAAGAAAGAACCAGCGCCATGGTAGACTAAGCGGCTATATCACAGGAAACCGAATCAGCTTGTTTGTCCGTTGTGTCTCAGGCTGGTTCACACTAGCAGGTACTTTAAGGTGTTAAAAAATCAGGCTGAAGATGAAATTTCTTTAATACTGGGCAATTCCAATTCCAACTTTTCCGGTGTGACATCTACGATGTTGCAGGTATCTGCTGAACAGCGGAAATGGGTGAATTTACGGATTATGGGTAAGCACCATCTGACCGACCCGGATTTATATATCAGCTTCTGGGATACCGTTAAACTGTGCCAGAAACCATTAAAAAACGGGAAGTTCCGGATTTTTCATGCCCGGCGGGTGGATGAGATGCTGCAGGCTCTGGTGTTACGCTATATCTTCAGATGTAAAATCAAGATGGTCTTCAGCAGTGCTGCACAGAGAAAACGCTCGGCATCCACAGTATGGATCACCCGCAAAATGGACGGAGTGGTTGCGGTAAGCCAGCGGTCGGCGGGTTTTCTGGCGGACCCTCCTGATATTGTTGTTCCCCATGGGATACAGAGTGACCTTTACCAGGCTGCCGAGAATAAAGGGGCTGCATGGGAGGCTCTGGGTTACGGCGGTAAGATCGGAATTGGCATGCTGGGCAGAGTACGCAAACAAAAAGGGGTCCACCATTTTGTCAGGGCTTGTATTGCTAACTTGCCTGAATACCCCGAGATAACGGCTGTTATTGTCGGTGCAATATCATCATCACATCGCGAATTTGTCGAAAAGTTACAAACGGAAATAGAGGAGGCCGGGCTGTCTTCGCGCATTATCTTCACCGGTGAGCTGCCTTTCGAGCATATACCGCGAATTTTTGCGTCGCTATCGGTCGTCGCGGCGCTGAGTGACAACGAAGGGTTTGGCCTTACTGTACCAGAGGCGATGAGTGCTGAAGCTGCGGTACTTGCCACTGATGCCGGTGCCTGGCCGGAAATTATCCGTGAGGGTGTAGACGGTTATGTAGTGCCGGTAAATGATACTGAGGAAATTAACCAAAAGCTGAACAAACTACTAGCGGACCCAAAGGGTACACAAGCGATGGGCAAACAGGGGCGCGAGCGTGTTCTTCAACACTACAGTATAGAAAGAGAAGCCCGACAACTTTTGGATTTTTTTGAAACGCTGAACTGAAAGGTTGGGAAATGGGTAACTAACGGAGGATGAACTTTCACAGAACACCCCCGTTTAGTTTAACAATTATTCACCACCTTCAGGTCCCTTCAGGTGGGCACCATTGGCTGATACGCGGTGCATTGTTTCTTTTGCCCGCTGACGCTCATCGTCACGCTGGCGCTGAGTGGTACATACGCGCTCGCCAAAACGGGTACCCGTTACCTGACGACGCTCACATCTGTAGCCCACTTCTGCAGGGGCATAGCGGGCGAGACAATCCTGACGCTCATCCTTAGGAACATCACTCTTAAAGCACTCTTTCAGTGCTTGATTACGCTCCGTATCGGACAGATGCTCTATGCTGGCATATTTTGATTCGGGATCAGATGCACAGCCCGCCATCATTAGCGCGCCGCCTACCATCAAACTCATAATTAACTTCTGCATTTTCTTCTCCTTTGCTGAGGACAACCCTCAGTCTGCAATATTCTGTTATATAAAAGCCGATGTTCAGTACGTCGTTCTATAACAGCCATAACACGTTCAGTAAATGAATCTTCACGCTACCTCACATGAATACCTTACGAGTTGGCTAACTTCAAGTGACAAATTGTAACAGCATCTTGAAGTAAGCTGTTAAGACGGGCTATGACGTAATCAGAATTTTCAGCGTTGCTTGCAGCGCGCCGGCGTTTTCGGCAATGGTGTGTTGTCCGGACAGACCTTTCCTCTTCGCTGCTTCAGGTTCTTTAAGCCAGTTTCGGCATTGATTTACCAGATCCGTTTCATCCCTGACAGTGCACAGTGCGCCACCAGCTTCCAGCGTGCTGCAAATTTGCGGGTTATTGTATTGTGAGGGCCCCATTATAATGGGAATGCCAAGTTGTGCCGGCTCCAGAGCATTGTGCCCACCCCGGTCACTCAGGCTGCCGCCCACAAACACGATGTCGGCCATGGCATAAAGTTGTCTGAGAATCCCCATCTGATCCGCTAGCAGAATATCAGTATCGGTCTGGCATTGAGCCGATGTACTGGACCTTACAACCTTCATATTCTGATGCTGGCAGAGCTGAAAAACCTGTTCAAATCGTTGGGGATGCCGGGGAACCAGCACCAATAACAGCTGGGGGTACTCGTGTTTGAGTTGTTGGTAAGTTTCCAGCAACAGTTCTTCTTCAGGTGCATGGGTACTGCCCGCAACGATCACTTTGTGCGCATCAGTGGCATAGGTTCTGGTGACTTGATGGCGCAAAGTGGCGACATCGACATCTGGTAAATCAAACTTTATGTTGTTGGTCAGTATTATTTTGTCTTCAGCAACACCGAGTTTCAGATAGTTCTCATAATCCCGCTGTCCCTGCGCACACACTTTTGATAGTTTCTTCAGCATTGGAATCGCCAACCAGCGTAATTTCTGGTAACGGCTAGCGGAACGGTTTGTCATACGTGCATTGATCACCGTGACAGGGATTTCTCTGCTCCAACAGAGATCAATCATATTTGGCCAGAGCTCCACTTCAACAATTACCAATCGCTCAGGTTTAAGGCGTTTCAGTAATTTGTTCATGGTAAAGGGCATATCAAAGGGTAAATAGCAGTGTTGCACGGTATTCCCAAACAATGCCAGCAGCCGTTCAGAGCCTGTACTGGTGGTGGTGGTTACTGTAATGGTGCTATCAGGTCTGAGCGTCTTTAACTGTTTAATCAGGGGAGCCGCCGCGACAACCTCGCCGACCGAGACACAGTGAAACAGGTAACCACCCGTGTGTTGCACTGCGGGACCAAACCCAAAACGCTCGGGTAAGCGTCTGAGTTCCTGAGTGCTGCTGTTGTGTCCTCGCCGGAGCATAACTACTGTTAGTACCGGAGTCAGCAGTATCCAGAGCAGGGTATATAAACTCAGGAACATCTTGTCTCTGAAAGAGCCGGGCTGTGGGTGATTCTGCGTTGTTTGCATTATTGATTACAGCTGAAAACCTGTAAGCAACTTTAACAGACTTTGGTGTCACGCGCTGCAGCATCAGAGCAGCAGTCTGCCTGATTGTACATTCGTCGCATCGTGAATTTATGCTTCAGCTCTATACCTTTGTCCATCATCTCTTTTACAATGACTGCATTAAGCTAACGGTTACGGAGCAGCAAATGAATCAAGGTTTCAACGACTACCTGCAACAGCAACTGGATGACATCAGTGAGCAGGGCTTGTTTAAAAGCGAGCGTATTATCAGTTCACAGCAACAGGCGGATATCCGTCTTACCGGCTCAGAGCACGTACTTAATTTTTGCGCCAATAACTATCTTGGGCTGGCTAATCATCCGGATTTGATTGAAGCAGCTAAGGCAGGCCTCGACACACACGGCTTCGGTATGGCCTCTGTACGCTTCATTTGTGGTACTCAGGACATTCATAAACAACTGGAAACCAGGCTGAGTGACTTCCTGGGAATGGAAGACACTATTTTATATTCATCCTGTTTCGATGCGAATGCAGGCCTTTTTGAGACGTTGCTGGGCCCTGAAGATGCGATCATTTCCGATGCACTCAATCATGCCAGCATCATCGACGGTGTGAGGCTATGTAAGGCAAAACGTTACCGTTATGCTAACAATGACATGGCCGATCTCGAAGAAAAGTTACAGCAGGCGCAGGCGGACGGAGCCCGTTATAAGATGATCGCCACCGATGGGGTATTCTCTATGGATGGTGTTATCGCCAGGTTAAATGAGGTTTGTGATCTGGCCGATAAATACAATGCGCTGGTTATGGTGGATGATTCGCATGCAGTAGGGTTTGTCGGCGAACAGGGCCGGGGCAGCCATGAATATTGTGACGTGATGGGGCGGGTAGATATTCTTACCGGCACACTGGGTAAGGCCCTGGGGGGCGCTTCCGGTGGATATACATCGGCAAGTAAAGAAATGGTGAGCTGGTTACGTCAGCGCTCTCGACCTTACCTGTTTTCTAATTCACTGGCTCCGGCGATTGTTTCTGCTTCGATCACCGTTCTGGATATGCTCTCAAGTGGTGGCGAACTGCGCAAGACTCTCAAAGATAACAGCCAATACTTCCGCCAACGCATGACCGAAGCTGGGTTCGAACTGGCAGGTGCCGATCATGCCATTATTCCGGTAATGTTAGGTGATGCGCGACTGGCCAGCGAGATGGCAGAAAAAATGCTGGCCAAAGGCATTTATGTGGTGGGCTTTTCTTTCCCTGTTGTACCTAAAGGCCAGGCACGCATACGCACGCAGATGTCTGCGGCTCATACTAAAGCGCAACTGGACCAAGCCATCGACGCCTTTATTGAAGTGGGTAAAGAACTGGGAGTCATTTCATGAAAGCCCTGTCTAAATTACATTCAAAGCCAGGTATCTGGCTGACAGAAACCGAAAAGCCCCAAGTGGGGCACAATGATCTGCTAATCAGAATCCGTAAAACCGCAATCTGTGGAACGGATATGCATATTTACCACTGGGATGAATGGTCACAGGCGACTATTCCTGTTCCTATGGTTGTGGGTCACGAATATGTAGGTGAAGTGGTGGAAATGGGCCAGGAAGTGACGGGTTTTGCAGTCGGAGACCGGGTTTCCGGCGAGGGCCATATTACCTGCGGACATTGCCGCAATTGTCGCGCGGGTCGCAGGCACTTGTGCCGCAACACCTTCGGTGTTGGTGTGAACCGGCCGGGCGCATTCGCTGAGTATCTGGTGATACCGGCCTTCAACGCTTTTAAGATTCCGTCGCATATTTCTGATGAGCTGGCTTCTGTTTTTGACCCCTTTGGTAATGCAGTACATACCGCATTGTCATTTGATTTGGTGGGGGAGGATGTATTGATCACCGGCGCCGGTCCTATCGGCATTATGGCTGCAGCCGTCGCCCGCCATGTGGGGGCACGCCATGTAGTAATCACTGATGTGAATGAATACCGTCTCGAGCTGGCTCAGAAAATGGGGGCAACCCGGGTGGTTAATGTCAGCAAGGAAAAGCTGGCAGATGTGATGGATGAACTGGGAATGACCGAGGGGTTCGATGTGGGACTGGAAATGTCCGGTGTTGCTTCGGCCTTTCGTGAGATGCTTGCCAAGATGAACCATGGTGGCAAAGTTGCCATGTTAGGCATCCCCTCCGGAGACACAGCCATTGACTGGAATCAGGTTATATTCAAAGGTTTGGTTATCAAGGGAATCTATGGCCGGGAAATGTTTGAAACCTGGTATAAGATGGTCAGCCTGATAGAGAGTGGCCTGGATCTGAGTCCGGTGATTACGCATAAATTTGACATTGATGAATTTGAGAAAGGGTTTGAGACGATGGCCTCAGGTCAGTCCGGAAAAGTTATTCTGAGTTGGCAGTAATGGAGCAGTTTCGACATATCGATATTCTTTCCGCGAAACAAAAGCTGGAAGCCGGAGACGTGGCGCTGGTGGATATCCGGGATCCTCAATCCTACGGTGCGGCGCATATTGAAGGTGCGACCTACCTCAACAATGACAATTTGCAGCGCTTTATGGACGATACACCGTTAACCACCCCGGTGATCGTCTGTTGTTATCATGGTAACAGCAGTCAGCAGGCTGCGCAGTTTCTGGTTCAGCAAGGATACCACGAGGTTTACTCTCTGGACGGTGGCTTTGAAGCCTGGCGATTGCAGTTTCCATTTGTCAGCTCCGCGCCCTGATGCCGCAATTGATTGCTTTTGCCCGTGAACGGGATGCGAGATTATTAGCCAATTATCTTCAGCTAAATGGAATCACCGTATCCTATCAGCTGGACGAAGGAGAACATCCTCATAGCCTGGTTCTTATGCACGAGAGTCAGCTGGCGCAGGCGCGCACTCTGGTGGAAGAGTTTATCCGCAATCCACAGGATAAGAAATACCAGCAAGCGGCCTGGCAACAAGGCAGCATCGTTTCAATGCAGGCTTCAGGACAAAAATCTTTGCTGCCGCTGCTCAGAAAAGGGCTACTCAGTCCACTTACCAGCATTGTTCTGGCTCTGTGCTTGCTGGTTTACCTGGCCAGTGTATTGGGCTGGTTCGCTCCCTTGCACCAGGTATTGATTTTTCAGCCATTGTCGCAACTGGCAGAGACACACCAGTGGTGGCGGCTTTTAGGGCCGGCGTTTATGCATTTTTCTGTACTGCATATTGTGTTTAATCTGCTGTGGTGGGGTGTGCTGGGAACGCAAATTGAACAGCGCCTGGGTAGCATAAACTTACTGCTGATTTTCCTGTTCACTGCCATTTTCTCAAACTATGCTCAGTACCTCGCTTCAGGTCCGAATTTTGGTGGCTTGTCAGGCGTGGTTTACGGTGTGATGGGGTTTGTCTGGTGGTGCGGTATATTACGCCCTGCCTGGGGTCTTTCTCTCTCTAAGCCGTTGGTGGGCTTTATTCTGATTTGGCTGATACTGGGTTATACAGATATGC
The DNA here is from genome assembly GCF_002591895.1 of Lacimicrobium alkaliphilum. Classification (GTDB taxonomy): domain Bacteria; phylum Pseudomonadota; class Gammaproteobacteria; order Enterobacterales; family Alteromonadaceae; genus Lacimicrobium; species Lacimicrobium alkaliphilum. The sequence goes on from NZ_NISX01000020.1 coordinate 24,838, forward strand.
TGTGGGTAAAAATGGCCAACACGGCGCACACAGTGGGATTACTCACCGGTTGTGTTTTGGCTCTGGTTTACACACGATTTGGTAAAAATCGCTCCTAACCCTGATACAGGTATTTGGTGAAAATCACATCTTTGACGATTTCAGAGCCGGTTTCACGTTTCATTTGTTCGCGAAGGGTTTGCAGACACAGTTGCCGGATCTCCTCGCGCCCGGTCAGAGATTTTATTTTCTCCTCCGGTTGACGGCCGAAAATATCAATGGTGGTCGAGCGCAAAAGGGGACTATGGTGCGCGACAACTTCAAGCTGAGATTCATCTTCCAGCATCAGTTCGACGGTTACCCTGACATAACCGAGTTTGCGGCTACTGGTGCTGAGATAGTTGGTTACAATGTCGGGTTCAAGACCGAAATAGGCATAGGCCATCGCAGCCCTATGACTACAGGTTAAAGCTATAACGATGCTTATTATCAGCCACTTGTTGCGCAACATAGTAATTTTATCCGTTTAATGCTGTGTGTTCATGGTATCAGCAATTGCCGGTGTCGAACCAGAAACTGTCGCAAAAACATAGGTGATCCCTGGTATTTGCCGCTAAGCAGGCGCAAAGGTATCATGCTGACTCCCTTATCGACCCGATTAGCAATTTGTTGAATTTAACAACGGCATTTCCATTAACTTTGAGCACACAGTGGTTTCAGCCACAGGACTGCCCGGTGCCTGATTTCCATCTGAAGAACTGGTTGCTGGACACTGGTTCGTTGACAGAACGACTACAAGCACATTGCCGCGATTTTCGTGTTCGCGTGTTAGGCCAGCAGCCTGCCCCATTACTGGATAATGAACAGGAACTGATGGGGCATGACACACCCTATGTCGTCAGAGAAGTATTATTGTGCGCTGAGCAAACCCCCTGGGTGTTTGCTCGTTCTTTGCTGCCCAGCGCGTTATGTGAAACCGGTGGTGGCGAGTTATCGGCATTGGGTGATAAGCCTCTTGGACGACTGCTTTTTAATGACCCACGCTTTATACGGCAGCCTTTTCAGCTTACCTGTATTCAACCCAGGAACAAGCTCCAGCAACAACTGAGACTTGCTGGAAGTCAGACTCTGTGGGGCAGGCGGTCAGTGTTTTTGTTTCAGCAGTGGCGACTGATGGTAGCCGAGGTCTTTCTGCCCCAATGTCCGGCTTATAAACTGATGGGAAGGACTATCTGAGATGAGTCGGTTCAGTGGTTATATCCGCCTGATGCGTGTCGACAAACCGATAGGTATTTATTTATTACTGTGGCCTACCTACTGGGCCTTGTGGCTGGCAGAAATGGGCACGCCCCACTGGTCGTTGCTGATCATTTTTACCGCAGGAGTGTTTCTGATGCGTGCTGCGGGGTGCGTCATTAATGATTACGCAGATCGCCACATTGACGGCCAGGTCAGACGCACGGCTCAGCGGCCCATTGTTGCCGGAGAAGTGATGTCACGCCAGGCCCTGATTCTGTTCTTTGTTCTGATTGCGTTGTCCTTTGCGCTGGTATTACTGCTTAACTGGCAGACCATTCTGCTTTCTGTTGGTGCGTTGTTTCTGGCTGCCTGTTATCCCTTTATGAAGCGTTATACCCATTTACCTCAGGTGGTATTGGGAGCAGCTTTCAGCTGGGCGATTCCTATGGCCTTTATGGCAACAAGCGAAGGATTACCCTGGTGGAGCTGGATATTGTACCTGGCCAATCTATTATGGATTGTTGCCTATGACACCCAGTACGCGATGGTGGACAGGGAAGATGATCTGTTGATTGGAGTGAAATCCACAGCAATATTGTTTGGTCGTTATGACAGGCTAATTATCGCATTGATGCAGATGCTTAGTGTGTCTTTGCTGGTATGGCTGGGTATGCTGCTGAGCCTGGGAGCCGCTTATTATCTTGCCTGTGCTGGTTGCGCAATGCTGGTGGGCTATCAACAATATTTGATCGCCGACCGGGATCGGGAAAAATGTTTTCGGGCCTTTTTAAATAACCACTATTTTGGCCTGCTGCTGACACTGGGGCTGATTGGCTCACTGAGTTTTTAATCTAAAGTAATCTGCTCAATCATTCTGGCTTTCATCCGATACTGCAAGGTGGATCATAAATGCGTGAGTTTTTGAGCTACGTCCGGTGATATCCGGTACATAATCAGCGCCTGCAGGTCAGCACTTTGCTCTGAATACTGCAAAGCGCCTTCTGTGCTGGCATCTACCAGCTTGTTATCTTTAAGTGACTGGATGAAAGCAGAGAACAGGTTTTTGTCGTAAAACTCCGGCGCATCGATGCCGGTAATCGTGCATAAATGCTCTGCTAACTGACGACTTTGTTTTTCCAGCTCCGAACGACTTAATGCTTTCTCGCGTTCAAGTACGGTCAACACCATGGCATACCGTTGCAGCGTAGGTTGCACGGTGCGATTAAGTATAGCCAGAGTACCAAAGCCACTTCCGGTATGCTCAGTGGCCATCATTTTCCGACCCTGCTGGCGAATAAGCCCCAGGTTTTTCATGGTTGCGATCAGTACTTCTGTATGTTCTTCAGCCTGCTCCGCAGACATATAGATAAACAACTCTTTGCTCAGCAATGGATAGAGCCTGGCGACGGTGGCAAGCACCTGCTTTTTTTCGGCGCCCTTACCGGCTATACAGGATGCGAGCAAACCCGGCAGAGCAAACAGATGCAAAATATTGTTCCGATAGTAAGTCTGGGTGACCGCCGCGCGTTCATCCAGTGAAATAATGCGTCCGAAGCTGTCTTGTTGCACCTGAAGCTTATTCAGCGCCAGGGTATTGTTCAACATTTCAGCGCCGCTGATCTTTGGAATTACACAGAGTTCACTATAGGGAGCCTCGCGCAAGAGCTGCAACAAATGATCCAGGTTGGTGGTCAGTTCTGACTCAGAGGCTGTATGGTTTTTACTGGCTAAAAGGCTCAACGATACCAGAGACATCCCGCTGACCGATGCTGCCTGGTTAATCCGACACATTACCTGATTCGCGAGATGATTCACTGTTGGCGTCAGCCAGGACGGTTTTTTATCCTGGACTTCCTGCATATCTTCGCGCCACTTTGGCACCTGCCGGTCCAGATACTGATTCAGGGATATAGGCTCGCCAAAACTGAGAAAGCCATGACCATAGTTTTTTAACTTTTTGATTGCAGAGAAGACCTGCAGAAACGATTCTTTTTTCTTTTTCTTGCCCTTGAGTTCATTCAGATAGCTACCCAGTTCCATAACATTTTCGTAGCCCAGATACACTGGCACAATGCTCACAGGACGTTTGACACCTTTGAGCATGGCCTGAAGGGTCATCGCCAGCATGCCGGTTTTCGGAGGCAGCAGCCTCCCAGTGCGACTTCTCCCGCCCTCCGGGTAATACTTTACCGGGTAGCCACGTTCAAAGAGCAGCTCAAGGTATTCTCTGAATACCGAAGTGTAGAGTTTATTGCCAGCAAAACTGCGCCGCAGAAAGAAGGCTCCGCCTCGTCTGAAGATACCACCGACGGGCCAGAAATTAAGGTTTATGCCGGCAGCAATATGCGGCGTGGCTAATCCTTCATGATAAATAACATAGGTTAGCAGCAGGTAATCCATATGGCTTCGATGACAAGGCACGTAAATGATCTCATGGCCCTTTTGTGCCAGTTCACGAACCCTGGCCGCATGACTGACTTCGATTCCGTTGTAGATTTTGTTCCAGACTCTTGTCAGCAGTCGGTCACCAAAGCGAATAATGCCTTCACGATAATCGGCTGCGATTTCTTTTAAGTAGCTTGCTGCACGGTCTCTGGCTTGTTGTGGAGACAGTTTTTTACTGTGTTGCTCTTCAATAATGGCCTGTTTGACAGCCTTGCTACCCAGAACCGCATTTCGCAACTGATGTTTGTCAATGCTTGTGGGACCAGTCATTGACTGAATTTTGCGGTGAAAGTGAGTCCTGGCAACACGGATAAGCTTATGAGCCACGGAAGAGGGCCCGCCGGTCTCTTGCACTACTCTTTGTGAGGAGACTGCCCGGCTGAAACTGACAAAATTATCCCGGCCGAGAAACAAAACAATAAACAGCTTCCTTAACCAGCTTGGCGAGGCTCTGTCAGCAAGTAAATCTGACCATCCTGGGTTGGATTTCTCCGGGGCCCGGCCCCAGAACACGGATACGGGAAGAATCTGTACGTCCAGTTCCGGATGCGTCTGTTGTAACTCCAGTATCCGCACAAACTGCTGATGCACATCTGTACTGCGCACCTGGCGACTGACGAGTCCCTGAGGCTGCTCCAGATAGAGGCATGCCGGGATCACTGCGCCGGCAAGCTTAACTTCCTGCAGTGGATCCGAAAGCCCGGATTGTCTGGTCGCTTTTTGCAATGCGACCAAATCGGTCGCCGAATGAGTATGCAACAGATAAATGATGGGCTTGGCTTTATCTATACCCAGCTCTTCAAAGAGGTTCGCGGGGATCACTTTCGTCGTTACCAGCAATCTGGTGGGCAGGCTGATTATGGCCAACAGTAACCTTTGCAACCAGTGCATCAGGGCAATTCCTCTGGGAAAATTAATCGGCATAAATTTGGCGAAAGCATAGCACGAGGAGGAAAACTTGTCTCAGGGTACCCGAGGAGGTGTTTTGTTGAGGTTCAGACTTGCACCATTAAAATAACTGGATATACTGACAGTTAAACTGTATGGAAAAACAGGCTTATGCGCGCTTTAACACCCAGACAAGAAGAAGTTCTCCAACTTATTAAAGATACCATGGTGCAAACCGGGATGCCGCCCACACGGGCAGAAATCGCCAGAACACTGGGGTTTCGTTCTGCCAATGCAGCGGAGGAGCACCTGAAGGCCCTGGCCCGAAAAGGCGTGATAGAAATATTGCCGGGTACATCCAGAGGGATTCGTCTGAATATGCCTCTTGAAGAGCCGGTAGTGGAGGAAGGATTACCCCTGATCGGCAGGGTTGCCGCTGGTGAGCCGATTCTTGCACAGGAAAATATAGAGTCACACTATCAGGTCGCGCCGGACTTGTTTAAGCCCAGGGCAGACTACTTGTTGCGGGTACAAGGCATGAGTATGAAAGATATCGGCATTCTCGATGGTGATTTGTTGGCAGTGCACAGGACTCTGGACGTGCACAACGGGCAGGTAGTGGTTGCCAGAGTGGATGATGAGGTGACCGTTAAACGCCTGGAGCGGCGTGGAAGAAGTGAAATTCTGTTGCATGCAGAAAATCAGGATTTTGCACCGATCAAAGTGGACCTCGCTTCGCAGCCTTTTAGTATTGAAGGTATTGGGGTGGGAATTATTCGCAACGCGGACTGGCTCTAAGCAAAATTTCTGCTTATCAGCCAACTGAGGTTCGGTTTTCCTGCAAAAACCGCTTTCCTTTTTCTTCCACTCTCAAATACTAATCAAATTAATAAGTTAGCCCTTTCGGGCTAACACATCTTTATCGCCTAAATGTTGAGCGGTTGATTGACCCAAGTGCAGAAAATGCTGGACTCGACCCCCCTGGTTGAGTAATTCTTATACGTTGCAACAATCTTATAACAATGGCATGACATCATTTTTATATTTGATGTGTGTCACTGCCCGATGCAGCCGTACGACGTTGCGTTGGGCTGAGTTCATTTCTGACAGAGGAGACGTCACGTGGGCAAAGGTGTCTTGACCGCGATCTGTGCGACTTTAGCAAGCAGTGTCGCTGTCGCTGAACGTTCCGATATAAACCTTCGTAAAGGGGTGACGGACATTAGCGAGCAGGTTTATGGCCTGCATATGACGATTTTTTACATCTGTGTGGTTATCGGTGTACTGGTGTTTGGCGCCATGCTATATGCGATGATTTTTCACCGTAAGTCGAAAGGGGCCAAGCCCGCGAACTTTCATGAGAGTGTGAAAGTTGAGGTGGCATGGACCATTGTGCCATTCCTGATTCTTGTCGGCATGGCGGTACCTGCGGCTAAAACACTGATTGCCATGGAAGACACTACTGAAGCAGATGTGACGATCCTGGTCACTGGCTCCCAATGGAAGTGGCATTACAAATACATGGATCATGAAGTGGATTACTTTTCCTTGCTGGCTACCCAACAGGAGCAAATCACCAATAAATTCGATAAGGGTGAAAATTATCTGCTTGAGGTAGACAGACCACTGGTTATTCCCACTGGCCAGAAAGTCCGTTTCCTGATCACCTCTGATGACGTTATTCACTCCTGGTGGGTACCTGACTTTGCGATTAAGAAAGATGCCAACCCGGGCTTTATTAATGAAGCCTGGACCAAGGTTAATGAACCCGGACTCTATCGTGGCCAGTGTGCCGAGTTGTGTGGTAAAGACCACGGCTTTATGCCCGTTGTTGTGATTGCCAAAGAGCCGGCTGAATATGAACGCTGGATTGCCGAGCAGGAGCAGAAGCAACTTAAAGCTAAAGAGAAAGAGCAGAAAATGTTGGCCATGAATATGGAAATGGAAGAGCTGATGGATGTAGGTAAACAGGTTTATCAGTCTGCCTGTGCAGCTTGCCATATGCCTAATGGCGAAGGGCTTCCTGGGGTATTCCCAGCTCTTAAAGGCAGCGATGTGGCACTGAACGATATGCCCAAGCATATCGATGTAGTTGTCAACGGCGTGCCCGGCACGGCAATGCAGGCTTTTGCAAAGCAGCTGAGTCTGAAAGAGCTGGCGGCTGTTATCACTTATGAACGTAATGCCTGGGGTAATGACACCGGAGAAACGGTGCAGGCAAAAGACGTTAACGCATTAATCACTGGCAACTAGGAGGATTATGATGAGTAGTGTTGCAGACGATCTTCATCATGATGAGCATCATGACCACAAGCCAGCGGGAATTATGCGTTGGCTGCTAACGACAAACCACAAAGACATCGGTACCTTATATCTGTGGTTCGCTTTTATCATGTTCCTGGTGGGCGGTGCCATGGCAATGGTGATCCGTGCAGAGCTGTTTCAGCCGGGTTTGCAGATTGTTGAGCCCAATTTTTTCAATCAGATGACCACAGTCCATGGTCTGATCATGGTATTCGGTGCGGTTATGCCAGCCTTCACGGGTCTGGCAAACTGGATGGTGCCGCTGATGATCGGTGCGCCAGATATGGCATTGCCGCGAATGAACAACTGGAGCTTCTGGATTCTGCCCGGCGCATTCCTGATTTTGCTTTCTTCGCTATTCCTTGAAGGTGGTGGTCCGAATTTTGGTTGGACCTTCTACGCGCCGCTTTCAACTACATTCAGCAATGACAGTACCGCACTGTTTGTGTTTTCAGTCCATATCATGGGCATATCGTCGATCATGGGTGCGATCAACGTTATCGTAACGATCTTCAATATGCGTGCACCAGGTATGACCTGGATGAAAATGCCCATGTTTGTGTGGACCTGGCTGATTACCGCCTTCTTGCTGATAGCGGTCATGCCGGTTCTTGCTGGCGCAGTTACGATGGTACTGACCGACAAGTATTTTGGTACCAGTTTCTTTGACGCTGCTGGTGGTGGTGATCCGGTAATGTTCCAGCATATTTTCTGGTTCTTCGGTCACCCTGAGGTATATATAATGATTTTGCCGGCTTTCGGCATTATCTCTCATATTGTGCCGACCTTTTCACGTAAAAGACTGTTTGGTTATTCATCCATGGTCTATGCCACGGCATCGATAGCACTGTTGTCCTTTATCGTGTGGGCTCACCATATGTTTACCACCGGTATGCCGCTGTTTGCTGAAATGTTCTTTATGTTTGCTACCATGCTTATCTCGGTGCCTACCGGGGTCAAAGTATTTAACTGGGTGGCGACAATGTGGCGAGGCTCGATCAGCTACGAAATGCCGATGATGTTTGCCCTGGCTTTCATCGTACTCTTTACGATCGGTGGCTTTTCAGGACTGATGCTGGCGATTACGCCGGTGGATTTCCAGTATCACGATACCTATTTTGTTGTGGCGCACTTCCACTATGTACTGGTAACCGGTGCGGTCTTCTCTATTATGGCGGCGGTGTATTACTGGCTGCCTAAATGGTGTGGCAAGATGTATGACGTGACCCTGGCAAAATGGCATTTCTGGTGCTCTATGATATCCGTTAACCTGCTGTTCTTCCCGATGCACTTTGTCGGGCTGGCCGGTATGCCTCGTCGTATTCCGGATTACGCCTTGCAGTTTGCGGATTTCAACAAATGGATCAGTATCGGTGGTTTTGCCTTCGGTCTGTCTCAGTTGATTTTCCTGGCTCTGGTGATCAAAGCCAGCCGCAAGATCGGGGAGCCCGCTACTGCTCAGGTTTGGGACGGTGCCGAAGGGCTGGAATGGGAAGTGCCGTCACCGGCGCCTTACCATACCTTCGAAACGCCTCCTGAGGTGAAGTAGACCAATGACACAGCCGTCGCAGAGCAATAATAATCGAATGGTGATCAAGCTGGTGGCAATTGTCATCGGCATGTTCGGCTTCGGCTTTGCGCTGGTGCCTTTGTATGATGTGTTTTGTGATATCACAGGCATCAACGGGAAGACCAACCCTTATGCGGCCACATACGATGTCAATACGGATGTGGATACCAGCCGTGAGATTACGGTGGAATTTATTACCCGCAATCAATCCGGTATGGTGTGGGATTTTGAAGCCCGCACCAAGCGTATTACGGTTCATCCCGGTGAACTCAACACCGTGGAGTTTTATGTCAAAAACCCTACGGCAAAAGACATTGTGGGCCAGGCGATTCCGTCGGTGTCGCCTGGTACCGCAGCGTTATACCTGAACAAAACGGAGTGCTTCTGTTTTGAACAACAGCCACTGCAGGCCGGGGAAGAAGCCCTGATGCCAATGCAGTTTTATGTGGATCCTCAGTTACCTGAGGATATTAAGGTTTTTACTCTGTCCTATACGTTGTATGACGTGACAGGGACATCTTCTGTGGCAATGAACCGCGGCTAAATGGAGAGCGACATGTCAGAGCAACAATACGAAAAATATTATGTACCGGAGCAGAGCGTCTGGCCTATTGTAGGCGCAGTTGCGCTGTTTCTGATTGCCGTCGGTGCCGGTAACTTTGTGGTTGAATCCACAAAGGGTAAAGAGGGTTATGGTGGCTGGATACTCACCGCGGGTTTGGTAGTTTTGCTGGTGATGCTGATAGGCTGGTTCCGGGATCAGATTGAAGAGTCCATGGCCGGTAAATATAGCGCACAGTTGGGCCGCTCATATCGTCAGGGAATGAGTTGGTTTATTTTCTCTGAGATAATGTTCTTTGCTGCTTTCTTCGGGGCACTGTTTTATACGCGCATGATTGCTGTGCCGTGGTTGGCGGGAGAGTCGAATAATGCGATGACCAATGAAGTACTTTGGCCCGGTTTCGAGGCCATGTGGCCGCTCACGCAAACGCCAGGCGGAACCACCACCCAGGCTATGGGATGGATGGGATTACCTTTGGTCAATACTGCAATACTGCTGATTTCTTCGGTAACCGCACATTTTGCACATGTTGCGCTTGAAGAAGGAAAGCGCGCTCGTCTGAAGCTGTTTCTGGGGATTACCATTGTTCTTGGTCTGATCTTCCTGTTTCTTCAGGTAGAAGAGTACGTTCATGCATACCGTGATTTGGGGCTGATGCTGACTTCCGGTGTATATGGCAATACGTTCTTTATGCTCACCGGCTTTCATGGCTTACATGTCACACTGGGTACACTGATGCTAATCATCATGTTTTTCAGGGTACTCAAGGGGCATTTTGACAAAGAAAACCAGTTTGCCTTCCAGGCTACCAGTTGGTACTGGCACTTTGTTGATGTGGTGTGGGTAATTCTGTTTGTATTTGTATATATTATCTAAGCTGATAAGGCTCCTGTAAGCGGGAGCCTTGCTTTTAATAAGGGCGGGGATTCGGAGTAATCCAGCCCATTGCCAGAGCGAGCAATAGCAATAACATAATCAGTGCCGAAGTTAATACGCGACGACCAATAAATTTGGTCATAGATTGTTGTTGGTCAGGGTCACTACTAAGCATGATTTTCATAGCCCGGAAAAGGTTAAAGACCATAAAAGCCAACATACAGACAACAATAATTTTTACTAACAAGTCTCTTCTCCTATTGTGCTAAATCGACTCAGTCAACTCCCTGTAATTGCCACCATATTGACACTAATTGCTGTGGGTGTCATGACCTGGTTGGGGTTTTGGCAATTGGATAGAGCTGAGCAAAAGCAACAGCGAGCAAAACAAATAGAACATCGTCAGCAGCAGAGATACAGTTCCTTGAGTGAACTTCTTCGTCTGGACAGCGATATTCGGGATTTTCCGTTGCAGGTAACTGGTCGTCTTGACCAGGAAAGACCCTTGTTGTGGGATAATCGTATCTATGAGGGACAAGTGGGCTACGAAGTGTTGGCAGTATTAATGACATCCGAAGGTAATTTGTTGGTTAATTTGGGCTGGACCCCTGCCCCTAAGTATCGAAGCGCCTTGCCAGATGTTGAGTTACCTGACGGCCTGCTGACGCTACAGGGGGTTGTAACCCAGCCACAGTCGAATCCGATGATTCGGGAGAATGAAACGTTAAACCGGCAATGGCCCCGGCGCATTCAGCAGCCTGATCTTGAAAAACTGGAAAGCATGCTCTCTGTGTCACTGCTGCCCTTTGCTTTGCAGGTAAGTGATACCAGCGCGTTCGGGTATAGTAATAACTGGAAACCTGTGGTGATGCCTGCGCAAAAACATTATGGCTATGCTGTACAATGGTTTGGGCTGGCTTTGGCCTGTATGGTTATATTTGTGGTAGCTCTTTATAAAAAGAAGAAGGGAAAAGTGGATGAAGCTTAAGTCCAGTAAGAAGACGTTAATGTTGGTGCTGCTGGCGTTTATTGTGCCGGTGATTTTAGCCAAGCTGGCTTTGGAATTCGACTGGTTTAATAAGGGCGCCACTAATCATGGTGAATTGCTGAATCCGGTACGAGACCTCTCCGGCATAGACAGTCAGGCAAAGTGGCGCATCCTTTATCGTCTGCCGGAGCATTGTGATGCTACGTGCGATAACGCCCTGTATAGTATCAGTCAGGTGTGGAAGGCGTTGGGACGCAAACAGGACAGGGCAGAAGCAGTAGTCGTTGCAACCGTTCAGGGTGCAGAAAGCCAGCGTAACGAGCTGGCCGGGTATCCCACTATCAGACTGGTGACCACCTCTGCAGAAAAGATCGAACAGGTTTTTGAAGGCCACGCCGGTGACGGTATTTTTCTGGTGGATACCCTGAACAATGTCATTTTGCATTACCCTGTGGCATCCGAAAGAGAACAGGCGGTGTTGGACAGCCGCGATATACTGTCTGACTTACTCAAACTACTGAAATTGTCGCGCATAGGCTAGGGGAAGATAGATGAAAAAACTGGTGCTGGCTTCGCTTATCCTTGCTGTTTTAGTTGTTGCTCTGGGTGCTTATACGCGCCTTACCGACGCAGGTCTGGGCTGCCCTGACTGGCCCGGTTGTTACGGCTTTTTGTCGGTACCCAAACAGGAAGCGCATATAGAGCAGGCGGTTCAGGCGTTTCCCGAGCGCCCCTTCGAGGCACACAAAGCCTGGAATGAAATGATTCACCGCTATTTTGCCGGAGCGCTGGGACTGTTTATTCTGGTTATTGCCCTGCTCAGTTTGTTTAACCGGCAACCTAACAGACCGCTGAAATTGCCGTTGGTGCTGTTGTGCCTGGTGGTTTTTCAGGGGGTGTTAGGGATGTGGACTGTGACCATGAAACTTCAGCCTATAGTGGTTATGGGTCACTTGCTGGGCGGCTTTACGGTCTTATCCTGCCTGTTTCTGCTGTATTTACGCCTGACTAATTATCGAATACCTGGAGGTGACGCCGGATTACGCCCTCTTGCCCGTTATGGCGTCCTGGGTATGTTGATAGTATTTGCTCAGATAGCATTTGGCGGGTGGGTGTCGGCGAATTATGCTGCTCTTGCCTGTACACAATTGCCGGTTTGTGAGGCTGGCTGGATGGAAAAACTGGATTTTGCCGGTGCCTTCTCGATTGGTGAAGCCCATGACTATGAGTTCGGTACACACAGTTATGCGGAGCGTATGACAATGCATGTGGTACACCGTTTCGGGGCACTTATCACCTTTATTTATCTGTGCTGGTTGGCAATAAAGCTTTATGCTCGTGCTTCATCCTCTTTGTTTAAACAGTTGTCAATCACTCTGGTGCTGGTATTAGGTCTGCAGGTGGCGTTAGGAATCAGTAATGTTGTCTTTAGTCTGCCCTTGTGGGTGGCAGTGGCACACAATATAGTAGGGGCCAGTTTGTTACTGGTGTTGGTCATGCTCAATTACAGTCTGTACAGAAAAACTTAGGAGGCACAATGGCTAAATCAGTCACCGCGACACAGCCTCATCAATCTCATTCCCGCGCATCATGGCGGGACTATTATGAAATGACTAAACCCAATGTGGTGCTGTTGTTGTTGCTCACCGCTTTGGTTGGAATGTGTCTGTCCACATCAGGTTGGTTGCCCCTGCAACCACTGGTAGCAGGGTTGTTCGGTATAGGTGCCTTATCTGCCGCCGCTGCTGTGATTAACCATGTAATGGACAGACGCATTGATGCTCAGATGGCAAGAACCTTCAATCGGCCAGTACCTAAAGGCAAAGTCAGCCCCAGAAGGGCGTTAATATTTGCTACGTTAATGGCATTTGCAGGGTATCTGGTACTGGATTTATGGGTCAATCGTTTAACCGCGTTGTTGACCCTGGCGAGCCTGGTGGGTTACGCCATGATATATACCATGTATCTTAAACGCGCCACGCCGCAGAATATAGTGATTGGTGGCCTTGCAGGTGCAGCTCCTCCTTTACTTGGCTGGACAGCGATTACCGGTGAAGTCCACCCGTATGCATTATTACTGGTGTTGATTGTTTTTATATGGACCCCGCCGCATTTCTGGGCTCTGGCAATACACAGAGAAAAGGATTATGCGCGCGCAAAAATTCCTATGTTACCGGTGACCCATGGCGTTGAGTTCACTAAAACCTCAGTCTTGCTGTATACCATACTGCTGGCAATTGTCTGTTTAATGCCCTACCTGGTAGGGATGACAGGAATTATCTATTTTGCCGGTTCCAGTTTACTGAATGTGGGTTTTCTCTATTACGCACTAAAGCTTAAATTTAATGCCGATGAAGACACTGCCATGCAGACTTTCAGGTTTTCCATCGTGCACCTGATGGTACTGTTTCTTGTATTGCTCGTGGATCATTACTTTAAGATTAATTTATGAAACAGAAACTGCTTATTGCTGTAGCTCTGATTGTTGCTTTGGCAGGGGGAATTTATCTGTCAGTCAATCTCGCTCCGCCACAGTCTGCTGAGCACGCCAAACTTTATCCACAGCCCCGGGCTCTGCCAGACTTCACCTTAGTGAACCACAATGGTGAGCCTTTTGGTCGGGAGACTTTTGAAGGCCACTGGACACTGGTATTCACCGGGTACACCTATTGCCCGGATATTTGTCCTACTACCCTTGCTGAACTGAAAAGCATTTATCCTCAACTACAACAATTAGACAGCGATTACCCCATTCAGGTAATGTTGCTTTCGGTCGACCCTAAACGGGATACTCCGGAGCGGCTAAAAGAGTATATTAGCTTTTTCAACCCGGAGTTTCTGGCCGCGACCGCAGAGCACACCGAGCTTTTTCCATTTGTGCGTGCTCTGGGCATGATGTACGCCATGTCTGATAGTACCGATAACCCTGACTATCTGGTGGATCACAGTGCGTCTGTTGTGATCATTAATCCACAAGCACAGGTGATAGGACGCTTTACCCCGACTCTGATGCCGGGTGAGATGGCGGTGGTGAATCCACAGCATATCCTTAAAGATATGCCATTTATCATCAATTAAAGGCTCACACTATATTTAGTCGAGCCACTTACCTTCTTTTGTCGCGACAAAAAATGGCTGTGAATGCCAGTAATAGCGTTTTGGATTTTGCTTGCTGGGGGCTGTGCAGTTAACTCTGCTGCGGCCGGGGTCTAGCGGCTCACTGATTGCCAACTGAAACCTGTCTGGCTCTACCCATTCCGGATCCATCGGCTGGCCTTTAAAGTAACACGCAACCTGTGCCGGGCGGATATCGTCTAAATCTATACGAATAGTCCATTGTGGGGTTCTATCGCTGTACTCAAGTTCAGGGTCTGTTGGCTGGGAAAGTACGGGCATGGCCAGACTGTTGAGTTTGACCTTAAGGGTTTTCAGGTTCGCGTATAAACCTGCAGCAGGGTAGCGGGGCAAGGCTGTGAAGTCACTGTATGGGGCTACCGCACCGGATTGTTGTGCAAATCCCACATAGCCCATGTCTTCCAGCAGCGTCTGAACAGCGCTGTTGTACTCGCCAAAGGGGTAAGCGAGATATTTAAGGCTGTATCCCAGCTTCTGTTCGAGCTTCTCCTCTGCCTTTTGAATATCCTGTTTCAGATCCGCCAGCCATTGCTTACTATTTTTTCCTTTGCGATCGAGCAGGTGAGCATGATCGTCCGTATGATTGGCAAACCAAACACCCTCATTTTTCATCTGCCGCACTTCTTCCCAGGTTAACTGATGGGCTTCTTTCCCGATCAACGCCGGATTGATAAAAATGGTGTAGTTAAAGCCATACCGCTTCAGAATAGGGTGCGCGTTCTCCAATATGTTCTGATAGCCATCATCGAAAGTGATGGCCACCGCGTTTTCAGGCAGAGCCTCATTTCCCCTGAGGCTGGCTATCAGATCAGGCAAAGGCACAACAGTATGGTTATTAGCGACATATTGCATATGCGTAGCGAATTGTTCAGGTGTCACTGAGGTAATAGCAGGCGTCTGCTCACTGACATGGTGATATTGCAGTATGCTGGCGTGCTTGTTATGAGGCGTGGTCATACCGGGGGCTGAAAACAGTATAACCAGCAACATTGCCAGAAGGGCTGGCATTTTACGTGTCGACATTAGATCATCACCTGTATATCAATGCGTTTACCCCAAGAGCTTACTTTGTCTGTGAACCGGCGCAACCCTTTTGTATTTCTGCTCAGTAGCAAAGCTGAACATCACCGTTTGCTGTATATCGCCCTGCCGATGATTCTGAGTAATATTACCAACCCATTGCTGGGCATGGTGGATACCGCCATCATCGGCCACCTTGATGGAACATTCTTTCTTGCCGGTACCGCCGTGGCCACGATGGTCATTACTCAGATCTACTGGGTTTGCGGTTTTTTGAGGATGTCAGCAACCGGCCTCAGCGCTCAGGCGAGAGGAGAGCGTGATACAACAGCAGGTTCCAGGGTTTTCTATCAATTACTTATGCCAGCCGTTCTGATTGGTGTATTGATGATCCTGTTTCAGGGCGTGTTGATCCAGATTGCGGGTTACTTCGCTGAGGCCAGCATCAGGGTCAATGAAGTTATCGGCGCCTATATCGGTATTCGCGTATGGGGAGCGCCGGCAGCTCTGGCAAATTTAATGCTGGTGGGCTGGCTGGTAGGTCAACAACATACCAGATTAGTTATGCTGATCCAGATACTGGGTAATTTGCTCAATGCAATACTGAGCCTTTTCCTGGCAATAGGCCTTGGCTGGGGGGTTGAGGGGGTCGCCGCGGCTACTGTTGTGGCTGAGTATGCAATCTTCATTGCGTCATTCTATGTTGTAATGCGCAATACTGGTTGGCGCGGCCCAAGATTCGAATGGTTCAGGCTACAAATCTATCGGCAGGTGCTGGATTTGAACAGGGATATTTTCCTGCGAAATCTGGCGTTGCAAGTCACCATCGCCTTTCTGACCTTTCAGGGCGCCAGACTGGGTGAGGATATCGTTGCAGTAAACGCGTTGCTAATGCAGTTTTTTGTTATTACCGCGCTGGGACTGGACGGCATTGCTTACGGGGTAGAGGCATTGGTGGGCGAGAGCAAAGGGGCCGGGGCGAGACAGCAACTGCACGACCGGGTGCGGGTGGGCCTGTTCTGGTCAGCGTTGCTGGCAGTAGTGTACAGTCTGTTTTTTATTCTGTTCGACTCGGTAATTATTGCTCTGCTTACAGACCTGGCGCCATTAAGGCAACTGGCAACAGCGTTTTTGCCTTACATCTGGGTAATGCCTTTGCTGGCACATTGGTGCTTCCTGATGGATGGCGTATTTATCGGTCTGACCCGGGGGAAAGCGATGCGAAATAGCATGCTGTTTTGTACGCTGGCTGTGTTTTTCCCTCTTTGGTGGCTGACTTCTGCTCTTGGAAATCACGCCTTGTGGTTGGCATTTCTTGGCTTTCTGCTTGCACGAGGGGTGAGTCTGGGATGGCTCTACTTACGCTTATTCAGACAGCAGGCGCTGTTATAGCCTGCTGCCAGGACGTTTTAGTAGTAAGAATGTTCGCCTGCCTCATGCTCCGTGGCATCCACCACACCCGTCAGTTCGGGAAACTGTGCCAGCATCTGTTTCTCGACACCTTCTTTGAGTGTCACATCTACCATTGAACAGCCGTTACAGCCGCCGCCGAACTGCAATACGGCTTTTCCTGCCGGCGTGATTTCCATCAGCATAATCTTACCGCCATGGCTGGCGAGCTGGGGATTAATTTCCGCGTCTATCATATAGTTGAGGCGTTCCATCAGTGGCGCGTCATCGTCCACTTTGCGCACTTTGGCATTCGGGGCTTTAAGGGTAAGTTGTGAGCCCATCTGATCAGTTACAAAGTCAATTTCTGCTTCTTCCAGAAAAGGCGCGCTGTCCTGATCTACTACCGCATCAAAACCATCAAAAGACAGGCGGGTATCGCTTTCTTCCACCGCATCGCCGGGACAATAAGACACACCACATTCGGCGCTGGGTGTTCCGGGGTTGACCACAAACACGCGGATATTGGTGCCAGGATCCTGCTTGCTTAGTAATTTACAAAAATGGGCCTGTGCCGGTTCAGATATCTGAATCATAATGCTACCTCCAGAATGAGATGTAATGGCATTATGATATCAAAGATTACTTGAGTAAAACACTCAAGTATCGGATAAGTTGTACCGTTAGTGCTTCAGGTTACAGAATAATGAGACCAAGTCGCCGGCTTTTGCTGTGGTCTCACTGGAACTGAACAAAACTAGCTGATAGCTTGGTAGTATAGATTGAACGAAACCTAGAGGCTTAAATGGGACGTTGGTTACAAATTGCGTTGATGGCAGTAGTGCTGAGCGGTATCAGCAATGTGCACGCTCAGGTTGAGAGCGATCTGGATTATTTGCCGGACACGGTAAGTTATGATCAGGCCGTGCCGAAACCAGAGTCTGTGTTGGGGTATCCTGTTGGTACCTGGCATGTTCGTCATGATCAGTTAGTCAGCTATATGCGGGCTCTGGCGCAAAGCTCCCCCCGTGTGAGTATTGAGGAAATGGGACGTTCTCATGAGCAGCGGCCGTTATTACTGCTGACATTCAGCTCAAAGAAAAACCAACAGCAAATCGATGATATCCGTCAGCAACATTTGCAAAGTCTCGAAGGTCAGAACAATAGCGATCTGCCGCTGGTACTGTGGATGGGTTACAGCGTGCATGGTGATGAACCTTCCGGTGCCAACGCTGCCCTATTAATTGCTTACTACCTGGCTGCAGCTCAGGGCCCGGAAGTGGATAAACTTCTTGATGAGGCGGTAATTCTAATGGAACCGGCGCTTAATCCTGACGGCTTGTCCCGCTTTGCCCAGTGGGCGAACATGCACAAGGGTGAAAACATGGTTGCTGATGCCAATCACAGGGAACATTGGCAGCACTGGCCCAGTGGTCGCACTAATCATTACTGGTTCGATCTGAACCGCGATTGGTTGTTGCTGACTCATCCTGAATCCCGGGCCAGACTGAAGCAATATCACAACTGGCGGCCTCATGTGGTGACAGATTTCCATGAAATGGGTACCAACAGCACCTACTTTTTTCAGCCTGGGGTGCCATCGCGGAAGAATCCCTGGACCCCCGACAACAATGTCAGTCTGACTGAAGCCATGGGTGAATATCATGCTAAGGCACTGGATGATACCCAACAGCTCTATTTCACTCAGGAGGGGTTCGATGACTTTTACTACGGCAAAGGGTCAACCTATCCCGATGCCCATGGCAGTGTCGGTATTTTATTTGAGCAGGCCAGCAGTCGGGGGCATCTGCAGGAATCTGTGCATGGTGAACTGAGTTTCCCGCAAACCATTCAGAATCAGATCACCACATCATTGTCGACTTTCGCCGGGGCTCTGGCCAATAAGGCCTCTTTGTCGGAGCATTTGCAGAGTTTTACCGATGAAGCACTGCAACTGGCAAAAAACGATGATCTGTCTGGTTATTTGCTGACCGAAGCTCGTGACAAGAGCCGATTTAAGGCGCTGCTGGAAATACTCCGCCAACACCAGATACAGGTAAAGGGGTTGAGCAAATCGATAGAACGTAATGGTCAGCGTTTTGCCCCTGAAGATTCGGTGTTTGTACCCCTTAATCAGCCTCAATACCGGCTGATCAAATCCATTTTCTCCACCCGAACCAGTTTTGACGACAATACTTTTTATGATGTTTCAAACTGGAATCTGCCGCTGGCGTTCAATATCGAATACGAAGAAGTTGAGCGCGGTTTCTGGCGTAAGTTACCGTTAACCGACAGCTTGCCAGACTTTGATCCGGTACTCGCTGAGCCTGCGGAGAATGCCTATGCTTATGCGTTTTCCTGGCAGGACTCTAAGGCACCTGCTCTGTTGCAGGCGTTGTTAGAGCATGATACACAGGTCAAGATAGCTTCCACGGCATTTACAGCAATTACGCCGCGGGGAAAAGTCAGTTTTGAACCCGGAGCCGTGCTGATCCCTGCTGCACTTAAGCAGCCCGAAGGGTGGCGGGATATTGTCCGGCAGCATTCTAATCAGCACCATATCAAATTATGGTCTGTCACCAGTGGCCTGACGCCACAGGGCAATGATCTGGGTAGCCGGACCATGGCATTAGTTAAGCAGCCTAAAGTAATGATGATTGCTGGCGCAGGGAGTTCTCAGTACGAGGCGGGTGAAATCTGGCACTATTTTGACCAGCGTGTTGGTTTACCACTGACCATTCTGGATATGGACAGACTGCGCAGTGTATCGCTCTCTGGTTACAGTCATATCATTATGGCGGATGGGAATTTCAGCGGTATCGCCGATAAACAAGTCAAGGCCATCCAGGATTGGGTAGAACAGGGTGGTGTGCTAATAACACAGAAGCGTGCAGCGAAATGGGCCAGTGAGAATGACTTGCTCAAAGCCACCTTTATGTCGCAAAAAGAGCTGAGTAGTGGTTTTGATACCACTAAGCTGAGCTATGCAGACAAAGACGCTCTGGAGGCGAAAAAGCGCATTGCCGGCGCAGTATTCAGCGCAGAGATAGACCCCTCCCATCCTCTGGGTTTTGGGTACTCACAACGCGCGTTACACTTCCTGCGCAACAGTACTTTGGCCATGCATGTTCCCGCTGCGCCTTTCGTGACCGTGTCCCGTTATACAACGAAGCCTCTTAAGGCAGGTTACGCCAGCGAAGAGATGATAGAGCATATGGCCGGTAAGGCGAATATAGTCGCCCATAAACTGGGCCGGGGTAAGGTCATTGGAGTGACGGACAATCTTAGCTTCCGGGGATACTGGTATGGCACCAGCAGGATCCTCAGCAATGCCATTTATCTGTCTGACTTCATTGATGCAGAGGGCTGATGGCGATGGTCCATACCTCTATTTCCAAATCGGGGTAGTGCTGTAACAACGTGTCACAGAGGCTGTTGATGGTTGTGCCGGTGGTGATGATATCATCCACAACCGCGACCCGTCTGACCTCAAGCTTTCCGGTCAGAGTGAAAGCCTGTTTGAGGTTACGACGGCGCTGGGCGCCAGAAAGCTCTGTCTGTGGCTGTGTATCTTTACTTCGTTTACATACCTCGGCCAGTGGCAAGCCACTGCGCTGATTGAGTCGTTTAGCAATTTCCATCGCCTGGTTGTAGTGTCTGGTTCTGTAGCGTGAAGAAGACAGGGGGACGGGAATAATTGCCTCCGGCCAGGGGCTGTATTGTGTGAGTACATGATCATAGAATATATCCGCCAGTGCTCTGGCATTGCGGGGCTTGCGGGAAAATTTCAGACTTCTGATCAGCGTATCCAGCGGCCACTGGTATTCTCCGCACGCCAGCAACCGCTGGTATTTTGCTGCCCCCAGGCCCTGACGTATTTTTGGCCAAAGTAACAGGTTATATGCACAGGCCTGCAAATTGAACAACTTCAGATCACTCTGACACCAGGGGCACAACAAATCCTGACTGTGCTGATAACAAAGCAGGCAGGATTGCGAGTTGAGTGCAGCCCGGAGCAAGGTTGTTATGGATATAGGCATTTCCTTTGCCTGGTAAGGTTTTAATCATAGAGGATAGTTTATTTTGCCATTGATTGCAGAGCAGCTGGGAAGCGGCCCGGAACTGGTCTTTTTGCATGGCTGGGGGCTAAACAGCGCCGTATGGAAGAATTTCGTTGCGGGATTGAGCCATGAGTACCGGATCACACTGATAGATTTGCCCGGCTTTGGTGTGAACAACCAGATTCTTCCCGATAACTATAATCTGGATGCGATTACCACCATGATTGGCGAAGTACTTCCGTCAGCATCGGTATTGATTGGTTGGTCGTTGGGTGGGCTGGTGGCACAAAAGCTGGCTATTGAATACCCGGACAGAGTTCAAAGATTGATTTGTGTGGCTACAACGCCAAAATTTAAGGCAGAGATAAACTGGCCAGGTATTAAACCTGAGGTGCTGAAAGCCTTTGCCAGCCAGTTACATTCTGACGTGAATGCCACGGTGAATCGCTTCTTAGCTATTCAGGCAATGGGTAGCCCTCGCGCAAAAGCTGATATTCTGGCTCTTAAGTCTTTGTTGGATGAGCGGCCGGCAGCTGCCGCTGCAGCCTTGTCAGGGGGGCTGGAAATACTCCGGCAAGCCGACATTCGCTCACAGTTACCGGCAATTCAGTGCCCCACTCTGCGAATATACGGTAAGAAGGACAGTCTGGTGCCAGTTGCGGTGACGGAAGAGGTTGAGCGACTGCAACCCGCCAGTGTATCCATGCTCTTTCCCGGAGCCTCTCATGCTCCTTTTATTTCCCATGCAAATGAATTTGAGACTGCAATCAGAGACTATCTGACAAACTGATATCTGCTAGCCAGTGCATGAAACAGCCGATCTAAGCTTCCAATTTTCCTCCGTTTGGTTAATAATTAACCATGAGGTGAGGTAGAACTATGTCTGTACAATTTGACGGTAATATCAATTCGGCACTAATGTCGGGCATGCTTGGTGTGCAAAAAGCATCGGATGGAATAACACAACATTCGATCAGTCTTGCACAGCAGCAGGCTCAGCTGCGTACACCTGAAGACGTGTTAACTGATGCTGCCAGGCAACAGCTTGGTATGGCCGGTAAAATGCTGCCTTCGGGCGGAGACAATATGACGTCGGATCTTGTTGGCCTCAGTCTTAATTTGCGCAACGCTCAGGCCAGCACTAAAGTACTTGAAGTGGTGAAGGACACCATAGGTACGCTAATTGATGAGAAGGCCTGATCAGTCATGTTGAACATTACTGCTCCGGCAATGACAGCATATCCCCTGAATACCTCGAATATGAACACCGAGGCAGCCCGGCGGGATAATGTACTGCGCGAAACTGTGCCACAGGTCAGCAATACTGAAGATTCTGCGGCTCAGTCCGGCTTAGGTTCAGAATCCGATCGAATTAAGAAGCCTGGTCAGGCTCCGCAACCCATTACTTATGACAAATACGGCATGGCCGAACAGGGTCAGAATGCCCTGAATAAAGATAATGGTGAGGATCCCAGTGCCGGTAAGCAGGACGCAAGAAGTCGCCAGGAACAACAGCAAGAGGCTGCAGAACAAAGAGACGTCAAGGAGCTCAAGGAACGGGATCGTGAGGTTCGCACCCATGAGCAGGCTCATGCCTCTGTAGGTGGGCAGTATGCGGGTTCGCCAAGTTATGAGTTTGAAACGGGCCCCGATGGTCAGCGTTATGCTGTCGGTGGTGAAGTTTCCATTGATGTTTCAAAAGAAGCAGAACCCGAAGAAACGTTGCGTAAGATGCAGCAGGTCAGGTCCGCTGCACTGGCACCGGCAGAGCCTTCACCTCAGGATTTACGTGTTGCTGCTGAAGCCCAGCAAAAGTCTTCGGAAGCCCGGCAGGATATTGCCGAAGAGCGGGCTCAGGCATTAGGCGCGCGAGTAGATAGCCTGGCCGGCGAGAAAGAGAGTTCTCAGGCTCAGGCCCCGGAACTTGATGATATCGTCTCAGGAAGTGATATATCCCCCCCTACGCGTAAACTGAAAGAGGGCGATCCGGTAGCAGAAGCGGCGGGGCTGGAGTCAGACAGCAGTGAATTTCGCTCTGCCAGAAGAGATTTAGAGATAGATGCCAGAGCTCTGCGTATCGCCAGCTTCTACCAGCAGATCGACCAGCCCAGGCAATCAGGCCTGCAACAAAGCGCCTGATACCCCGGCCTCTACCTATATACCAACAATTTTCAGGATTTCTTTGCCTTGGCAAAGGCCTCGGCCATCGCGCTGTTAGCTGCCGGAGGCGCATTACGTGGCGTTGATTGCCGGTTTTTGTTGGGTTTTCCACGACTTGCTTGCTTATGCTGTTCCTGCGGTTTAGCTGCTTTTCCAGGCTCGTCTTTCAGACGCATACTAAAGGAAATGCGCTTACGGTCCGCATCCACCTCCATGACTTTCACCTTGACAATATCGCCGGCTTTTACCACTTCACGGGGATCTGAGATAAACTTATCAGTCATCGCGGAAATATGTACCAGTCCATCCTGATGAACTCCCACATCCACAAAAGCACCAAAGTTGGCTACATTACTGACCACACCCTCAAGAATCATCCCGACCTTCAGATCCTTGATCGTCTCTACGCCGTCTTTAAATGTAGCGGTCTTAAATTCAGGGCGTGGATCCCGGCCTGGTTTATCCAGCTCACTCAGAATATCAGTCACCGTAGGAATACCAAACTGATCATCAGCGTAATCCGCGGCTTTGAGTGTGCGTATTACCTCGCTGTTACCGATAAGCGCCTCCATCTCTGTGTTGAGATGCTGGCAGATATTCTCAACCAGTTTGTAGGCCTCGGGATGCACAGCCGAGGTATCCAGTGGGTTATCACCATTGCGGATACGCAAGAATCCGGCAGCCTGCTCAAAGGCTTTCGGGCCAAGGCGGTCGACCTTGAGTAACTGTTTTCTGTTTACAAATGCCCCCTGTGTATCGCGCTGCTGGACAATATTCTGCGCCAGTGTGCGATTCAATCCTGAGACATAACTGAGCAATGCCGAAGACGCAGTGTTGACATCTACGCCTACCGCATTAACACAATCTTCCACCACGGCATCGAGGGATTTGCCCAACAGGCTCTGACTGACATCATGCTGGTATTGGCCAACACCTATGGCTTTTGGCTCGATCTTTACCAATTCTGCCAGCGGATCCTGTAACCGGCGGGCAATTGAAACTGCACCACGCAGAGACACATCCATACCTGGTAATTCTGCCGAAGCGGTTTCTGATGCCGAATACACAGAAGCCCCAGCTTCACTGACCATAATCTTGCTAATTTTCATTTCGGGTAGCGCTTTGACTACTTCCGCGGCCAGTTTGTCCGTTTCCCGCGAGCCAGTGCCATTGCCAATGCTGATTAGATTGACCTTATATTGCTGGCACAGATTGATCAGCGTTCTCAACCCCTTGTCCCACTGGTTTTGGGGGGCATGGGGGAAGATAGTGCTGGTGTTGAGTACCTTTCCGGTGGCATCAACTATGGCAATTTTTACCCCTGTGCGCAGCGCCGGGTCGAGTCCCATAGTGATTTTGTCCCCGGCTGGTGCGGCCATCAGCAAATCATGCAGGTTTTTGGCAAAAACGCTGATGGCTTCTTTTTCTGCCCGCTCGCGCAATGCACCAAAGAGTTCCGTTTCCATATGCAACTGAATTTTCACCCGCCAGGTCCACTGTACAACAGATTTAAGCCAGTCATCTGCGGGCCGTTTTTGATCTGTGATATTCAGATGATTCGCAATAATGACTTCACAATAAGAGCTTCTGTCATTTTCTTCATTGGCAGGATCGGCAACCATATTGACTCTCAGCACACCCTCATTACGGCCCCTGAACATTGCCAGAGCGCGATGAGAAGGTACTTTGTGCAGCGCCTCGCTATGAGCGAAATAGTCTTTGTACTTAGCACCGTCCTTTTCTTTCCCATCCACCAGCGTACTTTGTATATGGGCCTGCTTTGTAAGGTGCTGTCGAATCTTTTGCAGCAATGCTGCATCTTCCGCGAAGCGTTCAATAAGAATATAACGAGCCCCCTCCAGTGCAGCTTTACTATCGCTTATACCCTTTTCTGGGTTAATAAAGTCAGCAGCCAGAGTTTGTGGATCCTGCTCAGGATCCCGGAAAAGGCTCTCAGCGAGAGGCTCCAGGCCTGCCTCGATGGCAATTTGTCCTTTGGTGCGGCGCTTGGGCTTAAAGGGAAGATAAAGATCTTCCAGTTCAGTTTTATTATCCGCCGCGCGAATTTTCTGCTCCAGTTCAGGACTGAGCTTGTCCTGGTCCTGAATGGACTTGAGGATAACCAGACGTCTGTCTTCCAGTTCTCGCAAGTAACCAAGCCTTTGTTCCAGCGTGCGAAGCTGACTGTCGTCAAGACCTTCTGTCGCCTCTTTACGGTAGCGGGCAATGAAGGGCACGGTAGCGCCGTCATCCAGAAGAGTGACAGCGGCCTGGATCTGTCGGGGAGTAGCGGAGAGTTCGCTGGCAATTTTTTCAATGATCATGGTATGCCCTGATGGCGTAAATGAATAAGAGAGTGCAAGCAGCCTTTATAAGGGCTATGCCGTTAAATTTCTACCTTCGCCTGGTAAAAAGGCTTCTGAACACAGTGCAACCGACCAATTAGTACTCAGCTTTATTCCTGTTCGTAATCAACCCGATTGATAAACCACTGTTTTCTGCCGGTGGGGGTGTTCACCCACACTTCCTCGTCGGGCTGTTTTTTTAATAAGGCCCGGGCCATGGGTGCATCAATGGATATGTAGTCTTTGCGATCATATATTTCGTCTGGTCCGACAATGCGAAATGTGAGTGTCTCGCCCTGATCATTTTCTATCTCGACCCAGGCACCAAAGAACACCCTGCCTTTTTGCTGTTCTGAATAATCGACAATCTGAACAGACTCCAGCCGCTTTCGCAGGTAGCGAACACGGCGATCAATCTCCCGCAGCATCTTTTTATTGTACTGGTAGTCGGCGTTTTCACTGCGATCACCCAGGCTGGCTGCCCAACTCACTTTTTTGGTGATATCGGGCCGTTTCTCCCGCCACAGGTAGTCAAGTTCCTGTTTCAGTTGATTAAAGCCTTGCCGTGTAATCAGGTTCGTTTTTTTCATCATAACCAGTGGTAAAAATAACAGCCTTATATATGACAAAAATGTTTCAAAAATGAAACGCAAATAGTTGGGGAGCTTCTACACTTAGTAGTGTGGACGCAAGAGTTCGGGAAATGGCCCGAAGTGCGTTTTCAACGGAGCTGCAGGCCTTGTCTATCGGGCCCGTAAGCAATCAACTATCATAGTACGTATGAAAAGATAGTCATCAAATCTACAGTGTTCAGAACCGGTTAAATCCGGAAATATTCACCCGTATAACGGGTATTGTAATGAGCGGACCCAAGGTTCAGCAAGGAAACAGCTGGTATAAGAGAATGACCGGGCACAAACAGTGCCCGGTTTTTTATTGTCTACTTGGTGTTGTCTTCAATATCCAGCAATTCCACTTCAAATATCAGTGTGGAATTGGGTGTAATTTTACCTGTCGAGCGCTCACCATAAGCCAGGTCCGACGGAACAAAAAACTTGTATTTTGAGCCTACGCTCATCAATTGCACGCCTTCAGTCCAGCCCGAAATCACTCTGTTCAGAGGGAACACGGCTGCTTCATCACGCTTATAAGACGAGTCGAACTCAGTGCCATCGAGTAATGTACCCCGGTAATGAACTTTTACCGTGTCTTCCGCACTGGGCTTTTCGCCCTCACCCTGTTCCAGCACTTCATACTGTAAACCGGATTCAGTAACGGTTACTTCTTCACGGGCGGCATTTTTCTCTAAAAACGCCTGACCTTCTGCCAGATTCTTTTCGCTCTGCTGCTCAGCTAATGCTGCTTGCTTTTCATTTACCAGGCTGTCCAGGGCGGTCAATACCTTTCTGATTTCCTCCTCATCCATTTTTGACTCTGCAGTCAGGGCATCGACAAAGCCCTTGATGACGAGATCGCGCTTGAGTTCCACTTCTACCTGTTCCTGGGAATCCAGCTTCTGATCAATAAACTGACCGACAGACACACCCAGACCATAAGCCTGTTGCTGCTCGGTACTTTCCAGTTTTACTTCTTCAGGCTTGGATTGCTCTGGCTGACATGCACTAAGACCGAGACCAGCAAGGACCATTGTTGCGATGGCGGTTTTTCTCATTTACTTCTCCAATTTGTTGTAAGCTGGCAGGTAGACTGCGCAGTAATTGATTTGTTCCGGAAGCCTTTATCAGGGCTTATACTAAACCGACAAGCACAAAAGCGAAACCTAAAAGGATCTCATGCGAAATTTGTGGCCCGTTATTCTGGCAGTACTGATTTTGTCAGCCTGCTCTGTTCCCGGCAGTTCTCCTTTGCAGAGTTATGCTTTTGCCCCAGGCGGCGCGTTAGCTGCGGCTCTGTCAATTAATGGTGAGGTGGCCGTGGTCTCAACAGTAGAAAATGGTGTAGAGGTCTGGGATGTAAAGGAAAACACTCTGCGTTATCAATGGCGACATCAGGGAGAGGGCAATAACCTGGTAGCCACTATCGCCATCTCAGCGGATTCGGAGTTTGTTGCCACCGCCGATCATGATGCATTCGCACTCTGGAGTATGGCCAGCGGCGACCCCGTAGGGTTCTGGCGCATTGATGAATCACGTATCCGTGACATCGCGGTTTCTGAGGGGGGCAGCAGCATACTGGTGGGGCGAAGCAATGGCCAGGTGATGTATTTCGAGCCTGCAACGGGGCGGCGTCTGGAATTTCTTGGTCATCAGGAAAAGATAAACTCGGTGGCGTTGTCACCAAATGGTCGCTATGCACTGACCGGTAGCAGTGA
Source organism: Lacimicrobium alkaliphilum (assembly GCF_002591895.1). Lineage (GTDB taxonomy): Bacteria > Pseudomonadota > Gammaproteobacteria > Enterobacterales > Alteromonadaceae > Lacimicrobium > Lacimicrobium alkaliphilum. Next base: position 52,131 of record NZ_NISX01000020.1, read on the forward strand.
CTACATCGCCTATTTGTGGGACACGCGCAGTGGGCAGGTGGTGTACAGCTTTTCACATCCGAGTCGGGTAACGAAGGTGGCACTGGACAGAAAGGGCAGACTGGCCTTCACCGCTGACAGTAAAAACAATGCCAGAATCTGGGATTTGACCACCGGAGAACAACTCAGTCAGCTCAGCTATCTGCAGCGCCAGAAGATCTTTTCTGCCGCCCGGTTTTCAGATGATGGTAAGTACTTGCTTACCGGTTCACCAGGAAGAGCACTGAACTTATGGAATGCGAGTACCGGCGATGAAGTTGAAGATTGGCGTGTGGCGCCCCGTGCGGGTCGCCAACCACAAAGTGCTGTGGTGTATGATGTTGCGTTTCTACCCAATAACAGAGTATTGTCCGCCAGCAGCAGTGGCCTGGCTGAAATCTGGGGCTACTGAAGACCACTATATTCAACAATAATTAATCAGGGTGAGCAGAATGCAAAATCAGTTCGAGCAGGATATTGAAGCCTTGCAAACCAAAGTGGCTCATCAGGAAGATACAATAGAGACCTTGAGTAATGCGTTAGCTGAGCAACAACAACAACTGGATAAGTTAACCTTTAAGATGAACCATGTCGTCAACAAGCTTAAAGACCTGCAGCCATCCAACCTTGCCAGTGAGGAAGACGAAACCCCGCCGCCCCATTATTGATCTGAACTGGTGTTCGCTCAAAAAGAAATTCACCACAGAGCCACAGAGGGCACAGAGAAGCGCAATATCATGTAGGGTCCAATTTATTGGACTGCTCCAGAATATTTGTCGAATGAATTCCATCCTTAGGTTCGCGAGACAATACANCGCAATATCATGTAGGGTCCAATTTATTGGACTGCTCCAGAATATTTGTCGAATGAATTCCATCCTTAGGTTCGCGAGACAATACATCCATGTATCCGCTTTCGACACTACAACCCCTGCGTCTTTGCGCCTCTGCGAGAGATAGTTAGTTGTTGGTGATGTTAGTGGTTGCCACTATCAGGGTTTAAATACCCCAATCACGTTTCCGCTTGAGCGTTTTGCTGCCTCTACCTTGTCATCGGCTCTGGACTTGCTGAAACCGCAACTGACACACTCCACATGCTCAATATTGTTTTGCAGGTACACCATCAGGGTGTCCATCGTCTGGCATTCAGGGCACACGGCCCCGGCGATAAAGCGTTTGCGGGTTTTTTCTGACATGGTAATTAGCTGTTTGAATAGAGATGTTATGATACCCGCCCTTGAAGTAAGAGCCAAATCGATATGATCCAGATATCCGAACTTAGTCTGATGCGTGGTGCCAAGGCGTTACTGGAAGACGCCAGCGCCAGCATTTATCCCGGCCATAAAGTTGGCCTGGTGGGCCCCAATGGCTGCGGAAAGTCCAGCTTATTTGCCTTGCTCAGGGGGCGGTTGCAGGCGGATACCGGTATCTGTGAGGTGCCCAGACAATGGCAGATTGCGACGGTAGCACAGGAGACAACGGCTTCTTCGCGTCCGGCTCTGGATTATGTGATTGACGGTGATCAGCGCCTCAGAGAAATTCAGGCACAGCTGCAACAGGCTGAGCAGAATCATCAGGGGGAGCGGATGGCCACCCTGCATCAGCAACTGGAGCAGGCTGGGGGCTATCAGGTGGAGGCCAGAGCCGCCACTATTCTGGCCGGGCTGGGGTTTTCTCAGCAGCAGATCAGTGAGCCTGTCAGTCATTTTTCCGGGGGCTGGCGAATGCGTCTTAATCTGGCGCAGGCTTTATTATGTCAGTCCGATCTGATGTTACTCGATGAACCCACCAATCACCTGGATCTCGATGCGGTTATCTGGCTGGAGCGTTTTCTTGTCCGATATCCGGGCACATTGATATTGATTTCCCATGACAAAGCTTTCCTCGACGCGACCGTGGGTGAAATTATCGCCATCGAACAGCAACAGCTAATCAGTTACAAAGGTAATTACTCGGCTTTCGAACAGCAGCGGGCCGAGCGTCTGCGCCTGCAGGATCTGCAATATCGTAAACAGCAACAGCAGGCGGCGCATCTGCAGTCTTTTATTGACCGCTTCCGGGCCAAGGCCTCTAAAGCTAAACAGGCACAGAGCCGTATCAAACAACTGGAAAAGATGGAAAAACTGGCTCCCGCCCATTATCAGAGCGGTTTTTCTTTTGAATTTTTTCATCCTCCCAAATTGCCCAATCCCCTGGTGTCGATGGAACAGGTGAAAGTCGGTTATGCCGACACCGTGATTTTGCAGCAGTTGCAGCTGAATCTGGTGCCGGGCAGTCGTATTGGTCTTTTGGGGCGAAATGGTGCCGGGAAATCCACGTTGATTAAATTGCTGGCCGAAGAGCTTCGGCCGCTGGCGGGTGAATATCAGACATCGGCAGGTCTGCGCATAGGTTACTTCGCACAGCATCAACTGGAATACCTGCACATGGATGATTCACCCTTGCAGCACCTGCAGCGGCTGGATAGCAAAGCCACCGAACAGTCACTGCGGGATTTTCTGGGCGGTTTCGGTTTTCATGGTGATGCTGCGCTGGGCAAGGTGGCGCCTATGTCAGGCGGTGAGAAGGCCAGGTTAGTGCTGGCCCTGCTGGTTTACCAGAAGCCGAATCTGTTGTTGTTGGATGAGCCTACTAACCATCTTGATCTGGATATGCGCCATGCTCTGAATATCGCCCTGCAAGGGTTTGAAGGTGCGATGGTACTGGTATCCCACGATCGTTTTCTACTCGAGGCGGTGTGTGATGAATTCTATCTGGTGGATAGTGCGCAGGTGCAACCCTTTGCCGGTGACTTGCAGGATTACCGCCAGTGGTTGATGAGTGAAGCAGCGGAAGGCGATGAGAACAGGCCAGAACAGAAACCAAAGAATGACCGTAAGGCGATAAAGCGGCTTGAGGCCGAGTTCCGGCAAAAAACGCAGCCGCTGCGCAAGGCCCTGACCCGACAGGAAGGGGAAATGGATAAATTACATATCAGGCTGAAGGATATTGAACAGCAAATGCTGGATACCCGTCTGTACGAGGAGCAGCACAAGCAGGAACTGAAAACGTTGCTGGATGAGCAGGCCCGTCTTAAACAGACCCTCGAAGACACTGAAGCACAATGGCTGGAGACTCAGGAACAACTGGAACAGATGCAGCAGGAGTTTGAGTTTGATGCTCAGTGCCAGTGAGTTCTGGACTTTCAGTCTGAAGGTGTATCCTGACTGGCAGCAGACACTACTGCTGTTGCAGGATGAGTATGGCCTGAATATTAATCTGTTATTGTTCTGCATATACCTCGAAAAGAGCGGTCAGGGGCTGAGTGATCAGCAGATGGCCAGCCTTATACAGATCTGTGACCAGACAGCCACTCTGTTCACGTCAATGCGTGAGGTTCGCCGTGCCGCGAAAGGAGTAAATCAGCAGGTTTATTCACAACTTAAACAGGCTGAACTTGAACTGGAAAAACATCAGCAACAGGCCCTTATACTGGCGGCTAATTCTATGTCGTTTACTGAGCAGGACGAACAGAATACCCAGCGTTATGTCCGGCAACTACAATTGGCGCCCACAGACACAGTGCGGGCACTGCTAAATAAGCTGGTTTATTGACCGGCATCAAATCTTTTCTTCTGACGCGGGGGTATTCTGATCCTGAGCGAATTAATCAGGAGTGAATCATGTTAGCGCTTATTCTGAACGATCCTGTGGTGTGGGGGGCTCTGCTGGGCCTGGGAGTTACGGTTGCTATTTGCCTGTATTACTTGTATCTGTTTTTGCACAATACCAGCGAGGGCTGAACGGTTTCAAATAGGCTTGTGATCTGACCGTTGCTGTAGTCCAATCTGCAACATCATTAAATCAACAGTGAGTGTCGCAGTGAGCAAGGCCCCGTTTGGCCAGATTACCGAAAGTGAGTTTTCCCCTCCGTGGTGGGCACTGAACCGCCATATTCAGACGCTGTGGCCGAGGTTTATCCAGCGCAGAGCGCAGATCGATCTGCGCTGGGAACAGCTTGACCTGCCGGACGGAGACTTTGTAGAACTGGCCTGGACCCCACAACAACCTGATACCAAAGGGCTGGTGGTTTGCTTTCATGGCCTAGAGGGCTCGGTACGTTCACACTATGCTAATGATATGGCAGCCTTTTTACACAAGAAGGGCTGGCAAACGGTGGTAATGCATTTCCGCGGATGTGGCAACCGGCCAAACCTTACTCCCAGAGCGTATCATTCAGGAGATACCGAAGACGCCATTTATCTGCTGGAAAAATTACAGCGCCGCTATCCTCATTTACACCGTTATGCCGTTGGTTTTTCTCTTGGCGCCAATATGCTGCTGAAACTGCTCGGCGAAAATATCCATCAACGGTGGATAAAGGGTGCCGTGGCGATTTCTCCTCCGCTGAAGCTGGCCGAATGTGCTTCCAGCATTGGCCGTGGTTTCTCTCAGGTTTATCAGCGCTACTTACTCAACAGCATGCGCAACAGATTATTGGGCAAAATGCAGCAACTGGATTATTCGGGGCTGCTCGACATTGATGCAAAAAGAGTCAGTAGTTTTAAATGCTTCAGGGATTTCGATCAGTATGTGACAGCACCACTGCATGGTTTCGAAGATGCCGATGACTATTATCTTCAATGCAGTGCAATCCGTTATTTACGCCATATTCAGACCCCCACTCTGGTATTGCACGCTGCCGATGACCCTTTTATGAATGCGTCTGTGATCCCTCAGGCCAGCGAGTTATCCGCCGATGTCAGGCTGGAACTGAGCCGCAAGGGGGGCCATGTAGGATTTATGCAGGGCACGCCCTGGCAACCCGTAATATGGACCCATCAGCGGGTTTTGTCTTTCTTAACCGAAAACCAGGCGGTACCGGCATGATCATTCCCATCAGCGAATTACAACAGGATACCCTGGAGCAGATTATTGAGTCATTTGTACTCAGAGAAGGTACAGATTACGGGGAGCAGGAAGTCAGTCTGGCGGAGAAAGTGGCTCAGATACATCAGCAGCTAAAACAGGGTGAAGTGCTGCTGGTGTACTCTGAACTCTATGAAACGGTAAATATTGTGCCTAAAGAGCACTACGACTAGCCGGAAAATACCACATTAAAACTAACCGGCACGATGAGATCAATACTGTCCAGCCCGGCGATTTCTCTGAGTTTTTTGATGCCATCAGTCAGGCCAAACTCAATCGCGCTGATCAGTACCGGTTGGACGCTGGTGGCAACAAAGGCGCCATTCTTCAGTCGGCTTATCTGTACCAACATTGGCAGGGTTTTGGTTTTCGTATTCAGCTCCAGACTCCCTTCAATCTCCACTTGCTGAGTCTCACCGGAGGCCATCGACAATACTGATTGAGGGACCTTCGCACTCAGTCGGGCTTTGGGAAAAAGCTTAAACAGATGTTCCTGTATGCGGGTATCACGAATCTCAATCTTTGTATCCACTGATGGCAGGTCAATGGCCACCTTCAGTGCGCCTTCTTCGCTGAGACTGCCACTAAAAGATCTGAAATGACTGATCTCAGTCACCTGGTCATTCTTGGTAGACAGAAAACTGATGCTGGATTGATCCTGATCCAGTTGCCAGGCCGCAGAAGCGGAAGCAGAGAGTAACAGCAGGCTCAGTAAGCTAATAATTTTCATCTTTGTCCTCTGGTTGTTGGTGTTGTACCACGTCCCTCCAGTCAACGTTAGGGTCGCCCAATACAACAAAGTCAGGGTTAATCAAGGTGTTACGTTTGTTATAAGTAAGGGGTTCAAAATTAGCGGCGAGTATTGTGCCACCGGCTTCGCTGACAATGCACTGTGAAGCGCCGGTATCCCACTCTCCGGTTGTACCTATTCTTAAGAATACATCGGCCTTTCCTTCAGCGATAAAGCAGGCTTTGAGTGAGCAACTGCCTAACGGCAAGGTCTGATAGATGCGCTTGTCATTCATTTTTGACATGACTTTGTCTCTGGCCTGGCGTCGGCTGATGGCAATCACCACCACGCCGTCTTTTGGATCCTCCAGTCGCCTGACACTGATGGCTTTGTCTTCCTTCGGGGTTTCTTTAAAAGCGCCCCTGCCTTTGCTGGCATAATACATGGAATCACCCGCAGGCCAGTAAATCACACCAATAACCGGCTGGTTGTCTTCAATCAGGGCAATATTAATCGCGAAGTCACCGCTACGGGCCACAAATTCCTGAGTGCCATCAATAGGGTCAATCAACCAGTAGCGCTGCCAGTGGCCACGATCGTTCAGTAGCCCATTATTCTGCTCTTCCGAAATAATCGGGATATCCGGTGATTCGCTGCTCAGTAACGAGGTAATGATTTCATTGGCACGGTAGTCGGCGGTGGTAACAGGGGAGTCATCGGCTTTTTCGAAGTGTTCATAATCTTCGGTGTCGTACAGGCGCAGCGCCACCCGGCCAGCCTCTCTGGCGGCTTTCTTAGCCAGTTCAAGTAAGCGGATATTTTCCTTTGTTGTCATTTACCTGTTATTCCTCAACCAGCGTTCAACCAGCAACAGGGCAGAAATGCTGCGAGCTTCGGTAAAGTCGGGCCTTTGCAGCAGGCTGTCCAGGTTCGTTACGTTCCAGGGTACCACGTCGAGGGGTTCGGGTTCGTCGCCAGGTAAGCGTTGTGGGTATAAATCTTCGGCAATCAGTATATCCATGCTGGCATTGAAAAAGGCGGGCGCCATACTGACTTTATGCAGAGGATGGAGTTTATGGGCGCCATAGCCTACCTCTTCCATCAGTTCCCGGTTACCTGCCTGTAATGCGTCTTCGCCCGGGTCAATCAGGCCTTTTGGAAATCCAAGCTGGTATGAATGTGTGCCGGCGGCGTACTCTCTGACCAGCAGCAGGGTGTCTGCATCGAGAAACGGTACCAGCATTACGGCACCACGACCCGAACCCCGCATGCGCTCAAACTCACGTCTTGCGCCATTGGAAAATTCCAGATCCAGCTTCTCAATGTGAAACAACCGGCTTTCGGCCACCACCGTTGCATCATGGATCCGGGGAAGAACTTTATCTGTGACGACTTTACTCATGTACCTGGAGCGTTATAGTACTTGTACCAAGTACTATAACGCTTATAAGAGTCATTGCCTATGTTGCCCTGGAAGGAAATCGACACCGTTTTGCTGGATATGGATGGTACCTTGCTGGATTTGCATTTTGACAATCACTTCTGGCAGGAGTATGTGCCGGCCAAGCTCGCCGAGCGCGACGGCCTGACTCCGGAACAGGCCCGGGAGTATATGCGTGGCGAATACGCCAGAGTGACGGGCACCATTGACTGGTATTGTCTTGATTACTGGGCGGACAAGCTGCAGATGGATATTGTCGCTGCCAAGCGGGAGATCCAGCACCTGATCAGTATGCGCGAAGACACGTTGCCCTTTCTCGATGCGCTGCGGGAAACCGGCAAAGAGGTCATTCTGGTAACCAATGCCCACCCACAGAGTCTTTCACTCAAGGTTGAGCGCACCCAGCTGGATCAGCACATCGACACCCTGATCTCTACCCATGAGTTTGGTGTTACCAAAGAATCCCAATTATTGTGGCAGAAATTGCAGCAACGCCTGGGGTTTGAGCCCGCCCGAACCCTCTTTGTGGATGACAGTCTGAATATACTGCATGCCGCACAGGAATTTGGTATTGCTCATTTATTGGCGGTGCAGAACCCGGATTCAAAGTTACCGGTACGAGAGATTGATGAATTTGTGTCGGTTCAGGATTACCGCTACCTGCTGGATGATATTCACAGCAGTGCCAGTGCATCGGGCAACTAAGTTCGTGTTGTGATGCACATCCACAGCAAAGATCAGAGCCGTATCTGGAAGTAGCCCTGGTCATCGGGCTGGCCAAACAGCCGTGCTGCCTCATGCACTTCCTGTGGCAAATCCTGCGAAGGTCTGAAGCGACCATTAACGCGGATATTCAACTCGGGAGAAATGGCGGCCTCGGCACTGAGGCCGAAACTATTTGGCTCTTCAATGCTTACCAGCACCGCGTTATCCCTGCAACTTAAACCGGCATCAAAATTACCCAGTGGAATATAGCCCTGGGCACCGGCGACTTCCGCATTGAGCCATTGCCCGGTTCCCTCGAGAGACTGGCACTGGCGTGCATAATCGAGTTCCTGCAGATTCACTTTAAAGCGCCCGCGGGCATTAACCGGTAGCGGCAGTGGCAGCTGTGCGATGATCAGGTCTGCCGGTACATATATCATCAGATCCCTGGCCCCAACGGCATCCTTTGACAGGCTGACCTCGCCGGTCAGCGACAATTCTTCGGGATTGCGTATATTGCCCGCCTGCAGATCCAGCACCGCCTTGCCGGTCAGCAGACCCCAGGGGCTGAGCTGCCATTCTAACCGGCGTATGGGAATGCCCTGAATGCTCATCTGTTCTATCTGCCCCTGCCACAGCGTGCCGCTGACATTCTGTACCTTCAGGTTGTCAGGCAGGTCGACCCGTGCCACAAGCTGTTCAGCCGGTAGTTTGGCAATAAGAAAAACAACATAGGCGCACAGGCCCAGTACCAGGACTATTAAGGTTTGGCGCTTCATGATTTGCTTAATTGTAATCGGCGGATACGGATTATGCCCGGAGTACTGCTTTCGCTGAAATCCGCATCCTGAATCACTATTCCCTGATTTTCGATGGCCTCAAGCCAGGTGAGAACCTTGTTGAATTCGGCTTCGTCTACCCATACCTGCAGCTTGTCACCCTGAGGTTGCATGCGGGTGATCATAATACCATTCTGGTTGGCGCTGAGATTAACGGCCTGGGTTAGCGAGCCGTTAAATCGGGAGGCCACATTACCACTTTGCCTGAGCTGAATGATGCGGTTAGCGTTTTGCTCTACCCAGCTGAGTAATTCCTTCTGACTCTCTATGGCTGTCTGATTCCGTTGTACAGACTGATTCAGCGGCGCCCATACCAACAGATAGAATAACAATATGGCCATAAAACTGGCCACTAACACAACCAGGCGTTGTTCCCGTTCAGAGAGTTGTCTGAATTTTTGCGTTATCGGATTCACCTTAACTCCTTATGGACAACGAACTGATGACCTGATCGTCGGTATTGTTGATGGCGCCCTGCTGAACACTGAAGCCCTGGGTTTCAGCCAGTCTGCGGAATTGTTCAAGGGCCTCAAAGCTTTCAGCCTCCGCCTGCATCCGCAGCTCAGCTCTGGCGCTGTCGAATCTTAAAGTCTGTGGCCGTAGCCGGCTTTGCGCAAAGGCGTCGCTGAGCTGTGATAGCATCGCCAGCATTGATGCGCCTGAGCCGCCCTGCTGTAGCTCCCTGAGTTTCTGTTTCATCTGAGACTTTTCGTTCACAATGCGGGTCACTTCCGGCATCGCGCGTTTGAACTCGGCACGAATCTGCTGCTCCAGTTGCTCCCGCTCACTGGCCAGTCGTTGGGCCTGAATACCGGTGTCGATCAGGCTGGTGGTAAGTGCGATAGCCGCCAGTACCGCCGCCAGCCGCCATTTTTGCCAGTTTCCCTGTGTTTGCTTTCTGGGCCTGAATTCTCCCTGCAGCAGATTAAAAGAACATCCCAGCGCGCCGGTGGCCAGCACCTTCATGGGCAGGTCCAGTTGCTGGGTCGAGATATCGATATTCGGCAGTGATGGCAACTCAAGATCTGAGTAATTCGCAATGGTGATGGCGTCAGTTTGCTGTTTGGCATAATGGGAAATGGCCGAAAGTAACCATTCACTTTCTCCCTGGATCCCTTTCCATTGGTCCTGACGTAACAAAAGATGTTCGCCTATTTGTAACAGCGACCATTGATTATCTGATTCCGGCAGGGCAAGAATATCGGGAAGCAGTTTGTCGCAATAGAGCCCGGCTTGCTCAAGGCTACCCAGCCAGTCCTGAACTTTTTGTTTTGCCACCACGGCGACAGCCTGCTGGTTACCCTGGCGGGGGCCGGTGGCGAATAACTGACGGTCAATGTCGGTGCTGAGTTCATCTTCAAGCATAAATGGAATTGCGGCTATCGCCTTCTGGCCACCTCTGGGAGGTAAGGTTACCCATTGCAGCAAAATGTCACTGGTGGGTGCCAGAGCGGTAATGGGGCGTCCGGCAGCCCGTTCCCTGAGGCTTTGCAGGTGGCTGGCATCTGCCAGCTCACCAGAGGCAATAATATCGTCTTCAGAGGTTGAATAGACCAGCCACTGAATGGGATCGAGTCGGGTAGATCCTAATCGGATTATCAGTTGTTCGCTCATCAGAACCCTCCAAACTCGCGATAGGTGACGGTTACACTATTGTCGTCATTGACCTTCAATATGGACCTCATACTGAAACTGGCATCATTGTAACTGGCTTTACTGTACAACATAAAATAATCTGTGCTGACATCAAACCAGTCACGTTGCGCTTCTGTCAGTTGCAGGGCTGTGATCTCAGGTAGTGTCAGGAAATCAGCCACTTCTTCAAAGCCTTCAGGCTTGCGAGAAGCCAGAATACCACTCACATCCTGCAGGCTGATACCATTACCCAGTAAGGCGTGTAGCAATGGGGCCTGCTCTTCTTTTAGTGTGTTCACGTTAAGCTTAAATGTGGTGTCATTGGGTAATACGCAGATCCAGTCCAGTAAGGATGTTAACCACTCCCGCTTTGCACCGTGTACCATGCGTAATTCTGAAGCCGATACCATCAGGTTATTGGCGGGCAAATAAGGCGGCAGTTTGGCTTCATAATCGCTGTCTTCTGCGCCAAAGGGGCGGATCCGGTCATCCGTATCCAGCCAGTCCATAACAGAATCCCCAAATACATCGGCTTCATAGGAGGGAATCTCCAGACTTCGTGCCTGCAAAAGCCGTTTAAACGCATCTGCTAAGGGTTCGGGGGTGGCTTTTTCTTCAGACTGAAGGGCATTAATATTAAAACAGCTCTGCAGATCCCTAAGGCGAACTTCCAGTCCGCCTCCGGGCAAAGGAAAGGTAATATCTTCGGCTGCCCAGGGTTGCTCTAAGTGGATCACGCCATCGGCTTCCTCAACCAGCTGAGCAATGGCCTTGCGGGCATATTGCTCAGCGCCCATGGCGTACCACTGAGCCTGATTATTATCTTTAATATTAATAGCGCGGGATGCCTGCAACTGCAGCTTGCTGCCCATCTGCGTAGCGATAATGCTGACAAAGGCAACAATCAGCAATACCAACAGCAGGGCTACGCCCTTATTCCGGTGCATTCTCGCCCCCTGTGCTGGTGAGCAGGAATTCCCGCCGTATGAGGCCAAAATGCTGACTCTGGATCTCTATCGCAATAGCCTTTGGTAGCACGGTACCCTGATAACTGTCGTTCCACTCTAACTCTCTGGAGGGTTGATTGCGGTTGGCCACAAACAACACCTGGAAATCTTCAATATCCTCAAGCAGTGTTTTAATTTTTGGCTCGAAGCCAATGATGTTGTCAGGATAGTTACCATACAGCCGTTGCAATTGGCCGTCATAGAGTCGATAGCCGACTGCCTGTAAGGTGCTGCGCGGCAGCATCAGTTGCGGGTTGTGCCAGCCGCTGCGCACCAAAGCCAGGCCATCGGCGGTACTTTCCAGCAGATTAGCTCCGCCCTGCAGCACCTGGTCACTCGATTCACCATTGATCCTCACCGGGCGCGCCACGGCCTGCATTAAATCCCGCTCCAGAAACAGCATGGCACGTTGCAATGCCTGTAGATGAGCAGAACGTTCAGTAGAAATTTTGTCACTGTCCAGTACGGTCATCAGCACAGAGTGAGAGGCCAGGCCGATCATACTGAATATGGCCATGGCGATCAGTATTTCCAGCAGAGTGAAGGCGTTACAACGCTTCATCTTCACTCCCTTTAAGCCTGGTGACAAAGGTGGCTACTGAAGTTACCGCATCGGTATCACTGGCTTGCAGGCGAACTTCTATTTCCACTGAGCGCATATCTTTATCTGTAGTCTCGGTGACCACTTGCCGCCAGTGCCAGGTGCGGTCGGCCAGCTCCTCAGTGCCTTTGGCATTGTTCTGCGGTGGCCAGCGCCCTTCCAGCTGCATTCGGGCAAGCCGGTTATTTGCCACCCAGGTGGCAAAAGTCACGTCTTCGATCACAGTAATATTGTTCAGGTGCTCACTGGCTGCCTTCATCACAGCAGTGCCGGTAATGGCAAATATCAGCAATGCCACCATCACTTCCAGTAAGGTCATACCCATGGATTTCATAGGGAATCCAGCGGCTCGCTGATGGTCAGAGGCGGCATATCCTCTGCCATGACCTGAAAATGAACCGGCGCCTCGTTACCAAAAGAGGGTTCAAAGCTGAAGGTAAGGCTGAAGGGGGTGATCTCGCCGCTGGACAGAATCAGAATCTGTGGCGGCGGCAGTTGTTCCTCTTCGTCACCAATTTCCACACTGTCTTCACTGACTGACAAGGACTCATCAAACACACGGGTATCAAACAGGCTGTCTTCCTGCTGCCACGGCAAATCTTCAAGTTGCAGCTCAAGGGAAAAGTGCTCATCGAGTTGCACGGGGCTAAACAGTCGCTCGGGTTCAAATCGTTGCCACTTTTGCTCTTCATTCAGGGTCACGAAGTAATAGCCATTTTCTTCGGCTTCAGCGGTTTCAATACGCAGGCCGATTTGCGCCTGATTCAGCACTGCATAGTCAGACACCATATTGACGACCACCTGAAAACGCCAGGCCTGTTCTTCCAGTTCAGCTTCCTTGCTGCTGCTGAGGCTGGTAAAGCTGACGGTGCCAACCACCAGGCCCATCAACAGCAATACCAGCATCACCTCCAGCAGGGTAAATCCTGTATTACGCCCGCTCTGAAGGGAGCTCATGGGTTACTCCTCAGAGATATTCTTCCAGATTCCAGTTGCCAATATCGTCATCGCTGCCGGATTGCCTGTCTGGCCCTGCCGAGTACACATCGAAGGTGCCCATCTCTCCGGGGCTGAGAAGGTAATAGTCATTGCCCCAGGGATCTTTGGGCAGACGCTGGATGATGCCATCAGCAGGGTAATTGCGGGGCACAGGCTCCATGGTCGGAGCGTTAACCAACGCCTCCAGCCCCTGTTCTGTGGTTGGGAAAGTGCCGGTACGAACGCGGTACATCTGAATTGCGCTTTCCAGTTGCTGGATATCGATGGCTGCCTTTTTAAGCTCGGCTGACTCCTGATTTCCCAAAATAGCCGGTGCGACAAATGCGGCCATCATGCCGATAATCAGCAAGACCACCATGACTTCAATGAGGGTAAAACCACGATGGTGTTTAGCCGGTTGCCGAATGGCCCGATCCGAACCAGATTTGTTATGTTTCATCAGAGATTCACCATAGAGTTTAATGCAAGAATTGGTTGTAATATCGCCATTACGATAAACATCACAATGGCCGCCATGCTCACGATCAGCACAGGCTCAAACACTTTGAGCGTGACGCTGACCAGAGTCTCAAATTCACGATCCTGATTGTCTGCTGCCCGTGTCAGCATTTGCTGCAACTCGCCGCTACGCTCCCCCGACGCAATCATATGCATCATCATGGGGGGAAACATGCGGGTTTTTTCCAGTGCTGCACGCAGGCTTGAACCTTCTTTCACCCGCTCTGAAGCGTCGAGGATCAGGTTGCGGATATGCAGGTTTTCCAATACCTGTGCAGCGATACGCATGCTTTCCAGCAACGGAACGGCACTGGATGTCAGAATACTCAGCGTACGGGCAAACCGCGCCGTATTCAGGCCACGAGACACCTTACCTAATACTGGCAAGCCCAGCAGCATTCGGTGAAAGCCAAGCTTTATTCGCGGCACCTGCAACAATCGCTGGACAACAACGGCCAGCACCAGTATCACCACACCTAAAATCAACACATAGCTTTGCAGCCATTCACTGATAGCAATCATGACCCTGGTAATCATCGGAAGTTCCTGCCCCATGGTATCGAACTGACCGACGATTTTGGGTACCACCTGGGTCAGCAGGGCAATCACCACCAGCAAGGCGACGGTGAGCATCAGCGCCGGGTAGATCATTGCCTGAATGATCTGACTGCGGGTCTGGTTGCGCTTTTCGGTGTAATCTGCCAGGCGATTCAGTACCGTATCCAGATGGCCTGATTTCTCTCCTGCTGCGACCATGGCGCGGTAGAGCTGATCAAACACCAGCGGAAACTCGCCCATGGCATCGGCCAGACCGTGGCCTTCTACCACTTTGCTGCGAACCGCCATCATCATATTCTTATGGCGCGGTTTTTCACATTGTTCGGCTACGGCCTGCAGTGCTTCTTCAATGGGCAGAGCCGACTCGATCAGGGTGGCGATCTGGCGTGTTAACAGGGCCAGATCAGAGCTGGAAATGCTGCGCTGAAACAGCCGTAATCCAGAATTCTGCTGTTTGTGTTTTTGAGTAACCTGTTCAACGTCGAGGGGAATCAGGCTCAGCTCACGCAGTTGCTGACGCACCTGACGGGCGTTGTCAGCTTCGATTACCCCGGACTTATTGCGACCCTTGTTGTCCAGGGCTTTATAGGCAAAGGCCCCCATCAGCTACTGCTCCGTTTACGCAGTAAAGCCGGGAATACCGGTATTGTTTCTGAAAGCTTAGTCTTCGCGGGTAACACGCAATACTTCCTCCAATGAAGTCAGACCCTTGAGTACTTTGCTGCAACCGTCATCGCGGATACTCGGTGCAGACTTACGGATATGCTTCTCTATGGCCTGCTCACCATGGCCATTATGGATCATGTCGCGAATTTTCTCATCTACCATCAGCAATTCGTGAATGCCGGTTCTGCCCCGGTAGCCGGTCTGATTACAGGCCGCACAGCCGGTGGGGGTGTAAATCGCATACTCGGTGGCCTTTTTAACCTTAATACCGAGAATTTCGCACTCCTGTTCGGAGGGAATATGCTGCTGCCGGCATTCCATACACAGAGTACGTACCAGACGCTGTGAAATCACAGCCAGCAGGCTGGATGAGAGCAAAAAAGGCTCGATACCCATGTCTTCGAGGCGGGTGATGGCCCCGGACGCGGTATTGGTGTGCAGGGTCGAAAGCACCAGGTGCCCGGTCAGACTGGCCTGAACCGCAATCTGTGCAGTTTCCAGATCCCGTATCTCACCCACCATCACCACATCAGGATCCTGCCTGAGTATGGCCCGAAGCCCCCGGGCGAAAGTCATGTCTACGCGGGTATTGACCTGCGTCTGGCCGATACCTTCAAGGTCAAACTCGATAGGATCTTCCACCGTAAGAATATTTCTGTCCTTGGTGTTTATTTCGGTCAGGCCCGCGTACAAGGTGGTACTTTTACCCGAGCCCGTTGGGCCGGTAACCAGAATAATACCGTGAGGCTTACGGATAAGAGCTGAGAAGTGCTCGCCAATATCCGCCGTCATACCTAAATCAGCCAGATTCAGGTGGGCAGTATTTTTATCCAGCAAACGCAGTACCACCCGCTCGCCATGACTGGATGGCATAGTACTGACACGCACGTCTACCGCGCGCCCGGCAATACGCAGAGTAATACGGCCATCCTGGGGGACACGCTTTTCGGCAATATCCAGCCGTGCCATAACTTTGATGCGGGAAACCAGCATCGAGGCCATTTTGCGGTTCGGGCGCAGAATTTCTCTGAGTACCCCATCCACCCTGAACCGCACAATCAGGCGTTTCTCGAAGGTTTCGATATGAATATCCGAGGCCCCTTCCTTAATGGCTTCGCCAAGCATGGCGTTGATCAGCTTGATGATGGGGGCATCACCTTCACTTTCCAGCAAGTCTTCGGTTTCCGGTAACTCTTCGGCCAGAGCAAAAAGATCCCCTTCATTACCGATATCTTCCATTAACTGTTTGGCTTCAGAAGAATCGCGCTGGAACGCCTGAGTCAGCAGGCCTTCAAATTTTTCCGTGGGGATTTCCCGCAGTTCAAATTTGCTTCCCAGAAAGCGTCGTACCTCGGCGAAAATTTCAAATGAGGTTTCCACCGTGTGGTAAAGCACGGGCGGTTCAGGCTGCGTATCCAGCAGCACTTTATGCCGTTTGGCAAACCCGAAAGACAACTGTTTGTGATCACTCACTGTCGCTTCAGGCTCTGCAGCCATCTGTTCTGGTGAAACGTGTTGATCTGACATCAGTCCTCTTGCCCCTGCTCTTTGTTATCCTTTTTCTCTTTCATGGTTTCATCGAAGCTGGGCGGCAGACTCAGAGAATCATCCCACTCCGGTAACACTGGCGTTTCTGCAAAAGGCATCAGTGGCACACCATCGGCCTGGCGCTTAAGCTGTTCGGCACGCATAAAGTTATATTTCTGGTGACTGATCTGATTCATGGTCACGCCCTCACGAATAATTGTGGGGCGGATAAAAACCATCAGGTTGCGCTTGCGCTTACTGGAAGAAGTCGACTTGAATAAGTGACCCAGCAATGGAATATCACCTAACAGCGGCACTTTAGACACGCTTTCCTGAATATCCTCGTCTATCAGACCACCGAGCACCACTGTGCCACCGTCATCCACTATGACTGTGGTTTTGATTTCCCGTTTGTTAATAGAAATATCCACGCCGGTTGTGCCGCTGACACTGGACACTTCCTGTTCTATCAGCAACTGCACGGCGTTACCTTCATTAATCTGTGGGGTGACTTTAAGCTTGATACCTACTTCCTGGCGGTCCACTGTCTGGAAGGGGTTCTCATTATTTGAGCCTGTGGAGGAACCGGTAATAATAGGCACTTCCTGGCCAACAATAAAAAACGCCTCTTCGTTATCCATGGTGGTCAGATGGGGGGTGGCCAGTACATTAGAATTTGTGTCGGTACTGACCGCCTGAACGACCGCCCCCCAGCCGTCTTTAACCACACCGTACATGGCACCGTTAAGGCCGCCGAGCAGGTTGGCCAGGGCATTAAGATCCCCCTCAATCGTTTCTGTAGTGCGAATTGGTTCGCCACTGGAACTGTAAATGGTTTTATTCACTTCTTTATCTTCGGCCTGACGCAGGGCCACACCCAGAGCGCCAATGGGTACAGTGCCGTTATTAAACTGCTGACCGCCACCATTTTCACTGGCCCACTGCACACCAAGCTGGGTACCGTCACCTTCAAACACCTCAACAATGATGGCCTCCACCTGCACCTGCGCGCGGCGAATATCTAACTGGCGAATCACTTCACCGAGTGAACGCATCATATCCGGCTCAGCGGTGATGACCAGCGCGTTGGAGTCTTTGTGGGCATCGATACTGACATCACGGGTATTGTTGCTACGGCGCTGGTTGGGGGCGGCTGAACCTTCTTCGGCCTGGATACCAGCACTTACGCCTTGTAATACTTTAACCAGGTCTTCCGCCTTGGCATATTTAAGATAATGCACACGAGTATTGCCGCTGGTTTCCAGCTCCCGATCCAGACGTTCAATAAGGTTGATCAGGCGTTTGCGGGCTTTAATGTCGCCGGAGACAATCACACTATTTGTGCGGTCATCTGCCACTACTCTGGGCTGCAGTAAATCAGGTGTGGGTTTACCACCCTGTGACTTATTGATGCTTTCTACGATACGCACCATTTCAGAGGACGAGGCATATTTGAGCTTGATAATCTCCACTTCCTGATCGCCGGCTTTGTCGACCCGTTCGATAATTTCCACCAGGCGGTTTACCACCGCAGCGCGGCCTGTAAGCATCATCACATTGGAAGGATCATAGCTGACCACATTGCCGCCACCGGCCTGGTCGTTAAGCTGACGAAGCAAAGGTGCCAGTTCGCGCACGGAAACATTGTAGACCGGTACCACGCGGGTGATCATTTCGTCACCGTCAAAGGGGGTACCTTCGATGACCGGGATATTAGAGGTTTTTGCGTCTTTGTCGCGCACCACTTTCAGGATACCGCTGGGCATTTCCACCACCGCAAACCCATATACCTGCAGCACATTCAGGAAAAACTGATAGTACTGTTCTTCACTGAGCAGATCGTAGCTGCGCACGGTAATTTTGCCGCGCACATTGGGGTCAACGATGATGGTGCGCTGGAGATTCTTACCCACAATATTGATAAATTCGTCAATATCCGTGCCTTTGAAATTGGGTGAGTACTCAGCCGCAGAGAGGCTGGTCGCTACGGCAAAAAAGCCCGCCATCAGAGCCATTGAAAAACGCTTAAATACACCACAGCGCATAGTTCTAATCCTTATCATTGAAGATCATCCGCAGGAAGGTCCAGATACAGAGTGAGTAATTCCCCATCTCTGTCAACGGTCAGTTGCAGAGAATCCGTTTCACGTAGCATGGACATGGCTTCCATGGATTGCTGAATATCAGTTAAATCCAGCCCGTTTATTTCTGTGACAATATCATTTGCCTGCAGGCCAACCGCATTAAATAACGCCGGTTTTTTACCGGGGCTTACCCGATAGCCTTTCAGTTCTCCCTCCGCCATATGCTGAGAAATCGCAATATAATCGGTAAAGTTTGCTGGCTGTGACATCAGCTCCTGAGTGGCACTGACTGCCTGTTCAGACAATTGTCTGGGTGATGTGCGTTGTGGCTGAGGCTGCGGGTTGCTTGGCGTCAGGACCGCCCGGCCTTTTTTAAAATCCACGCCGTCCAGCATCAGAGTCTCCATACGACTGCCATTCTGGATAATAATACGGTCGATCAATACCTCTTTAACCACAACATTGGTGCCGTCCACTTTTTCGCCGACGCCGTAGGTATTCTGTTGATTACGGTTCTCAATGATCGCCGCGCCCTGGCGGGGAATATCACTGGCCACCAGACCTGTTAGTGTCAGATTCAGGTTTGTCTGGGGTGCATTTTCCACCACCCGCTGCACGGGCCTCTCAGCCTGAGGTTTGCCAAACAGATGGAGCTGCTGAATCTTATCAATATCCAGGCTGTTGTCAGCATTAACGGCCTGAGTACGGCTGACCATTTCTACCTGCTGGCTGGTGGCGTCAGGTTCGGGGATCAGTTTCCAGGTCAGTTCTGCGGCAAACGCGAGAAGGTAAAGGCTCAGCAATACCACCACAATTTTAATGGCGGTATCCTGGTGTCTTATCAGCCAGGGTCCGATTTGTTGAATATTATTATGGTTAATGGCGATCACATTACTACCAGGGTTACGATCAGTTGCGCGTCCATGTGTGCGGGGCATACTTGACAGCGATAGCTGATCACTGTGCTAAACTATCCCGCCCATCATAGCCAGTCGCCGAAAGGGTCACAACTCTAATCCCTCCAGGTTACTAAAAAATTACAGTTAAGGAGAGCGGATCATGGCTGAATCGAACACAAAATCACAAATGACCGCAGTCAGGCTGGATAAATGGCTGTGGGCGGCCCGTTTTTGTAAAACCCGGGCACTGGCCAGAGAGCTGGTGCAAAGCGGTAAAGTGCAATATAACAACCAGCGCTGCAAGCCCAGCAAAGTGGTTGAATTGGGTGCTGTTATCCGCGTGCCACAGGGCTATGATGTTCGTGAGGTGGTGGTCGAGAATTTATCAGACAAACGCCGCAGCGCCGCTCTGGCACAGCAACTTTACACTGAAACGGCACAAAGTATTGCCAGACGCCAGGCCAATGCCGAAGCCCGCAAAGCCGGCGCGCTGTTAAACCCCAAACCAGACCATAAACCGGATAAAAAACAGCGCCGGGATATTATAAGATTAAAACATCAATAATAAGACAGAGAGCAAAACCATGAATCAGGCCAGTGATCAGCTATTCCGTTACCTGTTCAGCAACGACAACGTGCGTGGTGAACTGGTGCAGTTACAGCAAAGCTATGCCCAGGTGCTGGAAAGTCAGAATTATCCAGAACCGGTGCAGCGTTTGCTGGGTGAGCTGATGGCGGCGACGTCACTGTTGACTGCAACCCTTAAGTTTGAAGGGGATATTGCGGTACAGGTACAAAGTGACGGGCCGGTGAAATATGCGGTGATCAACGGCACCCATAAACAGGAACTCAGAGGGGTAGCACGCTGGGATGGCGACGTGCCCGATGAGTTCAGTGCCATGTTAACAAAAGGTGTACTGGCCATCACCATCACGCCCAGTGAAGGGGAACGTTATCAGGGGCTGGTGGCGCTGGACAAGCCCAGCCTGGCGGAATGTCTGGAGCGTTATTTTGAACAGTCAGAACAATTACTGACCCGCGTGATACTCAAAGCCGATGCGAACAAGCAACAGGCGGCTGGCATGCTGCTACAGGTCTTACCGGGTAATGATCCCAAACAGGAAAGTTTTAACCATCTGGTGCACCTGACCGATACCATCACCGCCGATGAGCTGTATACCCTGCCTGCGGAGCAGATCCTGCACCGCCTTTATCACGAGCAAAAAGTAGAGCTGTATCCGCCACAGCCGGTGATCTTTAAGTGCAGCTGTTCAAAACAACGCAGTGCCACTGCCCTGGCCTCGGTAGATAAACAGAACCTGCTGGAGATTGTGGCTGAAGAAGGCTTTGTCAGCCTCAACTGCCAGTACTGCCATACCGAATACCGCTTTGATGCCATAGATATTGAAGCGATTCATGCCGGGCATTATGGCGAGAGTCAGCAGCTGAGCTGAAAGAGCTTGGATACGACCCTTTTTACTCCCGAGCAGCCCAGCGGAAAGCCACGGCAGACCGAATTGCAGACATTAGCAGGGAAGTTTGATAGGTTAGGTAAAGAACAGTGTAAGTGGGTGGAACTTTTTGGGATCAACGTGTCTGCCCCTCTTGATTCCACGACTACGAGAGCTTTAGGGAAAATGTCCAGGAGACTAAAGGTCATTAAATTTTTCGATAGAAAGGCTCCGCTTGTCATTTGCTTCATAGCGGCCTGTGCTCTAATGTCCTTGAAGCTACAAGCAAAATTTCTCGCCCCTGATGAGGTGAACTTAATCGACCCGCCCCTAGATTCTGTACAACGTACATTATGGAATGATTTCCCTGTAATCATCCATAGACGCACGCAAGAACAACTGAAATTTATTGAGCGCTCATTCGAAGCTACTCCTTCAGAAGCACAGCGTTTCCTTTCCTATCAGTCCATTGCTCGTACACATGGGCATGAATTCGCGAGTGCCATAATGGAATTCACTGAAAATTACATAGCGGCTCAAAACGTTTATATGAGCGAACTACCTGAGTTCGGCATATATAGCCAAGTTAGCCCAATATTGGGATGTGCGGTCTTCAAGGCAGACAGGGGATTTATTGACCCTTGCAACAACGTAGAATTTGATTTTACAGGCAAAGTAAAAAATCATTCTGGTTACGAGCACTTACGGCTGACCGTCCCTCCTCATAGGGTTGTCGATAATAAGCTAGAATTCATTAAGGATTATAAGCCTAAAGAAGTTATCGATTTCACTCCTAACATCCTAGAGATGAATGTATCAGATATTGAGAAAGCTCTCTTCGCGATTGACTTTGAGCGCTTAGACATCTTAAAGAAGATATGCGGACAAAACCCTGAAGTACTGACACAGAAAAATAGTGCGGGAACCAACCTAATTCAAATGGCAGCGTACCATGACTCTACTCTAGATTACTTATTGGGTTTCGAAAACATTCAACTCGAACACGTAAACAAGGCAGGATATACTGCACTGATGTTTGCTGTGTGGAATGAAAAATTCAAAAATGCTGAGAAGCTAATCAAGCGTGGTGCTACACCGCAAAGTTATTTTTATCAGGATTCGTACGTGCCTTCTATCTATGAGTTCATGGTAAATGAGTACCTCTTTACTGAAGACGTCGCTAGGGAAATTCACGAGAAATTACTGGAAATAGGGAAAACAGCAAGGGACGGCTGAGTCATTTCTCATAGGTTTTCAGTGTGCGGTATTTCATATTAGACCCATACTTGCCGCTCAGACGAATTGATTCGACGGTCTTAAATTGGCACCGAGCAGCGTCAGGATAAGCTTCGTAAGACAGCATTGAGCGAAAAACGGACATTTTCTGGCAAGTCTGTTAGTTTACTTTATCAATGAAGCTTGGGTTTTTGGGGCTAATTTTGATACGCCCACTTTTTATTTAAAATTACCGGGATATTTATGGATAAGCTCTTTAGGATTTCATCTAAATGCCCAATAAGTGACCAGGGCGGGATTCCACTTTGAT